>CAVOJU010000010.1:0-18004 GCA_963696315.1 uncultured Gammaproteobacteria bacterium
ACAAAAAAATCGTCGTAAGGCACTACAAGCTTGTAAGGTGGATGAGTTTAGATCAAACGTAAGTCTTTTGCACACCCCCCGGCAAAGGATCGAGATTCAGGGCTTGGTAAATAGCCGCCAGTTCCGTTTCCGGACGTGTGGCTTTGCGGATATGCAGGGCGCCGCCATCAGCACGTTGGAAGGACGCTGTGACGCGCTGCTGCACGGAAAGGATCTCCCGCAGACTG
This sequence comes from uncultured Gammaproteobacteria bacterium, assembly GCA_963696315.1. Lineage (GTDB taxonomy): Bacteria > Pseudomonadota > Gammaproteobacteria > Methylococcales > Methylomonadaceae > CAWKEY01. Next base: position 228 of record CAVOJU010000010.1, read on the forward strand.
CTCCAGCGGCCTTGGATGTCGTGTTCTTGCAGCTGTTTGCGAATAATTTGCACGAACTGATAAGCCAGTACGGTGATGAACAGGTGGCCGTTAACGCGAATTTCTTTATGGTGGTAGACCGGGCGCAGGCCGAGTTCGGATTTGAAACTACGGAATACAGCTTCCAGGTCGGTGAGCATGATATAGGTGCGCCACAGGCGCTCGCTGTCCCAGTCAGTTTGGTTGCTGCGCAGGCAATAGACGCCGGGGTGGGTGCCAGCCGGGTGCCGGCTTGCGGCTGTTTGGTCCAACGCAATTCGACCACCTGTTTACCCGACGCGTCCGGCAGCAGTTCAATGTCGTAATGCTGACTGACACCTTTGCTTTTTTCCTTGAGCCGGCCAATGCGCTGGTGGAGTTTGTCGAGACGTTTCTCGGTGCGCGGTTTGCCGAGGCCGTCGGCGATGTTCTTGAGTCCGGCCTCGAAGCGTTCGCAGAAACGCCGATTGATACCTTGTTCTTTCTGCTCGCGTTGCTCGGAATAGCAGTACAGCCGGACCTCTTTGTTGTCCGGATCATCAACGCGTTGAATATGCACCGTCGCCCCGGCGGCGGTTTCGATCGGGATGGCGGTTTCCGCTTCAAATTGCCGGGCCCGTTCGCGGCTGACCACCAGGTAGCGGTAGCCGTGTTCGCTTAGCCAGATCAGATTGGCCTCGGTGGCGATGCCGGCATCCATGACCACCAAGGCGCCAGCCGGTGCGCCCAGACCGTTGAGCATGCGCTCTAAAGTCTTGCCTTCCGAGACATTGCCTTCGAAGGTTTCGGAGCGGCGCACAAAGCCGCTACCATCCAACACCCGACCCAAGGTCACCAGTGGGCAATCGCTACGCTTTTCCTTGGAACGGCCGTTGTTGGCTTTGGGGTTGGCTGCGGCCGTGCCTTCGAAGTAGGTATTGGTCAGATCATACAGGGTTACGGTGATGTTCAAGCCCAACAGGTCATGCACCCGATTGAACAAGGTGCGCTCGATGATGTCCCGGTACTTCATCAACGCATCCGAGGCGCGATACAGCGTCATCAGGGGCATACGCTCAAAATCGACGTCCAGCAATTCACCCAGGCTGCTCTGCTGGCCCAACCAACGGTGAGCGGCCAATTCCGAACCCGGCGCCGCCATGCGCCCAATAATAACGCCCAGGATCGCCGCCCGTATCGGACTAGACATACCCAGCTCAAGCAACAGCTCGGGAAACCCTACCTGGCACATAGCCCATAAACCGATATGTTCAACCCCTACCGAGCGGGGACGCACCAGTTCAAGGGTATTGACATCCACTGCTTGTACATCGGCGGCCGGGACGGCTGTAGATTCTGGCTGGGCAGCGGGCTTGGTCTCAGACTGCGCGGGTGTCTTCGCCGCCGGACTATAGTTTTTCAGATAAATAATTTCCAATCAACCTAGCGAATAAATCAGCCGATAATAGCGAAGTCCTCACGCATTTTTTGCATAACGCAGATAATTTTGCTCGCATCTTGCATATACGATTTGAACGTTTTTACGACTGAATCAAGAAGGTCTTCAAAGGTTTTGAAATATTTCAAGTGCGTTGCGTCACGTTTAGTGTTTTTCCAAAGCTTCTCAATGGGATTGTAATCAGGAGAATAGGCAGGAAGTGGCGTAATCGTAAGGCGATCTGAGTGGAGCGACTTAAATTCATTGACTATTTTGCTGTGATGATAAGGCGCACCATCGAGGGTGTAAATTAATCCGTGTAACCGCTTATTTTCAATGCCGTAGAATACGGCAATCTTAAGGAGAGAAAATGAGCGACCTGATTAATGACCCGAACCTGATTTCAGCCATGCAAGCCTTAGGGCGCGGACTAAAATCCCCCAGCGACTTGGCCCAGCTAAGTCGGGAATTATTAAAGATCACCGTAGAAGCCTCGCTGAATGCGGAAATGGATGCCCATCTGGGTTATGGCAAGCACGCCCCCGACGGCTATAACACCGGCAATAGCCGTAATGGCTATAACCGTAAAACCTTGAAAGGCGATCATGGCGAAATCGAGATCGCCACGCCCCGCGATCGTAATGGCGCTTTCGAGCCGGTGTTTGTCGAGAAAAATCAAACACGCTTGACTAAGTTTGACGATCAAATCCTGCTGTTGTACGCCAAGGGCATGACCACCCGCGACATCGTCGACACCTTTGCCGAACTGTACGGGGCCGACATTTCGCCCGCCTTGGTATCGCAAGTCACTAACGCGGTGCTGGATAAGGTCATCGAATGGCAGACTCGGCCCTTGGATGCCGTGTATCCGATCTTATACCTGGATTGTCTCGTGGTCAAAATCCGCCAGGACAAGCGCGTCATCAACAAAGCGGTCTATGTCGCGCTGGGGGTGAATAGCCACGGCCATAAAGAGCTGTTGGGGCTGTGGATGTCCGAGAACGAAGCGGCAAAGTTTTGGTTGTCGGTACTGACCGAGCTGAAAAATCGCGGCGTTAAAGACGTCTTTATCGCCTGTGTCGATGGTTTGACGGGATTTCCAGACGCTATTGCTGCGGTCTTTCCGAAAACTCAGGTGCAACTGTGTATTGTGCATATGATGCGCAATTCACTGGCGTTCGTCAGTTGGAAAGATCGTAAAGCCGTGGCCGCCGGACTCAAGGCTATCTACCAATCGATTACCGTCGAGGAAGCCGAGCAGGAGCTGGAAGCCTTTGCCCAGCAATGGGATAAGCAGTATCCGAGCATCAGTGCCTCCTGGCGTCGGCATTGGCTCAATTTAATCGCCTTCTTCGAGTATCCCGATGCGATTCGCAAAGTCATCTACACCACCAATGCCATTGAGTCGTTGAATAGCGTGATCCGTAAAGCGACCGAACGCCGCAAGTTGTTTCCCAGTGATCAATCAGCGATGAAAGTGGTGTATCTAGCCATTGAGCAAGCCGCCAAGAAATGGACAATGCCGATTCGCGATTGGAAGCCAGCCCTGAATCAGTTTATGATTCTGTATCAAGACCGGCTAACAGAAGTTTTATAACGGCGGTTTACACGGAAAGTTTTACACCCTCGCACCATCTTCAACTAGAAAAATTTTACCGTCATAATGTGCCAACAGTTGCTCCAAAAACTCAATATAACTGAGCCCATTAAATTTTCCCGCTGTCTCAGTATGTTTTAATATCACCTCTTGATAAGTTATCAGTAACCTTTCATCAACAATAGCTTTTAGCGCGTTTAAAAAATCAAATTCCGTTGCATACTGTTCCCCTTTTAACGTTTTTAGCAGGGCAAGTAGTTCAGTGGGCAAATTCGCCTCTTTCAATAATTTTAGTGATTTTGGTTGCAGAGAATAAGCAAGTAATTGTCGATATTGAAAGCTGCCCCCGCCAAGATCAATCGAACCAAACATTTTCAGTCCCTTACGTATCCCTCTGGTTTTAACCGTTGGCTGTTGCCCTATCGGAGCCCAAGTACGAGCTAATGAACCCCACATCGCAAAGGAGACTTCGTCACCAAACAACACCACTGCTTTTTCTTCTTTGGCTTTTTTGATTAGCGCGGGTAAGGTTTCTTCCAGCCAGACTTCTCTAGCCGTTTCATACTTTTCCTCATCCTGACGGTCACTGATGAAGTGGGCCTTTTGGTAGCTTAACCCCAACTTTTTTAATAAACTGGCCAAATAGTTGAGGTTGTAGCAAACAGAAAATTTGAGCAAAATGAGCTCTGCAATCATGGCACAGTTCCATATTGCGCTAGAAAATCCGTGTATTTCAGGGCCTTCAGCTATCATGTCATGCAATTGTTTTTGCTGCGCTTTAGTCAGCTTTTCTTTACGTCCACGCCCTTGGTAATGTTTGCCCATTATCCAGTCTATTCCTCCGGACATGAATTTTGTTATCCAATTAACGACGGTTTTGAAATTGACATCCAACAGTTTTGCAATCTCGGTTATTCCCCTCCCTTCGCCGTAACAGATCATGGCTATTGCTAATCTGTACGCTTGAATATTTTTTAATCTTAATGCGGCTGATAGACGTTCCCGTAATTTTTCTACAAGAGATTTGGAAAAGATGATTACTGCCATTGATATGCTTAGTTAAGGTTTTTAAATGAGCCTATTCTAAAGGCGTTTTGTCGCGATTTTATTGGGTTTTGGAAATTTAATTTATGAAAGTCTATAGCAGGTGCCTTGTGCAACTGTAATTGTGTGACAATCCGATCGGCTTCTACGGCGGCGGATTTGGGCAAATTAATTACCTCTACCAGGCTGGCCAGAGTGACTGGTCCACGGCAAAGTGCCGTCCCAGGTTGAGCAGCGTGACCTGCTTCACCTTGCCGCCAATGCGATCGGAGCGCACCAAGCGATAAGTAAAATAGGGTTCGCCGGTGGCGTTATTGCGGGTTTGAGTGCGTCGGATATACATGCCGCTACATTACCGCAACAGCATGCGGTGAGCAAGTACCTGATCAACTATTATGGCACTACTTTAGCGTTTTTCGGGACTTTACGAAATCGACCCCTATAATAAACAAGGGCTTATAAATAATCCCATTAGAATAAATGGTAGGAGAATGTTAAACATGGGTTAAGACCATGCCCTTATACATAAGTCGAAAAAGTGCAATAAAATCAATGCTGTTGTCGTTTGGCAACATTGTTGATTTATAAGGGGTTTATGGACTTGTGTATAAGACTATGGGTTAAGACCTGAGCCGCTATGTCAAAATAGCGGCAATTTCTATTCAAAGGTGCGGCTGTCGTTTGCCAACTCGGACCAACAATCCTGCCTGACCAATTATCCGCAAGAAAAAGTTTTGTTCGTCGGCTGTTCTTCTCACTATAGCTTCGCTTGTATGCCCAGAGCCCTCCCTGCGCCTGAAAACCAGCGTGCTGCAACAGGAAAGAACACTGCTTCGCCTGATTTTGATGGGCAATAATGAGCTATTGCTATTCACTTAGAGCCGCCTATAGACTTTCATAAATTAAATTTCCAAAACCCAATAAAATCGCGACAAAACGCCTTTAGAATAGGCTCATTTAAAAACCTTAACTAAGCATATCAATGGCAGTAATCATCTTTTCCAAATCTCTTCTAGAAAAATTACGGGAACGGCTATCAACCGCATTAAAATTAAAAAATATTCAAGCGTACAGATTAGCAATAGCAATGATCTGTTACGGCGAAGGGAGGGGAATAACCGAGATTGCAAAACTGTTGGATGTCAATTTCAAAACCGTCGTTAATTGGATAACAAAATTCATGTCCGGAGGAATAGACTGGATAATGGGCAAACATTACCAAGGGCGTGGACGTAAAGAAAAGCTGACTAAAGCGCAGCAAAAACAATTGCATGACATGATAGCTGAAGGCCCTGAAATACACGGATTTTCTAGCGCAATATGGAACTGTGCCATGATTGCAGAGCTCATTTTGCTCAAATTTTCTGTTTGCTACAACCTCAACTATTTGGCCAGTTTATTAAAAAAGGTGGGGTTAAGCTACCAAAAGGCCCACTTCATCAGTGACCGTCAGGATGAGGAAAAGTATGAAACGGCTAGAGAAGTCTGGCTGGAAGAAACCTTACCCGCGCTAATCAAAAAAGCCAAAGAAGAAAAAGCAGTGGTGTTGTTTGGTGACGAAGTCTCCTTTGCGATGTGGGGTTCATTAGCTCGTACTTGGGCTCCGATAGGGCAACAGCCAACGGTTAAAACCAGAGGGATACGCAAGGGACTGAAAATGTTTGGTTCGATTGATCTTGGCGGGGGCAGCTTTCAATATCGACAATTACTTGCTTATTCTCTGCAACCAAAATCACTAAAATTATTGAAAGAGGCGAATTTGCCCACTGAATTACTTGCCCTGCTAAAAACGTTAAAAGGGGAACAGTATGCAACGGAATTTGATTTTTTAAACGCGCTAAAAGCTATTGTTGATGAAAGGTTACTGATAACTTATCAAGAGGTGATATTAAAACATACTGAGACAGCGGGAAAATTTAATGGGCTCAGTTATATTGAGTTTTTGGAGCAACTGCTGGCACATTATGACGGTAAAATTTTTCTAGTTGAAGATGGTGCGCCTTATCATCACAGCAAAATAGTCAATGAATTTAAGTCGCTCCACTCAGATCGCCTTACGATTACGCCACTTCCTGCCTATTCTCCTGATTACAATCCCATTGAGAAGCTTTGGAAAAACACTAAACGTGACGCAACGCACTTGAAATATTTCAAAACCTTTGAAGACCTTCTTGATTCAGTCGTAAAAACGTTCAAATCGTATATGCAAGATGCGAGCAAAATTATCTGCGTTATGCAAAAAATGCGTGAGGACTTCGCTATTATCGGCTGATTTATTCGCTAGGTTGATTGGAAATTATTTATCTGAAAAACTATATATGCTAAAAACATCGGTGTATCAGCATATTTGCTTAAGCCTTCAAGCCGTTTATAACCATGCTAGAAATAATCCAGCTTTCCGTCCTCAACGATAATTACATTTATCTGCTTCACGAGCCTGTTTCAGGTGAAACCGCCGCTGTCGATCCGGCTGTTGCCGGGCCGGTTCTGGAGGTGCTCGATAAAAAAGGCTGGCGCCTCACGTACATTCTCAATACTCATCACCATGGCGATCATGTGGGCGGCAATCTGGAGCTGAAACAAAAGACCGGCTGCAAGATTGTCGGTGCGCTGGCCGACCGGTACCGTATTCCGGGGATTGATGTTGCCGTGTCGGAAGGTGAAACAGTTATGCTCGGGCAGGTAGGCTTTACAGTCATGGCCACACCCGGCCATACCAGCGGGCATATCGTTTATTATGCGGCCGAAGAGCAGGTGCTTTTCTGCGGCGATACCTTGTTTGTGATGGGTTGCGGCAGGCTGTTTGAGGGATCGGCGGCGCAGCTGTGGCAATCGCTGCAAACTCTGAGAGCGCTGCCGCCTGAGACGCGCATTTATTGTGCACATGAATATACGCTGACGAACGGCCGTTTTGCCTTAACCCTGGAGCCGAATAATCCGGCACTGCAGGCGCGCTTGCTGGAAGTTCAGCAGCTTCGGGCTATAAACCAGCCGACCGTGCCCTCCACGATTGCGCAGGAACAGGCCACGAATCCGTTTTTTCGGGTGGATGTCCCCGCTTTCAAGGCCGCGCTGAATTGCCCGGATCAACCGGCATTAGCGGTTTTTACTGAAGTAAGAAAACGCAAAGATATATTTTGATGACGGGCGACCAGGAAACGGCCAATCAGCCCGTAGTCGCCCATAAATCCGCCAAAGCCAGGGTGATTTCTGCGAACGGCGGCGCTTGCACTTCGTCGTCTTGTTGCCAGGTGTGTTCAAGCAGCCAATGCTGTTCATGCAAGCGATACACTTCCAGCGTTCTGCACTCGGGATCAACCAGCCACAGCCAGTTGACGCCCAGTTCGGCGTAAATCGGCATCTTTACCGCTCGATCGATGCGGGCCGTGCCCGGCGATATGACTTCGCACACCCAATCGGGAGCGAGACTGAAATAAGCGTCGTCAGGCAAAGCCGGCAAGCGCTCACGCCGCCAACCCGCCAGATCAGGCACCAGAATATGCTGGTTCAAATGCAATTCAGGTTCAAAAAATATCCACCAGCCGCCGGGGCCGCCACGGCCATGATCATAAGGCGACATAAGATCACCGCCAATAACCGATGCTGCACGGGCATGTTTGGGCGCCGGCCTTGGCTGAGTTATCAGTTGTCCATGAATAATCTCGCCAATGACGTTATCGGGCAAATCGAACAGGTCTTCGTAGGTAGCAAGGCGGTGAGCGGCTTGTGTCATGACGTCAATCTCCGGAGTATGTCAGGTACGGGCTTATTCTTGCTTGGCGCGTTGCAACAGCTTTTTCAGATCATAATGGTAGATAAAACCGGGTAATGCAAACACCATGAATAATGACAGGGTAACGACATAAAATTCCCAGTCCTGCGACTGCCTTACACCGGTCACCTTGTATTCCAGACCCACAGACAAAAGCCCGATCAACACATACAGCAACAGCCATTCCAGCCAGCGCAGCCAAGCATTTTTGCGCATTGCCACAACACACAGAAAGCGCTCAGTCAGCCAGGGACTATTGGCCGCGAAGAAGGCCGCCAATATAAACGCGATATACAGTCCCGATGACGCCATCAGTTTTTAGGGCGCATATGGGGGAACAACAACACATCACGAATCGAGGGGGCATCGGTAAACAGCATTACCAGACGGTCGATACCGATACCCTCGCCCGCTGTCGGCGGCATGCCGTGTTCAAGCGCGACGATGTAATCGGCATCAAAATGCATGGCTTCATCGTCGCCAGCCTCTTTTTCTTCGACCTGTTTCTGGAAGCGCGCCGCCTGGTCTTCGGCGTCGTTCAACTCGGTAAAACCGTTGGCGATTTCACGGCCGCCGACGAAAAACTCAAAGCGGTCGGTCACATGTGGATCATCGTCATTGCGTCTGGCCAAGGGCGACACTTCGACCGGGTAAGCGGTAATGAAGGTTGGATTCATCAAGCGATGCTCGACGGTTTTTTCAAAAATTTCGATCTGTATCTTGCCCAGTCCGTAGCTGTCTTTAACGGGAAGGCCCAGACCTTGCGCGACTTTCGCCGCAGACTCGCGGTTATCGATGTCTGCCGGCGATAAATCGGGGTTAAAACGCAGAATCGACTCGACCACCGTCATTCTGTCGAACGGCTTGCCGAAATCATAGTGCTCGCCTTGATAAGTGATCAGAGTTTGGCCGACCACCTCTTCAGCCAAGCCGCGCAACATGGCTTCGGTCAAATCCATTAAGTCATGATATTCGGCATAGGCCTGATAAAACTCCAGCATGGTAAATTCCGGATTATGGCGGGTTGACAGGCCTTCATTACGGAAATTGCGGTTGATTTCAAAAACCCGTTCGAAGCCGCCGACCACCAGCCGTTTCAAATACAGTTCCGGAGCAATGCGCAAATACAGGCCCATATCTAGGGCATTATGGTGGGTGGTAAACGGTCGCGCGGTCGCTCCGCCAGGAATGGTCTGCATCATCGGGGTTTCAACTTCCAGAAACTGGCGATCCACCAGAAACTGGCGAATATAAGCGACTATTTTGGAACGCATTAAAAAAGTACTGCGTGTCGCCTCACTCATGATCAAATCCAGGTAACGCTGCCGGTATTTGATTTCCTGATCGGCGATACCGTGAAATTTCTCCGGCAAGGGCCGCAAGGCTTTGGTCAGCAGACGGATGTCATCGACCTTGACGCTGAGTTCACCTGTCTGGGTAATAAACAATACACCTTCCGCGCCGATAATGTCGCCGATGTCCCATTTCTTGAACTGCTCGTTGTAAAAATTTTCAGGCAGCGCATCACGGGTCACATACAGCTGTATCTTTCCGGACATATCCTGGATATGGCAGAAACTGGCTTTACCCATCACGCGCCGCGTCATGATGCGGCCCGCAATTTTGACACGAACTGGTTCTGCTTCGAGTTCTTCCTTGGATTTTTCGCCATATTCGGCCAGCACTTCACCGGCCACGACATTGCGGCGGAAATCGGTGGGAAAGGCGATGCCGTTTTCGCGCAATTCATTCAATTTGCTGCGGCGCTGTTTAATCTGTTCTTGTTCGTCTTGTTGAACTTCCGACATTTGAATCTTCACTCATATTTTATTAAATTAAGATTTTTTCAATTATTCACTGGCGGTAACTTAATTTTATCAGCTCGCCAGTCAGGACAAAAATGCAAAAACTTCTTGGAAACCTTTACTTTAAATCCAATTATATTGAGACTATACGCTTTGAAACTGCACATATGTATTTGAACATCCATTTTCTACCTTTGAATATTGTTTAGCAGAAATGAAATCAAATACGTTGCTGAAATTCCGCAGACGGCCTCCCGGCAATAAGACCAAACACAGAAATGTCCTCATCTATTTGTGGCCAGTGTATCCCCTCGCCGTCACCTAAAAAATCTCATAATCAGCTCTTTGGCTGGGCGTTGGCTTTTAGCTAAACGCGGAAACCAGGACAATAGGCACGCAGATATGTTTCGCCCATCAGTAAGAAAAACAATCAACTCTTGATTCAGTACAATTCACTGGAATACTGGCTCTAGGATGCGATTTCAACGGCTAAAGAACTCATTCCAGGCCTCCAGTAATATTAGTTGGTTGTCTTCTACTAATTTATTTAGCTTTGATAATTCATGAGCGGAAAAGCCGCTGCTTTCTCTCCATAAGCAACCGGTTTGAGCCAAAACTTTGCCAAGGCGTGTTCGTATTGAATAGTGAATATGCGCGGGTTCATTGTTTTCATTGGCATAAAAGAAAAAACGGTACCCGCCGATTCTCAATACTGTTGGCATAGGTTTAAATAATACTTATAAGCTTGGAAAACATCATAATCCGCTTTTCAGACTCGCCTCAATAAACTGATCCAGATCGCCATCGAGCACGGCCTGGGTGTTGCCGGTTTCGACGCCGGTGCGTAAATCCTTGATGCGCGATTGATCGAGCACATAAGACCGGATCTGGCTGCCCCAGCCTATGTCCGATTTGCTGTCTTCGAGCGCCTGCTGGGTTTCGCTGCGCTTGCGCATTTCCAGCTCATAGAGCTTGGCTTTCAGCTGCTTCATGGCAGTGTCTTTGTTTTTGTGCTGCGAACGGTCGCTTTGACATTGCACGACAGTGCCGGTGGGATTATGGGTGATACGCACGGCCGATTCGGTCCGGTTGACGTGCTGGCCGCCGGCGCCGCTGGCACGATAGACATCGATACGCAAATCGGCCGGATTAATATCGATATCGATATCATCATCGATTTCAGGTGAAACGAATACCGAGGCAAACGAGGTATGACGGCGGTTTCCGGAATCAAAAGGCGATTTTCTGACCAGACGATGCACACCGGTTTCCGTGCGTAGCCAGCCGAAAGCGTATTCGCCTTCAAAGCGAATGGTGGCGCTTTTAATGCCCGCCACATCACCATCGGATTCTTCAATCAATTCGGTTTTAAAGCCCTTGCGCTCGCCCCAACGCAAGAACATACGCTCAAGCATGGAGGCCCAGTCCTGGGCTTCGGTGCCGCCGGAACCGGATTGAATATCCAGAAACGCATTATTGGCATCCATTTCACCGGAAAACATGCGCCGGAATTCAAGATCGGCAACCTTGATTTCCAGATGCGCCAAATCGTCCACCACAGTAGCAATGGTTTCTTCATCGCCTTCCTCCACGGCCATGGCCAGCAACTCTTCAGCATCGGCAAGACCGTGTTCCAGCTCATTTATGGTGTTGACGACGGTCTCAAGCTGGCCGCGTTCCTTGCCCAAGGCCAGGGCCTGTTCGGGATTATCCCAGATTTTTGGACTTTCCAGCTCCCTTAAAACTTCAACCAGGCGCTCGCTTTTGGTATCGAAGTCAAAGATACCCCCTAAGCGCATTACCACGGCTTTTCAGGTCGGCTATTTTATTTTTGATCGGATTTATTTCTTGCATGGGATATTTTTACCAAAATCGTTACCGGTGTGCATGGTGACCCCAGCCGATGAAAACTTTAAAAAGAGGGCCATTATAAACCATTAGGCCACCGCGTTCATCCACAACTCAAGATGACCGTTAATCCCAGCGATTGTCCCTGACCTGCACTTTGCCCTGTTCAATACGCACGGGAAAACAGGCGATATCTTCATAAGCGGGAGCGGATTTTACCGCGCCGGTTTTGACGCAAAAGCGCGCGCCGTGACGAGGACAGACAATCTCATCGCCTTCCAGTTCGCCGCTGGCTATTTCGGCGCCATCGTGGCTGCACACATCCTCGATGGCATAAAAATCACCGTCTATTTTAAACACGGCCACATCGGTGCCGTCGACATCAACGACCACATTCTCGCCGTTCGCCAAAGCGTTTGCATCAATAACATCAACCCATTCAGTCATTTATCACCTTTAAATCCCATATTGTTATACATTAAGTTCGTCATTATGACTGACTCAAAGCTTGCCATCCATGTCACTGGATACCCGCTTCCCGGCGAGTATGACGGGCTTGTGTAAAAAACATGCCCTAAACTTTTCGACTTTCGTACCTTGAACCTTGAACCTTTCACCCTATTTCAAATAAACATCATAACGCAGCAACTTGCCCTGAAAACTGTCACTGGGCTTGCCGCCCAGGGGTTCGGCATAATCGGGGCTTTTGACGACCACGCGTTTGCCAGCCGCATTTAAAGCCGCAGCAAATAGCTGTTCTTTATCCAGGTCGTCACCCAACAGATCGCGCAAAACCGTCATGGACTTTTTGGCCAGCGCGGATTTTTTACGTTTGGGCGGGAACATGGGATCAAGATAAATACAGTCCGGCGGCGTTTCCAGGCCCGCCAGCAGATCGATGGCGTTGCCCTGCAGCAACTTCGGCGGCTGTAATTGCAGCCGCTGCATCCAGTCTTGTTGCGCCAACCGGTTAAAGCCGTCTGTTAATAATTCCGCCATGACCGGAGAGCGCTCAATACAAATCAGCACGAAGCCCATCCGGAAAATATGCAGACTGTCCTGTCCCCAGCCCGTCGTGGCATCGACCACGGTTCTGGTTTTCCGCCCCAGCGCCTGGGCTAAAGCACCGTCTTTGGGCGCTGGCCATGAGCGCTGCTCGCCATTTCGAGGGGCTATATCGACGGTTAATCCGCCTTTTTTAAGCAATTCCTTATCGCCATGGATGGTGTGTATGCCGCGAGCCTGTCGGGAGCAGGCGCGGCGGTCGAGCAGTTTTAAACAGCCTTCGCGCCAGGTTAACAAGAAGTCTTCCTGTCCAATGTCATCAAGCGTTTGATACAAGGGAACACGCAGTCTTTCTGCAAGTTGTTGAAACGGCAGCCAATCGCCCTGCCCTTCGAAAAGCACGGCTAGTTTTATCACCAGGGATGGTGTGTATGCCGCAAGCCTGTCGGGAACAGGCGCGACACCGGTGTATTGTTGCGTTAAATTTTTCGTGATCATCGCTTATTAAGCACGAAGGTCACTACTAAAAATAAAACTTCTTACTCTTCGTGTCCTTCGTGCTAAAAATCATTCTGTCGAAATCGATTTTTGCTCGTTTTTCAGCGCCGCATCCAGCGTATGCCAGGCCAAAGTGGCACACTTAACGCGCGCCGGATATTCGCGCACGCCCGCCAGAACAGCCAGTTTGCCAACGGCTTCAAGATTAAAATTTTCATCCTTGCCGGTGGTCATTTCATGGAATTTTTTAAACAAGGCTTCGGCTTCGGCTTCGGTTTTGCCTTTAACAATCTCGGTCATCAAGGAAACGGAAGCTGTTGAAATAGCGCAGCCGGAGCCCTGAAAACTGGCATCGCTAATGACATCGCCATCCATTTTCAAAAACAGGGTCAGGCGGTCGCCGCATAAGGGATTAAAGCCCTCGACTTGCCTGTCTGCATTTTCCATGACCCGAAAATTACGCGGGTTACGATTATGGTCAAAAATAACCTCTTGATAGAGATCTCGTAATTCATCAAACATGATCGCTCTCTGTGTGTTTATTCAGAATAGAAATGGGGATACAGTTCATCCGAACTGATATAACGACTGGCCTGGCGCATTATGGCTTTACAGGTTCCCGTGTCCAATTTTGCATGATTTGGAATGGTTAATAGTTGTTTTTGGTTCTGCACCATACGCGTTAGTTTTATATGGCTGCCTCGCTGGGAAGCAATAACAAATCCGAATTGCGCCAATATAGCTAACACCTGCTTGGCGGTTAAGCGCTTTAATTTTGGCACACCGCTGCCATTTCGTAATTGACCACAATCGGTGATTTAGCGCAAAACCTAAAGCAGCCAAATCTTCGCCATCCAAATGCAGGCTTATTGCTTCGCGTAAATTCAGCACCACTTCATCCAAAGTTTGCCCCTGCGTCACAACAGGCAATTCAACACATTCCGCGATAAAGCCGGATTCTTCGCCGGTGTGTATATAGGCTTTTATTGTGTAAATCACGCCAAATACCTCAATCAGAGACTCTATGCCCTTCATTAATACATCAATTTCTGCCTTGGTGTTATACATGGCGAATGACGCCCTGGCGGTTGCAGGCACTTTAAAAAAATCCATCACCGGCATGGCGCAATGATGCCCAGCCCTGATAGCAATGCCCAGGCTGTCGAGCATGGTGCCTATATCATGCGGGTGTATTTTATCCAGCACAAAAGACAGAATCGCGCCTTTATGTTCCGCTTCTCCGATAATCCGAAGGCCTTTGATTTGCCTGGCTTTCTCGGCGGCGTAAGCGAGCAGCTCGGCCTCATACGCGGCAATATTATCCATGCCGATGGCGTTCAGATAATCGATAGCGGCGCCCAAACCGACGACATCGGCAATACTGGGCGTGCCGGCTTCAAACTTGTACGGCAGCACATTATATTCGGTTTCTTCGAAGGCGACTTTGCGGATCATATCGCCGCCGCCCTGGTACGGCGGCATGGCTTCGAGTAAAGCCTGTTTGCCGTATAAAACGCCTATGCCGGCCGGACCATAAAGCTTATGGCCTGAAAAGACATAAAAATCGCAATCCAGAGCCTGCACATCCACGGTCATGTGGGAATGGCCTGCGCGCCATCCAGCAACACCGGAATATTTTTAGCATGCGCCGCGGCGACAATCTGCTCAACCGGGTTAATCGTGCCCAAGGCATTGGACATGTGGACAACGGAAACCAGTTTGGTTTTGTCGCCCAGCAGTTTTTCAAACTCAGCATAGATTAATTCGCCCTGCAGATTCATCGGTGCCACTTTCAAGATCGCGCCCGTCTGCTGGCAAAGTATTTGCCAGGGCACGATATTGGAATGATGCTCCATGGCGGTAATTAAAATCTCATCGCCGGCTTTAATATTGGCTTTGCCATAGCTCTGCGCGACCAGATTGATGGCCTCGGTAGTACCCCTGACAAATATAATCTCTTTTTCGCTGGCGGCATTGATAAAGTCTTTCACCTTGGTTCGCGCGCCTTCGAATTTATCAGTAGAACGCACACTTAAGGTATGCACACCGCGATGTACGTTGGCGTAATCATGGCTGTATAAATGCACGATGCTGTCGATAACGGCTTGCGGCTTTTGGCAGGTGGCGGCGTTATCCAGATACACCAGATCCTTACCCGGATTTTCTCGCCCAGAATAGGGAAATCCAGACGTATTTTTTGTATATCAAATTGCGTCATAACCATTCCTTATTAACGCCTTCCTGCGGGAAACGCATCAATACTTGTTCCAAAATCATATCATGCAGGGCTTTAATCTTGACCTTATCAACCATTTCGTTGGCAAAGGCAAACGTCAACATGTTGCGCGCGGTTTCTTCATCAACACACCGCGACTGCAGATAAAAAATAGATTTTTCATCCAGCTGCCCTACCGTCACACCGTGTCCGCATTTGACGTCATCGGCATAAATTTCCAGCTGCGGTTTGGTGTCGGCTTCGGCATCATCCGATAACAACAGATTGCGGTTATTCATTTGCGAGTCGGTTTTCTGGGCATCTTCGGCGACGATGACCCGCCCCTGAAAAACACCGCGTGCCCTGTCGTCCAGCACGCCTTTATAGAGTTCGCGGCTGATGCCATGTGGTTTCAAGTGAATAATGCGGGTATGGTTGTCAATATGCTGCCGTTTTACGCCCAGGTACAGACCATTCAAGTCGCACTCGGCGGCCTGATCCAGATCGGCATGGATATCGCTGCGCGCCAGCAAGCCGCCAAAGGCAAAGTTATGATGGGCAAACCGCGCATCTCGTGGCTTGTTTAACGTAAGATCCCGCCAAAATGATAGGCTTTTTCAGACTCGCTTTGTATTTTATACAGGGTTAGATGAGCATTGGATCCCACGAAAACTTCGGTGACGGCGGCTGTTAAATAGGCATTCGCCGCGCCAGCTCCCGACTGGCCTGCGGCATACGACACCATCCCTGGCATAAATGTCTCAATCGACTCAGCCTCGGCCAAAGAATCCACCACGACAGATTGCGGGTCGTCGCCAAGGCATCGTGCTGGTCACCACATCAAACTGGAAGGGCTTAGCCAAAACCTGTTCGGCCGGCACATGAACAAACACGCCATCGGCAAACCAGGCATGTTAAAGGCGACAAAGCCATGTTCATCGCTATTAACGGCTCTGCCTAAATAATTTTGCACCGTCTCTGGCGTGTCTTACCAAGGCTTCCGCCATGCTCATGACCGACACCGCATCAGGCAAACAGTTAACACCGACAGCTCTGCGGAAAAATGGCCATTCACCAATACCACGGTCCAGGCATCTTCGAATTGATACACTTGTAGGGGCGCATTAGCATCGACCGTATTGCACGCGTCCTTGTGTCAATGAAATCCAAACAGGGCAAACAGTTTTTCTCAATAGCCGACACATTGGTGTAACGCCATTCTTCTTCACGCGGAGAAGGAAAACCGCGCGCCGAAAATTTCGCCAACGCGTCCTGCCTTAACGCCTGCAACCAAGGCAAAGTTTTGCCCCGGCAAGCCGCGGAAATTGATATTCATCCAGATAGCGGATTGTAGATTCTCGTTGCCATCAAGCCGCCACCTGATTGCCTTCAACCAACTGTAACCTTTTTCTTCCAACTCCAGCGCCAATTCCGGCCGCCGATTTAACAATTGGACCGTGGGCCAGCACATGCACCAAATCAGGCTTGATGTAATCGAGCAAGCGTCTGATAATGGGTAATCATCAGGAAGGAGCGTTCTGGTGAACGCAAAGAATTAACTCCTTCCGAAAAAATATTAACGCATCGATATCCAGACCGGAGTCGGTCTCATCGAGGATGCACAGCTTAGGCTCCAAAATTGCCATTTGCAGGATTTCGTTACGCTTCTTCTCGCCACCGGAAAAACCTTCGTTGACGGCGCGATACAAAAATTTTTCGTCCATTTCCAGCAACTGAACTTACGTTTAACTATGGTCAAAAAATCCATCGCATCGACTTCCGGCAAGCCGTGATGCTTGCGCATCGCGTTCAGCGCGGCTTTCAGCAAGTAGATATTGCTGACGCCGGGAATTTCCACCGGATATTGAAACGCCAGAAACATCCCTTCCCGTGCGCCGATTTCCGGGGCATGTCCGGCAAGTCCTTGCCTTGATAAGTCACTAAGCCTTCGGGTCACCTTGTAGCCGGTTTTGCCGGACAACACATGCGACAGGGTGATTTTGCCGGAACCGTTGGGGCCCATGATCGCATGGATTTCGCCGGCATTTATTTCCAGGTTAATGCCTTTAAGGATGGGTTTGTCGTAATGGAAACGTGGAGATGTTCTATTTGAGCATGCTGTTTTATACCTGAATTGTTATTTAATGGGCTTTACACCCAGATCTTTTACAAATTTTAATCGCCAAAATATCTTTAATTTCACTATGTCTTGGAATGGCTGAACGCTTGTTGAGTTCTGGATTATGCCACCATGAATGTCGCCCGCCTTCCCGTAATAATTCACAGCCCTGTGCGGTCAAATACCGAATCAATACCAAACGTTTCACAATGCAATCAGTTCTTCTTTGTAATGAGTACCTGCATTTAATAACGCTTCTTCACGGTTAAAGTCCAAAGCTTCTTGCAAAGTGATTTTTAGGCTTTCAATTCATTCATCATGGGATGATTCTTGACAATTGACACCAGGGATTTCTTCAATCCAACCTAGCCACCAGTTGCCGTCTTGTTTTACAATCGCTGTATATTCATTTTTCACTTTATCTCTCCGAAAACAATCT
>CAVOJU010000011.1:0-36346 GCA_963696315.1 uncultured Gammaproteobacteria bacterium
TTGAGATCACCAAAGCCTGCCCGGACCTTAGCAACATTCTTTTGGACATTTCCTTCTAGCTCCATATCATCGTCATCCAGTATTTGCCGGTGACTTCCTTAACTTTACCTTTGGCTTCTTCGACTCGGCCTTTTATTTGATCTTTGTTCATGAGTGTTTCCTGATAATTATGTAGCCGTGACCAGATAGCCATGACTAAATCGTAGGATGATGTTTCCCAACGCTTATAAGAAATTTTACACCTAAAATTGAAGGCAATCTGTACGGTAGCGAACAGAGACGGATGGAGTCTTTTCGACAGCTCATTTCCAAACTGGATTTACGGGGACGGGACTTATACTGGGTTTGTTAAAGTGGACTACACATTCGGATTGCGCTGTAGAGGCTGTGAAAGTATTCTTATACCACGCTTACTTGTCCTAAAACTGCCTCATGATAGTCCTGAGAGTGTCCTGCTAGCTGAAAGCTTTGTCGTTTGAATATTTGCGACAGAACCGTTTAAAGTCAAGGGTATTAAAAGTTACGTTGGCGCCTCCTACCATTATTCAACTACTACTCATACAGAAAGCCGTGGCTATGTACGCCAGCGAACAGAAAAATTCTTATCAACTTTCTATTATTGGAATGTGATTTATCCATTGGCTCATAGGAATTAGTCTGATTTTTAACCAGGAGAAAAAGATGACCCAAGCACAAACGAAAGACCAAGAAGCAACTAAAAACCAAGAGACAGCAAAAGGCCACGAAACAACGAAAGACCAAGAACCGACGAAAGAACAAACTTTGCAGCAACATCATGAGAAAGCGGCAGAGCATCATGAACAGGCAGCCAAGCATCATAAGGAAGCTGTCAAGCATTACGAATCCGGCGACGACAAAGCTGCAGCACACCATTCATATATCGCCCATGGGCATAGTGAACAAGCGAAAGAACAAGAAATGGAAGCTAGTAAGAAATATGCGATAACGCAGGGTCTTAAAAAGTAATCGGGACCGAAGTCGCAACCAGGTTCACAGGCAAACATTAAGACGGCGTGCTGCGCGGGTTCTGATCTCCAATCTTCCGTATTGTCGTCCTCAACTTTAAAACTCAAGCATAGGTCTTACAATTGACTTTTATTATGGGAAAAAGTTGATACAGCAATGGCCGTCTTGTGAGTATAAAGTCAAACTAGACATTAGCCAGAACTCGAGCGCAATCAATATATTTCCTGATTACCCATGATTTTCAGCCATGACAAAGCCCAACTGCAGGCTGTTGACCTAACAAACAAGGGGTACAGCAATAATAATGTTTACAAAGTGGGGTGACTTGTTGCCTTTGGAAGAATTGCAAGACATGCTCGTTCTTGTAACCGATTGATTTTATAGGTGACTCATGGTGCTGTATCTCGGCTGAGTTTGATGGGTAATCAATTAATCCTTTAATGAAAACCACTGCTATGTTTAAAGCTGCTTCGATAACATCAACTAAATCAAGCACAATGCAGAAGAGTGAGTGTGATTTTGACCGGACTTTTGCGAAACTTGACGAGCTAATCGCGTATTGATTACCTGATAAACAAGTAAGGCTTTAAGCTCCATCAATTAATAATTAACTATGGCCCGCACCCTTCTGGTGGTTGACAATCTTTCTGACTGGGCTCCCTATTACCCGAGTGAACAGTTAATAACCTTTGAAGACTATCTCGCGATCGAGCTGATTGCATCCGATCAGCGCGTACGGGTTATCAATTTGTGCCGCAGTTATTGTTACCTGTCCGACGGCTATTATTGCTCATTACTGGCAGAAGCAAGAGGCCATCATGTCATACCCTCAGTTAAAGTTCTCAGTGACTTAGACCGGGAGAAACTATACCGGCTGCATTTAGAAGATTTATCTCAAGCCTTGTCAAAAGCCGGTAAAAGCCATGACCTTCAAACTAAAATTACTCTCCACAGCTATTTTGGCACTTCCCCGGAACCCGCTTTTCAAGAGCTGACGCGTATCCTGTTTGAACGCTTTTCATGCCCGGTGTTGGAAATCACCCTCCAGCATTTTCCCGCAGTAAATAAGTGGGAAATTAGCGAATTGCAGGTGATCTCGCATCATAGTTTGGATGAAGCCGCTGAAACCCATTTTGCGGCAGCCCTGGATAACTTCAGCAAAACAATCTGGCGCAAGGATCGTCCGAAGAAGTCCTCTCGCTTCGACCTTGCCATTCTCATCAATCCTGAAGAAAAAATGCCGCCCAGCAACCGCGGCGCCATTAAAAAATTCATTGCCGCGGGAAAACGACTTGGCATCGACGTTGAACTTATTTCGCCGCAACATTACGCGCGTTTACCGGAATTTGATGGCCTCTTTATCCGCGAAACCACCGGCATTAACCATCATACCTATCGTTTTTCTAAAAAGGCCGAAGCCGAAGGCTTAGCGGTGATTGATGATCCCACCTCCATGCTTCGTTGCACCAATAAAATTTATCTGGCGGACTTATTTCGTACCCATAGGGTGCCGGCACCGAAAACCTGGTTGCTGCATAAAGATAACGCCGCGCATTTGGATAATCTCGAAGAATCCACAAACTTCCCCATTATCATTAAAATTCCCGACGGCTCTTTTTCACGCGGCGTAGTCCAGGTTCAAAATCGCCAAGAGCTAGGAGCCTGTCGGACAATAAAAACTGGCAGCCTAACTTTTAGTGGAGCCGCCCTTCTCGGGAAGTCGAATCCGCATTCAAAACGATTGCCGAGCGGGTTTTTGGCTAGAAACAAGCTGGCTTTGTCGTCCTTTAGCGCCCATTGCTGTGATTTCGCTTGGTTTTCTGGGTTAACCCGCCGCCAGCACCTGCATCCGTTTCAAATTGTAGGCCATGGCTACCAGCTTCCATTCGCCAGAGGTCGCTTGCAGGCCTCGTAACGAGAACTGTCGAAAACCCATGATCTGTTTGATGATCCCAAACACCGGTTCGACGGTGCATTTGCGTTTGCCGTACTGCGCGCGGCCTTGCTTGGTTTTCAGTGCGTGAGCCATTTTGACCACGGGATCATCGCTGTCTGGTTCGGGCGCATCCGCCGCGAGTCGTTCTTCTAAAGGGCGATGATGCGCGTCGCGACCCAGGGCGATCAGGGGTGTGATGCTGCGGGCAGCGCAGGTTTTGACGTTGCCTTGGCTGAAGTAACCGTTGTCGGCCAGCAGGGTGCCGGGTTTGCCCAATGCGGGCGGCAGTTTAGCCAGTTCGTTCAGCATCGGCTCGACCTGCTGTTTGTCGTTGGTGTGCTGGGTCAAGGTGGCAGCCACGATGAGCATGCTGTTTACGTCGACGGCGGCCTGGCCGTTGTAGGCTTGCACGAAGCCTTCGTGGCTGGGCATGATGCGCGATTCTTCGTCGGTCAAGTTAATTTGGTCTTTGGCTTTGGGCCCGGTTTCCGGGGCTTTGGGTTCCTTACCGCGCGGTTTTTGTCCCGCTTCGCGCTGGGCTTCGCGGCGGGCGACTTTGTCAGCGTACTCTTGTTGAGCGTGTTGATCGCGCAGGGCGGCGCGCTCGGCGATCTTGGTTTTGGCATCGGCCAGAGCTTGCAGACGTTGTTCGCGGCGAGCGATTTCGGCGGGTAAGTCGTGTTCATCGTTGGCTTCTTGTTGATCGGTTTCAGCGGCCTTGGCAAGCAAAGCCTGCACTTCCTCGCGCAATTGGGCTTCCAGCTTTTCAATATGGCCGTGGGACAAGGCTTTGTGTTTCGAGGCGTTGGCCTTGATTTTGGTGCCATCCAGCGAAATCTGTCCCAGTTTGACCAGCTTCATCGTTTGAGCGAAGGCCAGAACCTGCACGAACAAATCTTCCAGTTCCACCAGGAAGGTCTTGCGGAAGTGGGCCAGAGTGTCGTGATCGGGATGAAGATTGGCGGCGATGAAACGAAAGGCCACGGAATCATGCGTCGCCCGTTCGATTTTGCGACTGGAGAAGGTGCCGGTGGCATAGCCGTAAACCAATAAGGCTAGCATCAACGCCGGATGATAGGCCTCGGAACCGCTGCGCGAATAGCGGCTGGTCAGCTTCGACAAATCCAGCTGATCAATGACTTCAACGATGTAACGGGCCAGATGATCTTCCGGCAACCATTCATCCACCGACGGTGGCAGCAGGTATTGTTGATGACGGTCGTATTGAATGAAACGGGCCATGGGACTTCCGGGTTGTTATGTTGGTTAGGGCGCTATTTTACCAGAAAAGCCACAGTAGCTGGCGGAAGTCCGACAGGCTCCTAGAAGTAAAAGTCGCTGAGTTATTTAAACAATCTGCGTTATTACTGGCGCAGGAATTTTTATACACCGATTTCGACTGGCGGATTGGCATTCTTAACCATAAAACCCTGTATGCCTGCCGTTACTACATGGTGAAAAACCATTGGCAAATTTATCGCTACGGCGGCAGTAAGGTAGATATGGGCAAATTTGATACCTTGCCGATGTTTGAAGTCCCTAAAGCAGTTTTAGAAGCCGCCTTAAAGGCCACGCAGCCAATCGGTAACGGCTTGTACGGTGTCGATGTCAAAGAAAAAGACGGCAAAGGCTTTGTGATTGAAGTCAATGACAATCCCAGTATCGACCGGGGTGTTGAAGATCTATATATGGGTGATGAACTGTATCATCTCATTATGGCTGAATTCTTGCGTCGTATGGAAAACCGTCGTAAAGGTGATAAATAGTTATACCTTACACATCAACAACGGCCCAGTGGCTGCAAAAGAGCGGCCAAGTTTTATTATAAGCTGATCAACCGGATGGTAGAACGAACTTCATCGGGAATTATTCGAGCGTAAGCGGCTGGCAAACAGCTTGGCAGCCCCCCAGCGCTAAAGGTGGTGGAACGTGTGGCAGTAGAAGGACGACTAAAATTGGCGGTTTTAGTCAAAAATACCCAAGAGCGAATGCCGCCCCAAGCCACGCGGCAAGGATAACCAGAACCAGTCCAGGGATGATCGCGCTGACAAACCGCCAGTTGCCGCTTAGGACGGCAAGTACGCCTTTCGTGATGGTGTTTGTCGTCAGGCTCGCAAGGATGGGCAGCGCAGCTTCGTTCACGCTGAGTTTCCCGGCTGCCACGAGAGAGGCAACCGCGACAGCCGCAGAATGGGTATCGGCGAAGCCGGCAATCGCTGCGGCAGCGATGACACCTTCTTTGCCCAACCATTGTTGAAGGGCGGCGGCGAGCAACATGACGGCTGAAACAGTCGCCGCGAAGAGCAAGGCCGTCTTAATACTGAACGGTTGCCCCAGGTTAACAGCGTCCGGCGCTTTTTGACGCAGGGCTATTAGGGTAAAAAGCACGCCATAGGCCGCTGCGGTAACGCCGGCGCAAACCAGCGGCAGCCATAGCGCCGAAAGTGTTGCCTGGTTGGTTGCCTCTAGAACTACGGTCATTTGAATCACGGTTGCTACGGTCGATAAGACCGCGCCGGCTACGGCGCCCCATAAGAGGTTTGGGTCCTGAGCGGCTCGCGCTCCCATTGAGCTAATGGTGGCAGCAAAGCCGGAAGTGAGACCCGTGATGGGAAGACCAATACGCGGCCCCATTACCCGCAGTGAAATGTACCCGATGGAACTGATGGACATGATGAGGATAACAATCTTCCAAATCGTCCGAGGATTCAAGGCATTGAATGGGCCCAGATACTGATCCGGGGCGAGGGGTAACAGCACCAGCGCCGCAGCAGCGAGAATCAGCGCATCGTTGAGTTCGGTCTCACTCAGGATGGTGCTGACAAAACGGTGAAGGAAGCTTCGTGCGGTCAGCAAAATGGTCAGGATGACGGCCAGTCCTGACGCCAAGGCGGGCTCGCGCATTGCCAAGCCGCCGAGTAGAAGGGTCAGTAGCAGTGCCACCTCGGTCGTCAAACCTGGATATTGCTCGTGGCTGAGCCGAAAGGCCATTGCGGTGAGTCCTGCAACAGCTAATGCCATCACGGCAAGCAGCGTCGAACCGCCTAGCGTTAAACTCACTGCACCCAGAAGAGAAGCCGTGGAGAAGGTCCGAATACCCATCGCTGAGCGAGTGGGACCGATCCCTTTGCGCCGTTCGCGTTCGGCGCCGATGAGCAGACCAATTGCTAGCGCAATGCCATAAGCAAAAAAGGGTTGATCTGTGAGGGGTGTTGATGAGCTCATGAAACGTCCGCTTGTGGCGCTCTGTTAAAAGGCCAAGGGTCTTCGAGTTGCTGGGACCGTGCAAGCAGGATCACGCTATACGGATGACTCATAAATAGCTCATAAATAAGTGGACCCAGCTTTTGGACAGAATTTAACCGAGCTTAAATGGGTTTTTTCGGCCTATGTCGCCTTGATGATTGGCAGCGAATTAAACCATACGCGGTATCCGGAATATTGCCGTCAAGCGAAAAATGCAGGCGTTGCACAGGGTAAAACTACTGTCCTGTACGTACGTCAACAACAGCCAACGAGTTCACTAATAAGCCAAGCCTCTATGCGGCACCCGCCTGCACCCTATCCGATTTTTCTCACCCCGTCCCTCGTAAAAGGAGAGGAGACACGTTCGCTTTGAGACTTTCACGGCAATGTACCGTTTGAATGGACGCTGTCAATGGATCACACCGGGGAGAGGGGAGCAAGCGATCGGATTCCGATTTGACCACTTGGTAACATTCACAGACCCGTGCTTCCAATCCCTGCCGATCCAGCACCGTGATGTGGCCATGGCGATAATCAATCAATCCCGCTCGCTGCAATTTCCCGGCGGCCTCCGTGACGCCTTCACGGCGCACGCCCAGCATATTGGCAATCAATTCCTGGGTCATGGTCAAATTGTTCCCGGGTAGCCGGTCGAGGCATATCAATAGCCAGCGGCAGAGTTGCTGGTCTACCGAATGATGCCGATTGCAGACGGCCGTCTGCGCCATCTGGGTAATCAGCGTCTGGGTATAGCGCAGCAACAAATCGTGCAGTTTCCCGTTGCGACGCCCCCCAAAGCGGTCGAATTCCTGCATAAGTAGATGTCCCCGCAGCCGATAGGCGTAGCCCGCGCTCAACACGACGGCCCGATTAGGCTTGGTTGCGCCGCCCATGAAGAGGGCGACACCGATGATGCCCTCGTTGCCGACCACGGCGATTTCGGCCGACGCACCATTCAATATGACATAAAGCATCGATACGATGCAGGTCGAAGGGAAATAGACGTAACGCAACTTGTCCCCCGACTCGTAAAGGACTTCGCCCGAGCGGCATCTGGACTAATTCCAGCAAGGGGAAAAGGCGCTCGTATACGGCTGCCGGAAGTGCGTCGAGAAGATGGTTTTGTCGAGGACAAGATAGATCAGTCATAAGTTACCTTCATGTTTGCTGGGTACTATTAAATGGTTCTGACACTAAGGCAAAACAGCAAATTCCAGGATAAACTGTACGGAATTTAGAGGGTGCTTCATAACATAGAGGGTTATGAGAAAGAAATACGTATAATTACTTACTTAAATTAGGTCAATCTTAGAAACTAACCTAACCATTCCTACTTCAATTTTCAGACTTATTTATATTGGGAACGATTTTTCCTGGATGGGATGTTGAAATTGGCTATTAATGCCCATCCCCTCGAATACGCTGTACACAACACATCCCGAAATTGTAAGATCAGCAGAATGTGTTAACTGCTATATGTAAGAAGGAGAAGTCTGATGAAAAATATAATCTACTACTTTCATTTCAACGAAGATGATCTTGCCCGGATTTCACGGACACTCCACTAAGCGACTTTTTTAGCTTCAAAAGCTTCTGGGCTAATATAGCCCAATTTGGAGTGAAGCCGTTTGCGATTGTAATACACTTCAATATATTCGAACACTTGATACTTGGCATCTGATCGAGTTTAAAACCGTTCACCATGAACTGCTTCGACTTTAAAGCTGTGGTTCCAGCTTTCCATGGCCGCGTTATCATAACAATCACCTTTCTTGCTCATACTACAAATCAATTGATGTTTGCGGAAAAGCTTTTGGTAGGCGGCTGAACAATATTGACTGCCTCGATCAGAATGGACAATCACACCTTTTGGCATCCGATGACGCCATAACGCCATCAGCAAAGCATCACAAACCAGAGCTGCCGTCATCCGTTCGGCAATTGCCCAGCCAATCACTCGACGTGAATAAAGCTCAAGCACAACTGCCAAATACAGCCAGCCTTCTTCTGTCCAGATATAGGTGATATCAGATACCCATTTTTGATCGGGCGCATCCGCCGTGAAGTTCTGCTCCAATAGATTAGGTGCCACAGGTAAGGAATGATTGCTGTTCGTAGTGGCTTTGTATTTCTTAGCCGCTTTAGCCCGCCAGCCTGTCAAACGGCGTGGAAAATTTGCCAGTTTTACAATAAAAGAGCGTCAAAGTTTGCCAGTTGTTAATCGCTATCTTATTGTTTTTTTGCGTATTCTGATTAATTTGAACACTGATTCTGGCCGAACTTGAACACCTAAAACCTAACGCATCGGTGGAAGTGAATTTTTACTCTAAGTGTTCAACTTGGGTCAAGGAATTCATTTTTTTTCGCATCGATTCTCCTTTTAAATTCATCCGGTGGGCGTTGTGCATCAGCCGATCCAAAATGGCATCGGCTAAGGTATTATCACCAATAGCGTCATACCATTGTTCTGTCGGTAATTGACTGATAATGACGGTTGCAGATTGCTCATAGCGATCATCCATAATTTCCATCAAGTCATTTCGGGTGGCGGCATTTAAAGGTTCCAGGCCCCAATCATCAATGATCAGCAAATTCAGACTGGCGATGGCTTTTAGCAATTTACTGTAGCTGCCATCCGCCTTGGCTTGTGTTAATGCGAGGATGAGGCGCGGAAGCCGGTAATAGCTGACGCTGTAACCTTTCAGGCAGGCTTGATGACCGAGTGCGCAAGCAATATAGGTTTTGCCTGTGCCGCAGGGGCCGGTCAGCAACAGGTTCTGGGCTTTTTTTAACCAGTCACACATCAGCAGCGACGCAATTTGCGACTGTTGCAAGCCTCTGGCAGGCTGATAATCAATGTCTTTGGCATGGCCTTGAGTTTGAATTGCGCAGCGCGTGTCAAGCGTTCCTGTTTGCGCTGATGTACGCTCCTGGTCTTCGTGATCCACTAACAATTGCAGGCGTTCAGCAAAGGCTAAACCTTCATAAGTGCCAGGCTGTTCCAGTTGGGTTTGCAGCGCAGAGGCCATGCCGTTTAGTTTCAGTTGGCGTAGTTGGTTGAGGGTGGTTTCAATCATGTTAATGTCCTGTAGTTAGGCGGTTAGAAAAAAGTGAGCATTCAGGTCTTCATGTCATTAAAAATCAATGTGATACAGCCCCTGTTTGCTCAACTTTTTAGGGTTAAGGGTTAGTGGAAGCTCTTTGCACCACGAATGTTTTCATGGTCTTGAGGTAATAACGACAGTTGCACCGGCGACTGATTCCGGCAGCTTATCCCGGTTACTTTGCAAAATGGCTTTCACATTTTTCAATTTGAACAGGGCTTCTTGGTTGGCGATCGCACAGGCTTTATTGAGGCGCTCGGAGGCATAGCTTCGATTGAGGCTCAATAAACCCAGACAGACGCGGTAAGCTTGTTCAGGATGCTCTTTACGCTGTAACTGCCCCTTTACCCACACCAGCACCTCAGGCCCTATGGATTGCGCCCAGTTCATTAACCGTCCTGGCGTCCATTGCTGATGCTGGGCATGCTGTTCCGGCATGTGCCCTGGTTCGGTGGTCATGCCTGGATAATATTTCCGGACATGGGTGGCGATGCGTTTGTTGTGAAAATAGACCTCAATCAGTTGTCACCGGCATGCAGCTCAACCTGTTCGCCGACACAGTGATGCGGCACCGAATAGAGGTGCTGATCATAGATCAGGTGATAATCGATATTAACGCGGGCAGTTTTGATGTCCGTGTACTGATAAGCGTATTTCGGTAACGGTGACAGGGCCGGTTGATCCAGCTTTTCAAACCATTGCTGACGACTGCCTGGCATTTGCTTGAAGGGTTTTTGATTGAGCTCGGTCAATAAGGCACTGATACAGTGATTCAACTCCGCCAAAGAAAAGAAAGTTTGATGGCGCAATTTAGCCATAATCCAGCGTTCGACCAGATAAAACACCGGCCTCCGCCTTAGCTTTATCTTTGGGCTTATAAGGCCTGGCAGGCATCACCGCAACAGCATAATGAGCCGCCAACTGTTGATAGCTGGGGTTGAGTTCAGGGTCGTAACGGCAGGCTTTATTCACCCCGCTTTTTAGATTATCAGGGACCAGCATCACGGTTGTGCCACCAAAAAATTCAAAGGCCCGCACATGACTGCCTAACCAATCCGGCAGGCTCTGGCTCCAGGTCGCTTCGGCAAAGGTGTAGTTGGAGGCACCCAACACCGCCACAAAGATTTGTGCCGTGCGTATTTCACCGCTAGCAGCACACACCACCGGCATCGTAGGACCGGCATAATCGATAAACAATTTTTCACCAGCGCGATGGGTCTGCCGCATGGAGCGCTTTTGTTTCTTCCGCCAGTCCGCATAACGGGCGCAGAACTGCGAGTAGCTGTAGCAACGATTCGGATACTGCTGGGTGTATTCCTCCCAGAGCAATTGTTTCGTTACGCCTTTTTTCTTCAACTCCAGGTGAACTTCTGTCCATACCGGTTCCTGGAATTTGGCTGAAGGCTGGGCATCCGAACGGGGATAAAACTTCAGGGCTAAGGTTTGATCATCCCAATCATCCGGCAACGGCCAGGTTATTTTTAGCTGTTCAGCTCGTTTTAAGATGTTTTGGATGCTGCCAACACTGATTTTGGTGCTGGCACTGATTTTCCGAATACTTAAATCGGCGCTGTAGCTGAGTCTGAGTATTTCTCTTAGTTTTCGCATTACTATTCTCTTCGCTGACATATCTTTCCCACAAAAGGTGGCAAGGATAGCCTGGATTAATAAACAATGCGTTAGATGGGATTCTGGCAACTTGAACGGTCATTCTGGCAATTGAACACCGATTCTGGAAAATCCAGAAAAGTGTTCAGCTTGAAACCAGAATCAGTGTTCAACTTGTTTCAGAATAGGTGTTCAGATTGGATCAGAATGGGTGTTCAGGTTGGGCCAGAATATGCACCGATGACACCGGAGCGCGCCATGATGGCAAAAACGGCTATTGCACACATATCGGCAATGAGCTGTTTGCCTGGTTTAGTAGCACGGAAAGCAAAAGCCGCATTAACTTCCTCAGCTGTTTAGGCCAAGGCAGCAACCATTTCTATGTGCTGAATACCGGCGCCTTCGCGTATATGGAACAACAAAAACTGCCGCCTATTCTGTTAGCGCGTCTTGAGCTTGAATTTCAGGGTGAAGCGGTGTGTAGCCTTCCGCTAGCGGATCCAGCCGATAAGGTAGTGCGTATCGAAACCGCTCTCGATTGGGAGAAATGGCTGAATCAGCAGGGCATCAAAACCAAGCGGCATCGGCGAATTATCACCGAAGGCGCTTTAATGGGGGGCCTATTAGCTCAAGGTATTCCCGTTACCCTTAGCATTGTCAGCGATGATGCCGGACAGTTTAATGTCTTTGACCATGCGTTGTGTTGGATTCATGCCGAACGCATCATCAATCGTCTCATTCCCTTAAATGCCGAGCATGTTAAAGCCGTTGATAATACACGCGAACAACTCTGGCAGATTTACCGAGATCTGAAAGCCTACAAACTTGAGCCAACGGCAATCCAGGCTGAAGATATCAAATCCCGATTTAAAACGATGTGCGGCGCCAAAACGGCATACGTAACACTGAATCTTGCCCTACAGCGGATGGGCAACAATCAACACGAATTACTTCGGGTTCTCGACAAACCTTATTTACCACTCCACAACAACCTGAGCGAACGCGATATTCGGGATTACGTTAAAAAACGAAAAATAAGCGGTAGCACTCGTAGTGAGGCAGGACGAAGATGTCGCGATACCTTTGCCAGCTTAAAAAAGACATGCCTAAAGCACAAGATTTCGTTTTGGCATTATCTTAAGGATAGGTTGTGTGGTGAAAGCAATATTCCACCGTTATCTGATTTGATTCGGGCTGCGGCTACCTGTGGGTAATGAGAAGTTACATATTTTTAATAATACCGTTTTTCCCTGCAACCGATTTTGCAACTTTTGCGTTTCCTGCAAACTCAGCTAAATGTTCAGGCGCCAAGTGTGCGTATCGCTGTACCATCTCATAAGTTACCCAACCTCCCAATTCTTTCAGGATATTAAGCGGAGTTCTATTTTGCACATGCCAATTCGCCCAAGTATGGCGTAAATCGTGCCTCCTAAACTGTTAAATGCCAGCCGGCTTTAGTGCTTTTCGCCATGCGAGTGTTCCAGCTTTTCCAACCGGCTTACCTTCATAGGTAAACACATGCGTGTGATGTTTTCCTGTTTGTGCTTTTAGTATGGCGGCTGCATCATCGTTTAACGGTACACCAATCGCTTTTGCGGCCTTGGCTTGGTCTGGATGAATCCAGGCAACACGTCGTTGCATGTCGATTTGTTGCCATTCCAGTTGCAGGACATTGGATTCTCTTAAACCCGTCGCGAGGGTAAACCCTGCCATTGCTTTTAAATGTCGCGGAAGTTTTGTCAGAAACCGCGCCGCTTCATCTTGTGTTAACCAGCGTATTCTGGTGTTCGGTTCCTTCAATTTACGAATATGAGGTTTGGCATTCAACCATTGCCATTCCTTTACTGCTTTTTGCGTCCAGGGACTTGTTTGACATGGCGAGCATTGACCACGGCCAAATTCAAACCATACCACTCGAGTGCCGCATAGGGACTCTTCCAATAAATGCCCGTACGCTCCATCACCACCCGTTCCGGATGAAAGGACGCTACCCAGGCCGCCATTTCACGCCGATCCCGTTTATAGCCAGCAAACTCGCGCACTTCGGTGACGACCTCGCTCAGGTCGTTTTCAGACAAGACACAGACGGTCAGCTTGGCTTGGTGTACATCCAGCGCCGCCACACAACGATAGACTGCGGTTAATTCCATCATGACCTCCCAGGGTGTAGACTTGATGCTCAGGGAAGCGGCGGATGTCAGACTGAATTCACCTTCAGGCTTGAACAGCCCGAGGTCTAATTACTGTGAGATCTCTGACGATTTATGCCGGGGTGCGAGTCAGTCCGACGAGTCACGCTAGGTTTCAGGATTAAATCTCTAAAAATTTGATCGACCTCTGCCCGCCGCCTCCCGCACAGCATCTTTCATTTTCCGGGGTAATGCAGCTTTTTTTCATGATCGTAGTTTAAAAGTTTTTCGTTGAAAATATCGTTCTCTTTTGAAAGCAAAGCTTCATTGGAATCACTCCCATAATTCGACCATTTTTGAATGTTCTTGATATGTCCGACAAGCTCTTGCTCAATCTCTGCATTGGTTTGCCCAAACGCAGAAAAAGCTAAGGCCATGAAAAAATGCGTAATAAAGTAAGATGACTGCTCTTTTTCATAATTTGATCATCATCCAATCTTGCTTCCTAGCCAAGCAGGGTGGGCAGGCTTTCTTGCTAACCGGGATAAATAATAAAAGGAGGGCAGAAAAGGGCTGCCCACCCACTCTACACAACCTACCCCTTCAACGCCTTCAATACGGCCTGCATGGTCGCATTGGCATCGCCGAATAGCATGCGGGTGTTTTCCAGTACGAACAAGGGATTGCCCACGCCGGCGTAACCCGACGCCATGCTGCGTTTTAGCACGATGGTGGTTTCGCCTTTCCAGCATTCCAGTACCGGCATGCCGGCAATCGGGCTGTTGGGATCGTTGAGTGCCGACGGATTGACAATGTCATTGGCGCCGATGACGATCGACACGTCCACATTGCTAAAATCCTCGTTGACTTCATCCATTTCAAAGACGATGTCGTAAGGCACTTTGGCTTCCGCCAGCAGGACATTCATGTGGCCGGGCATGCGTCCTGCGACCGGATGGATGCCGAAACGCACCTTTTTACCTTTGTCCCGCAACAGTTTGGTGATTTCATAAACCGTATGTTGCGCCTGTGCAACCGCCATGCCGTAGCCAGGGATGATCATGATGTTTTTTGCCGCCAGCAGCAACTGCGCGGTTTCTTCGGCATCGATGGGCTGTACTTCGCCTTCAATGGCGGCGGCCTCAGCCCCTGGTGCCGTGCCAAAACCGCCGGCTATAACACTGAGAAAATGCCGGTTCATGGCGCGGCACATGATGTAACTCAGTATGGCGCCACTGCTGCCGACCAGTGCGCCGGTCACAATCAGCAAATCGTTGCTTAACATAAAGCCGGTTGCTGCCGCTGCCCAGCCTGAATAACTGTTGAGCATGGAGATAACCACCGGCATATCCGCGCCACCAATTGCCATGACCATGTGTACGCCGAACACCAAGGCTATAACCGTCATTAAGGCTAAAGGCAAGAAAGCATTCCCACCGCTTTCGACTTGTTCTAAAAACATAGCGCCCAGAACGATAACGGCAATCAATAGTCCCAGATTGAACCAATGCCGGCCGGGCAATAACAGCGGTTTGCCAGTGATTCTTTCACTGAGTTTGCCAAAAGCGATCACCGAGCCTGAAAAAGTAATAGCGCCAATGAGTATGCCGATATAAATTTCCATTTCGTGAATGGTTTTTTCGACACCAGCGATGGTAATGGTGCTGTCCATAAAATTGGCATAACCGACTAAAACCGCTGCCATACCCACCAAACTGTGCATGATGGCAACCAGTTCCGGCATTTGCGTCATTTCAACTTTTAACGCGGCTTTGGCGCCTATAGTTCCGCCGATTAATAAGGCGACGATTAAAATCCAGTAAACGGTAACCGATGAACTTAAGGTGGTAGCGATAATGGCGATTGCCATGCCTAGCATGCCGTAATAATTGCCTTTGCGTGCTGTTTCCTGATTGCTTAAACCGCTTAAGCTAAGAATGAACAGAATGGCGGCAACGATGTAAGACATCGTAACTAAACTGTGGGACATTGTGATCTCCTGTTATTTTCTGAACATTTCTAACATACGGCGGGTGACTAAAAAGCCACCGACAATATTGATAGCAGCGAGTAGTATGGCCACACCGGCAAGAATGGTGACCGTCGAGTTGGCAGTGGAAATCTGCACTAAGGCGCCAATCACGATTATGCTGCTGATGGCATTGGTTACGCTCATTAAAGGCGTATGCAGTGAATGCGAGACATTCCAGATCACTTGATAGCCCACGAAACACGCCAGTACGAAGACGGTAAAATGCGTCATGAAGGATTCGGGCGCGACCGCGCCAATGCCAAACAAGGCCAGGCCGCCAATGATGATCGGCAAAAATTGTTTGACAGCGGCGGGAATCAGGGATTTTTTTTGCTGCTCAAGCACTGCCGGATAAGCCGGAGCTTCGGTTTGCGGTGCCGGGGCAGCCGAGAGTTTGGGGGCTGGCGGCGGCCAGGTGATATTGCCTTCTTTGATGACGGTTGCACCGCGGATCACCTCATCATCCATATTAACGTTGATGACGCCGTTTTTTTCAGGGCATAGCTCGGTTAAAAGATGCCGGAGATTGGTCGCGTACAGCTGACTCGACTGATTGGCCAGCCGGCTAGGCAGGTTGGTATAGCCGATAATGGTGACATCGTGTTTGACCACTACCTGATCTTTTTCTGTCAGTTCGCAGTTGCCGCCTTGTTCCGCCGCCAAGTCCACGATCACACTGCCCGGTTTCATCGATTCAACCATGGCTTTGGTGATTAGTTTTGGCGCGGGTTTACCGGGAATGAGCGCGGTGGTGACGATGATGTCGACGTCCTTGGCTTGCTGGGCAAATAAGGCCATCTCGGCTTCAATGAATTCTTTGGACATGGTTTTGGCATAGCCGCCGGCGCCTGCGCCTTCTTCCTTGAAATCCAGCATCAAGAATTCAGCGTCCATACTTTCAATTTGTTCTTTCACTTCCGGGCGGGTGTCGAAGGCTCTGACTATTGCGCCCATGCCTTTTGCCGCACCAATGGCGGCAAGACCGGCGACACCGGCACCAATGACCAGCACTTTGGCGGGGGGAATCTTGCCCGCGGCGGTAATCTGGCCGGTAAAAAAACGCCCGAAATGCTGTGCGGCTTCAACGATGGCTCTGTAGCCAGCAATATTCGCCATGGAACTCAAGGCATCGAGCTTTTGCGCCCGGGACATGCGCGGTACGCTGTCCATGGCCAGCACGGTGGCGTTTTTAGCCGCCAGCTTGTGCATCAGGGCTTCATTTTGTGCAGGCCATATGAAGCTTATTAAACAGGCGCCTGGGGATAACAGATCGGTTTCATCCAGTGCCAGTTTAAGGTTGCGCTCAGGGGCACGGACTTTCATGACGATATCGGACTGTTTCCAGAGCGTTCGGGTATCGGCTACGATTTTAACGCCCGCTTCCTGGTAGGCTTCATCAGAAATATCGGCGGCTGCACCGGCCCCGCTCTCTATGCTGACTTCAAAGCCCAGTTTTATTATTTTTTCCGCGGCCTCGGGTGTGGTAGCGACACGCTTTTCACCTTCATGAATTTCTTTTGGGATACCTATTTTCATACCGTCCTCTTGTTATTGTTTGCGTTATAGGAATCTGCGCCAAGGCGTTAATGAGCAGCAAGATTTTGAGACTGTAGGTATCCAGGCAAGTGATGTCAAGGGCGCTGTATTTAAAGACAGACTTGCCGGTTACGAATGTCTGCGTAGTGCACCGATAAATGCGCGCCTGCCGGCAACCTTGCCATGCGCCAAAAGTCATCACTTGCCTGGATAGCGGTACTAAAAAATCTTAGCATGGAGCATAGGAGATTAGCTTTTGTTTTTCAACATAAAACAGTGCGCTTGCCGGCATTGGCGTTTTTTGAAAAAACAAGCACTTTATTAAGTTGGCTGATGCATGCAAAAAATAAGTTAGAATTTTGCCTTCCCAATTGTCGAGTGAGATCATAAACATGCTTATTGTCGATAACGCTGCATATAAAGCCAAGGAAAACGGGCGCGCATTGTGAAATCGCTCAAGTCGAAGTTTTTTGCCAAGGATTTTATTGAAACTGCGGAAGGGCTCATTTTTGCAGTGGTAGCGCAGGGTACGGAGCAGGGCAAAGTTCTCTGTTTTTTACGTTATGTGCGTGAACATTCCGGCTGGAAAAAATATTCGACGGCGCAGGCCAATGCGTTTTTAAAGCACCATCACCCGGATTATCTGCATTATTCCACTATTCTGGATGCGCACTTGCACGCGGTAGCCATCACCCGGATAGTCAAACATCATCAGCCCAGA
This sequence comes from uncultured Gammaproteobacteria bacterium, assembly GCA_963696315.1. Classification (GTDB taxonomy): domain Bacteria; phylum Pseudomonadota; class Gammaproteobacteria; order Methylococcales; family Methylomonadaceae; genus CAWKEY01. The sequence goes on from CAVOJU010000011.1 coordinate 17,300, forward strand.
GCCCGATTGCAGCAAATCATGCAATTACCTCGGCATGATGCCATTGAGGACGATTTGCGTCAGCTCGGCCAACTGTTTCATCAGCACGGTCTGGATTTACAACAAGCCGGCATAACCGGTTCGCTGCTGATAGGCGTTCAGCAGGCCAGTTCGGATATTGATTGGGTGTGTTACGGGCGGGAGGTCTTTCAGCAAACCCGAGACATTACCCGTACGCTTATTCAGCAAGGCCAATTGCAGGCATTAAATGACCGTGACTGGCAGCAATCCTACAACCGGCGCGCCTGTTCGTTAAGTTTTGCCGAATATGTCTGGCATGAGCGTCGTAAATATAATAAGGCGGTTATTAACGGCCGGAAATTTGACTTGAGTTTGATTGACACTGACGCCGCTCATGTCGATAAAAATTATCAAAAATGTGGAGCTATCTCCTTACAGTGCAAAATAACCGACGCCAGCCGTGCGTTCGATTATCCGGCTGAGTTTAAAATTGACCATGCAGAAATTAGTGCCCTGGTCAGCTTTAGCGCAACGTATACCGGCCAGGCCGTCGCCGGCGAAACCGTAGCAGTATCAGGTCTGCTGGAGCAGACAGAGCAAGGAGCACAACGCATTGTGGTGGGTTCCAGCCGTGAGGCCGATGGCGAATATATCAAGGTGATCCATGGCTAAATTGCCGGATTTCGACGCGGTAATTTTTGATATGGATGGTCTGGTGCTGGATACCGAGAGCACCTACAGCCTGGCCTGGCAGCAGGCTGCTGCAGCAATGGGTTATGATTTGCCCGAGCCTTTTTGCCTGGCTTTGTCGGGTCTACATTATCGGGCGGTAGAGCAACAATTGCTGGCTTTATGCGGGGCTGATTTTAATCTGAACGAATTCAATCATCTCAGTGCCGATTACTGGCACCGGCATGTCGGCGCAAATGGTATCCAGGTAAAAAAAGGATTTAGGCTGCTGCTTGAGCACATCATTAATAAGGAAATTCCGTATTGCCTAGCCACCAACAGCCGGGCCTTGAATGCCTATGAATGCCTTGAGCTGGCCGGCTTAAAAAATGTGTTTGCTACCATCGTCACGCGCGATGATGTTCAGCAAGGCAAGCCGGAGCCCGATATTTTTATCAAGGCGGCTGCATTGTTAAACGTCAATATCAGCCGGTGCCTGGTGCTTGAAGACTCTCATGCCGGCATTGCCGCTGCAGCCAGAGCCGGCGCTTTTTCGGTATTCATTCCATCGGCGTGGCCTTTTGAACAGCGAACCGCCGAACTGTGCGGTGTGATGATGCATGATTTGGTGCAATTGGCTGAAACGCTGGCTGCCTGATCATGTATAATTTCCGCCATTTTTTTAGCACCACAGCAGCACCTAAATTTGATAGCTCAACACTCTAAAGTTTCAGTCATTGCCCCGGCCAGATTGCACATGGGCTTTATTGATTTAAGCGGGTCCCTCGGCCGTCATTTCGGCAGCATCGGTGTTGCGCTGAATGAAATCAGTACCCGCATCACTGTCAGGCGCGCCGGGCAACGCACAGTTTCCGGCCCCTGCGCAGCGCGGGCTGAGAAATGTCTAACACGCTTGTGCCAGGCATTGCAGGTATCGGACCAACTCCATGTCAGCATTGAATCAGCGATTCCCGAGCATGTAGGCCTCGGTTCCGGCACCCAAATGTCGCTGGCCATCGGTACGGCAGTGAATGCGTTTTACGGATTAGGGCTTAGTGTGCGCGACATTGCCGCCATGACTGACCGGGGCCAGCGGTCTGGGATCGGCATCGGCGTGTTTGAACAGGGCGGACTGGTAGTCGATGGCGGACGTGGCGACAAGACCACCACGCCCCCGGTTCTTTCGCATATGAATGTGCCCGAAGACTGGCGTTTTATTCTGGCTTTTGATGAGCGCGGCCAGGGTCTGCATGGTCAGCAGGAAATACAGGCATTCAAAACCTTGCCGCCTTTTCCTCAACAGGAAGCCGCGCGTTTATGCTATCTCTTGCTCATGCAAGGGCTGCCGGCCGTCGCCGAAAACGATATCGTCAAATTTGGCGAGGTCATTACCAAGCTGCAACAATCGGTAGGTGAGCATTTTGCTCCGGCTCAGGGCGGCGTTTTTACCAGTTCCGAAGTAGCTGAGGTTATGTACTGGTTTGCACAGCAGGGCGCCGTGGCCATAGGCCAGACCTCCTGGGGGCCAACCGGTTTCTGTGCGGTTGAGGGTGCTGAACAGGCACAAGCTTTGGTCTGCGAAGCGACACGAACATTTGCCCATTTTGACAAGCTGAGTTTTGTTATCGCGAGTGCGCGCAACAGTGGCGGGGATGTGCTGGTCAGTTAGACACTGCGTGTTATGCCCTTAGCGGAAATAAAATGCCGGGGATATTATCGCCAAGCGGGCCTGCCTTATAAAAATAGCCAATAAGATGAACAATTCCGAAGACTTTCAAGATTATCTCGCCGCTATTAGAAACCTGCTGTCCCGGCACCAATTAGTGGAAGATCTGGTGCATCGGCAGGATATGCCGCACCATGACTTAGTTGAATCTTTGGTGCATAAGCAGAATAGGGTGGAGTTGGAGAGGCTGCTCGATAATCTTGAGTCTCAGCCCATAGCGCGTGTCCTGGAAGCATTGCCCCCCGGCGATCGGCAAATCGTCTGGCAGCTTGTCGGTGATGAGCGCAAAGAGGAAATCCTGCGGGAGATCAACGAATCTGTGCGCGCCGAGCTGGCCGTTGAGGTCAAACATCGGAGCCGGAGCCTGATGATCCGGGTGTTTGCTCTGTTCGAAGGCCGCTTGCAACAAATACCCATAGAGACGAAGGAAGACTTGGCTCAGGTTAACCCCATCTGGATTGATTTGGTTATGCCCGATGATGAGCAACTCGCCTGGGCAAGTGATATCTTTGAGGTTGAATTGCCCAGCCCCAAGGATTTGACCGACCTTGAGACCAGCGCCCGTTTCTATGTGGAAGAAAATGGCGACGTACATTTGCACTCCGATTTCCTCCTCGATCGTAAGGATGAGTCCCGCAACGTCGCGGTGGCATTCATTCTGAACAAGAATACGCTGTTTTCGGTACGGGACAAGGAACTGCCCGTGTTCCGTTTGCAGCGTTTGCGTGCAAGGGCCGAGGCAGGGTATGTATCAGAAGCCAAGGATGTCTTGCTGGATCTTTACGCAGCCGAGGTTGAGTATTCGGCCAATGCGCTGGAGGACGTCTACGCGGAACTGGAAAATGTCGGCAAGCAAGTGTTCGGTTCCCACATGACTGACGATGAAGCGGCAACGATTCTCGCGGCCATTGCCGAAGAAGAGGATCTCAACGGACGCATACGCCGGAACGTGCTGGATACCCGGCGCGCCTTGTCCTTCCTGCTGCGAGGCAAGTTTCTTTCGGAAGCGCAAAAAATTGATGTCCGTGAAATTCAGCGCGATATCGAATCCCTGGACGGACATACTGCGTTCCTTTTCAACAAGATCAACTTTCAGATGGATGCCATCGTCGGTTTCATTAATGTCAATCAAAACAAGGATCTCAAACGATTGACAATCATCAGTGTCATTTTTATGCCGCTCAATCTGTTGGCCGGCATTGGTGGCATGTCAGAATTCACCATGATGACGCAAGGAATCCCATGGCCTGTTGCTTACAGCGGCTTCACAATTGGTTTGATAAGCATTGGCTGGATCACTTTTGCCGGTTTACGGTATTTGGAGCATCGCAAGTTAAAAAAGACTTCTGCAGCGAGCCGCCGGGTATCGTGATGAGCTGTACAGCCCGGTTTGTGCCGTGACCCCAGGGCAAAATTCTGATTAGCCTTGAATATCTGCTGATTGTCGCCGGGTCAGGGCGCATGCTGGCTCAGGCGGCAAGCAATGCAGGCCTGAAGCCTTTGGTCATCGATCTGTTTGCCGACAAGGACACGCAAGGCTACGCCCACGCATTCCGCAAAATTCCGTCATTGGCCCAAGCACATCTGGCGCCCGCACTCGATGATTTTATTGCGCACTATGGCGTCAGCCATGTCGTCTATGGCAGCGGCTTTGAATATGCTCCGGAAAGCCTGCGCTATCTTGGTAGCCGCTTGCAGATTCTGGGTAATGAGCCGGAGACTTTTATAAGACTACTGGATAAGCCGGCTTTTTTTTCCACGCTTGATGCACTCAACATTCCCCACCCGGAGGTTGCTTTTGTAGCGCCTGAGTGCGGTGAGCATTGGCTGGTTAAGCCGATGCAGGGGCAAGGCGGGATTGGCATCCGGCGGTATCATGAACATGCCACTATCTCAAATACGGTTTATTGGCAGCGCTATCAAGCGGGCACGCCGCAGTCGGCCTTGTTTCTGGCAGATGGGCAGTCCATGCAAGTGCTGGGTTTTAATACCCAGTGGACGACTACTTTGCATGCGGGCCAAGAGTTTGCGTTTTCCGGTATGATCAACTGCACTGATCTGCAGGATAAACATAAACAAAGCATTGTGACGTGGCTGGAGCAGATGGTGCCGGCCTTCGGATTAAAAGGCCTTAACTCGCTGGATTTTATTCAGGCGGGTGACAATTCCTATATTCTGGAAATTAATCCCAGGCCTTCAGCCAGTATGCAGTTGTATGGTAATGATTTGCTGCTCAGACATATCATGACAAGTGCGGGCGGAACTTCAGGCGGATATCAAGTTAACAGGCTGGTGACATGTGTTGACGGTTTTTCGTCCTCCCTGGCGGTCGAGAATGATCTGCTTGGTACCTCAGCGCATCTTACAGGATATCAGCTTGTCTATGCCGGGCAGGATTTGAAGATTCCCGAGTGCTTCGAATGGCCGGATGGGTGTATGGATTTGCCGGCATCCGGCAATATGTTTCGCACTGGACAGCCGATTTGCAGTATTATTGCGCACGCAAAAAAGACCCAGCACGTTTTAGACCAACTGCTGTTTAAGCAACAGATTATTGTTAATAAATTGAATAAGGCGATCACTCTCATGGAATACACAGCCAGCGTTAATAAATTGACCCAGCCCTTAGTCGAGCATTTGCTGGCAAATGCCGATAAATTACGAATTGGCGTGCAAAGACTGGACAATGGCTGCACCATCGTTGATGCTGGCATTAAAGTGCCTGGCGGAATTGAAGCCGGCCGAATCATTGCCGAAATCTGTCTCGGCGGCATGGGCACGGTCACCATCAGTCACAGCCCGTATACAAGCCACTGGCCTTTGTCGGTAAATGTGCATACCGGCAATCCGGTTTTAGGCTGTCTGGGTAGCCAATATGCAGGCTGGAGCCTGTCGCATGAAAAATATTACGCCTTGGGTTCAGGTCCGGCGCGCGCGCTGGCAACCAAGATCAAAGATGGACAACAGGAGCCGGTTGAGGAGCTTTACAAGGAGCTGGCTTATCGCGATCAGGCTGATGCAACCGTTTTAGTGATTGAAAATGATGCCATCCCACCTTTAGCCATTGTTGAAAAAGTAGCGGCAGCCTGCCAGGTTGAGCCCTCAAACCTGACGATCATCGTTACACCAACCAGCAGTTTGGCCGGTGGCGTGCAAGTCGTTGCGCGCGTGCTGGAAGTGGCCATGCACAAGGCGCATGCCTTGCATTTTCCCTTAGAAGACATTATTGACGGCAGCGGCAGCGCACCCATTTGCCCTCCGCATCCCAATTTTGTTAAAGCCATGGGGCGCACCAATGATGCGATTTTATTTGCCGGGCAAGTCCATATCTTTGTAAAAGGCAGTGATGAAGCGGCCGAAAAGCTGGCCAAGGAATTGCCCAGTTCAACATCGAAAGATTACGGCAAACCCTTTGCCGATATTTTCAAGCAGTACGAATATGATTTCTTCAAAATCGATGCCATGTTGTTTAGCCCGGCCAGCGTAATTGTTACGGCAGTGGAGTCCGGCAAGAGTTTCCGGGCAGGCAAGCTCGATAATGCTTTGTTGGATCAGTCCTTTGGCGCTTAGTAGTAAAGTTTGAGTATTATTTAATAGTGTAATTGAGTGGGCCGTATCGCAATTTTCACCGATGACCCCGGCTGGCATGGAAGGCAATTATGCTTGGCCTTTGCCAGTCATGGCTATGCCTGTGACTACGTGTCCTTGACAGAATGCCGGTTTGCAATCGAAACAGCCCGACAGTCGATTGTTATTCCGGGCTTTGAGCACGGGCTGCCTGATGCGGTTTTCGTTCGCGGTGTGCCGGGAGGTTCGCTCGAAGAAGTCGTCTTGTATCTCGATATTCTGCATGCCCTAAAAATCATGAATATCCCTGTTTACAATGATGGACATGCCATCGAGCGCAGTGTTGACAAGGCCATGACCAGTTTCCTGCTCCAGCATGCCGGCTTGCCGACGCCGTTAACATGGGTGTTGCGGGATAGGGAGCAGGCCTTGAGCATTGCCGAGAGTGAGTTAAAAAAAGGCCATCTGTTGATCAGCAAACCTTTGTTTGGTTCGCAGGGCGAAGGCATCCGACGTCTTGAAAAAATGACCGATCTGTTCTGGCTGACCAGCAGTCAGGGTGTTTATTATCTGCAGCGCTTTGTGCATTGTGACGGCGAGGGATTTTCCGACCATCGTGTGTTTGTCATCAATGGCAAGGCAGTAGCGGTCATGCGCAGACGGGGAAAGTATTGGCTTAACAATGTGGCTCAGGGTGCGCAGTGTGAGTTGATTGATCTGGATCCGCAAATGGCCGAATTGGCCGTCAAGGCAGCGGCCACTTTGGTCATGGATTATGCCGGCGTGGATATTATTCGTGACAAGACAGGGCATTACAGCATTATTGAAGTCAACAGCATACCGGCCTGGAAAGGGCTGGAAAGTGTTTGTGATGTCAATATTGCACAACTATTGGCCGACGATTTAATAAGCCGATACCTCAATAAATGCCCCGACAGGATTGCGGCTGCTTGATGATTTCACCCGCACAACTCAGTGATCTGTATCGGCAGGCCTGTGAAATAGAGTTGCAGGCATTCAAACCGGGCAATGTCAGCATCTATGCGGAGGGTCATGATATGACCGTGGCTGATTTCAGAATCAGTGCGCAAGTCAGCGCCGCGCCGCTTTGCAAGCCCGAGTATTCCCTGGGCGAAAAAATATTCTATGCCGTCAAGGCAACGCGCGAGGCGGTAGGTTGCAACACCAATTTAGGGATTATTTTGCTGTGCGCGCCTATGATTCAGGCGGTTAGTCAGATAATCCCGGGGTTGACGTTAAGGCAGGCATTAAGCCGGGTACTTGCGGCAACCACCATAGCGGATGCTGAATGGGTTTTTAAAGCCATCACGCTGGCATCACCGGGCGGCTTGGGCAGCGCTGACCAGCAGGACGTGCATACAAAAGCCTCGGTCACTTTAAGCGAAGCCATGAAACTGGCGAGTTCTAAGGATCGGATCGCACTTCAGTATGTTTCAGACTATAAAGATGTTTTTGATTTTGCGGTTTTAAGGTACAATTTGTGCTTCGACCTGTGGGGGGCTCACAATTGGGCAGCTGTTGCAGTTTATACAGGGTTGCTCAGCCAATTTCCTGATAGTCACGTCGAAAGAAAATACGGAAATCGTTATTCAGAGCTGGTAGCTTCCAACATGGCTATGCTCGATGCGGAATTGCTGAAAAGCAGTCAGCCGGAGCAGCTTAAACCATCATTGTATCGTATAGATCAAGCGTTTAAATCTCAGGGCATCAATCCGGGTACCACCGCGGATATGACGGTAGCGACAGTTTTAGCCGTATTTCTAGAAAAGTTCTATAAGTAATCAAATTACTTATGGGTCTTCAAAAAGGAAGTTGTAAATGCAGCTGCAGGAACTCAGTTAAATTTAGTATATAGAGATATTTTTAATTTTCTTCAAAGGGGAAAACAAGCATGGCAAAAATCAATAACTTACGCGTTGGTGAGTCTTTAGTGGGTGAAGGCAATGAAGTTGCGCACATCGATTTGATCATTGGACCAAGAGGCTCGGCAGCTGAAACTGCTTTTGCAAACGCTTTAACAAACAACAAAGACGGTTTTTCTACTTTGTTGGCTGTTGTTGCTCCTAACCTGTTGGTTAAACCCGCAACCGTACTGTTCAATAAAGTAACCATCAAAGGCGCTAAACAAGCCGTCCAAATGTTTGGGCCTGCCCAACGCGGCGTTGCTATGGCTGTTGCTGACTCTGTTGAAAACGGCACAATCCCGGCTGCAGAAGCTGATGATTTGTTCATCTCGGTAGGTGTATTCATTCACTGGGCTGCCGAAGATGACGCCAAGATTCAAGAATACAACTACAAGGCAACCAAAGAAGCCCTTGAACGCGCAGTGGCCGGTTTGCCTACAGCGGCTCAAGTTGTTGCTCAAAAATCAACTGCTAAACATCCGTTCGCACCAAACTAAGTTCCATTTGGTTTAAGGCTGTTAAAAATACCCCGGCTTGCCGGGGTATTTTTTTGTCTGCAGGTTTGCAATATCGGCAGCGTTAATCTTGCCGTAATGCAAGGCGCTTGCCAGCAGAGCCTGCTTTATCCCAAGCGCATCCAGGTCGATCAAATCCTGTATATGCCGTATGCCGCCGGCGGCAATAAAGTTTTTTGCCGGGTATTGGCTGCAAAAAGCACTGAGTTTTTCAATATCAGGACCCGCCTTACTGCCTACCCGATCCAGGGTCATGACAATAATGTTATCCGGCCAATAATCCTGATTTGAAAAAATGCGTGGTGCGCCCAGCGCATGGGCAGCCGAATAATCCAGAGACAGAATAAAATTGTTATTAAAGGCTTTTATTTCCAGCAGATTGTCATCGCTATAAGATTCGCTGCCTAAAACTGGTAGAGAGTTGCCCGGGTACTTTAAACGCGGGTTATATTGCCGGCACCCCTGGTCTAGCCAGAAGTTGAGGCGAGGGAAACAAGCCAGTACATCGCTTATTAAAGCGTCATGGTTGCCCTGTCCGGTAATGGCATTTAAGTCCGCTATATAGAAAGTATCAAATGCATAAAGTCCTAAAAAGGCGTCAAGTACATGAAAAATATCGGAGCATCGGCATAAATCTGTATGAATGGGCTGATAGTGGTCGCGTTGTCCTTGCTTGGCATGAACAACAGCACCATTTTTTAAATCGATTACCGGGATTATTTTCATGTCCGTTGCATAGACTTTGTGATGTTACAATAACAAGCGTTTTTGGCCGCAGGCAAGTTTAGTGTGAAAGTTCTGGTATTTGAGTATATCACCGGCGGCGGCTTTAATAAGCAGCAGCTGCCCGATGCCCTGGCTCGTGAAGGCCGTTTGATGCTGAAGGCCCTGCTCGATAACTTAACTGCGCTACACGACATCGAGCTCTTGCTCATGGTGGATGAACGATTCAGCGGATTAGCCATGACCGGCGACATTAATACGGTTGTCATCGAATCTTACCACCATGCACTGACAGAATTTGAGCGGGCCGCCCGGCAATGCGATGCAGTCTGGCCTATAGCGCCTGAATTTGACGGTATTTTACAGGCACTATGCCGGCAAGTTGAATTGTTGGGCAAGCTATTATTGACCTCACCAGCCGCGGCTGTTGCTATCGCCGGAGACAAATTCAAGACTTATGAGCATTTGGCTAGTCATAATATAGCGACCGTTTCAACAAGGCGATTTGAACATGGCGCCTTTGCACCCGGTGAATGGATTGTGAAACCGGTTGATGGCGTGGGATGTGCCGGCAGTCATGTGATTTCCAGTCAAGATGATTTTGCTGCCTTATCGGCCCAATTGCTTGATAAGGCCCGGTATATTATTCAACCTCATATGCAAGGCGAAAAAACCAGTTTGTCCTGCTTATTTAAACAGGGTAAAGCTTGGTTATTGTGCGTAAATCTGCAACGTTTCAATATTGTGGATAAACAATATCATTTGACCGAATGCGTGGTAAATCATCAGCCGGATTTCAGCCCGTACTTGGATTTGCTGGCTACCATAGCCAGTCGCTTTTCCCGATATGTGGGGTTATGCCGGCATTGATTTGATAGAAACGGCGGAGCAGATTTTAGTGCTGGAAATCAATCCGCGTCTGACTACATCATTTGCCGGCATTGATGCGGCGCTGGGCGTCAACGTTGCCGAAATGGTGCTGCAACTGCTGCAGGGCGAGCCGGATATCAACCCGCTTCGTAACCAAGCCATAACCATTAATGTACAGGATGCCCATGAAATCTGATCTTGTCGGCTGGGATATAGGCGGCGCTCATATCAAGGCCGCAGTTATGAATGCTGATGGAGACGTTACCGGCATTTACCAGCAGCCGTGCCCGTTATGGAAAGGCATGGAACACTTGCAACAGGCAGTCGCCTCGATTTTACAGCAATTATAAATGTTCCTTATGTTCATGTCCTGACCATGACCGGCGAACTGGTTGATTTATTCGATCATCGCGAGCAGGGCGTTCAGCAAATTATTACGGCCTTAATAGCGCTGTTGCCGGATAGCAAAATTTTCGTTTTTGCCGGGCAGCAAGGTTTTCTTCAAGCTCATCAGCTTGAAGCCCGGCATTATTCAGCCATTGCATCATCGAACTGGCTGGCAAGCGCCACTTTTGCAGCGCAGCAGGCCGGAAGCGGCTTATTTGTCGATATCGGCAGCACCACTACCGACATATTGCTGATCAATGGCGGTCAGGTGCAGGCTCAGGGTTACACCGATTACCAGCGTCTGATTTCGCAAGAGCTGATTTACACCGGCATCATCAGAACCGCGGTGATGGCCGTTGCCCAAACGGCGCTCGATAACGGCGAGGAAACCGGCATCATGGCCGAGTATTTTGCCACCATGGCCGATGTTTACCGTGTCACGGGGGAACTTGATGAAGTCCATGATCAAACCGAAACGGCTGATGGCGCTGAAAAAACCGTTGCCGCCAGCGCCAGACGTTTGTCTCGCATGATCGGTTGTGATTTTTTGCCCGATGAATTGCCGCGGTGGCAGCAATTTGCTAAAAACGTACGCAGCCAGCAATTATTAAGAATACAACACGGCTGTGAAAAACAATTATCCAGAACCCGTGATGCCGCGCATTGCCCCTTTATAGGAGCAGGCGTTGGCCGGTTTCTGGTTAAACAACTGGCGCTGAATTTGGGCCATCCATATCTGGATTTTAACGATTTACTGCCCGCGCCCGCAGTGCAAACGGCTATGACGGCAGCCGACTGCGCGCCGGCGGTTGCGTTAGTCTGTTTGGCGAGAGCGCTTTGTTAATAGAGCCGGGTGTTATAAAATTTCCACCTGCAAATTTCATCTAGCTGCGCTGCAATCGCTCACTCTTGCCATTTGGCTTATCTTCAAGACAACTTAATAAATGTCGGCTCCGAAACAACTTATTTCTCCACTCCCCTATTTTGCCGATAGTGCTGAGCTTTTTGCGCCAATAGCAGGCAGGCCCTGGTCTGTATTTCTGGATAGCGGCTATCCGTCCAGCAATCAAGGCCAATACGATATCATTGCAGCGCATCCGGTCTGTACTCTGGTCACGCATGGCGAAATCACCGAAATTACGCGCAATGGCGTTTCCACACTGTCGGTAGAAGATCCGTTTGATTTGGTTAAGCAACAGTTGCTACCTGGTTTTAAAGGCTTAGACGGTTTGCCTTTCAATGGCGGCGCCATCGGCTATTTTTCTTATGATTTGGCACGCCGCCTGGAAAAATTGCCGGTGCTTGCCGTTGATGCAGAGCATATCGCTGAAATGGCCGTCGGCATTTATGAGTGGGCGCTTATTGTTGATCATCACCAGCAAAAAAGCTTTTTGGTTGGGCGGGTCGGCGATGCTCAACAATGGCAAGCCTTAATCAGCCAGTTCAGCGCATTGCCCTCAAACCAACATCCAGAGGCTTTCAAAGTGTTTGGCGATATTAAAGCCAATATGGATAAAGCCGCGTATGCGCATGCCTTTAAGCGAATCAAGCACTATTTGAAGGAAGGCGACTGTTATCAGGTCAATCTGACGCAGCGTTTTGCCGCCGACTGCGAGGGCAGTCCCTGGACAGCTTATCAAAGCTTGCGCGAATTGAATGCGGCGCCCTTTAGTGCGTACTTGAGCTTGCCGGAAGTGCAAATTCTAAGTTCGTCACCCGAGCGGTTTTTAAAAGTGACCGATGGTATCGTTGAAACCAAGCCGATTAAAGGCACGCGTCCTCGCAAACCGGATGACCAGGAAGATCTGCAGCAAATCCGATTGCTGGAAAACAGCAAAAAAGACAGGGCGGAAAATTTGATGATTGTTGATTTGCTGCGCAACGACATCAGCAAAACCTGCAAAAGCGGTTCGGTAAAGGTGCCGGTCATTTTTGATGTGGAAACCTATGCGACCGTGCATCATTTGGTGAGTACGATAACCGGCGTGCTGGCCGATGACAAACATGCCCTGGATTTGTTAAAAAGCTGTTTTCCGGGCGGGTCAATTACCGGCGCGCCCAAGATACGCGCGATGCAAGTGATTGAAGAACTTGAACCGCACCGGCGTGGCGTCTATTGTGGGGCTATTGGTTATATGGGATTTGACGGCAATATGGACACTAATATTGCCATCAGAACGCTGGTGCATTCCAAAAACAGCATTCGCTTCTGGGCGGGCGGGGGCATCGTGAATGATTCGGTCATGGAGGACGAATATCAGGAATGTTTTGATAAGGCTGCGGCAATGCTCAACCTCTTGCGGCAATTTACCGTAAAATGATTGTAATCAAGCTGGGCGGCAGCCTGGAAAAATCCAGTGCTCTGCTGCGCTGCCTGAATACCGTTGAGCAAAGCTATCAGGGCAGGGCAGTGATAGTGCCTGGGGGCGGCGCATTTGCTGATCAGGTCAGAGATGCGCAGCAGCGCTGGCATTTCGATGATGACACGGCGCATGCGATGGCCATTTTGGCGATGCAGCAGATGGCTTTGCTATTTAAAGGGCTTAAAGCCAATTTTGCAGTCGCTGCTTCCATTGCCGATATTCAGAAACGGTTAAACCAGCAAAAAATCGTTATCTGGTCACCAGATGGTGTTGAACTTGCTGATGCCGGCGTTGCGGCGAACTGGGACATTACTTCAGACAGTCTGGCCGCCTGGCTGGCAAAAGCACTTTCAGCGGAAGAGTTGATTCTGGTCAAGTCTGCCGCAGTTGATGAAAATTCAGACCTCAAGGCGCTTGCCGAACAAGGCATCGTCGATAAAGCTTTCTGCGCTTTTATTGAGCAAGCCGCCTATAAAATAAAAATTATTAACAAACACGATTTCTAATGGCCGAATATAACAAATCCTCTGCATCAACAAACGATCTGGCAAAAAAATCTCTGAATTTTATTGGCCGGTTTTTGGCAAAAAAAATCAAACATGTCTATTACAGCGCCCGGGAATCAATTGGTGATCACAAGCGGGTGATAGTGGTGGCTCAGGTTGAACAGGCTTGCCAAAGTCTGCAGGAAACCCGTGATGAATTTGAAGATGCGCTGGAACGTTTTAAGGCTTTAATTAGTGTCGGCGAAACAACGCTGGATCACAAATACAATCAGCTCAACAGGCAGTACCAGTTTTGTCGGGCCAAATCCGAAGCGGTCAGCGAAAGAATCAAAGCAATCGAAGAGGTCAGTGAGGCATTATTTGTTGAATGGGAACGTGAACTGGATGAATACAGTAATCGCTCCTTGAAGATGCGCAGCAGTCAGCAATTAAAAATAGCCAGGCAAAATTATGCCCGGCTGATTAAGTCCATGCAGCGGGCCGAAAGTAAAATTCAGCCGGTGCTGTCGGCTTTCAAAGATCAGGTCTTATACCTTAAACATAACCTCAATGCCCAGGCAATTGCAGCATTGCGGCATGAATTCATTGAGATCGGTATCGATATTTCGCAGCTGATTTATGCCATGGAGCAGACAATAGCCGAGGCAAGTCAGTTTGTTGCCGTGTTAGTGGAGCAAAAAGCCTTGCCTAAGCCATGATGTTTAGAGTTTGTAGAGCAGATCGTTGGCCTTGTCTCTGGGATCGGTGTCTTTACCCGTGTGTCTTTCCTGGTCTATCCTTTCCTGACCGAATTTGGCAATCATCTCCTCCCAGGAGGAATACTGCGTATAAGCCTTAACTCCGGCATTTTTACGTTGTTGGTAGATTTCCTTGCCCAGGGCAATGATTTCGTCAGGATTTTTGCCATCGACACTATCCAGAAATTCATCATCATTTTTTTGAGCATCGCGGATAGTCCAGAACGATACTTCAAATTCAATACGTTTATCTTCCGGCAGACGGTTTTTTATAGATTTGACAGATTTATAGGCAGTTCGGCTGGTGTGGCCGTTGATCTCAAGCCCATTGCCGCAAGCAACTAGTGTTGTGCAGCCAAGAATGATCAGAAGAGTCAGTAGTTTCTTCATTTTAAAGTAACCTCAAAGTTAAGTACGTACCCATTTTGGTATTTATTATTATGTAACACCATCAACAAACTAAGTAAAATGGTCGGTTATTATAAACCCAAGCCAACTTTCTATGCTGGAATTTATCCAATTACTTAAACAGCGTTACCAGACGGTTTTGAGTCCACCGAGCAAGGATTCAAACACAAGCCTCTATCAAGAGCGGATAGATGAGCTGGTGCTTGCCGAGGCTTTTGTCCGCAAAGGTCAGCTTTTGGCGATGGCGCCTGAACAACCGTTACAAATTGCTGTGGTCGGACCAACGCAGGCAGGCAAGAGTTCGTTAGTAAATGTGCTGCTAAACAGCAGCATCGCCGGCGTCAGTCCCTTGGCAGGCTATACGGTTCATCCTCAGGGATTCTGCAATGGTGTCAGAATTCCCGATTGCAGCGGTTTACAGCACTATTTCGGCCGTTTCCAGCAGTTGCAGCAATCCCAATTAATACAAGACCGTCATGACTGCTATTCCTTAACTGAAAATACAGGTAATTCAGACTATTTGCCGCACTGCGTATTATGGGATACGCCTGATTTTGATTCGATAGACTCGGCCAATTATCGCGAAGGCGTTATCAGGACTATCGCTTTAGCCGATATGGTCATTCTCGTGGTCAGTAAAGAAAAATATGCCGACCAAACGGTCTGGGACATCATGTCCGCGCTTGAAGTCTTGCAGCAGCCGACTGTAATCTGTCTGAACAAGCTGGTTGAAGGTTCGGAATCCATATTAATTCCTTCATTAAAGGAAAAATGGCAGCAGGCCAGACAGGACGAATTTCCGGAAGTAGTGCCGCTGTTTTATCACAAACACACAGGGCTGCCGACCTGGCCCGAATCCAAACAGAAGTTGCTGATGCAGCTTGCTGCCAAAGTCAACCCCGCAAAACATGCGCGCAATGAGCAGAAGTTGCTGCAACAGCACTGGCAAGCCTGGCTGGAACCGGTTGTTGCTGAGCATCAGGCTTTAAAGGATTGGCATGAACTGGTCGATCTGGTCATTAAGCAGGCATTGGATAGTTATCAGCGTGATTACCTGAATCATCCACATCACTATGAAACTTTTCAATGTGCGCTGGCGGAGTTGTTAAATCTACTGGAAATACCCGGTTTGGCCACTATTCTTGCGGGCACCCGCCGAGCCTTGACCTGGCCGGTCAAACAGCTCATCAAGCTCGGACGCAAAAGCTTGCACATGACCGACAGCAGTCACGAAGTCGCGTTATTAAACCAAATCGCGGAACACACGCTAATACAACTGGCGGACAGATTGCTGGATAAAACCGAGCAATATCAGCAAAATCGATGGTGGAAAGAAGCCGGCTTGACTTTACGCAGCCAGCGGCAAACGATTTTGCAGGATTTTAACCAAGCGGTAAAAATCTATCATGCCGATTTTCAACAGGACGTCGAAAAGGCTGCACATCGAATGCATCAAAAACTACAGGAACAACCGATCGTCTTAAACAGTCTCCGCGCAACCCGAGTCACCACAGATGCAGCCGCTCTGGCGCTGGCATTGCACACCGGCGGCATTGGCGTGCATGACTTGCTTGTGGCGCCGGCTATGTTAACAATCACCTCCTTGCTGGCCGAAAGCGCTATCGGCACCTATGTACACCGGGTTGAAGCCGAATTAAAACAGCATCAGCTCAATACCGTGAAACAAACGTTATTTGCTCAGAGTATGCGCAAGAACCTCGCGAAACTGCCCGAATCGGTATCCTATATCAACTACTTTAATATTTCGCCCGAGCAACTTCAGGCGGCTGAACTAAAACTCAAAGAAAAGCGACATGGCTTACGATTACTCTGATTTAGTAGCAAAAACAAAACACTGGGCACAACAGGCCGTTGCCTCAGGTTGGATTAATAAAGAGTCGGCACAACAGCTTTGTGATTTTGATAGCAGAACCCCCGATGCCTTGTTTAATCATCGCGATTCCAGACCGTTGATTGTGGCCTTCATGGGCGGCACCGGCGTCGGTAAAAGTTCTCTGCTGAATCGACTGGCCGGCAAAGCCGTTGCCAGAACCGGTATAGAAAGGCCGACATCACGCGAAGTCACGCTCTATCATCATCAATCTGTAGCGATACAGCACCTGCCGGGCAATCTACCCATCGCCCGCATCAAAATAGCCCAGCATGATGAGTTAGCGAAAAAAAACATCATCTGGATTGATATGCCGGATTTCGACAGCACCGAGCACAGCAACAAAGACCTGGTTTTGCAATGGCTGCCGCATATCGATGTACTTCTTTACGTCGTAAGTCCTGAACGCTACCGGGATGAAAAAGCCTGGCGTTTGCTGCTTGCCGAAGGCAGCCGGCATGCCTGGCTGTTTGTCATGAATCAGTGGGATAGAGGGCAGATTGAACAATATGAAGACTTCAAAAAGCAATTGCATAAAGCCGGTTTTGTGGAGCCGATAATCTTTAAAACCACCTGTGCAGAGGTCATCCAAGCCGACGAATTTCAAGCCTTGGAAACAACTATCCAGGCTTTGGCAACCGACCACATTATTGAACAGCTGGAACAACGCGGTTTGCAGATACGCAAAGATGATTTAAAACACAAACTGCAAAATCAAATCGGATTATTGGGCACCGAGCAGGCTGTTCAGCAAACACAAGCATTATGGCAAGAACAATGGCTGCGTACCGCAGGACTTTTGCAACAAGGTTTTGCCTGGCCCATGCAGCAACTGGCCAACTATTACGCCAGCCATGCTGCTGATTTAATAGCAAATCCCGCCACCGCCAAATATGCATCGACGCGAGCAGAGTTGAAATTATGGGACGATTGGGCCGAGGCCCGGTTTGACGATGCCCTGGATGAATTCGTACTCAATGTCGATCAACAAGGCATTCCTGTCATGCCGATTAAAAAACAACTGGCCTCAATTCGCGCCAAGGCGCCCAAAATCATCCAGACCCAAACCGAACTGGCTGCACGCCAAGCCTTGGCAAACCCCGGCAACGTCCTGCAACGCGTTTTTTTGAAATTTATGCGCGTGTGTGAAATCTTTCTACCCTTAACGGCCATCGTTTGGGTGGGATATAAAGTTTTTATCGGTTATTACACCAGCAACATGAACGACGTGCCTTTTCTGGGCGTGGATTTTGCCATACACAGCACCTTGTTAATCGCCATAACCTGGCTGACGCCCTTTTTTATCCTGAAAAAATTAAAACCCTCCCTGGAAAAAAGTGCCTTGAAAGGAATAAACAAAGGCTTGATCAACGCGATAAGCCTGATCGATAACGAAATTTCAGCCATGATTGAGCGCTTCAACCAGGAACATGCCGAACAGGTAAAACAATTGGCTGAAATTATCAGTGATTGCAGTGTTGATGAAAACAACAGGGAACTATCAATCGCAAGCGACAGTCCTTTAAGTCGAATGCTTACCAGCTAAAATTTTGCGCAAATAAAGCATCGAGTTAAATATTTTTTAACAAAATGGAATTTACGTGGAAACCAATACTCATATTGAGTACTATACACAGTTAAGGGGGCGACATGGCTTCGACGTGGGTAGCGAAACCTTAAGTGCATGCCGAGGACTGTACACCTCGTAAAATCTACAGAAAAAAAGTATTCGCAAATGACGAAAACTACTCAATGGCTTTAGCTGCTTAAAACCAGCACCATTCCTCTGACTATCTGTGCTTATGCGGGTAGAGTTCTTAATAGCCTTCGGGCTAAGCGGAACGCTCAGAGGTCATCTACATAAGATCGCGCTGAAATCTGTCCGGTGTGGATGCGCTAAAACCTTACGGAATCGCTGACAGTTTTCTTGGCCCGACGGGTAGCTGGCAGTTAAATCAAAAGTGCGGGACAAGCATGTAGACCTTACGGCGGAGTACTTGCGGACGCGGGTTCAATCCCCGCCGCCTCCACCAAATTGAAGGGCCCGGACTTATCTCCGGGCCCTTTTTTTTGCCCAAATCCCCGCGCTGCGCGGGGTTCTGTCCGATGGCACTGCGAGTGACTTGCCGCCAGCAGGGCCGAAATCAGCCACTTTTCTCGCTCCGTCTGTTTCTTTTCTCTGTTTGATCAGCGGGTAGGCGCTGATCTGCGCTCAATATTTTCAAGGACTTGGTGGCGCCGATTCGTTGTCAACCACGACCAGCGGTCGCCCAAAATCCTCACGCATCAAACCGGCCCTCATTGCGCCAGCCAAGCCAGCAAATCGGCTTTATGTTAGCGCATACAGCGGCCGATTATGGTGAGCACCGGGCCGCCGCCGTGGGTGGCCACCCATTGCCAGCCAGCTCAACGGGTGGTTTTGCGGTCGAGCAGTGCCTCGGTGGACGCATGCCAGAATTCCGCATGGCCGAGCCAAGCTTCTTGTGGAAGGAAGCAAAGCCGCGCACATCGCCGCCGAAAACAGGCAAAATGGCCACCAAACCAATCCGGTATCTTCATTCGGTTTTCATGGCCAGCAAGCCGCCATCCTGTTAGACTTTCAACGATTTAAGACGACTATGAAGGTCAACGCCTGAGCGCCAATGCCATGAACACCGAACCGTGGGTCACCGCCGAACAAGTCGCCCAGCATCTGGGCGTGGTGAAGGACACCGTCTACCGCTGGCGTGAGCGCAAGGGCCTGCCCGCGCACAAGATTGG
>CAVOJU010000012.1:0-67344 GCA_963696315.1 uncultured Gammaproteobacteria bacterium
ATCAGCTCAACGGCCTTGCTAAGGCCGGCTTGCAATGATCATCGGACTATCACTTGGATCAACACTACCAATCACTAGCCGGAATGCTGTCTATGCCGTCCACCGGCCACTCCGCAGCACGACCGGAGCCTGTCCTCTGATTGCTCGAAGAAGCGCAATATGCTATTTTAGCGGGTCAGCTCAATGGCCTTTCCATACCCGGCGTTGAATGATTAAGCAAAAAAACTGGCGGAAAACATGACAAAAAAAGCACTGATTACCGGAATTACTGGCCAGGACGGCGCCTATCTTGCTCAATGGTTGCTGCAGAACAATTACAGCGTTTACGGGCTGATTGCCCGGAGAAGCACAGATACTCTGTGGCGTCTTAGAGAGCTGGGCATTGCTGAGCATATTCAGCTCATCAACGGCGATGTGACGGACCCGACTTCGTTAATCAGAGCCATGCAAGCCACTCAGCCCGACGAAGTGTATAACCTCGCCGCACAAAGTTTTGTCGGCAGCTCTTGGGATCAACCCCTGCTTTACTGCGCAAGTCACCGGTGTTTCCGTTACCAACCTTCTCGAAGCAGTGCGCATCGTCAATCCCCAGGCCCGCTTTTACCAGGCGTCCACCAGCGAAATGTTTGGCCTCATTCAAGCCGAACGGCAAAGCGAAACGACACCGTTTTATCCGCGCAGCCCCTATGGTGTAGCCAAGCTTTACGGCCACTGGATAACCATCAACTACCGGGAAAGCTACGAACTACATGCTTCAAGCGGCATACTTTTCAACCATGAATCTCCCTTGCGCGGTCTTGAATTTGTCACTCGTAAAGTTACCGACGCTGTTGCCCGTATCAAACAGGGCAAACAAAGGAACTGCGCCTCGGCAATATAGATGCAAAACGCGACTGGGGCTTTGCAGGCGACTATGTCAAGGCCATGTGGCTGATGCTGCAGCAAGACAAATCCCGATGATTACGTCATCGCCACCGGCAAGACCTCTACCGTCCGGGACATGTGTGAAATTGCCTTTCGCCATGAAGGCTTAAACTATTTGGACTACCTGGTCATCGATCCCGCCTTTTTCAGGCCGTCAGAAGTTGAGGTGCTGTTAGGTGACCCCGCCAAAGCAAAAGCCAAATTAGGGTGGGAGTCAAAAACCAGCCTCGAACAACTCATCAGCATGATGGTAGAGGCCGATATGCGCCGCGTAGAGCGAGAGACTTATAATTGACAGCCCCGCAGCCTAGCGAAGCCGGCTTGGCCAAAAGGGTTGCTCGCTCCATCAGCAATATGACCTTTGTGCCTCGATTGATCGAATCTCGACGGGGTGGGGTGCATAAGGCATGCGGATATTTTTTATAAACTTGATTGCTCCCCGATCATTGACCAGGCAAAGCGCATTCCGATATATGATCATTAACAAATTCAGGCACTTATGCCGATCTAATGGCTGTACACCCGGCAGAACCATACGCGAATTTCAAATTATACATCAGACCATTTTGCTGTTCGCTATTGGCCGGACAGCAGTCACTAGCGGCGAGATCAATCAGGAAAATATACGCAGCGATTCGCCCGCGGCGTTTTTAAATGTGCGTTCAGTGGATGCTTTAATCCGGGATGCCGGCTGATGGGGAACATATTCAGGGCCTTATGGGCATATCGCGGCTTTATTGTCGGTAGCGTCAAGCGCGAATTTCAGTCCAAGTACCGCAATTCTCTGCTGGGCGCGTTGTGGACAGTGCTCAATCCATTGGCCATGATCACCGTTTACACCGTAATCTTCTCACAAATCATGCGCGCCAAATTGCCGGGTGTTGATAGCACATTTGCCTACAGTATCTATCTCTGTACGGGGATACTGATCTGGGGCTTATTCGCAGAAATCGTTATGCGTGCCCAGAACACCTTTCTTGAACATGCCAACCTGCTCAAGAGCTAAGTTTTCCCAGGCTTTGCCTGCCAGTGGTAGTGGTCGCCAATGCCCTCCTGAATTTCTCCATCGTATTCGCGATATTCAGCATATTCTTACTGATTTCCGGCAATTTCGTCGGTCTGGTTCACTTGGCGTTATTGCCTGTTGTCGCCATTCTTGTCACCTTTGCCATCGGCCTGGGCATCTGTCTTGGCGTGCTCAATGTATTCTTCCGGGATGTGGGCCAGTTTTTTGGCACTTCATCCAGTTTTGGTTCTGGCTCACCCCGATCGTTTATCCTGTAAGCATCCTGCCAGAATCCGTGCGCTTATGGATGGGTTATAACCCCATGGCTATTCTTATTGCCGCCTGCCAGGATGTGCTCGTGAGCGGAAAGTGGCCGGTATGGCAAAGTCTGTTGCCCGTAGCCATGCTTGCGCTTGTCTTATGCGCTTTCGGCATGCGCCTGTTTCGTAAGCATGCCGGTGAAATGGTGGATGAGCTATGACCAAGCTCGAAGGCTTAACAAAGTTACTGCAAACCATTCCCGAGCTCGAGTTGGCTATTTTAATAGGGAGTCAGGCATCTCAAACCGCAACTGATCAGAGCGATTGGGACATAGCTGTTCGTTGGCAAAAATATATTGACGGATTGGCTGGCCTGGAGCTCTCAAAGCCCTGAAAACAGCAAATTGCCGATGCAATCGGGGTACACAAGGATCAAATTGACCTGATTGATATTCCATTGGCTCGATTGGCAATGCGCGCAGTGATTGCCGAAGAAGGCATCGTTCTCAAGGGAGAGGATACCCTTGGCATGGTGCCACTACCTTCACCCAAACCTGGGGAGAGCTGGAAGACTATTACTGGAGGAAAAGTCATGCGGCTTGATCTCTATGAAGCAGAAAGCGAACGGATTGCCAACGAGCAAATGGCTTTGCTCGCAGAGGCAAAACAACGCATTCTGGCGGGCGCACCGCTTTCCCGTCTGGAGCAAAGTGGCGTGCTGCACGCCCTGCAAGTCCTCATAGAAAATGCCATCGCTAAGGCAAAGCATATCCTTAAAGCGGCAGGCGAGCCGGTACCCGTATCGGCGTATGATGCCTTTGCCAGCCTCGAACAGCATGGTGGTATAAGTTGGCAAGAGCTACAGCAGTGGAATTCGGCGATTGGTTTACGCAACCGGATTGTGCATGACTACATGAATATTGATATGCAGCTGGTCTATGAACTTATCACTAACGATCGCTTCCAGTTTATCGCCGCATTCCTGCATAAGCCGGTGCAGGCAGCGGCCAACTGATCTGAAAATCTACTGAATATGGGCACAATCACCATCGCTAATGTAGGCAAAGCCTACAAACAATATCCTACCCGCTGGTCGCGGCTGGTGGATTGGCCAGTACCGTTCAGTAAACGCCGTCATCAACTCAAATGGGTCTTGCAGGAAATCAGCTTCAAGGTGAATCCGGGTAAGGCCGTTGGCATCATCGGTATCAACGGCGCCGGTAAAAGCACTTTGTTGAAAATGATTACCGGCTTTACGTAGGCTACCACAGGCAGCATTACGATTACCGGCCGTGTGGCCGCGCTCTTGGAGCTGGGCATGGGCTTTCATCCCGACTTTACGGGACGCCAAAACGCCTACATGGCAGGGCAGCTGTTAGGCATGAGTGTTGAAGAAATCACCAGCACTGATGCCCGAAATTGAAGCCTTTGCCGAGATTGGCGATTATATGGATCAGCCCGTGCGGGTGTATTCCAGCGGCATGCAGATGCGTGTGGCCTTTAGCGTGGCGACGGTGCGGCGGCCGGATATTCTGATTGTCGATGAGGCCTTATGGGTCGGCGATGTGTCTACTTTCAGCACAAAAGTTTCGATCGTATCCGCGAATTCCGCAAGCAAGGCAGTACCTTGCTTGCGGATTCGCGGATACGATCGAAACTTTTGTGCTGAAAGTAGGCATCGCCCACCGATAAGGCCTCATCGACAATCAGAATATCCGGTCGCCGCACCGTCGCCACGCTAAAGGCCACACGCATTTGCATGCCGCTGGAATACACCCGCACGGGCTGATCCATATAATCGCCAATCTCGGCAAAGGCTTCAATTTCGGGCATCAGGCTGGTGATTTCTTCAACACTCATGCCTAACAGCTGCCCTGCCATGTAGGCGTTTTGGCGTCCCGTAAAGTCGGGATGAAAGCCCATGCCCAGCTCCAACAGCGCGGCCACACGGCCGGTGATCGTAATGCTGCCGGTGGTAGCCTGCGTCGTGCCGGTAATCATTTTCAACAAAGTGCTTTTGCCGGCGCCATTGATACCGATGATGCCAACGGCCTCACCCGGATTCACCTTGAAGCTGATTTCCTGCAAGACCCATTTGAGTTGATGACGGGGTTTGCTGAACGGTACTAGCCATTCCACCAGCCGCGACCAGCGGGTAGGATATTGTTTGTAGGCTTTGCCTACATTAGTGATGGTGATTGTGCCCATATTCAGTAGGTTTTCAGATCAGTTGGCCGCTGCCTGCATCGGCTTATGCAGGAATGCGGCGATAAACTGGAAGCGATCGTTAGTGATAAGTTCAGAGACCAGCTGCATATCAATATTCATGTAGTCATGCACAATCCGGTTGCGTAAGCCAATCGCCGAATTCCACTGCTGCAGCTCTTGCCAACTGATACCGCCATGCTGTTCGAGGCTGGCAAAGGCATCATACGCCGATACGGGTACCGGCTCGCCGGCCGATTTAAGGATATGCTTTGCCTTACCGATGGCATTTTCTATGAGGACTTGCAGGGCGTGCAGCACGCCACTTTGCTCCAGACGGGAAAGCGGTGCGCCCGCCAGAATGCGTTGTTTTGCCTCTGCGAGCAAAGCCATTTGCTCGTTGGCAATCCGTTCGCTTTCTGCCTGATAGAGATCAAGCCGCATGACTTTTCCTCCAGTAATAGTCTTCCAGCTCTCCCCAGGTTTGGGTGAGGTAGTGGCACCATGCCAGGGTATCCTCTCCCTTGAGAACGATGCCTTCTTCGGCAATCACTGCGCGCATTGCCAATCGAGCCAATGGAATATCAATCAGGTCAATTTGATCCTTGTGTATCCCGATTGCATCGGCAATTTGCTGTTTCAGGGCTTCTGAGAGCTCCAGGCCAGCCAATCCGTCAATATGTTTTTGCCAACGAACAGCAATGTCCCAATCGCTCTGATCAGTTGCGCTTTGAGATGCCTGACTCCCTATTAAAATAGCCAACTCGAGCTCGGGAATGGTTTGCAGTAAATTTATTAAACCATCGAGCTTGGTCATAGCTCATCCACCATTTCACCGGCATGTTTACGAAACAGGCGCATGCCGAAAGCGCATAAGACAAGCGCAAGCATGGCTACGGGCAACAGACTTTGCCATACCGGCCACTTTCCGCTCACGAGCACATCCTGGCAGGCGGCAATAAGAATAGCCATGGGGTTATAGCCCATCCATAAGCGCACGGATTCTGGCAGGATGCTGACAGGATAAACGATCGGGGTGAGCCAGAACCAAAACTGGATAAAGATGCCAAAAAACTGGCCCACATCACGGAAGAATACATTGAGCACGCCAAGACTGATGCCCAGGCCGATGGCAAAGGTGACAAGAATGGCAACAACAGGCAATAACGCCAAGTAAACCAGACCGACGAAATTGCCGGAAATCAGTAAGAATATGCTGAATATCGCGAATACGATGGAGAAATTCAGGAGTGCATTGGCGACCACTACCACTGGCAGGCAAAGCCTGGGAAAACTCAGCTTCTTGAGCAGGTTGGCATGTTCAAGAAAGGTGTTCTGGGCACGCATAACGATTTCTGCGAATAAGCCCCAGATCAGTATCCCCGTACAGAGATAGATACTGTAGGCAAACGTGCTATCAACACCCGGCAGTTTGGCGCGCATGATTTGTGAGAAGATTACGGTGTAAACGGTGATCATGGCCAATGGATTGAGCACTGTCCACAACGCGCCCAGCAGAGAATTGCGGTACTTGGACTGAAATTCGCGCTTGACGCTACCGACAATAAAGCCGCGATATGCCCATAAGGCCCTGAAAATGTTCCCCATCAGCCGGCATCCCTGATCAAGGCATCCACTGAACGCACATTTAAAAACGCCGCTGGCGAATCGCTGCGTATATTTTCCTGATTGATCTCGCCGCTAGTGACTGCTGTCCGGCCAATAGCGAACAGCAAAATGGTCTGATGTTTAATTTGAAATTCGCGCATGGTTCTGCCGGGTGTACAGTCATTAGATCGGCATAAGTGCCTGAATTTGTAAATGATCATATATCGGAATGCGCTTTGCCTGGTCAATGATGGGAGAGCAATCAAGTTTAAAAAATATCCGCATGCCTTATGCGCCCCACCCCGTCGAGATTCGATCAATCGAGGCACAAGGGTCATATTGCTGATGGAGCGGGGCAACCCTTTTGGCCAAGCCGGCTTCGCTAGGCTAGCGGGGCTGTCAATTATAAGTCTCTCGCTCTACGCGGCGCATATCGGCCTCTACCATCATGCTGATGAGTTGTTCGAGGCTGGTTTTTGACTCCCACCCTAATTTGGCTTTTGCTTTGGCGGGGTCACCTAACAGCACCTCAACTTCTGACGGCCTGAAGAAGGCGGGATCGATGACCAGGTAGTCCAAATAGTTTAAGCCTTCATGGCGAAAGGCAATTTCACACATGTCCCGGACGGTAGAGGTCTTGCCGGTGGCGATGACGTAATCATCGGGACTGTCTTGCTGCAGCATCAGCCACATGGCCTTGACATAGTCGCCTGCAAAGCCCCAGTCGCGTTTTGCATCTATATTGCCGAGGCGCAGTTCCTTTTGCTTGCCCTGTTTGATACGGGCAACAGCGTCGGTAACTTTACGAGTGACAAATTCAAGACCGCGCAAGGGAGATTCATGGTTGAAAAGTATGCCGCTTGAAGCATGTAGCTCGTAGCTTTCCCGGTAGTTGATGGTTATCCAGTGGCCGTAAAGCTTGGCTACACCATAGGGGCTGCGCGGATAAAACGGTGTCGTTTCGCTTTGCCGTTCGGCTTGGATGAGACCAAACATTTCGCTGGTGGACGCCTGGTAAAAGCGGGCCTGGGGATTGACGATGCGCACTGCTTCGAGAAGGTTGGTAACGGAAACACCGGTGACTTGCGCAGTGAGCAGGGGCTGATCCCAAGAGCTGCCGACAAAGCTTTGTGCGGCGAGATTATACACTTCGTCGGGCTGAGCGGCTTGCATGGCTCTGATTAACGAAGTCGGGTCCGTCACATCGCCGTTGATGAGCTGAATATGCTCAGCAATGCCCAGCTCTCTAAGACGCCACAGAGTATCTGTGCTTCTCCGGGCAATCAGCCCGTAAACGCTGTAATTGTTCTGCAGCAGCCATTGGGCAAGATAGGCGCCGTCCTGGCCAGTAATTCCGGTAATCAGTGCTTTTTTTGTCATGTTTTCCGCCAGTTTTTTGCTTAATCATTCAACGCCGGGTATGAAAAGGCTATTGAGCTGACCCGCTAAAATAGCATATTGCGTTTCTTCGAGCAATCAGAGGACTGGCTCCATCGGGGTAAATTTGTCCTATAGGCAATTGTTTGTGAGTTCAGTAATTTAACTTCAGTTCCGGTCATAGAGGTTATTTCATAGTTTAAAATGGCTCATGAAAATCAATCTTGAGCATCTGTTAGTTTTCCCTGTAACCAAAACCAAAGATTTGCGCTATAGAGAGCTAGCCAGGCAATCGACCGGCTCATTCAGGAGGCTAAATTGGTGAACTGAAAACTTGACTCAATTTTAAAGATCAATCTCACTCAAGGAGCTCTAGTCCATCCTATAACGCAGGAGGTTGACGGGAAGAGATTGCCTTGTCCTGAGGCGACAGCTTAGCATGCTCCATCTCTATCGGGAGCTCGGCGACAGGCTTGACGCTGCCATAGTCGCGACGCATACGCAGGAAAGGTTCTTCAATAGTACTATAGCTTAGAGTGGCCAAGCCCCAGGTAGCCGCATAGACAACAGTCAGGATGATGGCCGCATCAATCCAGCCGTTGCCGGTCAGGGATACTAAGCCAAACCATTGAGCAAGCACGTGTATGACAGCCATATGGATTAAATAGAACGAAAAACTGACTTTGCCACTTTGGCAAAGGGCGTTCTCCAGCCATGCAGGCAAGGCCCTGTCAAATGCGACCCAAACCAGGATAAAGCAGGCCCAGCTGGAGCTTTCTAGCATCGACCAGCCCACCCAGAATACCGATTTAGGATTCGGGGAGTCAAAGGGTGAAAAATGTGCTTGCGCGGCGCTGTTCATGACGACCAAAACGCCCGCTAGGGGCAGGAGCCAGCCGGCATAACGGTGCAAAAACACGCCATGTCGCCGATACAGCAATGCAGCCAGCATCCCGATCAGGAACTGGTCGAACCGTCCGACAAAGGTGGAGAAATACATAAGGGTGCTGCGCTCATTGACGGTATAGGCGGCCAGCTTGAAAAACAACATCAGCACCAACAGCTTGAGCAAATAGCGCGCACCGAACTCCATCGCGAAGCGGCTCAAGAATGGAAACATCATGTAAAACATGAATTCAAGAGAAATACACCAGGCCGCCCCCGTGATGACGCTATTGGATGTGGGTGGATTGCCCAGGTTGCTCGCGAGTAGGTAAAAGATGTCCTGTGACTGAAACTTATCACGCCCGATTGAGGTGGCAACTAGAAAAATCGTGAAAAAAAGCGGAAAAATTCGCAAAAATCGATTGCGAATAAAATCGCCATAGACGATATGCTTTTGGTGCAGCGCGATCTGCATGAAAAGAAAACCCGAAAGCGTAAAAAACAGTCCGACGCCGGTATGTCCCTCGGTTACAATCCCGAGCAAGTCGGTACTGATAGTCACTCCACCTAAGTTACGATACTCCAGGTTAAAATGGAACAAGAAAACAATGGTTGCCGCAAGCCAGCGCAACTGATCGATTCTCGGATTGTAGGCAATATTCAACGATTTCATAGAGTGTTATAGTGTAGCCACATCATTGCAAGCCGGCCTTAGCAAGGCCGTTGAGCTGATCTTCCAATATATCATGTAACGATTGGGCTAAAGATACCGCGGGAAGCCATCCGGTATGTTGATAAATTTTGCTGGCGCTGCCACAGCTGCGCTGCTGTTCGTTGGCCCTGATCAGTTTGGGGTTGGTAACAATATCGACAGTGACACCAGACATTTCGATAAAGGCATTGAGGATATCGGCTATCCATGTCTCTTGCCCTGAGCATACGTTGTAAATCTCGCCGGCTTTTCCAGCTTCGAGCAACAATGTGTAGGCGCGCACAATATCACGCACATCGGTGAAGTCCCGGCTTACATGTAAATTGCCGGTTTCAATCACGGCCGGGACAAGACCGAGTTTGATGCTGGCAATTTGCCTGGCAAAGCCGGGGACCACAAAGCGGTGACTCTGCCCAGGGCCAATGTGATTGAAGGGGCGAGCCATGACAATGTCCAAGGATTCGGTTTGGCTCCATTGGTAGCAGAGCATTTCGGCTGCGACCTTGCTAACCGCGTAGGGATTGCGTGGTTTTAAGGGGTGGTTTTCGCTGA
The DNA here is from genome assembly GCA_963696315.1 of uncultured Gammaproteobacteria bacterium. Taxonomy (GTDB): domain Bacteria; phylum Pseudomonadota; class Gammaproteobacteria; order Methylococcales; family Methylomonadaceae; genus CAWKEY01. Next base: position 9,530 of record CAVOJU010000012.1, read on the forward strand.
TGGGCAAATCTGCGGCATCACAAAGACCATATTGATCGCCGGAACCCACATACAGCATGCGACCTCGAAAGCCGTGATTTTTTAGACTTTGCAGCAGGTTCAAGGTCCCTATGAAGTTGATTTGGTAAGTTTCATGCGGATCGATGAATGACTGAGGCACGAAACTTTGCGCTGCCAGATGAATGACCCAATCGGGCTGGATTTCGAGCATGGCGGCATCTATGCTCTCGATATTGCGCATTTCCAGTTTTTGACTGGGCGGCCGACACTCAGCCTCTGGGTAGTGGCTCTTGATGTGATGTAGCAAGGATTTGCCAACAAATCCACTGGAACCGGTAACAAGAATTTTCAAGGGTGCAGAATTCATATTAATGGAGAGTTTTTTAGATCAATGATCTGATTTAAAGCAATAGCCATGACTATCCCCAGACTGTTGGCAAAAAATAGCGAACCCGCAAAATCCGGTTCCGTAGTTTTTATCCCCCATTCCCTGGCCAATGCCAATGGCCAGCACAAGGCCGGGCATCGTGAGGTAACAACGTTGACAGATTAGCATAATGGCGAAAGTGACAATACTACGCTGATGCCTGTTCTTTTGTCACTCTTCAGCGTCATTTATCAGGGCAATCACGCTATCCACCTCTTGACAGGTCAAGGAGATAACGGATATTACCGTATCTGTTGCCAGAGCAGGACATAACGGCCGCAGCAGTGTCGATTGATGCGCTGGATTGTCCACAGACAGCCTTTGCTGAAGAAAGCTTCGGGCTTACCTGGGCGACCGTTACCGCGCCGAACTGATCTTCGAAACATAACGCGATTGCCCTGGGTTAAATCCAGCGAAGTTTTGACAAAACGGAACAATGATCGGGATAATAGACTTATTTGGTCTCGAAGAACAAAAATACAATAGCATTTGTTATCAATGATTTATTGAAAAAAAACAGACCGCTTTATCCGATCTGAAAGCACCATGGAGCAAAACAATTAAGCCAGCAATTTATCTCGAAACGGCAGAATCCGAGTCCAGGCAAGTTAAATTAAATGAAGTCCTATCTTCATAGTTCTGGAAGAACATGAGTTTGATCGCTGACGTTTTCATGAGATTCGCGTCAGTTTATCGTGAGATACTGCTGTTCGGAGTGATTGGCGTAACCAATACGCTAGTGCATTCTGCGCTTGTTATTATGCTTGTCGAAGGGTCGATTGCCCATCCCGTCCCGGCAAATGTAACAGGTTTTGCTGTGGCCAATGCTTTTTCATTTTTAGCCAATTCTTTGTTGACCTTCCGGCGCCGGCCAACTTGGAGTTCGTATTGGAAATTCCTCCAGGTCTCACTTTTGAGCCTCGCACTGACGGTGTTCCTGTCTGCTCTCGCTGAGGTGATGGGATGGCACTATCTGGTAGGTTTGCTCCTTGTCATACTTTGTGGGCCGCCCTTGACGTTTCTACTTTACAAGTGCTATGCGTTCCGCCACCAGACACCTACTAACGCGATCATCCTCTCTAATCAAAAATAAAACTATGAGATTTAATAATTTGCACAAAATTAGCGGTACCTGGTGGTCAATATTGCTTGGTTTTGTTGCATTCTTGTCCATCACAGGAGGCAAGATTCTTTGGCCGACATATACAGACTGGCTCATGGCAAGGAAGGCGATCCCGCCCAACATTGGCTGGGATGGCAGTTTTTCCGTTATTCACCACTCCTTCAATGGCCACTAGGTGCCAATCCAAATTGGGGGATGGATATTGGCAGTTCTATAGTTTTTACGGACTCAATTCCGCTGCTGGCATTTATTTTCAAGCCTCTGAACGCACTTCTGCCCGATACCTTTCAGTACTGCGGCCTTTGGATTCTGATTTGTTTTTTGCTTCAGTCATTGTTCGCTTGGAAGCTGCTCTCTCTTTTCACTCAAGATAAATGGCTGCCACTCATCGGAAGCGTATTTTTTACACTCGCTCCTGTATTTCTATTTCGACTGCATGCGCACATTACGCTTTATTTGGCCAGTGGATGTTGTTAGCGGGGCTTTATTTTTACTTCTCTAAGAATTTTTCCATTTTTCGCTGGATGGCTTTGCTGGCTGCAACCGCGCTTATTCATGCTTATTTGCTGGTAATGGTTTTGGCGATCTGGTCAGCCGATCTGATCCAGCGCTGCTGGCTAAAGCAGATGGGTATCGTAAAAGCCCTTAGCTATTTTTTTGCTGGCAGCGTATGCATCGCAATCATTATGTGGGCTGCAGGATATTTCATGTTGGGTGCGGGTGTTGGAGTCGGCGGTTTCGGCGTTTTTCGCATGAATCTTTTATCGCTGATTGACCCTGACGATTTCTTCTCAAAGTTGCTCCCCGACCAAAAAGGGGGGAGCGGTGATTATGAGGGCTTCAACTATTTGGGCTTGGGCATGCTTGGGCTGAGCCTGATTGCTGCTTATGAACTGCTTCGCAACGTAAAAACAAGACCAAAAGCAAGACTAAGTCCGACACTGACTCCGATACTGACAATCTGCATTGGCTTTTTCTTGTATGCAATTTCGAATCATGTAGCTGTTGGTCCTCATGAGATATTCTCATACGACTTACCGCCGATAATAGGACACTTCACAAATGCGTTTAGAGCATCAGGCAGGCTTTTCTGGCCAGTTTATTACGTGATCTACCTGGGGATATTCTATTTACTATTCACCAGATTAAGACGCTAGAGCTGCAATTACGCTTTGTTTGGTTATGTTAGTTGTCCAGTTGATTGATTCTATCGATGTCTGGCGTATGTTCAGGAAACAAATTTGCTCATTCGCCCGCATGGACGTCACCTATGCGCTCCCCTGTTTGGAGCGACATAGCAGCCCAATACAAAAAAATCATTTACGTCCTACCTCATAATAACTCGGCAGATTGGATGCCGTTATCCCATTTCGCTGCCACGCATCAAATGGCTATCAATACTGGTTATTTTTCAAGAGTAAATCCGGAAAAAGAGCGGGAGGCAAGAGCACATACCGCTAGTTCAATTGTAAACAACAAACTTAGCCCTGATTCACTTTATGTCTTCGAGGACAATGCACTCTGGAAATTTGCTTCCAGTCAGATTGCGTCCTCGGATATTGCAGGGATTGTGGATGGATTTCGCATTATCGCGCCGAATCTAAAAGCATGTAAAACCTGTGATACAAGTGCAATCGCAAGTTTTTCTGTTGCAAGTAGTCATGATTTTGAGTACAAGATGGAGCGTATTTTTTTCACATCGAACGGTACCGGGCAGAAGTATCAAATATACGGGTGGTCTTCGCCGGAGAAATGGGGTACATGGTCTGATGGCGATACGGCTTTAATGCTTCTAGACCTTTCCAGCACTCCTCAAAGCGATCTCAAATTGTTAATTGATGGCCACGCTTTACTTACTGATGAACACCCGTCTCAAGAAGTCGATATACTGGTGAACAATCAGCATGTTGCCACTTTTAAATACGACCAGCAATCTAATCACGGTGTGCGTGTGGTTAAGATATCCAAACTTCTGGCGATGGAAAAAAATGGGCACCTATTGATCGAATTTAATTTTAAGGACCCAAAATCGCCGGCCGAGTTAGGTTTGTCAACCGATGGACGACATCTCGGGTTGAGTATTGTGTCTCTGGAGTTAAGGGCAGAAAATTAGATCGAAAACGCTGTGTGGATATGAATAGTGCTCCACTTTGGTCGCCACTGCTGCAGGCTTCCCTATGGTCAAAAAGGCAGCATCATCAAGAACCATCCGAGAAAACGCTCAAGTTACTTTTTCACCTATCCTTGGCTGAAGCGCTTGATCATGCGTGACGTTCCAGTCTTTGGCAAAGTTCAACAAGTAAATCCGCGGATTTTTGCCAGGTATAATTTTGAGCGATGTGCTCGCCTTTTTCCCGCATTTGCTGGCGCAACTCGGGAGCTTCTAATAGAGTGCTTAGCGCGTTTTGTATTGATTGATTATCCTCAGGAATAACAAGCATTGCGCTGCCCTGCGCGACTTCCGGCATAGAGGCTTGATTGGATGCCAACACCGGAACACCACTGACCATTGCTTCGGCAATAGGCATCCCATAACCTTCATAAAAAGACAGAAAAGCAAATAACTCAGCGGCCTGATAAATAACCGGCAGATCACTTTGGGCCACATAGCCTAAAAAATAAAGCTGCTGTTTTGTTATAAGATTTTGGTAGCGCTGCTGATAGTCCTGTTTGCCCCAGCCTTTGGCTCCGGCTATGACCAGCGGGAATCGGTTTTTTAACGACTCCGGCAATTGGCTGTAGGCCGTGATCAAGCCATTAATGTTCTTTCTGGGCTCTAGCGTACTGACGGTGAGAATGTAATGGTCGGGCAAGTGGTAGCGCTGTCTGACCTGTATGAGCTGCTGCTGGCTGGCTCTCATCCGGAAAGCGTCATCAACGGCGGGTGGAATAATGTAAATTTTTTGCGGATCAATATTGAGTGCCTGGACAAGCTCTGTTTTGCTGAATTCCGACAACGTCACAAAGGCAGCGGCACGCTCAATGGTTTTGGGCAACTGCTTGTTTAGCCAGGCAATCATGGCTGGGTGATGATGCTGCGGATAGCGCAGATAGGACAAGTCATGCAGAGTTGCAATGCTGGGCCCGGCATAATTTTGCAACACATAATTAGGCTCCCAGTATATGGCACTCGTATCATTTTTTAGTATTTTTTTGTAGTGCTGTTGCTGTAAATAGCTACGTAAGGAATAGAGACCCGGCACTTGTCTAAGGCTTTTTTTTATAGTGGCCAGGACAGGATTTGGCGTATTTTGTACTGTCTCAGCAACAATCTTGCTTAATGTCTGTTTATCGTAGAAACTGAATTGGTTAAAGGCTTTGATATCACTGACTCTGACATCAGCCATCAGGCATCTGATAAGCTGCTGCGTATAGCGGCCTATGCCGGTGATAGGCGGGGTTAATGAAGCCGTGTTTATGAGTAGCTTCATTGCTTAGCCATCAAACCAAAATATTCGTTTGCATAAGCCTCAGCCATTTTTGTGCCCGTGAAAAGTGTTTGGTAGCGCTGCAAAGCTCCCTCGCCTAGTTTTTTTGCCAGGGCCTGATCTGTGTGCAAAATCATCATTGCTTCTCGCAAATCCTGGCTGTTTCTGGGCTGGACAACCAATCCCGTCTCGTTGTGCTTATTGACATACGTGGTGCCGGTGCCCAGCTCGGTTGATATCAGCGGTTTGCCATGCATCGCCCCTTCTAGCAGAGTAACACCAAAGGCTTCGGAGGCGTGAATTGATGGCAATACAATTGCTTTGGACAATTCGATCATGGCGACTTTTTCTGGGTTGGTAATACCGCCGGCGAAAAAGATGTTGCTTGCCTGCAAAGCGGCAGCCTGTTGCTTTAGCTCTGCGATTTCCGCAGGTTTTCCTGATCCGGCAATCACGACATTAAACGACTGCTTGGCTGCGGCCTTTATTAAATATCTGAGGCCTTTGTAATATCTAAAGACCCCAATAAACAGGAAGAAGCCTTCACCGTATTGGGCTTTCAGCACTTGCTTTAGTTGATTATCGAGATCAGGGTAGCTGGATTGATTTAAGCCAATCGGAATAACGGTGGTTTTATCTTGATAGTCCACTAATACAGGACTAGAACGCAAATGATTGGGGGAGGTTACAACAATGCGGTCTGCCGCCTGTAAAAATTTGCGCATTACTGGCTTGTACAGCTTGAGCAGGCTTTTCTGACGCACAATATCCGAGATATAGGTGATGATAATGGGTTTTTTAGGTAGCGTGGTAAAGTGCAAAATGTCCGCAAATGGCCAAGGGAAATAATAGTGAATAATATCAGCCCACTCCACATGCTCTTTAAACGCGCGTAATGCGCTCAATGAATATCCACACGAGGCAATTTCGAAATCGAGCTTGTAGCGGTACACATCGGCTTCCTCTCTTTGAATAAAGCAAGGATCGGGATGTTTACTCAAAGTCAGCACTCTGCTTTTTATACCTAAGGACTTGGTATTCAGGCTAATCTGCCGGATCACTTCCTCAAGACCGCCTTGAGTGTCCGGAAAGTAGGTTCGATAAACATGCAGTACATTCATTATTTTAACTCGTCCATAAAACGTTTCAGTTGCTCAAAAATCGGGATAGCCCACAGATTTGTTGTCTAAACAGCTAAAATTCAAACCGTTCATAACCGCTTTGCCAATACCGAGCTCATACTGGATCCCTGAAGGGGGCTTGCTAAGCAAATCACCTAACAACCCCCTGATCACACGCTTTGGCATGAGGGCTTTTAAAGTCATACCCCTAAACACGACTGGGTTGTCGTTGGGCCATCTTCGCAAAAATAAAACTGGTAACGCCGAGTCAAGTTTAAAACTGTTTTGATAAGGGATACATTGACATTAGGGCCAGTTAGGCATCACTCGAAACTCATTGAATTAATCCTGAAACCTAGTAGCCGACTATCTTTGCTAACCCTTGACTTAATCCTGACACCTAGTAGCCGCCTATCTTTGCTAACCCCAACTTGCTTTGGAGATATTGCATCGGGGATATGGAAGTCAATAGTCATTTTTTCACCATCCTTATAACTAGGCAAAGCTATTTCAATGCTTTGAGTTCCGGAAGTCTTGCTGAAAACATAGTCATTTAGGGTTGATTTTATAGTTATGCTAAGCCGCTGAATATTATGAGCACCATAAAGAAATGGAGTGAGATTAATTTTAAGTTTCCTGGGCGTTTTATCTTTAACAGTGCAAGTAAATTTTGCATTACTGCCTTCAGTCCAACGACCTTCCATTTCTGCTCCACTGAAGCCGATTAGAATTGACGGGTCAATCCAACCATTTGAAGTAAAGTCAAAAACACCACCACATGAATTTCCTTTGATCAAGACCTCTTCAGCACAGGCAGCATCCACTAAGGCAATCGAACCCGTATAGGGAAGCAGTTTGCAACTTGATTGATAGTAGGGCTTGGAATCAACAGAGGTTAGAATCGTACTGTAATTTTTTAATTCTTTTAGATGATTTAATTGGAAAAGAACTGGGCCTGCAATTGATCTGGGGGTTTTCATGATTGCAATTGAAAACATATAATTAATGCTGTTTGGCATATTCTTCAGACCGAACACAACATTGCTTTTATCCTTTGGGTTCGGCACGGCCACATCGCGCAACATAATTAACTGGCGCTCTAGCGAAACAATATCCGAAGTATCTAGCACCTGCTTTTTTGGTATAGAAAAAATAAATGCGCCTGAAAATGTGAGCAGCACAGCTATCGAACGAAAAGACTCTCCTGTAGATAATCCATCGAAAAACTTACCAAAGATAGTGTTTTTTAAAAACAATCCTGCCAGAACAGCAATGGATATAATCAAGTCGGTATAAAGACCGAACACGTATTTTTTTGTAGCATACTCGCTCCCATAGCCAAAATTAAGCAATGCTATCTGAAGCAGACATAGCAAGGCCGTCGACCCCCCATACAATCCGAGATACTTGACTGCAACATAACCGGAGTTGTCTCTATTTTTGTTCCAAAGAATAAGCAGTCCTACTGAAAGGGCCAAAACTAAAACACACAACAAAATTAATTCATCGGTGTTGGATATATGCCGCAATGGAAGGGAACCATTATGCTCGGAAATTTTGCGCATTGCCGTGAACGCGGGATTCAGAAAAACCGAAGCTGCCGCTCCAATAGTTGCCGCCAGATACCATAAGTGCATCTTAAGGCGTTGATGCCTGGGCTTACTGAGCAGATTGTAATTATTAATCAGTACGACACCAAAAAAAACACCCAGCAACTCAAGACTTGCCAATAAATGAGTTCCAGTGGCAACAAAGATAATCACTATCAGGAATAAAACAATAAGGTGCTGGCTGTGTTTTTTTGTTTCCATGAGGACTGCCATGGCGATGGCAAGCACCACCATAGAATCTGCGACCAGTTGGGAAAAGAAAAAATTGCCCGCCAACTCGGCGCCATGTAACTCAAATTTTAAAAAGATGCGATTCGCGGCTAATAAACCCATCAATGCAGTTGAGGAAATATAGGCTACTCGCAAGGGGAACGAATTAAGAATAACAATCACTGCACCCCACAGCACAGCAAGTGCCATTAAGGAAACTAGCTGAATACCTAGGAAAGTCGAGTTAAATAGGAGCCCGGCGATTGCGGCAAGGGCATGGCTTGTTCTCGGATAGACGTTCATCTCGCCAAGGGTTGGGTCGTCAATATCGGGCAAAATCCAATGCTCGGAAATTCTGAATGCAAGCGCATAATGATGCGCCAAATCCTCGCTTTTGCTCCACATCGAATCCATGTTTATAATCACCAGAACTATCCCAACAAAAACAAGTAAAGATACTTGAATTGGCGATAAACTCTTTTGCATGCTTAAATTCACGAGATTTTTATAGCGATCAATTGTTAAAAGAAACTGTTAGCGATTTTCTGGCCCTCGCCAATCGCATAATTTGTTTAACTATCTTCTCGATAGATTTGCGCCATCTAACGGCCTAATCAAACTATGGATTTAAACCATCAGTGATAAAACTATAATAATCCAGTCTCGCGATTTATTGTTTTTGCTGCTGTGGATAAATCTAGTGTGATACAGCTTGAAAATTGAGTACCTCAGTCACGTTTAAGCTGACATATTTAAAGTCATTGATCTTCGAAGATAAATGCTTAGCATATAAATCAAGCTTGACTGGATCAAATGAGCAATCCTCAGGAGCAATCACCCTCTCCCTGTTGTCTCCTGAAAGCAAAAGCAATTTTCGGCAATCGGGGCCAATTACGCCTCTGATATTTTGTGAATACACCCCTTCCCCAAAACCAGAGTACCGCTCCAAGAAGACCTCTGGAGGCGGGTTATAGAGCCAAGGTAGCTTTGACTGTATAAAATATGAAGTAAGTGATGGTCTTGAATAATTTTCCGGCTTACGAGGATCGTTGCGTTTCACTGACAGCACTGAAATAAATAAAATTGTCGGTATCAAAAAATAAAAACCAGTACGTCCCCAGGTGAATGATACAAAAATTCTGTATATGATTGGGAAAGCCAAAGGTAAATACCACAGGGCATATCTTGCCAAGCCGGGCGTTGCTCCGGTATTCAAATTTGTAGTTGATGAGTGCGCATATAAATTAATAAAGAAATAAAGAATAAGAAAAATCAACAACCCTCGATCGAAATTGGCGGGGTGGCGATCTTTACTAGAAAGCCAGATACACAGCCCCAGTACTAGGGCTGCCGACCCAAGTGACCAGTTCGGGAGCAAACCTAAATCTGGATCTATTATCCAAATATAAAATGATGATAGATTCCCCCCAAGTGAGGCTCCCCCAGCAAGCAACTGAGGGGTAACCACGCCGAAACGTGCGAAATAATAAACTGGATGTGCTAATACCGCTAAGACAGTAGCTACACAAACCACAACATCTACAATGTTGTAGGGGGCATTCCGTTGAAGTACAAGTCTGTAAATAACGGGTATGCATGCGATTAATGCGAAGCTTGGGTTTTGGGTCGAAGCCAAAGCCAGAAACAAGGCTGCTGGCAGATATTTTTTTGCAGAAATTAGTATTATTGATGAAAGCACCAAGCAGTACGTAAACAGTTCTGTATGTACCTTATCCAGAAACCAAAGCATTGGGGAAATGAATGTCATCAGTAACAAAACAAAAACGCCATTCCACTTGTAATATCTATAGGAAATTGATGTCACAGTTAACAGCAGAAGGTAATGCAGAACCAAAAAACTTTCATGAATTTGTAAATTGACACCTAGCAGTGAAAGTATCTTGGTGCAAAAAAAAGCAAGAAAGCTATAAAACCAGAAGTGATTATAATCCGCAGTTTCCCTAATTTTTAAGGCTTGGAAGGCATTCTCGAGCCACTCTCTAGACACTAAGCTGTTTATTCCATGGGAAGCATACAACTTCTCATATTCACTGTATGCTATGGATGTCATCCAAGGTCTAAATGTGGTATCCCATGCGTAATAGAGGGCATAATATTCCCCGCCATCACCTACGCGTTGAGGATTAAACCTTCCGAGAATAAAAAAAACGACTAGCAACCCTAGGCTTATATAAAGATAGGGAACCAAGTTTTTGATTTTATCGTTGTCCAGTATTGGCATTTTTTTATCTGTATAGATCCATGATTTTTAGGGCTATCTTTCGTCCTTCGCGAATCGCATAGTTAGTTCCACGATCTTCTGGATAAATTTGCGCCATCGAGCAAATATGAAACCCATTCCGGGGACCATCTTCTGCAGGGATAAGACTACTGTAATGCTTCTCCACAACGGGCTGTGACCAACGGGCACGCCATAGGTGATAACGTTGAATCCAGCTGCGCTCCATTTTGGGAAACATCTTCTGCAAATAAGGCAGTGCGTAGTCCAGCATCTCATCAGCGCTCATAGCATAGAGCGCATCAGTGTGCGGCAAATATTTTGAGAGATAGACGATATGATTGCCGCCATAGGTTTCAGGCCGCTCAAAATTTGTGTGCTCAATGACGCCAACAAATGGAAAACTTGGATCGTTGACGTTCAGCCAATAGGTTTTGGACAATGGACGATCAAGCTCCAGTACCAGACAGACATTTCCAATATATTGAATTCTTTCGAGGCTTTTCACATAATCATGACTGGCCCAGCCCCTGACCATGTCTGCAATCAAGGGTAAGGCTGTGGTTGCGATCACACGGTCTGAAGTAATCACACCCTGTGAAGAAATTATTTGCCAAACGCCATCAACAGGCTCAATTTTTGAAACAGCCGTATTCGTTTCGATGCGCCCACCCAAGTCCCGAATTCTCTGCGCCAGAGCCTCTGCCAAGCCAATGAACCCGCCTTTGAAATAGGCCAGGCGCTCCTCCCCGCCTTTTCCTCGGCTTCCACCGCGCAGCTTGAGTTTGTTCCAGAACCAGACAGCCGAGATATGTTCCGCATAGGGTCCAAACTTACCTTTGATTAATGGCTCCCAGACGACTCTGTAGACATTTTCACCGCCGAGCTCCTTTAACCATTCTTGTGCTGTCTTTCCTTCAAGCGCCATCCAGTCTTTAACCCGCCGGGCGCGTAAAGCCAGCAAACCGAGACGAATACGGTCCGAAAAAGCCAGTGGCGTGAAATTCAGCAGATCCCATGGCGTTGACAATTTAAAGAAATTGTTAGCGTAATAAACGCCGGTATTAGTCGGATTGATCTCGACCCGGTCGTTCAAACCCAGCTCATCGATCAATTGCATCACTTCCATGTCATTAGTAAACCAATGATGATAGAACCGATCCAGTTTCTCACCGCCAACGTTGAATGCGGCCGCCAGCCCACCAATCTCGGCTTCTGCCTCCAGAACTGTTACGGAGACCCCCTTCTTAACGAGTTCATAGGCTGCGCTCAGGCCAGTGAAGCCACCACCGACTATCGTTACTTGGGTTTTGTGCGTTAGGCTCATAATCAAAGGACCTTCAATTGGTTTTGTTTTTTGCAGGATGCAGCATCAGGTAGAGTCCGCCAAGGAGTGTGGGCGGCAGCCAGAGCAAGGCATGCACGAGTAGCGCATAGGCCGTTGACGCAACGACGTTATTACCCAATGCACTCATTGCTCGAACCGTAAAGAAGTCAAATGTTCCAACGTATCCAGGCGTACTTGGGATCAGGGTTGCCAAAGTTCCAACCGGCAAAGCCAGCCACCCTGCCTCCGGAGTTGTTATAGCTGAAAGAGCCAAGGCTGCGAACCAGAACACGCAACCTTCCGCCAGCCAGGCAGCGATAGACCACAGCACAAGCCTGATCATGGTGTTTCCTTTGGCCAGGTGTACCAGGGTTAGCAAACTTTTATTGATTTCATTGAGTAGCTTTTGCCCACCCTTTGGAGCCAGGCGCGCTATGAACTTGCCTACAGCGATTGCGACGGGCGCAAAAACTTGTGGAAATAACAAAAGGAAAAGAATTCCGATCGCGATGCCGATCAGTGCGGCACTGCCAATCCCGGCAAAATTGCTGACGTCAAGACTGAATGTAGCAAGAACCACCCCAAGAAGTACGAGCACCATCAACAGATCAAGTAGCCGCTCAACGAATAAAGTAGCCATCACGATGCCTGAACTGACGCCGAGCCGGCCATTAAACGCAAACGCGCGCAACACATCCCCTGCTCTAAATGGAAGGACATTGTTTGCGGCAAAACTGCCAAGCAATGGCCCGGCACAGTGATGCCATTTTAGAGCGGGGTTATCCCGATTTAACATAAGACGCCAACGTTCAATCCTACAGGCATAGCCGACACAGAAAGCCACGAGCCCAGCCATGACCCATGAGCTAGCAGTGCCCACAAATGCTCTCTTGAGTTCCTCCAGATTGATCTGGCGGAGGATAAGCCAAATAAACACTATTGCCAGAACCAAGCCCAAGATCAAACGGAGTATTTTTTTGACTGTCATGTATGGCTTATAACCGAACTTCCGGATATTTCTGTGCCATCTTGATTAAATCCCAAGCGTTCTTGGACAACATAAAGCGGCCGGTTTTTCACTTCGTGATATATCCGGCCGACATATTCACCAAGAATGCCAACACAGATGAGCTGTATTCCACCCAGGAAGAGAACGGCAATCATCAAAGCAGTCCATCCTTCAACCCAGTTATTTGTGAATAAACGTATACCCAATGCATAGAGAATGCCCGCCAGGGCCAGAGTTGCACAGAGCATTCCGAGGCCAACTGACATTTGCAAGGGCTTAGTGGAAAAGGACAGTATCCCGTCGGTTGCAAAACGTAGCATTTTCCTTAAAGGATATTTGCTCTGCCCAGCAAATCGCTCGGCGCGCTTGTAGGGAAGAGCAATCTGTTTAAAGCCAACCCAGCTCACCATGCCGCGCACGAACCTATCGCGTTCCGGCATGGATCTGAGCGTGTCGACAACGGGCCGACTCATCAATCTAAAATCACCGGTATCAAGGGGAATCGGAACATCGGATAGCCAATTTAATAGACGATAAAAAACCCGTGCTGTCGCCAGCTTAAAAGCTGATTCGCCGGGGCGCTCGGTACGCGTCCCATAGACGACGTCAAACCCTTCACGCCACTTGGCAATCATTTCGTGCACAACCTCTGGAGGATCTTGAAGATCGGCATCGATCAGCACAACGGCATCCCCACAGGCTGCATCAATGCCAGCTGTTACAGCGATCTGGTGACCAAAATTACGCGCAAAGCCGATCAGTTTAATTTTTGAGTCCTCTTTGGCATAGCTTTTAAGAAGCTCGCGAGTACGGTCGTTGCTGCCATCATCAACAAAAATGAGTTCAGCATCGAGATTGGCGAGTTCAGAACAGAAAGCTTTGAGCCGCTGCATAGTCTCGCCTATTACCTCTTCCTCGTTGTAGCAAGGAATGACAACCGACAATAACGGCGTTTTAACCACTTTGGTTTCTACGGATGATTTCATTAAATTACTCTCCCGGTATTTTCATAAGCTGACAACCCAGCCGTTGCCGTCAAGACGAAATACCCTGGTTCTATGACTTTTCCAGCCATTCGTTGACTTCTTGTAAATTTTCTTCGGCTATCAGGCCAATGGCGCGCATGAAACGAATGCGGTTTTTGATGTAGCTGTATTTGGCTTGGGACAAGTCCCGTTTTGCCAAGAATTCGCTTTGTTGCGCCTTAAGAACGTCGCTGATGGTGACGACACCATACTGGAAGCCTCGATCCATGGCTTCACGGCTCTTGCTGGCGGATTCCAGAGCTTTTTGTGAGGCCTTGATATGTCTGGCGCTGGCATTGGAGCTTAGAAAAGAGTCGCTGGTTTCCTTGACCAATGCGCGCAGGGCTGATTCCTGTTCGTTTTTGCTCAGCTGCAACCGGTGCTGCGCCTCAAACATCTGATGGGTGGTAACGCCGCCGGAAAATATCGGCATGTTGACATTGATGGCGGCGACCTGGGTTTGCTGCGAACCACCGCCTAAACTTAAATTCTGGAAGCCGGTATTGGTATCATAAAAGTTGAGCTGCAAGTCGACGACAGGCAGATATTTGGATTTTTGCACAGCAACGTTGTTCTCGGCGGCTTCTATGGCGCTGACGTGCGCAGACAGGGCCGGATTTTGGCTTTTGGCCACTTCAATCCATTCCTGCAAATCGCCTTCCAATTCCTGGTAGTCTATGCCTTCGCGCAGCTTGCTTAAAACCTGTGGCGTTACACCGGTAAGCTCTCTAAGCCCCTCCTGGGCGGTTACGCGTTGGCTGTCGGCGAGAATTTCATCGGCGACGATTTGATCCAGGCGGGCTTCCACTTCATAGACATCCGTAATTTTTAGCATTTGCTTGGCAAATTGCTTGTTGACTTGTTCCTGTTGTTTTTGTGTGGACTCCTTTTCAGTCCGAATGAAGTACAGTTGATCCTCGGCTTCCAAAACACTGAAATAGCGGTCAACCACTTTAAACATCAATTCATGTTGAGCCTCGATGGTTTCTCTGGCGTATTGATCTTCAATTTTTGCTGCGCGCCGCCAATTCCAGAATTTGGCAAAGTCAATCAGGGTCTGATTCATGGACACGACATAGCGTGTGCCTGAAAAGTTGCTGTTGGTAGCGGCCACTCCTCTATCAATTCTCTGCTGGTTTTTCGACCAGTTGCCGGTAGCGTTGACCTGGGGCAGCATTTCGCCTAATGCCTGGCCTTTTTGTGCGGCGCTGATTTCTACTTTGAGCTCCGAGGACTTCAGCTGCGGGTCAGCTTCCTGTGCCTGCTGGTATACAGTCAGCAAGTCTTCGGCCTGCGTGGATGCAATCGGCACTAGCAGCATGCCTAACGCCAAGGTTATCAATTTACTCATGGTGTCTAGTCTTCAATTAATCCGCGTGCAAAAACATTGGTTGCGGGCTGGGCCAGGTATTCGAACAAGGTTCTTTCCCCTGTGTTAATCAGCACTTCCGCGGGCATGCCGGGCAGCAGCTGGAGTTTACCCAAATCCTTGCGGCTCTCCGGCGTTAATTCAATGCGGGCCTGATAATAGGGCATCCCGGTTTTCTCGTCGGTAAAACGATCGGCCGATAAATGAATAACTTTTCCGCGCATTTTGGGGGTTGTCGCCTGTTTGAAAGCGCTAAAGCGAACTTCAGCTTCTAATCCCACCGTCACCCGGTCGATGTCTATGGGCGATACTTGAGCTTCTACAATCAACTCGGCATCCTGCGGAACTATGTCAAGAATCCCGTGCCCCGGAGTAATCACGCCATTTTCGGTGTGTGCCGTTAAGCCAAGCACCATGCCGCTGGCCGGCGCCTTGATGACTACCCGGTCAAGCTTGTCTTTGGAGGCGGTCAGCCGTTCGTTCGCATCATTGAAGGCCGCTTGCGCTTCGCTGAGTTTCCCTGCCACTTCCTCTTGAAACTGCTTTTGTACCTGTAAAATTTGCAGGCGGGTTTCGCTGATCAGCATCTGGTTAGTGGCGATTTCTGCTTTCAACTGGGCGATTTCGCCCGTTTGCATGGCATGGCTGCGCTCAAGCTCGCGCAGGCGCTGCCTGTCTGCAAAACCTTCGGCCAATAATTCTTTCAAATCGTGAATTTCTTCCGCGTAGGAGGCGACCAGCTGCTTCTTGCTGTCGACCTGGCCTTGCAAGCCGTTTATTTTGCTGGAAATTTGGCTGATGCGCTGATTGAGCACCGCTATCTCGCCGTCATGTGCGCTTTTACGTGAATAGAAGACATTGTTTTCGGCCTGTTTAGCGTCGGTTGTCCTGGGATCGGAAGGATCGATGAGCATTTCGGGATAATCAATCTGTTTAAGATGATCTCTTTCCGCACGGAGCCTGGCGACTTGTGCGGCGAGTGTAATGCTTTGACTCCGGGCAATTTCCAGTTGCGCTCTAATTTGGGTGTCATCCAGTATCACCAAGGGATCGCCCTCCTTTACCAGATCGCCGTCCTTGGCCAGTATTTTTGCAACGATGCCGCCATCGAGATGCTGGACCGTTTTTTTATAGGATTTGACGACCACCACCCCGGGCGCCAGCGCTGAACTATCCAGAGGCGCCAAAAATGCCCAGACACCAAAAATGCCGAAGGTTACAAAGACTATGGCGGCGCCGATTGAGCGGATTGAACGGTCGTTGGTATGCAAGGCGGTGGGAGTAGCGTTTATAAGCGCTGTTTTTTCTGTCATGTCAATTTTATGCCGGTTGCGCCGCAGGCATTGCTGCCTGTTGCTGTTGCTTCTGTATGTAACTTATCACTTGATCCCTTGGCCCGTAGACAGCGAGGTTGCCATCTTGCAGGATCAGCAGTTTATCGACTTTTGATAATACATTGTTGCGATGGGTGATGATGATCACAGTACATTGTTTTTGTTTGAGTTTGATCAGGGCCTTTTCAAGCGCACTTTCACCTTGTTCGTCCAGGTTGGAGTTGGGCTCATCAAGCACTACCAGCGCCGGATTGCCATACAAGGCTCTGGCCAAACCAATCCGTTGGCGCTGACCACCGGATAGATTGCCGCCTGTGGCACCAATCATCGTGTCAAAGCCCTCGGGCAGGCGCAGTATCAAATCGTGCACATCGGCCATTTTGGCGGCTTCGACCACTTTTTCCGGATCGATTTCGCCAAACCGGGCAATGTTCTCACTGATCGTGCCTTCAAACAATTCAATATCTTGCGGCAAATAGCCAATAAAACTGCCCAAATGTTCGCGATCCCAATTAAACACCTCCGCACCGTCCAAACGGATCGCACCATTGGCGGTCGGCCAAATACCCAGTATTGCCCGCGCCAATGTCGATTTACCCGCACCGCTGGGGCCAATGACGCCGACAATATCGCCTTTTTCGATCACCAAGCTGATGCCCTTGATCACCGGCACTTTGCTGCCCGGCGGCGTAATCACGGCATTTTCCAGTTGAATACGGCCTTCCGGATCGGGAAGCTGCATGTGTTCCTTATCGGCCGGTATTTGCAACAAAATTTCATTGAGGCGCTGGTATTGATTGCGTGCGCTGATAAACCCCTTCCAGGTACCAATCATCAGATCGATAGGCGCCAAGGCCCTGCCCATTAGAATGGAGCCGGCAATCATTAAACCAGGCGAGATTTCGCGCTCAATCACCAGATAAGCCCCCAAGCCCAAAATCAGCGATTGCGACAACATCCGGATAACCTTGGATAAGGCGGTCAACAAGCCGGCTCTTGAGCTGGCCACTGCCTGCAAGTCCAAAACCTTGACCGCCCCACTCAGCCAGCGTCGGCGGATATTGCCTAACATGCCCATTGATTCGATGACTTCAGCGTTTCTGAGATTCTTGCCCAGCAAACCGCGCGTGGCCATGGCGACATTATTGGCTTCACTGAGTGTTTTGGTGGTGACTTTTTCAGTGGCCAGCGCAACCAGGCATAACAAAATGGCAGTCACAATCGAAAACCAGCCGAACCAGGGATGAAACAGAAACAACAGGGCCAGATACACCGGCATCCACGGAGCATCGAAAAAAGCGAATAAGCCATTGCCGGTCAGAAACTGCCGCAAACCGGTCAGGTCATCCAGCGGCTGAGTAGTCGCTCTTTGTCCGCCGGTATACAGGGCTTGCTTGAAAGCTACCTGGAACAGGCGCTGATTGAGCATGGTTTCCAGGCGCGTGCTGACTCTGACCAGAATTTGCGAGCGCACCCACTCCAACGCGCCCAAGGTTATAAACATGACGACCAGGATCAGCGTCAACATGAACAATGTTGACAAATTTCCTGTCGATACCACACGGTCGTATACTTGCAACATGTAAATGGAAGGTGCGATCATCAGAAAATTGACGATCATGCTAAATCCTGCGGCTGATAAAAAAGCCCCTTTACACAGCTTTAAAGCTTCTTCCAAATCAGACCTAATAGTCGTTTTCATTTGCAAAAAAATCAGAAATCAAAAGTGAATATTGTGACACAAATAGCAAACTATTCATAACTCGAGCCAGACACTCTAACGTAAACACATTAAGGCCACTTTAAAAAACATGCAGAGAGCCCTATTTCTCCGGCCATCGATTGGATGGCGCACAGGCATAGACTCCTAATTAGTCGACAATCTGATCATCTGGTTTGCCGCCATTAGGATCAAATGGGGCAGAAGCTTGGCGCATTTGACAGAAGCCGCAAAATATCTTCACCGCAACATGTAACATTTTCGATACAATGGCGGGATGATTGACAAGTCAATTCTTGATGTTGTCGTAAATATACTGTTGTGATTCCGAGCATCCGGAGAAATCTTTTAGCGCTGTCACATGGGCTGAACCTTATGACTCATCGCTTTGCCCGGAATTAAGCCACCCTGAACAGTTACATGATGCTGAGGAAAGCCTTCTTGAAAACTGGAATCGGTAAGGCACAATACCATCGTGAGCACCTAAAAAACCATGCTTAATGTCGTGGCGACGCCGGCCTTTCAAGGCGAAAGCGTCCCGCGCAATTGATGGGAATCGAGAGTTTGGAGAAACAATGGGGAACAGGCAGAAAAGTGAGAACAATGCATTATTCGAACAGCAAGTGCTTTCTGAAACACTGACTTTATAAACAAAACCTTATCATGACCAAAGTCTTAATAACAGGCGCAAATGGCTTCGTAGGCAAGGCCTTGTCTGCAGCACTTATTGCCGCCGGCTTTGATGTGACAGGCGCAGTCCGCTCAGCCGCATCCCGTTACGGGCAGATAGCACAGATTGCGGTAGGCGATATCAATGCCTCAACAGTATGGCAGGACGCTTTGCAGACTGTCGATGTCGTCATCCATCTGGCCGCGCGCGCGCACGTCATGAAAGAAACGGCAGCCGATTCGTTGGGCGCTTTCCGCGCAGTCAATGTGGCGGGAACCGAAAATCTTGCCCGGCAGGCTGCAGCTCACGGCGTCAGGCGGTTTATTTACCTGAGCTCGATCAAAGTGAATGGCGAGTACACTGAAAGCGCATTTTCTATCGGGGATGAGGCGATGCCTCAGGATCCCTATGCCTTGTCCAAATGGGAGGCCGAACAGGCATTAACAAAAGTCAGTCTCGAAACCGGGCTCGAGATCGTCATTATTCGTCCGCCCTTGGTCTATGGCCCTGGGGTTAAAGGCAATTTTTTGCGCTTGTTGAAGCTGGTCAATTCAGGATGCCCCCTGCCTTTGGGCAGGGTCAATAATAAGCGCAGCATGGTCAGCGTGAATAATCTGTGTGATTTGATAAAAACCTGTATCGACCATCCTTGCGCTAATGGCCAGGTCTTTCTGGTGTCTGATGGTCATGACCTGTGCACCCTCGAGTTGGTCAGAATGATGGCCGGCCATATGCAGCGATCGATACGATTGCTCTCGCTACCATTAGGCTGGCTTTATGGATTAGGCAAAATAACCGGTAAAAAGCCTGAAATAGACAGGCTTTGTAAATCATTGCAAGTTGATATTCAGCCAACCTGCGCTACATTGCAATGGCAGCCACCCTCTTCAGTGGATGAAGAGGTAAAAAAAACAGTTGCCTGGTTTGTAGCGCAACAGCGATAAAAACTGCATGCTCATCATTTTATTGTCAGTTGGCGCATTCTTGCTGTCGTGGTTGAGTGTGTATTTCATCAAGACCTATGCCCTGAAAAATCTTTTGGACATTCCAAACCTGCGCAGTTCCCATCGGCTGCCGACCCCCAGAGGCGGCGGTTTAGGCATTGTTCTGGCTTTTTCGGCAGCCGCCCTAATGCTATTTTTTAGCGGCAACCTCGGTCAAATTCATTTGATGGCATTAACCGCAAGTCTGCCGATTGCCGGGATCGGTTTCTGGGATGATCACCAGCACATACCGGCCCGCTGGCGCTTTTTGGTGCATATGGCTGCGGCGGCAATAGCCCTCTACCTGCTGCAAGGATTTCCCGCATTCATCATCAGCGGCTTGCGCATTGATTTTGACCCCTTGGGCTATCTGCTCGGGATCGCCTATCTGGTCTGGCTGCTTAACTTGTTCAACTTCATGGATGGCATTGACGGAATCGCCGCTTCCGAAGCCGTATTTATATCAGGCGCGCTGGCCGGGTTCCTGGGACCTGTCGATCATGAACTTGCACTGATCGCTTTAGCCTTGTGTTTTGCGTCTTTGGGTTTTCTGGTGTGGAACTGGCCGCAAGCGAAAATTTTTATGGGCGATGTTGGCAGCGGATTTCTGGGATTTGCATTGGGCCTGCTGATTTTAATGGCCGGCCATAGTCATCCCGTATATATGTACATTGGTCTGATTCTGTTCGCGGCCTTTATAACGGATGCCACTGTTACCTTGGTGCGCCGCTATATCAGCGGCCAAAAATGGTACGAGGCGCACTGCTCCCATGCCTATCAGCATGCGGCAAAACGTTATGGCCATTTGAAAGTGATTCTGGCCGTCTGGGGCATTAATTTAGGCTGGCTGTTGCCGGTCGCATGCCTGGTCCACCGGTATCCCGGCTATGCCTGGCAGGGATTAATCACCGCTTATATACCGTTGGCTTATTTGGCTGTCAGGTTTGCCGCCGGCAGAGAATAAAATCCCGGCAATTTTGATATACTGGCTTCTTTTACAACAAGCAATCTCTTGGCAGCCCTTCATCCGTGAAATATAAATTCCGTTCGCGCACTACAATCTGTATTCACGATTTGACAATGGTTGTGTTCGCCTGGTGCGGGGCATATTGGCTGCGTTTTAATTTGGAGACTATTCCTGAGTATTATTGGCTGAATATCAAGCGTGATTTACCTTATATCCTTGCGATCCAAGGCACAGTCTTCTGGTTTTTGGGCTTGTATCGAGGCGTATGGCGTTTTTCATCCCGCCCTGATTTAATTCGAATAACGAAAGCTGTAATCATTGGGGTAAGCTTGATCAGCTTTAGTTTCTTTTTGTATGACCGCCTGGACGGTGTGCCGAGAGCGGTTATTCCCTTGTATGTGTGTCTGCTGCTGCTGCTGCTGAGCATTCCCCGCTTTTACTACCGGTTCTGGAAGGAAAATATCTTGATGGAGCGTTCGGGCAAAAGAGCTCTGATTGTGGGCGCGGGAGCGGCTGGCGAAATGCTGGTCAGAGATTTGTCGACGGAGCAAAATTCTGGCTATATTCCTGTTGCCTTTGTTGATGATGACCGGTACAAACGGAAAAGAGAAGTTAGAGGACTCCGGGTTTTTGGTGAAATCAAAAAGTTGCCGGAATTTGTCAGGCAATTGGAAATCGAGGTCATATTCATCGCCATTCCTTCCGCCACGGACAGTCAAATGCGCAGGATTATCGAAACTTGTGAGCTCTGCGAAGTACCTTTTCAAACCTTGCCCTCGGTTAAAGATTTATTATCAGGACAGATTTCGCGAAAAAATCTGCGCGATGTTTCGATTGAAGATATTTTGGGGCGTGCTCCCGTCCATCTGAATTGGCGGCTAATCACTGAAAATCTTAAGGGCAAGCGCATTTTGGTTACCGGGGGCGGAGGCTCCATTGGCTCTGAGCTTTGCAAGCAATTGACGCGGGCGAATCCGGCTGCGCTGATTATTTTGGATCAGTCAGAATTCAATCTATACAAAATAGACGGTGAATTGACGGCGGCATATCCTGACATAAGACACCAGGCAGTTTTGGGCGATGTCACCGACAGAATGTTTGTGCGCCGCGTTATTCAGCAATTAAAGCCGGAGGTTATTTTTCATGCTGCGGCCTATAAGCATGTGCCGTTACTGGAAAATCAGATCAGGGAAGCTGTCCATAATAATGTGATCGGCACCAAAATCGTTGCCGAAGAGGCCATAGCCGCGGGCATTGAGCGCTTCGTACTGATTTCTACCGACAAGGCGGTTAATCCCACCAATATAATGGGGGCAACCAAAAGAGCAGCGGAGATTCTTTGCCAGAATTTGAATGACAAGAACGGAACTTGCTTTATGACGGTACGTTTCGGCAATGTCCTTGATTCAGCAGGCAGCGTGGTCCCCCTGTTTAGAGAGCAAATCAAGGCGGGCGGACCGGTGACCGTTACCCATCCTGACATTACCCGCTACTTTATGACCATACCTGAAGCCTGCCAATTGATTATGCAGGCCGAAGCGGCCGGCAAGGGCGGCGAAGTCTTTGTGCTGGATATGGGCGAGCCCGTGAAAATTTCCTATCTGGCCGAACAAATGATTCGTTTGAGCGGCAAACGTCTAGGCGAGGATATAGCAATTAAGTATGTAGGCTTAAGGCCGGGTGAAAAGTTGTATGAAGAGCTGTTTCATGAGCAGGAACAGTTGATTGCGACGGGCTATGAAAAACTTTTCCTGGCGCAGGCCCGGCTATATGACAAAGCTGCCTGGATTGCGCATGTCGACAGGCTGACGCTGGCGTGCCGCCAGAATGATGATGCCGAAATTATGAAAATATTACGGAGCCTTGTGCCCGAGTATCAAGCAAGCCAGGATGTTGCCGTATAGAATTTAATGGCGATGGCCCGGCACCTGATGACCGCTTCCCTCCTGTACAAATCTTGCAGACAAAAAAAACCTCCCCATGCGTTGACACAGAGGGAGGTGAGAAATCAAGCAGAGTGTATGAGGAGGATCTGCCTGTAGGTACAACACCAAAGAGTGGTCAAATCTTGCTGCGCTAAATTTCAGCTGCTTGACAAAGTTGCTTTTGTCAGTTAGATGGTTATCATCATACAGAGATATTTATTGGCTACAATATGGCGTTTAATAAATGAATCGTTTCATTTTTGTTTATAGTGGCCGGCAGGGTGAATAGCCGGTGTTTATTTATGCAGCCTGCGAAAGCGTGTTAAATCACCTTTCGCTGCACAATTCATTTCATACCTAATTTCTTTGGCGAAGCTGTCCTGAATTGAAATTCAAAAAATCGCTGTCAGTTGCAACCGGGGTAGGCAGAACAAATAGAGGTTTTCGTGGACAAACTAACCAGCATGAATGTTTTTGTACGCGTCGCCAAAGCCGGCAGTTTTGCTGGGGGCGCCCGCGACCTGGACATCTCCCGCGCGATGGCGACCAAACACATTATGCAGCTGGAGAGTCATTTGGGGACGCGCCTGTTTAACCGGACGACGCGCAGCTTAAGTCTGACTGAAGTGGGTTCAGAGTATCTGGAACGCTGCCAGCAAGTGCTCAGCGATGTGGAAGAAATGGAGGCCGCAGTCACGCATTTGCAGACCGAGCCGCGCGGAGTTTTAAAAATCAGTGCTCCGCCGGTTATAGGCTCCACGCATATTGCACGCGCGTTGGCCGAGTTTTTAAAAATACATTCCGAGTTGACCGTGGATATGATTTTGCAGAGCAGCACGGGCGACCTGATTGACGAGGGCATAGATTTGGCCATTCATCTGGGCGCGCTCGAGGATACCAGCATGGTGGCGCGAAAACTGGCGAGCTCGATGCTGGTTGTCTGCGGATCACCCGAGTATTTGGCGAAATATGGCACACCCAAGACACCGGAAGATCTGGCCGAGCATAGCTGCCTGGTCAACTGGGCCATTTCGCCGCGAAATAAATGGCAGTTTAAGGGGGACGAAGGCTATGTCGTGATGAACGTCTCCGGCCGGATGCAGACCAATGCCGCCCATCCGATCCGGCTTGCCGCTGTCCATGGTTTGGGCCTGGTAATGCTGCCGACCTACATCGTAGGCGCCGACCTTGAAAAAGGACTGCTTAAACGAGTTCTGGAAAACTACACACTGCCGCCCCTGGACATTTATGCGGTTTATCCGCATAGGAAATATCTGTCGGCAAAAGTCAGAGGTTTCATGGATTTTCTGCAAAAATGGCTGGAGCACAGGGTGAGCATGCCTGGGTCGGAGTGATGGAGGAATTAATCAGTAAGTGGGATATTCTGTACAATCAGGCCGGGACCGAGACGTCCACGCCGGCCCAGGTTTTGCGTGAAAATGCGTTTTTATTGCCGAAAACAGGAACAGCGCTGGATTTGGCCTGCGGGCTGGGCGGCAATGCGGTTTTTTTAGCCCAGCAGCAATTGGCGGTGACGGCCCTCGACATTTCTCCGGTAGCGATTCACAAATTAAGCGCCACTGCAGCCCGACAAGGCCTAAACATCAGTGCGCACCAGCAAAAAATCGACAACCAAAGCCTTAACGGACAACACTATGATGTCATTGTCGCCAGCCGATTTCTTGACCGCACGTTAACGGATGCGATAATAAATGCGCTCAACCCCGGCGGATTATTGTTTTATCAGACTTTCACCCGAGAAAGAACCACCCGGCACGGCCCCAGCAATCCAGATTATCTGCTGGAATGAAAACGAGTTGCTGGATTTGTTTTCGCCGCTCCGCCTAATTTTTTACCGGGACAACGCTTTAATCGGCAACCTTCAATGCGGTTTACGGGGCGAAGCTCAGTTTATTGGCCAGAAACGCACACAGGATTAAGACGATGACAGAAAATTTGGATCCAAAGCAGTCTTGGGATTTGTTACAACATAATCCCCATGCCGTATTGGTGGATGTAAGAACAAAAATGGAACACACTTTTGTCGGCCATCCGCCCGGCGCGATTCACATCCCCTGGAAAGAAGCCCCGGACTGGCAACTTAACCAGAATTTTGTTGCCGAAGTAAAAAAAGCCGTGCCGGATATCAATGCACCGGTTTTATTGCTTTGCCGCAGCGGCCAACGTTCTCTGGATGCAGCCAAAGCCCTGGAGCAAGCCGGATACCAGCATCTGATCAACATTGTCGATGGCTTTGAAGGCCCTCTGGACGAAAACAAGCACCGCGGCAATTTAGGCGGCTGGCGCTTTCAGGGCCTGCCTTGGCTGCAAAGCTAATCCCGGGATGGCTTTGACCAAGGCAATTGGCGTGCAGCAAATTGAGCTTGCCTGGCAACGGCAGTCCCCCAGGGTAAGGATAAACCGGCAGTCACGGCGGTGAGCGCCGCAACAAACTTGCGCACCTGGCATGTTACCGTTGCGGGCGCCAAGGACGAATCTACAAACTTGTTGGAAGCTATGCCGCGCGCCATGCCTGACTGCCTTTTTGCTGCCAAAAACAGTTTATTCAGCGGTATTTCACAGAAATAGGATAAAATGCCTCGCTAAACGCATAGCGGCAAGCGGCGGCAATTAATCCTCAGCCGATGCCAACCGAAATCAAGTTAACACCCCCTTTTTCCCAATATCGTTTTTACCCAATGGCAACACGCATTCGGTTAAGCCAGTTTATTTAAAACATTAGAGTACTAAAAAAGTGATCGAAAAATTAAGAAATATTGCAATCATTGCGCACGTAGACCATGGCAAGACGACGCTGGTTGATAAGCTGCTGCAGCAATCCGGCACATTTGCTGCGCACACCAAGGTTTCAGAGCGCATCATGGACTCTAATGATCTTGAAAAAGAACGCGGCATCACCATTCTGGCCAAAAATACCGCGCTGGACTGGAACGGCTATCACATCAACATTGTTGACACCCCAGGCCATGCCGACTTCGGCGGCGAGGTCGAGCGGGTATTGTCGATGGTGGATTCGGTGTTGTTACTGGTCGATGCCGTTGACGGGCCAATGCCGCAAACACGATTCGTTACCCAAAAAGCCTTCGCCTTGGGCTTAAAACCGATCGTCGTCATCAACAAGATTGACCGTCCCGGCGCGCGTCCCGACTGGGTCGTCGATCAGACCTTTGATCTATTCGACCGCCTGGGTGCGACCGATGAACAGCTGGATTTTCCTATCGTTTATGCCTCGGCTATTAATGGTTATGCTGGTCTGGAACATACGATAACCGGAGGCGATATGACGCCGTTGTTTGAAACGATAGTCGAAAAAGTCAATCCGCCGCCCGTAGATATGGATGGCCCTTTTAAAATGCAGGTCTCCAGCCTGGATTACAACACTTATGTTGGCGTTATCGGTATTGGCCGGATTCAGCGCGGCAGCATAAAACCCAACCAGCCATTGACGATTATTAATAGGGAAGGCGTCGAGCGCAAGGGCCGCATGTTGCAAATTTTTGGTTTTCATGGCCTGGAGCGAATTGAAGTACCTGAAGCCCGCGCCGGCGACATTATTGCCTTTGCCGGCATTGAAAAGCTGGAAATTTCCGATACCATCTGTCATCCCGATGCAGTAGAAATCATGCCCCCGTTATCGGTAGACGAGCCTACTGTAACCATGACTTTTCAGGTCAATAACTCACCCTTTGCCGGGAGAGAAGGTAAATTCGTCACTACAAGACAAATACGCGACCGGCTCGAAAAGGAATTGCAACATAACGTCGCCTTAAAAGTTGAAGACACCGGAGACCCCGATAAATTTAAAGTATCCGGCCGTGGCGAGCTGCATTTGTCCGTTCTGATTGAGAACATGCGCCGCGAAGGTTTTGAAATGGGCGTATCGCGTCCGGAAGTTATCATCAAGGAAATCGATGGTAAAAAGTGCGAACCCTATGAAATGGTCACCATTGAAGTGGAAGAAATTCATCAAGGTACGATCATGGAAAAACTGGGCGAGCGGAAAGGCGATTTAACCAATATGGTTCCTGACGGCAAGGGCCGCATTCGTCTGGAATACATGATGCCGTCCCGTGGCCTGATTGGTTTCCAGACCGAATTCATGACGGCAACCTCGGGCTCCGGATTGCTCTATCATGTGTTCGACCATTACGGCCCAATGAAAGCGGGTGAAGTGGGCAATCGTCAACGCGGTGTGATGATTTCAATGGTTGCAGGTAAAGCTGTTACTTACTCATTGCATCCCTTGCAAGAACGCGGCGAACTGCTGTTGGTCAATGGCGATGAAGTCTACGAAGGCATGTTGGTGGGCCTGCATTCCCGGAGTAATGATTTATGCGTCAACCCCTGCAAGCCAAAACAATTAACCAACGTTCGCGCATCAGGTACAGATGAAAGTCTGGTGCTGGCACGGATTCAGAAATTGACTTTGGAACAGGCGCTGGAATTTATTGCTGAAGATGAGTTGGTCGAGGTTACGCCTAAGTCCATACGCTTGCGTAAAAAGCTGTTGACGGAAAATGAACGTAAACGCGCCGCCAAAGGCTAAAAATCAATATTCTTGACAAACGATAACAGGGCGGCCTTGTCAGCTAGTCTGCAAGTCGTCCTTGGCCGTTAAAATTTAAGAGCATTGATGATGCAAAATGCATTTAAGCCAAAGCGCATTAAGCCATGATAAAAAAATAAGCCCCGACACACAGAATGAGCCGGGGCTAAATCGCCTGCTTGATTGGTTAGGTGAATCCGTCCATGGCAACCTCCTGTTGAATACTCCTAAAAATCCGTCTTCTGTTTTGGCGACCGTTGCATTATCCCAGATTCCCTGAAGAAAAGAAGCCGGTTAAAGCTTAAATAGCTGTCATCCTGGAATGACAGTCATTGACTGTTTTCTTATTGCCCGCTTGTGTTTCTTCGTTTGAGCCGTTGAATAGTTACGCGAAATTATATTAATCCATAGTAAAATGCCGCCTGACTCATTCTCAGAAACCGTAATCATGGATCAACGCACTGCCGAATTGGGTTAGTGATAGCCGTAACCCAACCTACTGGCCTCTTAATATTAAAGTCAAGTAGAGTAGGCAACGCTTTTCTGCCCACCTTTTTATCTGTAAATGGTGGGCTAACGACAAAGCCGTTTACCTACGCTACATATTCACGTGTTTTTTAACCAAAGAATTCGATATTAACTACTGGAATAAGATAATGAGCAACATTCAAGACCTTGAAACCTAAAAAAATCAGTTGAGTTAATCCCTGCCAAAAATATGCAGCATAAACTTGACAGGCAAATGAAGATTATGTGCTGTATTTAGCCCTCACAATTGATCAAATCTGGAGGTTTTAACAGAGCGCCTTTCAGGTATTTTTTCATCGCTTCACTCAAAATACGGTACCAGCATTGCAGTGGGGTCAACTGCGGCGCAATGGCTTTGAGTTCATCAAAAAACGCACAGACGCGCGCATAGGCTGCCCTTACATAAGCGGCTCGACCGTGGGTGCTGGTTATGGTAAGTGTCTTTTGTGCGGCATGGCTGGTTTGTTTACCAACACCATGCAACAGCAGCGGTCTGGAAACGATGGCTTCATAATGCTTATCCGGCTCCGCCAGTCTGACAAACAGTGACCACCAGTTATAGATAAGCGCAATCATGCGCGCGATAAAACGGCACGGTTTGATTTTCTGGGTCACAAATCCGCCCCAGCCCCATTGGTTTTTGATTTCATCAAAGTTATTTTCACAATCGGCACGATCCCGATAATGCTGAACAATGGTCACCACCTCCGAGTCTAGCGAGGTGACCAAGACACTGTATTCGAAAGCCGCCATGTCTTCAGCGGGTTCAAGAAGCGATACCTGCTGGGGTAAGGCTTGGTCGGTATCCGGCGCGATGACGATATTTTCTTGAAGCCGACGCCGCACCAGGACGACTCGACGCGGCTGTTTCCAGGTACTGAGCTTGAGTTCAGTGGCTAATGCCTCCCAACCCGCATGGGTTTGCTGCCAACCGGGTTTGCAATGCTGCTGAAGGATCAATTTTTTCACATAGGGTGTTTTCCGAAGCTTGAACAAATAATCGATGCCGCGCTGCTCGGCTTCGATCATGATAGTGTCGCTGCCCCAATCACAATCGCCCCGAATAAAAGCGGGCCAGTTCGTGCGTGGCAGACGCTCCAGTAAGGCCCATAAGCCGGGCGCGGAATAGGCGGCTGCACTGTGGTCACCCGCCTGAACCTCAACCTCGAGGATCAAGCGCAGATTCGCGATCATATACGTGTGATAGGTGTGCGAGGGCCGTCCGGGCTTGTGGGGATTGTAGCCAACGACGGCATCCTCCTGTTTGCCATAGAGGGTTTTAACCGTCACATCCGCATCCAGTATCCACGGCTGACTGAGCAAGGGGCGGTAACAATACGCCAAATGGTCTTGTAGCCAACGGATACCGTCTTCCTCATCGATCTTGCCCAGTGCTCTGCGAGCACTGTCATCACTGACCACTTTCGACATGCCCAGTAATTGAGTGTTGACAGTATCCCCCATTAAGCTGGTGATATGCGCATAGCGGTTATGACCGGCGAGAATAGACAGCAACAACGATCCCAGGACATTGACTTTTTTGGGGGCGTTATTACTGGCATAGTTTAAAGGACATTCATCCACCCAAGGTTCGAATAAGTGACCCATTTTTAAAAACTGGATAAAAAACGGCAACTGTCCCAAGGGGGTGACGTGGGCTTGCGTATCCCATTCAATATGGATTTTTCCATCAAATGTATCGGCAACGAGTGCGCTGATTTCGCGCTTTTTGAGGTTTAATTCTGAGTCACCCTTTGGGTGAATAACTTTAGGTGGCAATACCATGGCTAAGCTCAAGCAATTCAGAGGGTTCAGATTATAACCTTAAGTTCGACTGATTTTTTTAGGTGAAATGGCTGTTTCACAACTGACTGCCAACGAACTTATGCACAATCAGAATGGTTTGAAGAATTTGTGGCAGATCAGTGGGATAACAAAATTGAGGCCGATATTTTAACGGGTCGTTTGGATGCGGTCGGCAAACGTGCTGATGATGAATTTCTCACTGGTCGTTGAATACGCAACCGATGGCACTTGTTGGATGGCTTCCGCAATGGTGCGACCTCAATTTTATGACAGCCTAAAGAAACAGATGGACATTATTCCTATATTTTGAGATAGAAGCTTAAACGGATTTAATCCTTAAAACTTAAGAACAGACATGGCCGCAAAAATTATAAGAAAAGAAGGGAAAAAGCTCATTATAGAGATAACAATTGATCTCGAAGATTCGATGCTGGACAGTGAGGAAGCGATTCAGGCGGTCGTCAATGAGGCAGGCAGCTCTCGCTACTGAAGAAGCCTTGAAGCAATTCGACACCCAAGGGGAAGCGATTGAAATAGAGGGCAAACAATGGCGAAGCAAGGGGCAGGAACAAAAGTTCTACCAAACGCCTTATGGAGAAATTCAGTGTGCGAGGCATGTTTATCACCACCACGGACGCGGAAAAACCTTCTGCCCGTTGGAGCAATCCGCGCGCATCATTGGTAGTTCAACGCCGCGGTTTGCCAAGCAGGTGGGCATTAAAATGGCGTGTAACGCGGCACGCGAAGTCCAACAGGATTTCCTGGAATGCCAAGGACGAAAAATATCGGCATCGTTCTTGCAAAACTTATCCCAAAAAGTAGCGGGCATAGCCGAGCAACAGGAAACCAAGTGGCATTACGATCTGCCGAATTTTCAGCAGCGCTATTGCATCAATAGCCATCAGCCTGGACGGCACTTGTATGCACCTGAGCAAAGAAGGTTGGCGGGAAGCCATGGCGGGCACGATCAGTTTTTATGATGCCAAAGGCGAACGGCAACATACTATTTATCTGGGGGCTACGCCTGAATATGGCAAAGCGGAGTTCTTGCGCCGTTTTACCGCAGAGATTGAGCGCGTAAAAGCGCACTTTCCGAATGCAAAGAGGGTCGGGCTAGCCGATGGCGCTGAATGCAACTGGCAATTCTTAACGCCGCATACCCAGACACAGGTTCTCGATTTTTATCATGCGAGCAGTTATCTGGGCGCCGTCGCTAATGCAAAATATCCTAAGGATAAAAATGCTCACAAAGCCTGGTTGGAAGATCGCTGCCATCAACTGAAACACACAGCGGGGGCTGCCGAGGCACTTTATAATGAAATGGTGGCGCTACAAGCACGAAAAAGCACCCAAAAATTACCGCGACATCTGCGAGACAAGCTGGGGGCAGCCGTTACCTATTATAAAAATCATCGGCACCAAATGAACTACATCAGTTACACCGAGCAAAATTTTCCGATTGGCTCGGGCGTGACAGAAGCGGCTTGTAAAACGCTTATAAAACAGCGATTTTGTCTTGCCGGTATGCGCTGGAAACAACCCGGTGCGGCTGGCATTTTAAATTTACGGGCATTAGTTTTAACGGCTCAAAAGATGGACACAGTTTTGGCAAAAAATAAATCTCTTTGGCGTTCCTTCTGTTGCGGCTGCTTTAAATTGAGGCTGCACCCCCGCAATGATGGTCCTTCTGTTCAACCAAGTTGTTACAACGCTCGTGCATGGTCAAAATACAACGAGACCGGTAAAATACATCTTATGATCAATAAACGTCTAATGAAATATTCCAATCGCGCCACTGCCTCTGCATCACTCTGCGGCGGCTGAACTCTTGGTGTTTATATTTCTATCGTATTGCTAATGGAGGCTATCCCTATGATCTTGACCGTCGAACAAATTGCCGAAGAGGCACTCGCTTTGCCTAGCGAAGCACGCGCCCTACTTGCTGACCGTCTGGTAGAAAGCCTTGACCCGGCAGAAGACGGCTACATTCAACAGCTTTGGTCCGCCGAGGCACGGCGACGCCGTGACGATATCCGGGCCGGACGTGTCCAGACTATCCCCGGTGATGAAGCATTGGAACGTGTTCGGCGAGTGTTTGCCCGATGAGATATGAGTTCCACCCCGACGCCCTCGCAGAGTACGAAGAGGCCGCCCGGTATTATGCGGGTTGTCAGGAGGGTTTGGAACTCCGTTTCATAGCGGCGGTTGAACACACTGTCCAGCAGATTCTCGAAGCTCCCGAACGCTGGCTTATCCTGGAGGAAGATATTCGGCGATGTCTTACGCGCGTATTTCCTTATGCTGTGTTGTATACCATCGAAAAGGACTATGTACTTATTATCGCGGTTATGCACTGCCACCGCGAGCCCGGTTACTGGCATCATCGTGTTCACAATCGCGTCTGACATTGTGCTCCAGATGAACGCTTTCCGCTACGCTTCAAGCATCGGCTGAGCTTTGATGCGTTGGGTTACGGCTACTACCTTACCCAACCAGGTCTCTTACATATAAAGAGGTTTCAAAATGAGTGATTATCAAAAAGACTTTTACAGTTGGACCTGTGAACAAGCTGAATTGTTGAAGGCAGGACGGTTTAATGAGTTGGACGTGTTCAACCTTGTTGAGGAAATAGAAACAATGGGCAGAAGTGAAAAGCGGGAATTGCAAAGCCGATTAATGGTATTGCTCGTTCATCTTTTAAAATGGCAATATCAGCCTGCCAGGCGTGGCCGTAGTTGGATATTAACGATTAAAGGCCAGCGTATTAACTTAGAGGATGTCATTAATGATAATCCCGGGCTTA
Source organism: uncultured Gammaproteobacteria bacterium (assembly GCA_963696315.1). Lineage (GTDB taxonomy): Bacteria > Pseudomonadota > Gammaproteobacteria > Methylococcales > Methylomonadaceae > CAWKEY01. The sequence goes on from CAVOJU010000012.1 coordinate 41,721, forward strand.
AGCCTCAATTACTTGATCTATTAAGTAATGCTTATCGATTGGCAATAGTTGAAGCATCTAAACAAACAATGCTAGAAGAAAGTATATTTCCAGTAAAATGTCCTTGGACACTTGATCAAATAAGGGATGAAGGATATTTTCCTGATTAACTGTGGGGTGGGCAATGCTTTACTACCCACCGATTAATCTACCCACCATATTTGAAAACCATGACTCAACGCACAGCCGAAGTCGAGCGCAATACGCTCGAAACCCAAATTAAAATTAAAATCAACCTGGATGGAACGGGTAAAGCCTCATTCGTAACGGGCGTACCTTTTCTTGACCATATGCTCGATCAAATCGCCCGGCATGGCCTGATTGATATGGATATTAATGCCAAAGGTGATTTGGAGATTGATGCACATCACACCGTTGAAGATATCGGTATTACTTTAGGTCAGGCGTTTGCCAAAGCCATCGGCGATAAAAAAGGCATTTATCGTTACGGACATTCATACATCCCATTGGATGAAGCCTTGTCTCGGGTAGTCATTGATTTTTCCGGCCGTCCAGGCTTGTTCTATGACGTTAAATACCCCAAAGCCATGATAGGCAGCTTTGACGTGGATTTGTTCAGGGAGTTTTTTCAAGGTTTTGTCAATCATGCCGGCGTCACCCTGCATATTGATAGCTTGAAAGGCGCAAATGCACATCATGTCGCCGAAACCATTTTTAAAGCCCTGGGCCGAGCCATACGCATGGCAATTACCCCAGATACGCGAATGGCAGGTATAATGCCGTCAACCAAAGGCTGCCTTTAAAATAAAGGCACAAGACTAAAAGCGAAAAAAGCTGCCCTGTAAATTTTAGCCTTGAACCTTTAACTATGACCCTTTAGCCTTTTTTATGTCCTCTGTTGCTGTTATTGATTACGGAATGGGTAATTTGCATTCAATTGCAAAAGCCCTGCAACATGCCGATCCTGAAGTCGATGTGCAAATCGTTTCCGATGCCGATGTAATTTTGCAAGCAGATCGCGTGGTTTTCCCCGGAGTCGGGGCGATACGTGATTGTATGCAGGCGCTCAATCAATCGGGTTTATACGCTGTTATCCAAAGCGTAGCTAAAACAAAACCGCTGCTGGGAATTTGCTTGGGCATGCAGGCTTTGTTGACGGATAGCGAAGAAAATGACAGTACCGACTGCCTGAATGTGATTCCAGGCCATGTCGTGCGTTTTCCCGAAGCGCTAAAAGACAGCGCCGGCAATAATCTGAAAATTCCGCACATGGGCTGGAACCAGGTTCATCAGCGGCCGCACCCCTTGTGGCAAGGCATCCCGCAAGACAGCCGGTTTTATTTTGTGCACAGCTACTATGCACAACCTGACAATGCCGCAGTGATCGCAGCGACAACCGACTACCCTAACCCATTTGCCTGCGCCTTGGCTCAAGACAATGTTTTTGCCGTACAATTTCACCCTGAAAAAAGTCAGGCCGTCGGTTTACGGCTGCTGCAAAATTTTTTGCATTGGGATGGCCAGATTTAAATTCACAATCATACGCTGTTGAGGTTTTATTATTTATGCTGTTGATACCTGCAATTGATTTAAAAGAAGGCAAATGCGTCCGTTTGCGGCAGGGGCGAATGGATGAGGACACGGTATTTTCCGATGACCCGGTTGCCGTCGCCGGCAAGTGGGTCGCCGCCGGCGCCAAAAGACTGCATTTGGTCGATCTGGACGGTGCCTTTGCCGGCAAACCGGTCAATGCCGAGGTGATTCATGCCATCGTCGAGGCCTACCCGACTGTGCCGGTGCAGATTGGCGGCGGCATTCGCGACGAAGAAACCATTCAAATTTATCTGAATGCCGGTGTCGAATACGTGATTATCGGCACCAAGGCGGTCAATGCGCCGCACTTTGTCAAAGATATGGCGCTGGAATATCCACGGCGCATCATCGTCGGACTCGATGCCAAAGACGGCAAGGTGGCTATCGACGGCTGGTCCAAACTATCGCGGCATGATGTGATCGATCTGGCTCAGCATTTTGAAGAAGATGGCGTCGAGGCCATTATTTACACCGATATTTCCCGTGACGGCATGATGCAGGGCGTAAATGTCGAAGCCACCGCCCGCCTGGCGCGGGCAATCAAGATCCCGGTGATCGCCTCCGGCGGCATCACCAATATGGATGACATCAGAGCCCTGGGCGCGGTTGCCGGCGACGGCATCATGGGCGCCATTACCGGGCGGGCCATTTATGAAGGCACGCTGGATTTTGCCGAAGCCGAAAAACTGGCTGAATCCTTCTAAAATCATGAGCCTGGCTAAACGTATCATTCCCTGTCTGGATGTCGATAACGGCCGCGTCGTCAAGGGCGTCAAGTTTGTCGATATTCGTGATGCCGGTGATCCGGTTGAAATCGCCAGACGTTATGACCGCGAGGGCGCCGACGAAATCACCTTTCTGGATATTACCGCCACTCACCACGACCGCGACACCATCGTGCATGTGGTCGAACAGGTGGCCAGCGAGGTTTTTATTCCGCTGACCGTCGGCGGCGGCATCAGAACGCTGGACGATATTCGCCGTATGCTCAATGCCGGCGCCGACAAGGTCGGCATTAACAGTGCGGCGGTTGCAAATCCCGAATTTGTGCGTGAAGCGGCGCAGCGTTTCGGTTCGCAGTGTATCGTCGTTGCCATTGATGCCAAAAAAGTCAGCCAGCCCGGCGAAACGGATCGCTGGGAACTATTCACGCACGGTGGACGCAAACCGACCGGCATTAATGCCGTCGAGTGGGCGAAAAAAATGGTCGACTTCGGCGCCGGTGAAATTCTGTTGACCAGCATGGACCGGGACGGCACCCGGGAAGGGTTTGATCTGCAATTGACCCGCACCATCAGCGAAGCCGTAACCGTGCCGGTGATTGCCTCCGGCGGCGTCGGCAATCTCGACCATCTGGCCGATGGCGTGATTGAAGGCAAAGCCGATGCCGTGCTGGCGGCGAGCATTTTTCACTTTGCCGAATACAGTATTGAACAGGCGAAAAAGCACATGGCGGCGCGCGGCATCGAGGTGCGCTTGAAATGAGCACAGCCTGGCTGGATGAAATACGCTGGAGCGAAGACGGTCTGATCCCGGTCATTGCGCAGCAGGCCGATACCGGCAGAATCCTGATGTTTGCCTGGATGAACCGCGAGTCATTGGCCCTGACTGTGGCGGAAGGCTATGCCGTGTACTGGTCAAGATCACGTCATAAATTATGGCGTAAAGGCGAAGAATCCGGCCACCGGCAAAAAATTATCGGCGTGTTCCTGGATTGTGATGAAGATGTCATTTTGCTCAAGATTGAACAGGAAGGCGGCATTGCTTGTCATACTGGCCGTGAAAGCTGTTTTTATCGGCAACTGCTTGATGGCCAGTGGCAAAGTGTAGAGCCGGTGTTAAAAGATCCCGCGACTATTTACAAAAAGCCATGAACGACGTATTACAACAATTAGCGCACATTCTGGAGCAGCGTAAACTGGAGTCGGCAGACAAATCTTATGTTGCCAGTCTTTACGCCAAGGGCTTGGACACGATTCTGAAAAAAATCGGCGAGGAAGCCACGGAAACAGTTATCGCGGCCAAAGGCGGTGATAAAAAGCAGATTGTTTATGAGACCGCCGATCTCTGGTTTCACTGCATGGTGTTGCTGGCAGATCAGGGGCTGGGGCCGGATGATGTCTTGCAGGAGCTGCAACGCCGTTTTGGCTTGTCCGGCCTTGAAGAAAAAGCCCAGCGCAACAAATAAATGACTATTCAAAGACTCGTCTTGAGTCGATTACCTGGAGTTATAAAATGGGTCTAAGCATTCCACACCTGTTAGTTGTTTTGGCTATTGTCATTATTATCTTTGGCACCAAACGCCTGCGTAACCTGGGCGCTGATTTAGGCGGCGCTATCAAAGGTTTCCGCGCGGCCGTTAAAGAAGGTGAAGAAGATAAAAAGCCCGAAGAAGATGCCGGGCACACCATCGAAGGCGAAGTAACATCCAAAAAAAACGAGAACAGTTAAACTGCTGTTATGTTTGATATAGGCTTCTCCGAACTGTGTATGATTGGCCTGGTCGCCTTATTGGTGATTGGGCCGGAAAGATTGCCCAAGGTAGCTCGGCTTGCAGGCTTTTGGCTGGGCAAGACGCGCAACATGATTGCTTCTGTCAAGGCTGAAATCAGAGAAGAACTACACGCCGAAGAAATGCGTCAGATCTTCAAAGAACAGGCCGGTATGAAAGAATTTCGGCAAATACTCGATGACGTCTCAACGACAGCCGACTCGGTAAAATCGTCGCTCGAGCAGTTGCCGGACACTCTCGCAGACCAGACCAAACCGAATGAATCAAAATGAATTCGAAGGGGCTGCAGAGCAGCCTTTTATCAGTCATCTGATTGAATTGCGCGATCGTCTGTTGCGTATCGTTTTATGCGTACTGGCCGTGTTTTTAGCACTGGCAGCTTATGCAAATGAAATCTATAGCCTTCTGGCGGGCCCATTAATGAAGCACATGCCGGCAAACAGCACCATGATTGCTATAGACCCGGCCTCGCCTTTTTTTACACCCTTTAAACTGGCGCTGGTGGTCGCGGCATTTCTTTCCGTCCCCTTCATTCTTTATCAGTTTTGGGCGTTTGTAGCGCCCGGCTTGTACAAGCGCGAACGGCGGATGATCTTACCGTTATTGATTGCCAGTACAGTGCTGTTTTATCTGGGCGTGGCATTTGCCTATTTTGTGGTTTTCCCATTGGTTTTTGGTTTTTTAACGGCCGCCGCTCCCGAAGGGGTCGCGGTGATGACCGATATTGCCAAGTATCTGGATTTTGTTTTAACCATATTCTTTGCTTTCGGCATTTGTTTTGAAGTGCCGATATTTACCATCGTCATGGTCTGGACCGGATTGACCACACCCGCCAGTCTGGCTGAGAAGCGGCCCTATGTGGTGGTTGGCGCATTTATTATCGGTGCATTTTTAACCCCGCCCGATGCCATCTCTCAAACCTTGCTGGCCGTTCCGATGTGGATGCTGTTTGAATTGGGCTTGCTGTTTTCAAGGTTTTTCGTACCAACGGCCAATTGATGCCGAAATGGAAAACCAGCTGGATGCGCTTGAAAAACAGGATGAGTAGTGGCGGTCTACCCGCCTATAAAGCCCCAGCCTCCCGAAGCAAATTGAAAATCTGTTCCGCCATGCGCTGGTAGCCTTCATCATTGGGATGAACCATGTCCGATTTCAATCGCTTGTCACCCAGAATATCAGGCAAGGTATCCAGATCGGTCAAAATGTGCTGCTCTTCTCCGATAACCCGATAGAAATCCGCGCTGCTTAACAAAAACAAATGCGGCTCGGGCACGCCCAGCATAACGATGGCGATATTTCGATTTCTGGCTTCGGCAATCATTTTATTCAGATGCTCAACCGTTTGTGAGCTGGGGATTTTTCTAAGCATGTCGTTGCCGCCATGGATCAAAATAAGCAATGCCGGCCGATATTGATCCAGCAACTGCCGGCAGCCGCTTAAGCCCGTCGCTGCTGATTTCACCGGGGACACCTTCATTGATCACTTCGCGCGCTGTCAGTCCGGCCAGCATACTCGGGTAATCATGCTGCCGGGATGCGCCGGCACCATAAGTCAGGCTATCGCCAAAAGCCAGAATAACCGCCTCGTCAGGTAATTTGGCCAGCGTTTCGGAAGGCCGGTTACAGGCCGTGAGCAGAAAAATAAGTACAACTAATAGAAATCGCGTCATGACTCGGAGCCCTTGGCAATGCCAAAAAATATTTTAATTACCGGCGCAGCAAAACGTATCGGCGCCGCCTGCGCCCGGTTATTACATGAAGAAGGCTGTAATGTTTTTTTGCATTATAGATCGTCAAAAACCGAAGCCTTACAGTTAAGCACCGAGTTAAACCAAAAACGCCCAAATTCAGCGCAAATAATGCAGGCTGACTTACTGGACATGGCGGAACTGGCATCAGTTGCCGAAGCCGCTTGTTCGGCCTGGGGCGGAATCGATGTGCTGGTGAATAATGCCTCGTCGTTTTCTGCCATGGCGGTCGGTGAAGTTACCGGGTCGCATTGGGATGAGACTTTGGGCAGCAATCTGAAAGCGCCGTTTTTTCTGGCCCAATTATTGGCAGAGACTTTAACTGAAAACAAAGGCTGCATCGTGAATATAGTCGATATTCATGCCGAACGGGGCCTGAAGGGTTATCCCGCGTATAGTATCGCCAAAGCAGGCCTAGCTGCCATGACCCGCGTCCTGGCCAAGGAATTAGGCCCGGAGGTCAGGGTCAATGCCGTGGCGCCTGGCGCCATACTGTGGCCTGAAACCAATTTATCGGAGCAGGACAAAGCGCAGATTCTGCAACGTGTGCTATTACAGCGTACCGGTGAACCGATGGATATTGCCAGGGCTGTACGTTTTCTGATTAACGATGCTGATTACATCACCGGACAAATTATCACCGTGGATGGCGGCCGAACGCTATTTTGCTGATGTCCAGGCCGGCGTAATGCGCTTTTGCCTGAGCTCGGATTTGTCGAATGCTGCCCAGAGCTCGGCATAGCTGAGATGGCTGACAGGGTGCCGCAAGGTCGCGGCGATTTCCGCCAAAGGTTCCAGGACAAAAGCGTAGTGTTCAATTTCATCGCGCGGAATTTGCAAAGATCCATCGCGAATAATGAGATCGCCATAAAGCAGCAGATCCAAATCCAGGGTTCTTGGGGTAAATTTTTTGCTGTCTCGGCTGCGACCATGTTCCAGTTCAATCTGTCGCAGTTGCTTGGCGATATCCTTGACATCCAAGTCGGACTCAAAGGCGACCACCAAGTTGTAGAATGTATCCCCGGTGAAACCGACCGGCTCGGATTCATAAATACTGGAGACCGTCAGTTCGCCAAACCGCTCGGCGAGCGCTTTCAGGCTCGAAGGAATATGCTGATCCTTGTCAATGTTGCTGCCGATGCTGACGTAGACAGTGGGCACGCTTATTTCTCGCCGCGCTCAATAACAATGCCGACATCGCTGGCCCCGCTGATGGCGCCTTTTTTATTCAGGGTAATTTTTACCCACGGCACCTTGAATTCATGGCGAATGATGTTGGCTATTTCCACAATCAATTTTTCAACCAGAAAAAACTGACTTCCCTCAACAAAAGAAATGATGCGCTTGGACACGGTTTTGTAATCCAGGGTAAACTCAATATCGTCAGTTTCGGCTGCTTTTTCAATATCATAAGCCATTTCAATATCCAGCACGACGGTTTGCCGGGTCTGCCTTTCCCAGTCATAAATGCCGATGATGGTTTGAATTTCAAGTCCGCCTAAAAATATGATGTCCATGCTGTTTTCCGGGTATGATGTGCGTTTTTAAAAATCCTAAGTATCGGGGAAATGTCCCGGGCTTACAAGTTAAGAATGCTGAAAGGGTGAGTATATGGTTGAATGGATGTTCGTTCCGGCGGCGTATCTAATTGGCTCAATTTCCAGTGCAATTATCATTTGCCGGTTGCTGGGCTTGCCCGACCCCCGCGAACAAGGTTCGGGCAATCCCGGGGCTACCAATGTGATGCGGATAGGTGGAAAAAAAGCCGCCGCCATAACCTTGCTAGGCGATATGTTTAAAGGACTGATTCCGGTGTATGTCGCAAATTTTTTGAGTCTGCCCCTGGAATTGCTCGCGGCAACCGGTCTGGCGGCGTTTTTTGGCCATCTTTATCCGGTGTTCTTCCATTTTAAAGGCGGCAAGGGCGTTGCGACTTCGATAGGCGTACTGCTCGGATTTTCCTGGATTTTGGGCCTTGCCGTAGCCGGTACCTGGCTGTTGATATACAAGCTGGGCAAAATTTCTTCCTTGTCGGCGCTAGTCGCCTCGACATTGTCCTCGCTTTATGCTGCGTTCATTATTGGCGACCCCGCCATTGTCACCGCCGCAATCGTGATGACCGTATTCCTGCTGTGGCGGCATAAAAGCAATATTCAACGCCTGCTGGCCGGCCAGGAGAAATAGCTTATGCCTTATTCAAATGTATTTTTTCAACTGCTGGGGCATATCCATTCACTACACTAGCTTAAGACAGCTCACTCATCGGCCAGCGCGGCCGGGCAAATATGTCAAGATCAAGCTGCTGGCCAGCCAACAGGCGCTGACAGCCGGCGTAAGCAATCATGGCGCCGTTGTCGGTGCAGAACTCAGGCCGGGGGAAATAAATCTCCGCCTTTTCAGCCGTAGCCATTTCAGTCAAGGCGGCGCGGATTTTTTTATTCGCGCTAACGCCCCCGGCAACCACCAACCGGTTGAGTCCGGTTTGTCTTAACGCCCTTTTGCATTTGATGCTAAGCGTGTCGGCAACTGCATGTTGAAAAGCGTAAGCCACATCGGCTTTATCCTGGCTGGTTTTTTGCGAAGTGTTCAGCGTGTTCATGGTGAATGTCTTTAATCCGCTGAAACTGAAATCCAGGCCGGGCCGATCGGTCATCGGCCTTGGAAAGTTAAAGTTTGGCCTGCCCTGTTCGGCAAGCTCCGCCAGCTTGGGCCCGCCGGGATAGCCAAGTCCGAGCATTTTTGCGGTTTTATCAAAAGCCTCACCGGCGGCATCGTCGAGTGATTCACCCAAGAGCTGATAGCGGCCAATAGCCTCGACATGCACCAGCAGCGTATGGCCACCGGAAATCAATAAGGCGACAAAAGGAAAGGCCGGCGGATTGTCTTCGAGCATGGGCGCAAGCAGATGCCCTTCCATATGATGGACGGCAACAGCAGGAATTCGCCAGGCCCAGGCCAGACTCCTCGCGGTGGCGGCGCCGACCAAAAGCGCCCCGATCAGTCCTGGGCCCGCGGTATAGGCAATGCCTCCCAAATGACTCGATGTCAGCGCGCTTTCCTCCAGGGATTGCCTGAGCAGCGGCACCAATTTGCGGATGTGGTCGCGTGAGGCCAGTTCAGGAACAACACCGCCGTATTCGCCGTGCATGTCAATCTGGCTGTATAAAAAGTGATTAATCAGACCGCGTTCTGCATGATAGATGGCGACCCCGGTTTCATCGCAGGAGGTTTCTATGCCTAAAACGTACATTGAGTTTTTGAAAATTTTAAAAGTAAAGGTATAATTGAGAGTTCCGTATATTCGGTGGGTCGCAGGATCCTCCTTCACAATATTAACACAGTTGGAATTTATTAATGCCGTCAGTTAAAGTCAAAGAAAACGAACCATTTGATATCGCAATTCGTCGTTTTAAACGCGCCTGTGAAAAGGCCGGAGTCCTGGCAGAAGTTCGCCGCCGCGAGTTTTATGAAAAACCCACTTCAGAGCGCAAACGCAAGGGCGCAGCCGCGGTTAAACGCCATTTGAAGAAATTGGCTCGTGAACGTTACGCACTGAAAAACCTGCGCCGCGGCCGTCCTCAGCTGTAAAGCGAGGCCGACCCCATGGCATCCTTATTAGATCGTATCAAGGATGATATGAAAGCCTCCATGAAAGGCGGCAATAAATCACGCTTGTCGGTCATCCGTTTGATCCTGGCGGCCATAAAGCAGATCGAAGTTGATGAACGCATTGAGCTGGATAACGATCGGATTATTCTCGTGCTTGATAAAATGCTTAAGCAGCGCCGCGAATCAATCAGGCAATTTGCCGATGCCGGCCGCACTGATCTGGTAGCAATTGAAGAAGCCGAGATTCAGGTCATTCAGGATTTTCTGCCTCAAGCGCTGAGCGAAGTGGAGATTGACGTCATGATCAAAGAGGCGGTAGCCGAATCAGGCGCGCAATCAGTAAAAGACATGGGCAAGGTCATGGCCATTCTTAAAACAAAAATGCAAGGCCGTGCAGATATGGCGGTGATCGGCGCCAAAATCAAGGCTGCGCTGGCTAGCTAAGCGCCTTACCGGGCTTATCCGGGTAAGCTATGTCCGGCAGAATTCCTCGTGAGTTTATTGATGAGCTTCTGGTGCGGGTTGATATTGTCGACTTGATCGATTCGCACGTTCCACTAAAAAAAACGGGTAATAGCTATATTGCCCGCTGCCCCTTCCATACTGAAAAAACACCCAGCTTTTCAGTAAACCGGAACAAACAGTTTTTTTATTGCTTTGGCTGCGGCGCCAGTGGCAATGCCATTAGCTTTCTAATGGATTTTAGTCATCTTGATTTTGTTGAAGCCTTGGAAGACCTCGCTGCATTCGCGGGTGTTGACGTCCCCAGAGAAGCATATGGCCACCAAGAAGCTCAAAAGAAAGATGATTTAAACAGCTTGTACGCCCTACTGGAGCAAGCTGCCGCAGTTTATGTGGAACAACTCCGGACTAACCCTGAGGGCAGACGAGCGGTTGAGTATTTGAAAGCCAGACAGGTGAGCAGCGACATTGCGCGCGATTTCATGCTCGGCTACGCGCCCGATCAATGGAAACTTTTGGCGGACCGCTTTAGTCATAAGCTGTTATTGGAGGCCGGCCTGTTAGTGCGCAATGAGGATGGCCAGGTGTATGATCGCTTTCGTGGCCGCATCATGTTCCCAATCAGGGACAAGCGCGGCCGCATTATCGGTTTTGGCGGCCGGGTGCTTGATGATTCCCTGCCCAAATACCTGAATTCACCGGAAACCCTGACGTTTCATAAAGGCCGCGAGGTGTATGGCCTGCATGAGCTTTTGGAAAAGAATTCAAAGCCCAGAAGAATCTTGCTTGTCGAGGGCTATATGGATGTCATCGCCTTGGCCCAGTTTGGCATTCATTATGCCGTTGCCGCCCTGGGCACCGCGACCTCGCAAGCGCATCTTGATATGCTGTTCCGGTATTCACCAGAACTGGTGCTCTGCTTTGATGGTGACAAGGCAGGCAGGCAGGCCGCATGGCGAGCAATGGAGCCGGCTTTTTCCTGCTTAAGAGACGGACGACAGATCCGCATCATGCTGCTGCCGCAAGGCCATGATCCCGACTCACTGATGCGGCAAGAAGGCCTTGACGATTTTGTGGCACGCATCGAAACGGCAAAAACCTTGTCAGATTATTTTTTTGGCCATTGCACAGAAGAAGTGAATCTATCAGAAATGGAAGGCCGGGCGCAATTGGTCAATAACGCCAAACCTTACCTGGATAAATTGCCGGAGGGCGTATTCAAGGAGATGATGCTCGGTCGCCTAAAACAATTAGCCAGCCTGACTAAACTGGATGTTTTGGAGAACGCCTCTACACTTAACTCGAAAAAAACCCTCAACAAGCGTCAGGAAAAAGGCCGGCTGTCAACGGCGCGCGTAGCCATCGCCTTATTACTGCAAAATCCGCATCTAGCCGAATGGGTTGAGCAACGAGATATTGACTGGAGCGGACTGGAATTTCCAGGCATTGAACTATTCAAAGACATTGTGCGAGTGATTGTTGAGAAAAAACCCGCTAATGCCGGCGTATTGGTCGAATATTTTCGCGGTACCGCACAGGAAAAGCCCGTAAAGACCCTCGCCTTTCTGGACCTGCTGGTTCCCGACGATGGCATTGAAGCGGAATTTTCTGACGCCTTGGACAGACTGCTTGCTCAGGCCAGAACGGCTGGACTGGAGAAGTTGCTGGCCAAAGAAAAAGTTCAAGGACTCAGTAGTGAGGAGAAAGAACTGTTGCGCAAAATGCTAACCATTAAATAATATATACTGCAAATAAATATAAGCTTGTAGTACAATCCCCTGTTCAGCAACACATGCTGAATCAAGTGTTCAGTGAGTAAACAATGAATCAAGAGCAACAGCAATCCCAGCTTAAACAATTGATAGCCAAAGGCAAAACTCAGGGCTATCTGACTTACGCCGAAGTTAATGATCACTTGCCCAGTGATATAGTTGATCCCGAACAAATCGAAGACATCATTGGCATGATCAATGATATGGGAATACAGGTTTACGAAGTTGCGCCGGATGAAGACTCGCTCATGTCGGATTCGGCTGCGGTCACCACCGACGACGAAGATGCCGAGGAAGTTGCCGCCCTGGCATCTGTTGATAGCGAATTCGGCAGAACAACGGACCCTGTGCGCATGTACATGCGGGAAATGGGATCGGTTGAGCTGCTCACTCGCAACGACGAATTAAAAATCGCCAAGCGGATTGAAGAAGGCCAGCAGCAAGTGGTTAAAGCCATTTCCCGATCCTGCGTCGTCGTTGAAGATTTTCTGCAGGCTTTTGATGCCATCCCTGGTGAGGAAGGCGGCCTACGCCTGGTCGACCTGATGAGTGGCTTCGTTGACCTAAAAGAGCCGGAAGAGTTTATTGGGGCCGTTGCAGTCGCCGAGGATGCTGAAGAGGCCGAGGCCGAAGATGAAATCAAAGGGCTCGATTACGAAGAGGTCAAGGAAAAAGTTGAAGCGCTCAGAAAGCAGCTAAAAACCGCTTCTGCCGCCATCAAAAAACATGGCTACGCGTCCGAAAAAACAGAGCAGGCATTTGAAACGCTGGCCGACTTGTTCATGGAGTTCAAATGGACGCCGCAATATCTTAAAAAAATGACTGCCATCATTCCCTCCGGAGTGGAAGCCGTTCGTGAGCAGGAAAAATTTATTCTCGAAACCTGCGTCAAGCACGCAAAAATGCCACGCAAGGATTTTATCAACTCATTTACCGGCAACGAAACCAATACAGAGTGGCTGGATCAGTATTTGCGTGAAGGTCATGAGTATGCAGCAGCACTGCGAGAGCACGAAAAGGATATCAAAAAAGCGCAAAAGATACTGGCCGATATTGAGGCTCAATATGGACTGACCATCAGCGGGTTAAAAGACATTAACCGGCGCATGTCCATCGGTGAAGCCAAGGCAAGGCGCGCGAAAAAAGAAATGATTGAGGCCAATTTACGGCTGGTGATTTCAATTGCCAAAAAATACACCAATCGGGGCCTGCAGTTTCTGGACCTGATTCAGGAAGGCAATATCGGCTTGATGAAAGCGGTTGATAAATTTGAATACCGTCGCGGCTACAAGTTTTCAACCTACGCCACCTGGTGGATCCGTCAGGCCATCACCCGCTCCATTGCGGATCAGGCCCGAACCATTCGTATTCCGGTACACATGATTGAAACGATCAACAAGTTGAACCGTATTTCCAGGCAGATCCTGCAGGAAATGGGGCGGGAAGCAACGCCGGAAGAATTGGCGGAACGCATGGAAATGCCCGAAGACAAGGTGCGCAAGGTACTGAAAATCGCCAAAGAACCGATTTCCATGGAAACTCCCATCGGTGATGATGAAGATTCTCATTTGGGAGATTTCATAGAAGATGCTAAAGTATTGTCCCCGGTTGAATCGGCAACGATAGCAGGACTGCGTGAATCGACGCAAAATGTGCTGGCCGGATTAACGGCGAGAGAAGCCAAGGTTCTGCGGATGCGCTTTGGCATCAACATGAACACCGACCACACACTGGAAGAAGTCGGCAAACAGTTTGATGTGACGCGCGAGCGCATTCGTCAAATTGAAGCCAAGGCATTGAGAAAACTAAGGCATCCATCAAGATCAGAGCAGCTCAGATGCTTTCTGGATGGTGAATAAGCAATAGCAAAGGGGCCCTTAGCTCAGTTGGTTAGAGCGTCCGACTCATAATCGGCAGGTCGTAGGTTCAAGTCCTACAGGGCCCACCATACATAAAAAGGCTGCCTGTGCAGCCTTTTTCATATCTGGGTTTTATATTTTATAGAAGGCAACATCGTGAGCAATAATTTCATTTTTACTTCGGAATCAGTTTCAGAAGGCCATCCGGACAAGGTTGCGGATCAAATTTCAGATGCGGTGCTGGATGCATTATTAGCCCAGGACCCCAAGTCACGAGTTGCTTGTGAAACTCTGGTGAAAACCGGCATGGTTCTTCTGGCCGGCGAAGTCACCACAGAGGCCTGGGTTGATCTTGAAGCCCTCGTGCGGAAAGTCGTTTGCGACATCGGCTATGATCATGGCGACATCGGCTTTGACGGCCAAAGTTGCGCGGTTTTGAATGCGATTGGCAAGCAGTCCGCTGATATTGCCATGGGAGTTGATGAAGCTGAAAATCATGAACAAGGCGCTGGTGATCAGGGCCTGATGTTTGGTTATGCCAGCAACGAAACCGATGTATTCATGCCGGCGCCCATCACCTATGCGCATCTTTTAGTCAAGCGCCAGGCGGAAGTCCGTAAAAACAAAACCCTGCCCTGGTTGCGCCCGGATGCAAAAAGCCAAATTACCTTCCGCTATGAAAACAATAAACCGGTAGCGATTGATGCCGTGGTGCTGTCCACTCAGCATTCCCCAGAAATCAGCAACAAAGCCCTCCATGAAGCCGTCATGGATGAAATTATTCTGCCAACCCTGCCCAAGGAATGGCTGCACGCAGGCACCAAATTCTTGATCAACCCCACCGGCCAGTTCATCATCGGCGGCCCTGTGGGTGATTGCGGCTTGACCGGCCGGAAAATAATTGTTGATACCTATGGCGGCATGGCAAGACACGGCGGCGGTGCTTTTTCCGGCAAGGATCCATCAAAAGTCGACCGCTCCGCTGCCTATATGTGCCGCTACGTAGCAAAAAACATCGTTGCCTCCGGTATTGCAGAGCGCTGTGAAATTCAGGTTTCTTATGCGATTGGCGTTGCCGAACCCACCTCAATCAGCGTTGAAACCTTCGGTACCGGCAAAATAAGCGAAGACAGACTGGTACAGATTATCAGAGACACGTTTGACCTCAGACCCAAAGGCCTGATCGCCATGCTTGATCTGCTGAAACCCATCTATCAGACTACCGCCGCGTATGGCCACTTTGGCCGCACGGAAGAAACCTTTACGTGGGAACGGCTTGATAAAGTTGACGCATTAAAAGCTGCAGCCTCTCTATAACTTTGATACAACGGAAACAATTCATGAGTCAACCAGATTATAAAGTTGCCGATATAGCCCTGGCCGAATGGGGCCGGAAGGAAATCAACATTGCGGAAACCGAAATGCCGGGTCTGATGGCCTTGCGTGCGGAATATGCCCAGGAGCAGCCGCTAAAAGGCGCGCGCATTGGCGGCTGCCTGCATATGACCATTCAAACCGCTGTTCTGATTGAAACCCTGACCGCGCTGGGTGCAGAAGTGCGCTGGTCATCCTGTAATATATTTTCCACACAGGATCACGCCGCGGCAGCCATGGCCGCCGCGGGCATTCCGGTATTTGCCTGGAAAGGCGAAACTGAAGCCGAAGCCGAATGGTGCATAGAACAAACCATCCTCGGCCCGAACGGCTGGCGTCCCAACATGATTCTGGATGATGGTGGCGATTTAACCAACATGATGCATGACAAGTTCCCGGAATTAATGGCGGGTGTCAAAGGCCTGTCAGAAGAAACCACCACAGGCGTATTGCGTTTAACCGAACGGGTTGCCAAAGGCACCTTGAAAGTTCCTGCGTTTAACGTCAACGATTCCGTCACCAAATCAAAATTCGACAACCTGTACGGCTGCCGTGAATCCCTGGTCGATGGCATCAAGCGCGCAACAGATGTCATGATCGCCGGCAAAATCGCCGTAGTTTGCGGTTACGGCGATGTCGGCAAAGGCTGCGCTCAATCATTGCGCGGCTTGGGCGCGACAGTCTGGATTACCGAAATTGACCCTATTTGCGCGCTGCAGGCCGCAATGGAAGGCTATCGCGTGGTCAGCATGGAGGAAGCGGCGCCGGTTGCCAACATATTCGTCACCGCAACCGGCAACTTTAGCATTATCACTCATGAGCATATGCTCGCCATGAGGGATCAGGCGATTGTCTGCAACATCGGCCACTTTGATGCGGAAATTGAAATTGCCTCCTTACGTCAATATCAGTGGGAAAACATCAAGCCCCAGGTTGATCACGTCATTTTTCCTGACGGCAAACGCCTGATTATTCTGGCCGAAGGCCGTCTGGTCAATTTGGGTTGCGGTACCGGGCATCCCAGCTTTGTGATGTCCAATTCGTTTTGCAACCAGGTGCTGGCGCAAATAGAACTTTGGAAACATGCCAATCAATACGAAAATCAGGTTTATATCCTGCCTAAAAAACTGGACGAAAAAGTAGCGGCACTGCATCTGAAGCAGCTGGGCGTAAACCTGACTCGGCTGACTGACGCGCAAGCGCACTATATCAATGTTCCCGTTGAGGGGCCGTACAAACCTGAGCATTACCGCTATTAATAGTACCCGCACAAGATTGGCGCCAGAACACGACTGAAAAGAGACCATGCAAATACAAAGAAAACACCCGCAGCTATTCAGTTTTGAATTTTATCCGCCCAAATCGGAAGAAGGCGCCGTCAGTTTGCAGCTTGTGCATAAAAAGCTGGCCCAACTCAACCCTGATTTTTTTTCAGTCACCTTTGGCGCCGGCGGCTCGACGCGCGATAAAACCTTTGATACTGTTATTGACATCCAGTCCAAAGGCGTTGCCGCAGCGCCGCACTTATCCTGTGTCGCCTCGACCAAAGCCAATATCCGCGAAATACTGAACAACTATCAGCAACATGGCGTTAAAAAAATCGTGGCTTTACGTGGCGACCTGCCCTCAGGTACCTTGTCTGCCGGCGAGTTTCGTTATGCCAATGAGCTGGTTGAATTTATTCGCCAGGAAACCGGCGATCATTTTCAAATCCATGTTGCCGCCTATCCTGAAGTGCACCCACAATCAGCCAGCAGCATAGAAGATTTTAAAAATTTCAAACGCAAGGTAGAGGCCGGTGCGGATGCCGCCATTACCCAGTATTTTTATAATGCCGAAGCCTATTTTTATTTCCGCGATACTTGCGAAAAAAATGCTATCGACATTCCTATCGTTCCCGGCATTATGCCGATTACGCAATATTCACAACTGTTCCGCTTTTCTGATATGTGCGGTGCAGATATTCCCCGCTGGATGCGAAAACGTCTGGAAAGCTTTGGTGATGATCGCGCCTCCATCCAGGCTTTCGGCCTGGATTTGGTTACCAGCCTGTGTCAGCGTTTGTTGGAAAATGGCGCGCCCGGACTGCATTTTTACACCATGAATCAGGCCGCCCCCACTTTGGCAATCTGGGAAAATCTCAAACTTCAATCAATATAGCTGTCCGATCACTACGAAGGGCGCGAAGGAGACGAAACCAAGTTCGTGATCATCGTGCCCTTCGTCGTTTAAGCAACTAACGCCATTATTTACCGGCCAGCCGAGGAAGTGTCTATGAGGATATCCAGATTATACGTATCGGCATCACTGGCTGAAGGCAGGCAAACAGCGTTGAATGAAGACAGCGGTCATTATGTAAGAACCGTTTTGCGGCTAAAGAAAGATGATCCGATTATTTTGTTCAACGGACAGGGCGGCGAATATGTATGCACGGTTCTTGAAGCCAGCCGCAAATGTGTGTTAATCATGGTGCAGAAATGGCTGCAGCGCAGTGTCGAGTCGCCTTTGCACATTACGGCAGGAATAGGTATCTCGCGCGGGGACAAAATGGATCTTGTCGTACAAAAATCGGTGGAACTGGGCGTTAACGTGCTGACACCGCTATTAACTGAACGCTGTGTAGTGCAGTTAAAAGACGAAAAAAGACAGCAGCGCCTGCTGCATTGGCAAAAAATTGTTCAACACGCCGCCGAACAAAGCGGCAGAACCGCCTTGCCGCAATTGCAGACAATAGATGACTTGCACAAGTGGCTAGATAAGCAACAAGGCTTGAAGGTTTTTCTGGACCCTTATGCAGAGACCTCACTCGCGGAACTGCAACCGGAAGACATGAAGGTAACTTTATTATCGGGGCCAGAGGGCGGCTTTACCGGCCAGGAGCGGGAAATGGCCAAAGCGGCGGGGTTTATTCCGGTGCGCCTGGGCCATCGAATTTTGAGAACAGAAACCGCGGCGCTGGCCGCCATATCGTCGGCACAGATGCTGTGGGGCGATTTCCGCGGAATAACAAGCTAATGAAAAAAAGCATTTTTTATGCCCTCATACCGCTGATGGTTTTGCTGGCTGCCGCGTCTTTGGCCAGTCTGACGGGTTATTTTATTATGCTGGGCATAGGCGATCAGCTGCCATTACGCAAAGTCATCACAAAAACCACTCAACTGTTTCTGGTGCTGAGTATTTTCCCTGCCATGGCCTGGTTAAAAATCAGCAAGGAAGAACTAGGTTTTGCGGCCAGAAGCGTGTTTTTTAAACAATTATGGCAAGGCTTTGGCCTTGGCTTGCTGACCTTGCTGCCGGTATTTGTGGTTTTATATGCGCTAGGCGTTCATGTGCTTGATGAGGGTCAGCACTGGACTGCCGGGCTGATCGCAAAAAAAACCGCCCTTTCATTATTGCTTGCGCTGATCATTTCACTGATAGAAGAGCCTATTTTTCGCGGCATACTCCTGGTCGGCTTAAAGAAGAAACTGCCTGTTGTCGCGGCCATTGTCATCAGTTCGCTGTACTATGCGGCGCTGCATTTTTTAAACAGCAAGACGGATGTGCCCTATCAGGCGGTGCATCTGTTTAGCGGTTTTCCATTAATGCTCGAAGCCTTTGCGAATTTGCTGAACCCTGAAATTTCATCGGCATTTTTTGCCTTGCTGCTGGTCGGCATTTTTCTGGCTATCCTCAGAACCCAGGTCAAGGCCAGCCTGAGCTTGTGCATCGGCTGCCATACCTGCTGGGTTTGGCAGATAAAAATGAGCAAAACCCTGTTCAACGCGGATTTGAATTCGGATTATGGGTATCTGGTCAGCAGCTATGACGGCGTTATCGGGCCATTGGTGACGGGCTGGCTCGGTTGCGCGGTTATTGGCTACTGCATTTATAAAAATGTAAAAGGCTGATATCAGCGCTTTAGTCCCTGAAATTATTGAATTGCAGCGGCATTTCCAGCTTTTCTTCTCTCAGCATTTTAATGACCTCTTGCAGATCGTCCCGATTTTTACCGGTGACACGGACTTGTTCGCCCTGGATGGCTGCCTGGACTTTCAGCTTTTTGTCTTTGATTAATTTAACGATTTTTTTCGCCAACAGCGTATCCAGACCCTGTTTCATGATGATTTCCTGGCGTACCGATTTGCCGCCAGGCTTAGGATCACCCACCTCCATACAGGCTATATCAACGCCGCGCCGGCTGAGTTTAGCGCAGATAACGCTGAACATTTGTTGCAATTGAAACGTCGATTGCGATGTCATAATCAATTTATCGTCCGTCAATTCGAAGCTGGAGTCGGTGCCCTTAAAATCAAAGCGGGTGCTCACTTCTTTATTGGCTTGATCGACGGCGTTTTTAATTTCGTGTTTGTCAAATTCAGAAACAATGTCAAAGGAAGGCATCAGGATTCGTAGTGGTTGTAACAGGAAAATTTACTATAAAGGCGTTGCCTGCATTATTCAACGCCTTTTTAAAAACCAAACGCATGCCGAAATTTGGTATGGTTTAGTCGCCTGGGATATTTTTAATACACTCGGCCACGGCTTGCACTCTTAGTCGACGAATGGCTTCTCCAATTTGCGACCCCTGAAGTCCACTTTGCAGAATTGCCGCCGTGTCAACCGCTATAGCGGCCCTGGCAGCCTCTATGATGTAGTGGGCTTGCGGGTAGTCAATCTGTTCATACCCTGTCCGGCCTTTGGCATCGGCCTCGCAGGCCAGTAAAAATTTATCCAAGGTGGTATTGGCGGGCTTAAAAGCACCCAAGGCGGCCAGCATGTCGGTTAATGTCGAAGCCCGCAATTCAAAGACCCGGTGACAATGCGTGTGATATTGCATAACCAGCAAGGCCAGCACCTTAAATGCGTTAGGTATGCGCAGGCGAGCGCACAGGTTTTCCAGAACAGGCATGCCATTTTTTTCGTGGCCATAATGATGCGGCCATTGTTCTTCAGGCGTAAGGCCTTTACCGAGATCGTGCATCAGGGCCGCAAATCGCACTTCGGTACTTGAGGACAGCGCTGCCGCCTGCTCCAGACACAGCAAGCTGTGCACGCCGGTATCGATTTCCGGGTGATGTTTTTCCGGTTGCGGCACGCCAAACAGGCGGTGGATTTCCGGAAAGATGCTGGCCAGCGCCGCACACTCTCTCAGGATATGGAAAAAGGCGGATGGCGTGGGCTCATTGAGCGCCTTAAACAGTTCCGCCCATACCCGCTCAGGCACAAGATGATCAACTTCCCCGGCCGTGACCATATCCTGCATCAGCGCTCTGGTTTCTTCGGCCAGGGTAAAACCCAGATGCGCATAGCGGGCGGCAAAACGCGCCACGCGCAATATGCGCACAGGGTCTTCAGCAAATGCCGGCGAAATATGCCGGAAAATGCGTTTTTCCAGATCACTTTGACCACCGTAGGGATCAATGATCTCCCCCTCGGGACTCATGGCAATGGCATTAATGGTCAGGTCGCGGCGCCTTAAATCCTGTTCCAGATTGACATCCGGGGCGGCATGCACCATAAAGCCTTTATAGCCGGGCGCGGTCTTCCGTTCCGTGCGGGCCAGGGCATATTCTTCATGGCTGTGAGGATGCAGGAACACCGGAAAATCCTTTCCTACCGGCTGAAACCCTTTGGCGATCATGGATTCGGGGGTTTCATTCAGCACCACCCAATCCCTTTCCTTGACCGGATGATTGAGTAATTTATCGCGGACAGCGCCGCCGACCAGGAAAACTTTCATTAAGATATACAGGCAATTTCAATGTTGGGCTTAGAATAGCACAGGCATAATGCTTAATACGGCATATTGCGTGCCAGTGAAAAAGCAATTGAGGAAATACCGTGACAGTATTTTTATTGAGTTTGATATTAGGCCTGTTTTCCGGTTTGGCAGCCGGGCTTTTCGGTGTCGGAGGCGGACTGGTTATCGTGCCGATTCTGGTTTTAGTATTGGCAGCCGAGGGGTTCCCTGCCGGACTGGTGATGATTATGTCGGTCGCCACTTCATTGGCGACGATCATTGTGACCTCGATAGCGTCCTTGGTGGCACATCACCGTTTAGGCTCCGTAATGTGGGAAAAAGTGCTCGGTCTGGGGCCCGGAATAATCGTCGGCGCCGCGCTCGGTGCCGTGGTCGCGGACAATTTGGATGCCGATGTCCTGCGCTCATTATTTATTGTTTTTTTATTGTTTGTCGGCGTGCAAATGGCTTTTCAGTTCGAATCCAGACTCCCGCCTTTCAAGCATGTTAAAATGCTTGATTTTGCCGTGGCGGGCATAATTGGCATGGTTTCGTCAATACTGGGGATAGGCGGCGGCACCTTGACGGTGCCATTCTTGGTCAGCTACCGGCATCCCATGCGCAATGCCGTGGCCACAGCCAGCGCCTGCGGCTTGCCGATTGCTGTTTTTGGCACATTAAGCTACGCACTCTTGGGCGCCAAGGAGACGCAACTACCGGACTGGAGCCTGGGCTATGTATATGTGCCCGCTTTTATTGGCATTGCCTTGAGCAGTGTCTTTTCTGCGCCCATTGGGGCAAGATTGGCACATAGACTGCCGGCAAAACAATTAAAGCGTTATTTTTCGCTGCTGCTGTTTGTGATGGCCGCCAAGATGATTTGGTATTGAGGTGAAGCAATAAGGGGTTTTAAATCAGCCCTCCCCCTTAATATTAATAGAGAGGGCTGAATCAATAGTGATTATTGGTTTAATTTTTGAGTTTCTGGTAGTGTTGCGGCAACAGCTTTTTCTGTGTGGCCACAGTCTGGATGTTCAAAGCCGGCGGCCCCTCCACCTGTTTCTCCAGTATAAATAATTTGGTCATTTGAAGATGGGCTCGGACCGGCTGGGACAAAGTCCAGATTTGCTGCGTGGCGAATGCGCCAAGCAATATTATGATCCGCGCAGGATGAATCACCACTGACTCCGACAGCCCCGATGATTGCTCCATTCGCGCCATAAAGGGCTAAGCCACCGCCAAAGACATTGACCCCGCCAATTTTCTTTCCAACCATTGGATCATTCGCTGTTCCGTAATCTTTGGCGGAGCCGGCATAAGCGGAAGCTGTATCGACGGGATTGCTAAACTGTAAGCCAAACAAACTGCCGCCATCTTGGGTAGCTTGGTGCAAATTAGCGGTAGATAAGGCAAAATTGGGTAAACTGAATGCATTGGCGGTATTCGCTTTTTGTGCGGAAATAACGCGGCTACCAGGCCATTGTGAATCGCTATCTTCACCCGAGCGGGCGACAGCACAGACGACGCCGGCTCGATTAACGACCGTTGCCCACATATGGAAGCCGAAGCCACCATTATCTTTTTGTTGCGCATCTATCAGCAATGATTCCAATATGTTGTGAATGGCATTTTTGGATGCCGTGTCAGGACAGATATCGACAGGTTCTTGCCCGTAAGTATTCGAAGCTATACAAGCTAGAAATCCGCCTGCAATTATTAATTTTTTCATTTTTATTGCCTCCTCAATTAGGAATTTTCTGGTTTCTGTAGTTTCACTTGCCTATCCCAGCCTATGTCTCCCTCCCACTCTAGCCGGTTTATTCCTTCCAAAAAATGCCGGAATTCTGAATTTGTAGCATCACAAACTCATAGCGGCTGATCCTAGTATCTTGAACTTTATTTGTAAATAATTTTCTCTCGCCAAAAAGCAATAATTATTCTATTATTCAATCAGTTATATAATTTTTTGCTAATATTTTAATAACAACCCACGGCATTTTTTGAAGTACGGTTCAGAAATGGCTGCCGATTTTGTTGTCAAGCATCTACATAGCCATGATTATTGAGTATAATCGGCTGTTATTTTTACTGATTTTTAGGAAGTGGTTATGCAAATACTTCAGGAAGCGCTCACCTTTGATGACGTTTTATTAGTGCCGGCACACTCGACTGTACTTCCACGCGATGTAGAAATAAAGACGCAACTGACGCGCGATATTTCGCTTAACATCCCGCTGGTTTCGGCAGCGATGGATACCGTAACTGAAGCACGGCTTGCTATTGCCATTGCCCAGGAAGGCGGTATCGGCATTATCCATAAAAATATGACGACCGAGCAGCAGGCGCGCGAGGTTCGTCGAGTCAAGAAATACGAGAGCGGCGTCATTAACGATCCAATAACCGTTGCGCCCGATGTCAGCATCCGCGATGTCATCAAATTAACCCGGTCTAAAAATATTTCCGGTGTACCCGTGGTTAACGGTGATGAGCTGGTCGGCATTGTCACCAGCCGCGATTTACGCTTTGAGACGCGCTTTGATGAACCGGTCTCAAAGATCATGACCCCCAAAGACAGATTGGTTACCGTTCATGAGAATGCCGATCGCAAAGAGGCAATTGCCTTGTTGCACGAACATAGAATTGAAAAAGTGCTGGTGGTCAATGGCTCCTTTCATTTGCGCGGCATGATTACAGTCAAGGATATTCAAAAAGCCAAAGATTATCCGCAGGCGTGTAAAGACAGGCAGGAAAGACTGCGCGTCGGCGCCGCCGTCGGCACCGGACACGGCACCGAAGAGCGTGTTGCCGAACTGGTTGCGGCAGGCGTTGATGTCATTATCGTGGATACCGCGCACGGCCATTCCCAAGGCGTTCTGAACAGGGTGCGCTGGGTCAAACAGAATTACCCCGGCGTTCAGGTGATTGGCGGCAATATTGCTACCGCAGAAGCCGCGCGCGCCCTGGTTGACGCCGGCGCCGATGGCGTTAAGGTCGGCATAGGGCCGGGCTCTATTTGCACTACGCGCATTATTGCCGGTGTCGGCGTACCGCAAATTACCGCCGTCAGCAATGTCGCCGAGGCATTAAAAGGCACCGGGGTGCCTTTAATTGCGGATGGTGGCATCCACGTTGACGTTCAGGCGCGCGGGGTCGGCGCCGGTGGACTGCAGCCAGGCCATCGGCACCGTTGCGAACGCCTCGTTCACCTCGAACAGGTCGATGTCGCCGACCGACAGGCCGGTTTTTTCAGTGCCGCCAGTGTTGCGGGCAGCGGCGCCTCGAGCATGATCACGGGGTCGTGGCCGAGCAGGCTCATGTGGTGCACGCGAGCCAGCGGCTTCACGCCGAGCGCCTTCAGGCCACGCTCGCTGACGACCATCACCCCCGAGGCGCCGTCGCAGATCTGGCTGGAGGTGGCGGCGGTGAGCTGCCGCCTTCCGGCAGCAGCTTCACGCTGCGGATGCCGTCCAGGCTCGCGTCGAAGCGGATGCCCTCGTCGACATGTGCATCTCGGTGCCGCCGTCGGGCAGGCAGATCTCGACGGGCACGATCTCGTCGTCGAACAGGTGCGCACGCGTGGCAGCGATCGCGCGCTGGTGGCTCTCGAACGCGAAGCGATCGAGGTCGTCCTTCGACAGCCCATACTTCTTCGACATCATCTCGGCGCCCATGAACTGGCTGAACTGGATGCCGGGGTAGCGCTCCTCGATCCTCGGGCTCTTGTACTGGCCGAAGCCGTTCTTCGCGGGCAGCGCCGCCGACAGGCCCATCGGCACCCGCGTCATGCTCTCGACGCCCGCGGCGATCACCACGTCCATCGTGCCCGACATCACCGCCTGCGCGGCGAAGTGCAACGCCTGCTGCGACGAGCCGCACTGCCGGTCGACGCTGGTGCCGGCACGCTCTCGGGCAGCTTCGAGGCCAGCACCGCGTTGCGCGCGACGTTGATCGCCTGCTCGCCGACCTGGCCGACGCAGCCCATGATCACGTCCTCGACCAGCGCCGGGTCGGCGCCGCTGCGCTCGACCAGCGCGTCGAGCACCTTGCCCGCCAGGTCCGCCGGGTGCCATCCGGCGAGCCGTCCGCCCTTCTTGCCGCCGGCGGTCCTCGCCGCGGCCACGATGTACGCTTCAGCCATCTCGCTCTCCTCGTCAAACCTTCAATTGTGCATCGAACGGGCTCCGCGCAGGATCTCGAGCAGGAATTCGAACAGCGCGGGGACGTCGCGCTGTCGATTCACGAACCAACGCGCCGCGCTCGCGGAGCGGCGCCCGACGCGCACCGTCACCCAGTCCTGCGGCGCCCGTCGGAACACATGCTCGTCGTTGTCGTCGTCGCCGAGGTAGAGCACCGACTCGGCGCCTTCCAGACGGGTCAGCGCCGACATCGCCTCCCACTTGTCGGGCGCGCCCGGCGGCAGAAGGTTCAGCACGCACTTGCCCGAGATGACCCGTGGCGGCGGCCGTAGAGGCACGACTGCCGCCTGCGCAGCGCGAAGTGCGGCCCCCCTGTCGTGCGCCTGCCGGTAGTGGACCGACAGCGTCATTCCCTTGTCCTCGACGAACAGGCAGTGGGCCGATGGCTGCCGGCTCAGTGCCGTCGAGAGCGTGGCGAGCCAGGCGCGGCAGACCGCGCGGCACGCCTCTTCGCTGCCCGCGTCGCGCCCGGGCAGTCCCTCGCCGCCGTGGTTGCCGACCAGGTATCGGGGGGTGCACGGCAGGCGGCTCCTCAGATCGGCGACCGCGCGGCCGCTCACGATCGCGACGGGCGCGAGCCGCACAGGTGTGCCAGCCCGTCCACGATTCCGGCGTGCAGCCGGGCGTGCGCGGGCGCCGCCACGATCGGCGCGAGCGTGCCGTCAAAGTCGAACGCGTACAGCGTGTGTCTTACCGCGAGCGCCGCCAGCGCGTCGCGGCCCGCGGGCGAGAACAGGCTCGTCATTCCGCAGTCTAGGCCTCGGGCTGGCTGTGCGA
>CAVOJU010000013.1:0-105188 GCA_963696315.1 uncultured Gammaproteobacteria bacterium
ATCTTCGTGAAATCGCAAAAAGCGGCCGAGCGGGTGATGGCAAAGGTCAGCCAATTCATCGAAAGAAGCTAAAACTGAAGGTGAATCAGGAGAAAAGCCAAGTGGCTCTCTCCGATAAGGTCAAGTTTTTAGGCTTTACCGTGGTCAACGGGACGATTGTGATAGCGCATAAAGCCCTACAGACGGCTATGGAAAAAGTCAAAGCACTGACACCGCGAGGCACCCATAAAGCTCTGGAGCCGGCTCTGGACAAGATCAATCAATGGTATGTGGGCTGGTCGAACTATTACAGTTTGACCAACTACCCATCCCAATTGCATAAAATCGAAGCCCATATCCGGCGGCGATTACGATCAAGACTGGTGAGTCAGCAAAAGAGAAAACAGCATCTTTACCGAAATCTGGTCAAACGTGGAGTACCACGAAAACAAGCATCAAAAGCTGTCTTTTCAAACAACAAACGGTGGGTGCTATCAAACGCCCGAGCGGTGACGAGAGCCTACCCCAACAGTTGGTTTATTAACCTGAAAGGACAGGAATAGAAGTTACGCATTGACGACAGCCTGGAATTCTGGGTTGAGATGCACCATGGTCGGCATCAACGTACCGATGAATCCCGCAATGACTTCATTGAAGAGGTTGCGTTGGACGCTATAACAGTTGTCTATCAAGGACATGGCGCTGAGCTTCTGGAGTTGGACATAGCCACAAAGGGCGGCAAACAGGTGATTCCTGATGGCGGTCTTGCTGCGCACTTGGAAATTCTCGATGTTGCAGACCTGCTTGATGGCGCGGTGGTACTGTTCGATATGCCAGTGTTTGTCGTGTTGTTCGAGGAAGGCTTTCCGGTCAAAGCAAGCTAGCTGGCCATCATCGGGCAAGAAAACTGCATAGTGGCGTGGCTGGTCTTTCAGCCATGTCCGAAACAGTTTCACGTTGCCGAAGTCCTTCAGCCAAACGACCAGGCCATCGTCGGGGATGTCTAGTTTTTGTACTTGCATCCAGTGGCCTTTTTCCACGGATACTGTTCGGTTGCTTTCCACGGCGAACAGCCAACCCAGCCGGCGGTTCTTCACCCGCTTCAGGTTGTCTACGCCGCTGTACCAACTGTCGCCGGTCACGAAAGCGGGGTCCAGCCCCCAGGCCAGGACTTCTTCCAGCATCTCGCGGAAATAGTCGTTCTTGGTCTTGCCTTCCGATTTGTCGTAGACACGGAAGTTGACAGGCAAATGTTGCCCGTCAGTGTCCGTGTAATACAGCGTGATGAGGTTGATGCCCTTCACGGAACGGTGATGCTTGCCCGACCAGAAATAACCGACAAAGGCCAAATACTGGCTGTACGGCTTGTCCAGCACGCTGTCATCGACGCTCAGCGTACCGCCTTTCAGGTTCAGCAAGGGCGCGGATTCGTTGTATAAGTCCTTGCCTTCGTAGCGTTCCCGCTGTAGGAAACGGTTCGCGCTATCGTGGGAAATGTCCATCACTTCCGCCAGACGGCAGCAGCTGCCGTATTTGGGTTCGCCCAGCAAAAAACTGATGTACATCGGCAGGGTGCAACGGGCTGTAGTGGGACGGGTAATTTTCCTTATCATGGCTTGGCCTTCCTGTGGCTTTTGGTTGGGTTATTTTAAAATTCATATTGTAACTTGGCTGTCAATGCGTAACTTCTAAGGAAATACGATCCGACCGAAAGCTGGCGCATTGGTTTGAAGTTTCTCAATGGATACGCCTTGCATGAGGAGCCGTGTACGGACCCGTACGCACGGTTCTGTGGGCAGACGGAGGCTGTCGGCCTCCTCTGACCCGATACGGCCAGCGTTTCAGGCTGTAATCCAAGGCTTTTGCCGAGCCGCCACCGTCGGCCGTCTGCGCTCGGGTAGCCAGTAACCAGGCGTGCAGCACGTTCAGTGCCGGGAGGCTTTTTTCGGCACGCAAGCACTTGCGCTCTGCAATGCTGAGGTCTTTGCCTTCAGCTTCGATGGCATACAGGACGGCAATACGGTTTAAGGCCTCTAACGCCATCGGGCTTTGATGGGCTTTATGGAGGGCGGAAAAATGCTCCATGCATTTTCCGCACTTCCCACCTCCATGTAGGTCGTCAAAGAATTTGCGCCGCGCATGGGCCAGGCAGCCGAGTTCAATACAGGGTTCATTAATCCGGCGCTGTAACTGAGTCTGAGTACGTCTCTTAGTTTTCGCATTGCTGTTCTCTTCGCTGACATTATCTTCTCCACAAAAGGTGGCAAGGATAATCTGATTAGATAAACAATGCGTTAGGCGGGATTCTGGCAACTTGAACAGCTATTCTGGCAAGTTGAACACCGATTCTGGAAAATCCAGAAAAGTGTTCAGCTTCAAACCAGAATCAGTGTTCAACTTGAATCAGAATAAGTGTTCAGATTGGATCAGAATGACTGTTCAGGTTGAGCCAGAATATGCACAAGACACCTTACGAGGTGTTCCGCGAGCTATCAGGCACGGATGCAGAAAAATTGGTGGGTTATGCACTTATTACTTGAATTCACGATTTATTAAAATGAAAACTTCGTATAGAAAAATTGGGACAGCGCTATTCAGCTGTAATGAGTACAGGACTCTATCTTAAACTCAATGAATATTTGTCTGGACAGAGGGGGGTCCACTTTACCCCAGGTACGAGCATCTTGTTTGCGTCTGAATGTTTTGGTTTTGATGCCCTTACCTGATTTGGTAAGGATAGTGCGGTAACGGGCTTCCCCGTTTTGTAGAATAACTTTGATGATATGGAAATTTAGCATCTGTGTTTCCTCAAAATGAGGTTAAAAACAAGACTACCTATAAAATCACTGTAGTCGATGGTTTTAGTACACAGTTACTGAGGCTTTTTATCCTTAAAAGCCCTTTAATATCAGATGGTTAGATGGTGGGTCGTGCGCGATTCGAACGCGCGACCATCGCATTAAAAGTGCGGTGCTCTACCGGCTGAGCTAACGACCCAACAAAGAACGGGCATTATACTTATTATTTATGTTTTTACAACTTTTTTCCGGCTTATTTCTGATAACGTGTAGGATCGATTGTTCCAGCAGCTATGAATCCAGCTTTTCTCAATCGACAGGCATCACAAATACCACAAGCACGGCCCCGATCATCAGCAGAATAACAAGACACGGTGAATTTATAGTCCACTCCTAATTCAATGCCCTGCTTAATAATTTCCGCTTTACTAAGATCAATCAGGGGGGTGTGGATTATGAAGCGTTCGCCTTCTACGCCGGCTTTAGTGGCTATGTTTGCCAAGTTTTGAAAGGCTTTGATAAACTCAGGCCGGCAATCGGGATAGCCTGAATAATCTACGGCATTGACACCAATAAAAATATCATGCAACTTTAAAACTTCTGCCCAGGCTAGGGCAAAAGCCAAAAACAAGGTATTTCTTGCGGGCACATAGGTCACAGGTATGCCTTCCTGGAGAGTATCGGGTACGGCAATATGTTCATCCGTCAGCGCAGACCCGCCAATCGAACCCAAACCAAAATGAATGATTTTATGCTCCGCTACCTGATAATCTGCGGCAATCTGGGCGGCTGCTTTTAGCTCGGCGTTATGTCTCTGTCCGTAATTGAAGCTTAATGCGTAGCAGGTAAATCCCTGTTTCTTTGCAATAGCAAGCGCTGTAATGGAGTCGAGTCCGCCCGAAAGCAGGACGATGGCTTTTTTCTGCATGTTTATTTACCTTGGGCATCATCCCAAAGTATTTTGTGTAGTTGGATTTGAAAGCGAACAGGCAATCTGTCCTGAAGAATTTTTTCCGCCAGTTCCGTTGGGTGTTGTCGCCCCATGACCGGAGAAAATAATATTTCACAGCGGCCAGGCAAATCATATTGATCCATGAGTGCCTTGGACCATTGATAATCCTCATCGGAACCGATGACGAATTTTAGCTGGTCTTTAGCGTCCAGATTGTCGATATTGCTGTAAAGATTTTTGCCAAGCTCACCTGAGCTGGGAGTTTTAATATCCATAACCTTGATAACACGCGGATCTACAACTGATACATCGAGTGCCCCGCTGGTTTCAAGCGAAACCACATAGCCTTTATCAAGCAATGCTGACATCAATTCGTGACAGGCTGGCTGCGCAAGCGGTTCTCCTCCGGTGACGGTAATGTAGTGAGTACGATATTGTTCGACTTCGGCAATGATGGCATCAATATCCATTCTTTTGCCGCCGGAAAAGGCATAAGCTGTATCGCAATAGACACATCTTAATGGACAACCGGTGAGCCGGATAAAGACTGTGGGCAACCCTACTGTATTCGACTCACCCTGCAGGGAGTAAAAAATTTCGGTGATGCGTAAGGAACTCGCCATTAATGCTTGGCTTCATCCATCTGAAATAATCTTTTTGTTGCCAGATGCGCCGCTGTCGAATCAGGAAATTCGGTTGTCACTCGCGTCAAATATTCACGGGCTTTAGTCCAGTTTTTTTGCTCATACTCGATATATCCCAGCTTTAGCAAGGCATCAGGTACTTTGGCACTGCCAGGATAATTATCGATGACGAGCTTAAAAGCATTGCGCGCTGAATTGATATCCTGCTTGACTTTATAGGCCTCGCCTAACCAGTATTGCGCATTATTGGCAAATACGCCGCCAGGGTACTGGCTGATCAAGCCATTGAAACCCGCTATTGCCTGGTCGGTTTGTCCATTTCTTAGCGCTTCATACGCTTGTTGATATAGCTGTTTCTCATCACCTGAAGCCGGTGCGGGAACCGCCTGATTAGGAGCAGGCGCCGCAGAGGAAACAGCAGCCGCTGGCGCTGGCTCTTTAACTGGAGCAGGAGCCGCAGGTGGTGCGTTCACTTTTGCTTCGGAGTCTACTGCAGGCGCCGGCTCTTGCGGATTTTCAGTTGCTGCATCTGCTCCCGCAGGCGCTTTAGTTTCGATGCTTTGCAGGCGATCGTCAAAATCAGCGTACATGGTTTTTTGACGTTTCTGCAACTCAATGATTTGATAGCCCTGCTCTTCTACCTTGCCAGTGAGCTGCCTTACTTCCACCTGCATTTGATCCAAACGCCCCATCAATTCAAGCAGGGTATCGGCTGACGAGGGTTTGGGAGCATTCGCCTGCGCCGGATAAACTGAATTATCGACCACAGGCGGCAATGGCCACGGCTCTGCATAAGCGCTGCTGCAAGCACACAGCAATATAAACAAGCGCGCTTTCACTTATCTGCCCTGATAAACTAACTCAACACGACGATTGAGTTCCCACGAAGATTCATCGTGCCCAAATGCAGCCGGCTTCTCTTCGCCATAACTGACAACTTGTAACTGGCTTTCAGAAACACCTTGCGCCTTCATCATGCTGGCAACTGATTTTGCCCGCTGCTCACCCAGGGCAATGTTGTACTCGCGTGAACCGCGCTCGTCGCCATGTCCTTCAAGGACCATCCTTTGGCTGGGATTGCTTTGCAAGTAGCGCGCGTGCGAGGCAATGACCGGAACAAAATCCTGCTGCACCTGGCTGCTGTCCAGCATGAAGTAAATAGTTTGTTTTGAAAGCGGGTTGTTTGGATCACTGAATTCCGGCCCTAAGCCATTGCCGCCCATACCGCCGGCGCCGCCAGACATTGTCGAGCCTGACAAACCCGAACCACTGTTTAAACCACGGGTTGAGGCATCGTTGATACCGGCCGCCGCCTCTTGACTGCCGTCTGTCAAACCCAAATCTTTTTCATCATCGGAGCCACAAGCGGCCAGGAGCGTTGCGCTGAATGCCAATGCCAATATTGTTTTATTAAATTTCATTTTCACTTTTCCAAAAATAACTTGTTGATTTAATTTAACCTTTAGCTTGCTAAGCGGCAGACCTAGGGAGACCACGCTGGTTCACGGACTTCACTGCTGTCAAACGTTAATTTTTGCTGCATTCTACCATCGATTGATACTGCGGATAAGTAGGCCGCCCCACCTTTTCTTGAAGCATACAAAATCAGACTGCCATTCGGTGCAAAACTAGGCGATTCATCGAGTCGGCCTTCTGTCAGCACATTCACGGTTCGGGTAGCCATATCCATCACGGCAATACGATAATCGCCGCCATTGCCATGCACCATGGCCAAATTTTTACCGTCCGGTGAGAATTTCGCGCCGGCATTATAGTCGCCGCTAAAGGTCAGCCTTTTTTCCTGGCCGCCACTGCTCGGCATGATGTACAACTGGGGTTTGCCGCCTCTGTCCGAAGTAAACACAATTTGGCTGCCATCAGGCGACCAGGTGGGTTCAGTATCGATGGCGTTGCTTTGAGTCAGCTTGATCAGGGAGCGCGACATCAGATTTAACGCATAAATATCGGGATTGCCGTCCTTGGATAAGGTCAAAGCCAGTTTCTGACCATCGGGTGACCAGGCGGGCGCGCCGTTAATTCCGGGGAATTCGGCTACCTTGGTGCGCTCACCGGTTCCCAGTGTCTGCACATAAACAGCTGCAGTCTTGCGCTCAAATGACACATAGGCTACTTTTCTGCCGTCTGGCGACCAGGCCGGTGACATCAATGGCTCTGGCGACGTCGCTATGGTTTGCGCATTAAAACCGTCGGTATCGGCAACCTGTAGCTTATGCGTTCTCTGTTTATTGCCACCGCTGCTGGTAATGTAAATAATGCGGCCGCTAAACACGCCTTTGTTGCCAGTGATGGCTTCAAATATAAGATCACTGATTTTATGGGCGGTTCTGCGCAAGTCTGCAGATGATGACGTCATGCGGTATCCCAGCATTTGGGTGCCTTTATAGACATCAAACAGCTGAAACTGGATGCTATATTGACCGCGGTCTTCCGTTATCTGGCCAATAACCAGATAATTTTGGCCTAAGGCCTGCCAGTCATTAAATCTCACCTGGTCCGGACTGCTCGGCCTGCTGCGCATATCCTGCTCATTCAGGGTTCTAAAATATCCGCTGCGCGCCAGATCCGAATTAACCACAAATCTGACATCAACGGGCATTCCTGCGCCCTGAACGGCAAAAGGCACGACAGCGATAGGCAACGCGCTTTCAATGCCTTCGGTAATTTCAATATTCATTTCGGCATGGCTAACAGGCACCTGAAATGCTATCAGGCCACATAATAAAATTGCTCTAAACACACTCACCTTTTTACCTCTATAACTCGAAAAAATCTGCCAGTAATCCCGCTGTCTTTGATGTTTTTCACTGCCCTGTGTCTTGAATGCCGGCAATCCAGTGCCAATTAACGATTTGTATAGTGCCGACATATCCCTGAATGGCCACTAACCCCTCGCTCTGAAAGCGGACAAAAGTTTTATTTGGGTTCAAATGTAAACGTAAACGTTTTAAACGCCCTGTTGAATAACTCTTTATCCATCGGCACGGGAAGAGGCGATGCTTTTCTGACCGCGTTTTCCGCAGAACGGTCAAAAATGTCATCGCCACTGCTGGAAATAATTTCGACATCCATCACTTCACCACTGGAAAGCAATCGAACCCGAATCTTGCATTTCAAGCCCGCTGAAGCGGACGGCGGCCGAATCCAGTTGCGGTTGACCTTTAGCTTAATAGCCGCCGTTGCCTCCGCCATTGCCCGGTCCTGCGCTGCTCTCATGTTGGCTGCTTCAGCCTGTTGAGCCGCTGCTTTCGCTCTGGCTGCATCTGCGGCGGCTTTTTCAGACGCCGCTTTCTCACGTGCAGCGGAGGCTCCGCTTCAGCCTTGGCTTGTGCAGCGGCTTCTGCTTTCGCCTGCTTGGCGGCTTCGGCTTTTTCGGCAGCCGCTTTCTCGCGTGCGGCTTGTTCTGCCTCGGCTTTGGCTTTTGCCGCCGCTTCGGCTTTCGCCTGTTTGGCCGCTTCGGCCTTGGCTTGTGCGGCCGCTGCGGCCTTTTCAGCGCGCGCGGCTTCGGCTTTTTCGGCGGCGGCTTTCTCGCGTGCGGCTTGTTCTGCCTCGGCTTTGGCTTTTGCCGCCGCTTCGGCTTTCGCCTGTTTGGCCGCTTCGGCCTTGGCTTGTGCGGCCGCTGCGGCCTTTTCAGCGCGCGCGGCTTCGGCTTTTTCGGCGGCGGCTTTTTCACGGGCGGCTTGTTCTGCCTCGGCTTTGGCTTTTGCCGCCGCTTCGGCTTTTGCCTGTTTGGCCGCTTCGGCCTTGGCTTGTGCGGCCGCTGCGGCCTTTTCAGCGCGCGCGGCTTCGGCTTTTTCGGCGGCGGCTTTTTCACGGGCGGCTTGTTCTGCCTCGGCTTTGGCTTTTGCCGCCGCTTCGGCTTTCGCCTGTTTGGCCGCTTCGGCCTTGGCTTGTGCGGCCGCTGCGGCCTTTTCAGCGCGCGCGGCTTCGGCTTTTTCGGCGGCAGCTTTCTCGCGAGCGGCTTGTTCTGCCTCGGCCTTGGCTTTTACAGCCGCTTCGGTTTTCGCCTGTTTGGCCGCTTCGGCCTTGACTTGTGCTGCGGCTTCGGCCTTTTTCGGCAACTGCCTTTTCACGGGCGGCCTGCTCTGCCTCGGCTTTGGCTTTTGCCGCCGCTTCGGCTTTTCGCCTGTTTGGCCGCTTCGGCCTTGGCTTGTGCTGCGGCTTCGGCTTTTTCGGCAGCTGCCTTTTCACGGGCGGCTTGTTCTGCCTCGGCTTTGGCTTTTGCAGCCGCTTCGGCCTTCGCCTGTTTGGCCGCTTCGGCCTTGGCTTGTGCTGCCGCTGCAGCCTTTTCAGCACGCGCGGCTTCGGCTTTACGTTCTTCTTGCAGGCGCTGCTGCCTGACGGCTACCGCTTGTTTCTCTGCCTGGGACTCAGCCGGCTGCTCGGGCTCGGGCTGGGCAACTGCAGATAGATTGTGGCTGCGGCTTTGCGGTGGTTTGTTCGACAATAGAAGCCTGTATGATGTCCTGAGCGGGCTTTGCCTCTTTTTTGGGCTTCAAGTTGAAACTTAATGCGAACATGCCGATAAGAATAACGTGCAAAGCTAAAGCCAGAATGAATGGCCATGTAAATCTCTTTCGACTATCCATTTACTCTCTATTGTTCATTTGATTTGGTCAGCAATCCTACATTAGGCACACCGGCATTTTTCAATGCCGCCATAACGGTAACCACTTTGCCATAGCCTACGGTTTCATCGGCATTGATCAGTACCTGCGTTTCCGGGCGATTGCTTAAGACACCTGCGACCCGGGCATAAATATCTTCCGGCTGAATGGACTCGTCCTTATCACCACTCTCGTTGATGTAGTATTGATAATTTTTATCGATAGTGATGACAATGGGTGGGATATCCTTTTGCTCGACCATGGACGATTGCGCTTGCGGCAAATCAACTTTCACTCCGGTTTGCAGCATCGGGGTGGTAATCATGAAGATGATCAACAATACCAGGGTGACGTCGATATAGGGAACGACGTTGATTTCCGCCATGGGTTTTCTGCGGCCACGTCCGCCTTGCTTGCCTTGAGGACTCATTTGTTGTGTGCCTGCCGTTGCAATAAGACGACGAACTCTTCAACGAACAACTCGTATCGGCCGGTAAGCCTATCCAGACGCGTAGCAAAACGGTTATACGAAATAACGGCGGGGATAGCCGCAAACAGACCAATCGCTGTCGCAATCAAGGCTTCGGCGATACCTGGCGCGACTTGCGCCAAGGTGGCCTGCTGCACATTACCCAAGGACCGGAATGAATTCATGATGCCCCATACCGTACCAAACAAGCCGATATACGGACTGGTTGAGCCAACGGTAGCCAAAAACGGCAGGTGTTCATCGAGCCTATCCAGTTCCCGCGATAGTTCAATACGCATGGCACGCTGGGCACTTTCCACTTGTACACCCGGATCCACATTGCCGGCCTGGCGCATACGTGAAAATTCCTTATAACCGGCCAGGAATATTTTCTCTATGCCTTCCGGTTCAAAATCCTTTGCAGTCAATCGTCTGTAAAGATCCGTCAAGGCCGCACCCGACCAGAATTGCTCTTCAAATTCATCAGTGATTTCCAGCGCCCGGCTGAGTTCCTTGCGTTTGGAGAAGATAAATGTCCATGATACCAGTGAGGCTGCCAGCAATATCAGCATGACAAATTGAACAACAAAGCTGGCTTCTTTAATTAAATGAAAAATGGATAAATCGGTGTTCATTGTTTGATTTGCTCTAGTAAATTCTCGGGAATTGCTTTTGGGCGCATGGTTTGTGCGTCCAGACAGGCAATGCGAATGATGCCTTCGCATAAAACTTCATCGCCTCGTTTAATTTGTTGTGCAAAGGTAAGACTGGCCTTTTTGGCAAGACAGACTTCCGCGCTGACCTGTAGCAGTTCATTAAACCGGGCCGGCCTTAAATAGTCGACCTGCACAGAGCGCACGACAAAAATAATGCCTTCGTTGACAATCAGCTGATCCTGCTCGTGGCCCATGGCCCTGAGCATTTCTGTTCTTGCCCGTTCAAAAAACTTCAGATAATTGGCGTAAAACACCACGCCACCGGCATCGGTATCTTCGTAATAAACCCGTACCGGCCAAATATAGTTTTTATTACTTATCATTGTATTAATAGTACAAGCACGATGACGCGGCTGGATGCGCAGTGCGCACCCGGCTTATTCAAACAAGTCTTCAGACACGCCAAAATGCTGCGGCGGCTGCAAGCCAAAATGCAGATAGGCATTCTGGGTCACCACCCGTCCACGTGGCGTGCGCATGATAAACCCCTGCTGCAGCAGGTAAGGCTCCAGCACATCTTCAATGGTGCCGCGTTCCTCACTAATGGCGGCGGCCAGGGTATCGAGTCCTACCGGCCCGCCGGCAAAATTGTCAATCATGGTTCTCAGCAGTTTGCGATCCAGTGCATCAAAGCCGTTGTTATCCACTTTCAACATGGCCAGCGCCTGACTGGCTATCACCTCGGTCACGGCGCCATCGCCCTTGACTTCGGCATAATCGCGCACCCGGCGCAGCAAACGGTTGGCAATCCGCGGCGTGCCGCGCGACCGGCGCGCAATTTCATGGGCGCCGGCATAATCCAGCACAATACCCAATACGCTGGCTGAACGCACGACTATGCTGGCCAGCTCATCGACTGTATAAAATTCCAGTCTCTGCACTATGCCAAAGCGATCTCGCAAAGGGGACGTCAGCAGGCCGGCACGTGTGGTTGCGCCAACCAGGGTAAAGGGCGGCAAATCCAGCTTGATTGAGCGTGCAGCCGGGCCTTCGCCGATCATGATGTCAATCTGATAATCTTCCATGGCCGGGTATAAGACTTCTTCCACTACCGGGCTCAAGCGATGAATTTCATCGATAAACAACACATCATGCGCTTCGAGATTGGTTAAAAGGGCGGCAAGATCGCCGGCCTTATCGAGCACCGGGCCTGAAGTCTGGCGAATATTAACACACATCTCGGCGGCGATGATATTGGCCAAAGTGGTTTTACCCAGCCCCGGCGGCCCAAATATCAGGACATGATCCAGGGCTTCCTTGCGCGCCGATGCTGCCTGAATGAAAATTTCCATCTGCGTGCGCAATTCTTGCTGACCGATATAATCCGCCAGACGTCTGGGACGGATGGCGCGATCCTGACGCTCTTCATCTGAATGGCCGTGTGCGGTTATCAAGCGATCACGTTCGATCATCTGATGCTGCCTTGCAAGGCCTGCCTGATGATAGCTTCGCAGCTTTTGTTTTCAGGGCTGATATTTTGCACCATTCGGCCGGCATCCTGGGGCTTGTAACCTAGGGCGCACAAGGCGCTGATCGCTTCCTGTCTCGGATTATTGACCGCTTGCGGCTGCTCTCCTGCATAACTGCTACCGGCAGTGGCCGGTTCGCCGAGACCAGGCAAACGGTCGCGCATTTCAATAATCAGGCGTTCCGCGGTTTTTTTGCCTACGCCGGGCAGTCGCACCAGCGCCTGGGTATCGTTATTCTGAATGCAGCGATGAAATTCTTCGGCGCTTTGCCCGGATAAAATCGTCAATGCCAGCTTGGGACCGACACCATTGACCCTGATCAGGGTTCTGAACATCAGGCGATCCGCTTCGGTTGAAAATCCGAACAGGATATGCGCATCTTCCCGCACGACCAGGTGCGTATGCAGCTTTATTTCCGCGCCTATGGACGGCAAATCATAAAAAGTCGTCATCGGCGCTTCAACTTCATAACCGACACCCTGCACATCCAGCACCAATACCGGTGGCGCTTTCAGCACCAGTGTGCCGCGCAAGAAACCTATCATCTGAAAACGCCCTGCGGCATGCGCAATGCCGTTTGCTGATAATGGGAATGACAAAGACCAATCGCCAAGGCATCACTGGCATCACACGATAAGTCACCCTGAATACTCAGCAAAATTTTCACCATGTGCTGAACCTGGAGTTTATCGGCGCCGCCCTTGCCGACCACCGCCTGCTTGACCTGCCGGGCGGCATATTCAAACACCGGCAAACCAGTGGTCTGGACGGCACAAATCGCCGCGCCGCGCGCCTGTCCCAACTTCAGGGCTGAATCGGCATTTTTATGCATAAATATCTGCTCTATGGCCATTTGCTCGGGCTCATATAAATTGACGATTTCCACAATGCCATCGAATATTTGTTTAAGCCGGTCAGGAAAATAGTCCGCCTTGATGCGTATGCTGCCGCTGGCCAGATATTTATAGCCGCGCGGTGAATCTTCTATAATTCCGTATCCGGTTGTTCTTGAGCCGGGGTCTATCCCTAAAATTCTCATCTGTTATTAATCAATGGTAGGGGGAGGTGTGTACACCATTTTGCTATCGCTGTTTTTCATCAAGCAGCATTACCGATTGCAGGCGTGCAAATTTCTTATCAAAGGTAAATAACTCATGATTATTTTCCATACAGCCTGACAAAATAAGGCAATCTGAAAAATCAGCCGCGTGACTTTCAAAGGTCGCCAGTGCCGTACCAAACTGAGATTCATCCTGTAACACAAAAAGTAAAGTTTGTTGGAGATGTTTTAGTACGGTAATGACAGCTGGCTTATCAAAGCCATAAGCAGTTTCCAATACCCAAACCATTTCAATTTGTACGATTTGCGGCACATAAACCTGTCCAGCACGTTTTAACAAAGCCTTAGCTAAACTGACCTGTGTCTGTGAGTCTGGATCATTGATTAACAAACGCACCAGCACATTGGTATCAACTGCGATCATAAACTCCCGCCACGTTTTTTTATTGCCTCATCCATTTGTTCCAAACTGATGCCGTAGGGTGCCTGTAAAATGCCGCAAGCCTGTTCGATTTCTTCGTCGGTTACTTGATGTTTATGCTGTGTTATTGATTTGAATGAATATCGCTCTTCCAGGAAACAAATAAAATCCAATACCTCTTTTTGTAAATTTTCCGGTAGTCTTTGGCTATGAGTCGTTATTTCATTAAGATGATTCATGATAATTCTCTCTCATTGAGTGCATGTTGGGGTTCATGCCTCATTAACGCGCATAAATTCTGACTTATATAACATCGCAAGGCTGTTTAACTTAACCAAAATTGAAAAATTGCGTTAAAAAAAGCGGCAACCCAACCTACAGATTTGTGTCGGGTTACGCTAAAGCTAAGCTGGCCTACGTGGCTGTTTTTCATCAAACTCGAATTGATGATGACATCGGGAGGTTACAGACGAAAATTTTCGGGCCATAGAAAATATGGCCCAAACTTTGAACTCATACGAAACTCGCCGCCAACCTCTTTGCCTTTAGCAGTTAAATAATGCTTACCGTCCTTCAACTCAAGCAAACTGGCGATAACGAGTTTATCCATGAACTCATTGGTCTTTATTCCAAGTTTTTGAGCGAGTTTTGAGGATGTCAGTTTATCGGATTTATCATCCGCATCCGATTTATCTTCATGTTCGTTCGTCACACGTTCCAAACTGATACGGACTTCATCACTTATACGAATAATACGTTGTGCTTCTTCATATGCGTCTTTGTAAAGCTCAGCGTCATCAGAACGACGAATCAGGATACCCATTTCATTGTTGTTGATTTGGCTGAATTCATAAAGATTGAGACTTGTGATGATACAAAGTTCTTCATTCAAATAGCACTTTGCATGTAAGTTTTTGCAAAAGCTGGTTCTGATATAACTGAGTTCCTTTAGCCAGTTAATTTCTTCGGGTTGAAGTTCACTTTTACCAGTAGACTATTCGCACATCAATCTTCAATCGATTTTTATCAGCTAAAAGCTCCTTCATCCGGTCATTTAGCTTTAAGAATGGGCTTATTAAAATGAGCCTATCTTTAGCATTTTTAATTAGCTTCTTCGAGAAAATAATTAGTTGCACTGGTATTAAGAAACTTTGCCATATTGGTCCATTTAATTGAATGTAACTAAGAATACTTAGCCCGTTAAGTTGGTTTAGCGATAGGTCTGTAACCCAACATTTTCAGCTTCGATACGTCGGGTTACGGCTATCGCAACCCAACTAACACTAACAAATCAACCCAATCCTTCCATAATTTCGTCACTGATATCGGCATTGGAATATACGTTTTGCACATCGTCCAGATCTTCCAGACGCTCTATCAGACGCATCATTTTCTCTGCCGTTTCGGCATCGAGTTCGGTAGTGGTAGCCGCCTGCATAGTGACTTCGGCATTGTCGGGTTGAAAGCCCGCGGCGATCATGGCATCTTTTACTTGCAGATAATTTTCCGGCGCGGTCATGACATCCACGGAGCCATCATCATTGGCAATGACATCGTCAGCCCCCGCTTCCAGGGCTGCTTCAATCAGCGCATCTTCATCGACGGGACCGGCATAACTGATAATGCCAACCTTGCTGAATAGATAGGCCACAGAGCCGTCGGTACCCAAATTGCCGCCAGCTTTGGAAAACGCATGCCGCACTTCGGCAACGGTGCGGTTGCGGTTATCAGTCAGGCAATCGACCATGACGGCGACGCCCCCTGGGCCATAACCTTCATAGCGGACGTCTTCATAGTTGACGCCTTCCAGTGAACCGGTGGCTTTCTTGATGGCGTTGTCAATGGTATCGCGCTTCATATTGGCGCCGAGGCCTTTATCAATCGCCGTCCGCAATGCCGGATTGGTGGCCGGATCGCCGCCGCCGGATTTTGCCGCCACGTTAATTTCACGCAGTATTTTGGTAAACAGTTTGCCGCGCAGGGCATCCTGTCCGGCTTTACGATGCTTGATATTAGCCCATTTACTATGTCCAGCCATTGTCGCTCTCTGAGTTAAAAAATGCCGTCAATTTTAGCATTGAGTCCGGCGCCAATAAAAATTAGTAGCGCTTGATCAAAAGGCACGAGGCGTACCAACATCGCGACAAGGGCGCTGCTTCCACCCATTTTACATTTACAATATATGCGCCAGCACTGCCGTCAGGCAAGGCTCGGCCACGTAAACGTCGGCCAGCTCGCGCACTATGGAGCGCTCTACCACGCCGCCAAAACCAATCACATAAGCCCCGGCCTGGCGGGCTTCCATATCGGTCTTGCCGTCGCCAACAACAGCTAAAGAGTGTGTCGACCTGTTCAACTGACGGCAAATTTCTGCTTTGCCGCCGGTTCTGGCCAAGGGCGAACTGCGTTCATAATCGCGATAACTGCCGTCGTCATGGAAATAAATATCAACGGCATGAACATGACTGTCCGGCAGTCCCAAATACCTTGCCAGCGGCAAAATGGACTGGCGCAGACCGCCACTGATGATATGCAGTTCCTTATCCTGCGCGGCCAGGGCCGCAAACACTTCTTTGGCACCCTCGACGATTTCGGCGATATACAGATCGGCCAGCCAGTTGACGCTGGCCTGATCCGGCCTGATCAACGTCAAGCGCTGCTCGTAGACGGCTTCCAGCGGCACTTCGCCATTCATGGCGGCATTGGTAAGCCGGGACATTTCTTCACCCAGCCCGACCCGCCCAGCCAGTTCATCGATACCCTCGATCTTGCTTAAGGTGCTGTCGCAATCAAAACAGATAACATCAAAACTCATAAAACAATCTGCGTCGCCTTGTGCACGGCAGGAATACCGCACAGTTGCTGCAACAAGTCTTCATTGAGAGGCTCGGATACACTGATAACCGCCATCGCCTGCTGCTGATCATCGGCCGTACCCACCTGCATTCTGGAGATATTGATATTGGCGTTGCCCAGCACCGCACTAATTGCCGAGATGACCCCGGGCTTATCGTCATGACGGGTTATCAGCAAAGTGCCTTCGGGCACCACTTCAATATCAATCTGGTCGATACTCACCAGGCGTGGATGGCAGCCGCCCAGCAAGGCCCCGGCCAGGGTAATGGTACGATCCTGACAATGCCCGATAACCTTAATCAGCGACAAATAATCCTGGGTTGCTTCTGTTTTTGATTCAACCAATGAAATACCCTGGCGTTTGGCGATATTTTCGGCATTCACCCGGTTGACCGGCGTAGAAAATTGTCCGCTTAACACGCCGATCAGCGCCGCTACAGAAATCGGGCGTGCCTCAACTTCTGCCGCCCTGCCGAATAACGCGACTTCTATTTTTTCCAGCGGTTTGGTCGCCAGCCCCACCAGCACCTTGCCCAAAATATTGGCCAGGGTCATAAATTCGTGGGATTTTTTCAGTTCTTCCGCAGACACTCTGGGCAGGTTTAAGGCATTAACCGCTTCACCGGTCTTTAAAAAGGTAACCGCCTGACGGGCAATTTCGACGCTCACCGCCACTTGCGCTTCACTGGTCGATGCTCCCAGATGCGGCGTGAAAACGATATTGTTCAATTCCAGCAATGGCGAATTGGCAGGCGGCTCCTGTTCGTAAACATCGAGCGCCGCACCCGCAATCTGGCCATTCTTTAAGGCTTCGTACAGGGCCGCTTCATTGATCAGACCGCCTCGGGCGCAGTTAATCAACATGGCCTCCTTTTTCATCATCGTCAGCTGATTGGCGTCGATGATGTTGCGGGTTTTTTCTATCAACGGGCAATGCAGGGTTAAATAATCCGCCCGGCTCACCAGCTCATCCAGACTCACCGGCTCAACACCCAGAGCTTCAAATATCTCGGGCGCCACAAAGGGATCATAGGCGATGACCTGCATTTTCAAGCCCAAACCGCGCTGTGCGACAATCCGTCCGATAGTGCCAAAGCCCAGTATCGCCAGAGTCTTGTGCGCGATTTCTGATCCCATCAGCTTGGAGCGCTCCCATTTTCCT
The DNA here is from genome assembly GCA_963696315.1 of uncultured Gammaproteobacteria bacterium. Classification (GTDB taxonomy): domain Bacteria; phylum Pseudomonadota; class Gammaproteobacteria; order Methylococcales; family Methylomonadaceae; genus CAWKEY01. The sequence continues at coordinate 17,152 of CAVOJU010000013.1, forward strand.
GCGCGTATCGAGCGATCCGCGGCCGGTAAATGGCGGCTCAGTGACATCATGTGGGCAATGGCCAATTCAGCCGTGGTCGTCGCATTGGCATCCGGGGTATTCATGACAATAATCCCCAATTCCGTGGCCGCGGGTATATCGACATTATCGACACCGATACCGGCGCGGCCAATCAGCTTGAGATTCTTCGCCGCCTGCAGAACTTTTTTTGTTACCTGGGTATCACTGCGTATCAGCAAGGCATCGTAATCACCGATAATTTGACACAAGCCGTCTTCCTTGAGTCCGGTTTCGATATGAACCTGGATGCCCGGCTGATCATTTAGATAATTTATGCCCGCTTCTGCTAATTTGTCAGCAATAAGGATTTTTTTCATGGGTAAGATGACAACGCTAAAAAAAGCCTATAGCTTACCAGCTTTGTTATAATCGTGGGCATTTCAATAAGGGGTATCCTTGTCAAAACATGATGAAAGCTAAAGACGTATTGATCGGCCTATTCTTGGTAACCGCACCTTGCAACTGGAGTGTGGCTAAGCGTGAGCAAAACCGTAACGCCCGCACCGGAGGTCATGCTTTAGCACCCTCACCGGCAAAAAAATCGCCCTGCATGACTTGCGCGGAAAGCCCGTACTGGTTACCTTCTGGGCCACCGACTGCCCAGGCTGCATACAAGAAATACCCCACCTGATTGATCTTTACCGGCAATACCACGACCAAGGCCTGCAGATTATCGCGGTTGCCATGTACTATGACCCGCCCAATCACGTTGTCGAGATGACCAAACAACAAGCCCTGCCTTATGATGTTGCTTTGGATATCCAGGCCGAACACGCCAAAGCCTTTGGCGATGTGCGCTTAACGCCGACAACTTTTCTAATCAGCCCTGCCGGCTCGATCGCCCTGCAAAAAATCGGCGTGTTCGATCTTGCCGACATGAAAACCCGTATTGAAGCCCTACTTAAAGGATAAGTCATGCTCTGGTTAAAAGCCTTTCACCTGATTTTTATGGTCACCTGGTTTGCCGGCCTGTTTTATCTGCCGCGTCTTTATGTGTATCACGCGATGAGTGACGATGACATCAGCAATGAACGCTTTAAAATCATGGAGCGCAAACTGTTTTTCGGCATAATGACGCCAGGCATGATCGCCACCTTTATCTTCGGCATCTGGATGCTGGTGGATTACGCCTGGGCACTGTATTCATCGGCCGGCTGGCTGCATGCCAAACTGGCGCTGCTGCTGTTGATGGTGGTCTATCATTTTTTCTGCGGTGTTTGGCTGTTTGATTTCAAACATGACCGCAATCAACGGTCCCACGTTTATTACCGCTGGATGAACGAAGTGCCGGTTTTATTTTTATTGGCCATCGTCATTCTGGCCGTTGTCAAGCCTTTCTGACATGCCTGCCAGTCGCCCCGTTGTTGTCTGTTTTTCCGGCCACGATCCCATCGGCGGCGCCGGTGTCCAGGCCGATATTGAAACCCTGGTCAGCCACCACTGCCATGCCGCCAGCGTAATCACCGCCTTAACTGAACAGGACAGCCGGAACGTTAAAAAACTGCTTCCGCAGAGCCCTGAAAACATCATCAGTCAGGCAAACACCTTACTCGCAGACCTGCCGGTCAACGCCTTTAAAATCGGCCTGATCGGACATCATGAAAGCGCTGTTGCCATCCACGAAATCTTAAAACAGCATGCGCATATTCCGGTTGTTTTGGATCCGGTATTGGCGGCGGGCGGTGGTACCGGACTGTCCAGCCAGCAACTCATCGATACCCTAATTGACCTGCTGCTGCCCTGCACCACCGTATTAACGCCTAACAGCGAAGAAGCCCGCAAATTGGCAGGGCTGGCTGATCTTGAGCAATGCGGGCTGGCTTTGCTGGACAAAGGCTGTGAGTACGTGCTGATTACCGGCACCCATGAAACAACGCCCGCCGTCAGCAATCAATTGTTCCATGATCATCGCTGCCTGGAAACCTTTACCTGGAACCGGCTGCCCGCCAGCTATCATGGCTCGGGCTGCACGTTGGCTGCCGCCATCGCGGCATTGATCGCCCATGGTCTCGAACCAGCTCAGGCGGTTATGGAAGCGCAGGAATATACCTGGAATGCCCTGAATGCGGCTTACCGGCCCGGCCAGGGCCAGCATAACCCCAATCGATTTTTCTGGATGGAAGACAGCGCATGAAATTTCCGGCATCTGGCCTTTATGCCATCACCCAGACTGACAACAAATCCCCTGACACATACTCAGCGAAGTGGCAGCCGCTATCCGCGGCGGCGCAATGGCCGTGCAATACCGCGATAAAAATCCCCTTGATGCGTTAGCTCTGGGCAGGGCGCTGGTTAAACTCTGCCATCAACAGCAGGTGCCCTTGCTGATCAATGATGACATTGAACTGGCGCTACGCACCGGCGCCGATGGAGTTCATATCGGCAAAGACGACGGCCATATCGCCGAAGCCAGAAAACACCTGGGTGCAAATGCCATCATTGGCGTGTCCTGCTATGACTCGGTTGAACGGGCGATTGAAGCCCAGCAGCACGGCGCGAACTATGTTGCGTTCGGGCGTTTTTTCCCGTCCGGATCCAAACCGTTGGCGGCGCCCGCGCATATTGAAACGTTGAAAACAGCGCGGCCTTTGCTGCATATTCCCATCGTTGCAATTGGCGGCATTCTGCCCGGAAACGGCGCGGCTTTAATCGCTGCGGGCGCGGATGTGCTGGCTGTCATTGGCGGCATTTTTGACCATGAACCTGAACAATCAGCCCGCGCCTATCAGCCTTTGTTCAGCACAAAAACCACAAAGCAATGAAAGCCGGCTGTCAGGAGCGACGCCCACGTCGCGACGTGGGCGTCGCTCCTACAGGAAATGGTTTGCGCGGCAAGCCTTCTGAACCATAGCACCCCGAGTACCCGAAAATGATCCCCACGCACCCGAGCTGCACCGATATTTATGAACCCGGCCTGATCTCTGTTAAAGACGCGCTGAGCCAGATTCTGGCGGAAGTCCGTGTCATCAGCGGCTATGAACGGCTGCCAATCGAGCAAGCCCGCGGCACGCACGCTCTACGAACCCGTCATCGCCGCTTGCAATGTGCCGGCGCATACCAATTCAGCCGTGGACGGCTACGCGATTCGTAGTGAAGATGTGCCCGCCCAGGGCAATCGCCGTCTAAAAGTAAGCGGCCATGCCTTTGCCGGCCGGCCTTACCTTGGCGATGTAAAATCCGGGCACTGTATTCGCATCATGACCGGCGCACCGGTGCCCGATGGCCTGGATGCGGTCGTCATGCAGGAACATGTCTCGGTACAGGGCGAATTTATCGAGATTGATGCCCGGCACAGAGCCGGTCAAAACATTCGCAAAGCCGGGGAAGATATGCAGCAAGGCCAGATTATCTTGCAGCCGGGCAAATTGTTAACGCCCCCGGACATTGGTTTGATGGCATCCCTGGGTATTGCCGAGATCAACGTCCGCCGAAAACTCCGGATAGCTATTGCTTCCACCGGCAATGAAGTCATTAGTATCGGGGCCCCACTCAGCCCGGGCAGCATTTATGACAGCAACCGTTACAGCCTGCTGGCCGCGCTGGATCGGCCTGATATCGAGGTCATTAATTTGGGCATACTGGAAGATGATCCGGCCAAGTTGCTCAACAGCTTTGAGAATGCCAGCCGCTATGCCGATATGATTATTTCTTCCGGCGGCGTGTCGGTCGGTGCAGCCGATTACACCAAAACCGCCTTGCAGGCCTCCGGCGCGGTTAATTTCTGGAAAGTGGCGATCAAGCCGGGCCGCCCGCTGGCTTTTGGCCACATCGGCAAGACGGCATTTTTTGGCTTGCCCGGCAATCCGGTGGCAGTAATGGTAACGTTGTATCAGTTTGTGCTGCCCGCGCTGGAAAAAATGCTGGGCATCAACAACAAACCTATCGCACCGGTTTTTCTAGCCAAAGCAACCGAGGATCTGCGTAAAAAACCCGGGCGCACCGAAATTCAACGTGGCATCATCGAGCAGGACGACAGCGGCAATTGGACAGTAAAAACCACCGGCAAACAGGGCTCGGGCATTTTGCGCTCGATGAGCCTAGCCAATGCATTTATTATCCTGGGCCATGACAGAGAAACGGTGAAGGCCGGTGAATGGGTAAGCGTGCAAGCGTTTGCAGGCTTGTTTTAAATAGCATTAAGGTGCGCAATGCGTACGAGACTGTGAAAGTATTCAATATAAAAGAGATAGCCACTAAGGACATGAAGAGCGCGAAGTTTCAATGCATTGCTTGACTTAATAATTTTCTTCGTGTCCTTCTTGATCTTCGTGGTGAATAATGCTTTTCATGCTGTCCTCACTAGTTCTTTCACAACCCCGTACCCTACGAATTCCTCACGCCTTTCGCCTTGAACCTCAATTTTTAATCCCGATGCCTTTATGGAGCAGATACAGGCTGAACAAGGTCATGGCCACAATAAAGCCGCTGGTAATTTCAAACGCCAGCACAATGTCTACATCGCTCACCCCGATCAAACCGTAACGAAAGGCGTTGATCATGTACAAGATAGGATTGCCCCTGGAAATGGTCTGCCAGATATCCGGCAGCATCGACACCGAATAAAACACACCGCCCAGATAATTTAACGGCGTTAATACGAAATTCGGAATAATGGAAATGTCATCAAAACTATCTGCAAACACCGCATTGATAAAGCCGGCCAGGGAAAACAGCGTCGCCGTCAGCACAGCAATGGCCAAGGCAATAGCAGCATTGTAAAAAGCAACATCGGCAAAAAGCCGGGAAATCAGCCCCACCACGCCCCCCACCAACAAGCCACGGCAAATGCCGCCGCCGACATAGCCGGCCAAAATCACCCAATTGGGTACCGGCGCCACCAGCAATTCTTCAATATTGTGCTGAAACTTGGTCGAATAAAATGAAGACACGACATTCGAGTAGGAATGACTGATCACCGACATTAAAATAATGCCGGGAACAATATAATCCATATAGGTGGCGCCGCTGACAGTCCCTATGCGGTCGCCGATCAGCTTGCCAAAAATCAGAAAATACAACGCCGTGGTCACGGCAGGCGGCAGTAAGGTTTGCGGCCAGATGCGCACAAAACGGTAGATTTCTTTAACGACAATGGTTCTAAATGCAATCGAATAATTCATCGTATATGGCCTTCGGGACTGGCTTCAATCAGATCCATAAACAACTGCTCCAGACGATTGGTCTTGTTTTTCAGACTGATGACTTCAACATTCATTTCGCTTAAACGCTGGAACAATTGATTAAGCCCCAGCTCTTTAGGCACCGCGACCGTCAAGCTTTTATCAGTGACCCGCTCGACCTGATAGCCCTCAATCACCGGCGCCGTTTGCAGCGGCTGCGCCAGATCCAGCACAAAATGATCAACATGCAGCCGGGCCAGCAGACTGGCCATATCCGAATGCTCGACAATCTGGCCATGATTGATGATGGCAATATTGCGGCACAGACTTTCGGCCTCTTCAAGATAGTGCGTGGTTAAAATAATGGTCGTGCCCTGCTGATTCACTTCCCGCATCATTTGCCACATGGAACGGCGGATTTCAATATCGACGCCGGCCGTCGGCTCATCCAGAATCAGCAGCTTGGGGGCGTGCACCATGGCTCGGGCAATCATCACCCGCCGTTTCATGCCGCCCGACAACCGCCGGGACACGGTATCGCGCTTGTCCCACAAATCCATCTGTCTAAGGCATTGCTCGGTTCTTTGCAGCGCCAGCTTGCGCGGCGTACCATAATAGCCGGCCTGATTGAGCAGAATATTCTTAACGGTTTCAAATTGGTTGAAGTTGACTTCCTGCGGCACCAGCCCAATACAACTTTTTGCCAACGCCCGATTCCGTCGCAAATCATGGCCAAAAATGCTGACCGAACCGCTGCTTTCATTGACCAGCGAGCTGATGATGCCGATCGTGGTGGATTTGCCGGCGCCATTGGGCCCCAGCAAGGCAAAGAAATCACCGGCTTCAACATCAAGATCGATGCCTTTTAACGCCTCAAAACCATTACTGTAGGTTTTTCTGAGATTTCGAAGAGATAATGCGTTCATGCTGAAACTATCACTTAACGAGAGCCTGCAAATAAGTTAAATTAAGAAGTATGCTCATTTAAAAGAATCTTGATCGATACTAAAATTGCTTGATTTTATCAGATATACAAATCCCCGCCGACAAAACTGGATAACCCGTGCTAAAGAAACCGCCTGAAATTGTTGCCGCTGTGGACCTGGGTTCTAACAGTTTTCACATGATTGTCTGCAACCTGACCGATGGTAAATTACAGACCGTCGACCGGCTAAGAGAAATGGTCAGACTGGCCGCCGGACTCGACAAGAGAAACTACCTGGATCTTGCCACTCAAAAAAGAGCCCTGGAGTGCCTGGAACGATTTGGTCAAAGAATTCGCAATTTTCCGCCTGGCAGTGTGCGCATTGTCGGCACCAACACGCTGCGCATGGCGAAAAATTCCCGCCAGTTTTTGATCAAGGCCGAGAAAGCACTCAATCACCCTATCCACATCATTTCCGGCATTGAGGAGGCGCGCCTGATTTATCTGGGCGTGGCGCACAGCCTGGGCAGCAGCGCCAAGTCGCGCCTGGTCATGGATATAGGCGGCGGCAGCACCGAATACATTATCGGCATCGATGACACGCCCAGAAAGAAGGAAAGTTTGCCGATGGGCTGCGTTTCACTCAGCAATGCTTTCTTCAAAGACGGCAAAATTTCCAAAAATGCCTTTAAACAAGCGGTTTTATTTGCCGAACAACAACTGGAACCTTATCAGAAAAAATTTCAGCGTAAAAACTGGAAGGAGGCTATTGGCGCCTCCGGCAGCTTGCGCTCAATCGATAAAGTCCTGAAAGCAAAAAACTGGAGCAACAACGGCATCACCCGGGAAGGCCTGGAACAACTGGTCAGCCATTTCAATCGCTGCACTCATGTCAATGAGCTGGCTTTGCCGGATCTCAATCCGGACCGCCTGCCGGTCTTCCCCGGCGGCTTGGCTATCATCTACGCCACCTTTAAAAGCCTGGGTATTGAACAAATGACTGTTGCCGACGGCGCGCTTCGGGAAGGTCTGATTCTGGACTTGCTGGGCCGGATCTATGACCACGATATGCGCTCGGCAACCGCGCAGGCCCTGGCCAAGCGTTATCATACCGACCACGCGCACGCAATGCGCATTAAACAGACCATTCACGCCATGCTAGGGCAATTGGATGCCGACTGTTGTCTTTTTGACAACGAGGGCATCGTGCAATTTTTGGATTGGGCGGCAGAACTGCACGAAATCGGTCATGACATTGCCCACAGCCAGTATCACAAGCACAGTGCCTATATCATAGAGAATGCCGATCTGGCCGGGTTTTCCCGGCAAGATCAAATTTTGCTGGCAACCATCATAAGGTCACACCGGCGCAAATTTTCCCGCATCCGTTTCTTTGATTTACCAGACCCCTGGAACAATTACGCGCCGTACATGACCATTATTCTGCGCTTGGCAGTTCTGCTGCGCCGCAATCGACATGAGCACGATTTACCCGAATTTAAAATAGCAATCACCAAGACTAAAGTCAGTTTGCAGTTTCCCGGCGACTGGCTGGCTCAGTCCCCGCTCACGCATGCCGATTTAATCCTGGAGGCCGATTATCTGAAAGCAGCCGGCTTCAAACTGGAATTTCTCTAAGACCAGGCACTATGAAAACTGTCTTTCATATTCTGAGCATTTGCTTCCTGGTTGTCGTCATTTTATCAACCACATTGGTCTTGTTTGCCGTGGGTAACAAGCCGGAAACTGAACTGGACTGGTCGCTGAGCCATGACGACATCACCCGGGCGAAAAAAATCCTGCATGAAGGCTCAAAAATCAAACCCGACGAAATCAATACCATCGAATTAAACGCCGTCGACCTTAATCTGGCAGCTAACTATTTATTGAACCGCTATAGTAAAAGCGCCGCCAAAATAGAACTCAAAAATGACCAGTTGCGCTTCAATGTTACCGTGACCTTACCGGATAATGCGTTAGGCCGCTATTTGAACATTAGCTTCAGACTCGGCAACGATGACGACAGCCCGCTTCCCAGTATCACCAAATTTAAGGCCGGCAAATTGTTATTGCCGGCGGCATTATCGGCCTGGGTCATCGACACGGTCATTCAACATACGTCCTTGAACGAATATTTCATTCTGGCCACGCGTCCCATCAATGCCATTGAAATAGACTCCAAAAAACTAACGATCAACTATTATCCCAATCCGGAAACCCTGATACAGGCCAAAAACTCTGTTGACTCACGGCGACATCAAGCCCGCGCAAAATGTGTATCAGCAAAAACTGACCGAGGTCATCGCCACACACGACCCCGAATGGCGATTATCGCTGGCAGACATTTTAAAACCCTTGTTTGAAATGGCCTATCAGCGCTCGACCCTGGATAACGCCATTGAAGAAAACCGAACCGTTATATTTACCGTGAATGACTATGTCAACAAACTGGGCACCCAAAAACTCCTGGCTGGCAACCCGCCAGCAAACGACAAGGAGTATCCTGCTTTTTTGTACAAAAGAATTGACCTGGCGCAACATTTCATCGGCTCTGCCGCGCTGACCGCATCGGTAAACCGCCAGGTAGCTCAGGCCATGGGTGAAGAAAAGGAATTAAGTGATGCTCAGGGTGGCAGCGGTTTCAGCTTTATCGATTTGGCGGCCGACAAAGCCGGCACCCGTTTTGGTGAAATCGCCACGGCATCACCGGAAAATGCCCGCCAGGTGCAGAAAGCGATGTTAAACATCAAGGATTACACCGACTTCATGCCCGACCCCAGAGACCTGCCTGAACATATGGATGAGGACGAATTCAAACAACGCTATCAATCCGTTAACAGCCCGGCTTACCAGGAAATTTTAAAGCTCATTGATGCGCGAATAGCGGCATCGCCTATATATCAGTTACAAGGCGTAAGGTGAAAGGTACAAGGTTCAGAATCCCAGGTTCAGTTAGTGATCTAAAAATGGATAGGTATTCGATCGTGGGAGCGACGCCTCGTCGCGATTAAAAAGCGGCATCAATAAAAAAAGGGAGCCGAAGCTCCCTTTTCAGTTTAAAGGCCAGAATACAGCTTAGTAAAACGTCTTTCCTGGTGTGCCAGGCAAAATAGGCATTTTTTGTTTAGGGAACTCACCGGTCAGCGCATTCAAAAAGGCTACAATGTCAGCCACTTCTTCTTTGGATAAGTCTTTGCCCAATTGCAACTTGGCCATCAATGTCACCGCTTTATCCAGCGTTTTAACCGAGCCATTATGGAAATAAGGCGCAGTCAAGGCGACGTTACGTAAAGTCGGTACTTTAAATAAATGCTCATCGGCCGGATTTTTGCTGACTTCCGCTAAGCCTTTATCCTTAGTGAAATGATGTTGTGCTTCCCAATAGCCATTGGGAATCGCAGGAAAGCTTCTGGAAAGTGCCTGGACCATTAAACGCCGGGCCGCTATGACAATTGGTACAGCCTAATTCCGCAACTTTTTCCATGCCGCGAACCTGTTGTGCCGTTAAAGCCGACTTATCGCCGGCAACATACTGGTCATAAGGGCTGTTAGGGGTAATCAAGAGTTCTTTCATAAGCCGCAATTGCTTTAGTCACCGTATCTTTAGAAATGGTTCCTTACCAAAAGCCTGCTCAAAAGGCTGTTTATAACCTTCAATGGACTTCAAACGGGCCACTACATCATCCCAACTTTTCATGCCCATTTCGATAGGATTAGTGACAGGGCCTGCCGCTTGATCTTCCAGACTTGCCGCCCGGCCATCCCAGAACTGAACCTTATTAAACGCAGAATTCCACACTGTCGGCGCACTGCGGCCACCGGTTTGACCATTAACACCCATTGAATTCGGTCGGTTATCTTCACCACCCAACATGGTGTTATGGCAGGACGCGCAAGACACCGTACCAGTAGAAGATAAGCGTGGGTCATGATACAGCATTTGACCCAAATCAACTTTGGCCTCAGTAGTAGGGTTATCAGCAGGGGTTCGAGCCTGTGTCGGCAACGTTTCTGCCAAGCCGAAACCACGGAAACAGAACCCGCCAACGCCAGCGCAGAAACCAGCAATCGCATTTTAAACATACCATCCTCCAAAAATATTATTATTAACTATAAGCAGCCATTGTAATGGCAACTGTGAGGGCGGCTTAATTCGCCCGGTAACCATTAATACATGTACCCTATGGAATTGTAAGATAACAAACAGACAAGGTACAATCAATTCTGCCAAACTTATTTTACAGAGCAGCCAAAAAATGTCACTCGCAGAAAAGCTCACCTTGACCGCGGAAGAATATCTACAAGGCGAAGAAACCGCCGAGTTTAAACATGAATACCTGAACGGTGAAGCCTGGGCCATGGTGGGTGCAACCGATGCCCATGTTACCATTGCCATGAATCTGGCCTATTTGCTTAGACAGAAACTCAAAGGTACGCCCTGCCGTACCTACATCTCCGACATGAAAGTCAATGTAGAAAAAGCCGATGCCTTCTTTTACCCGGACATCCTCGTCACCTGCGACAACAAGGATCGGCAAAACAACCTTTATAAACAACAGCCGCTATTTATCGCTGAAGTGCTGTCCCCCTCTACCGAAGCCTTTGACCGGGGTAAAAAATTTACCGCTTACCGCCAGCTCGAAAGCCTGCAAAGCTACTGGTTAATTGACACCAATGCCTTGCTCATCGATAGCTACACACGCACAGAACAATAATGACTGGCTGCTGCACAGCTATTCCCGGGCTGATGAAACCGTAAAAATCGCTGCACTGAACATTGAATTTCTCTTGCATGAACTGTACGAAGATACTCTGGTAACGCAAAAATAAAGTGGACACCGAATTCCGGACAGTAGTTTAAGCTTTGCCCTGCCGGAAAATAAGGGGCCGGAGATAAGCGACCGCTATTCCATCAAACGAGACACCCATATGACCTTAAAAAAGACACAGCCGAACAAAGAAAAACTTACCCAGATTGTTACCGAAGCGCGCCGCAATCAGGAACTGCGAGAACAATCCTATCGCGGGCAGGCGCTCAAACTGTATCCTTGGGTATGTGGCCGTTGCGCCCGTGAATTTACCCATAAAAACTTGACTGAATTAACCGTTCATCACAAAAACCATAACCATGACGATAATCCCAGCGATGGCAGCAATTGGGAATTGTTGTGCCTTTATTGTCACGATAATGAACATTCAAGATATGAAGAAACCCGCTTTGGTAAAGCGCAGCCCACTGCAACCACTTCGCCCGTTGCGACCCACAATCCGTTTGCTAACCTGAAAACCCTCATAGATGGCAAAAAGTAATCCTTACTCGGCAAGCGTACAATTCCCATTGCCTTTTTTACTGACCGATGTGGCTACACTAAACCGTCATGAAGCTGAGTGCCCGGCAAAGAATCGATACCCAGATTAGCCAGCGCATCGGCACGTTCGTTGCCTTGCTCGCCCGAATGGCCTTTCACCCATTTCCACTCAATATCGTGCCTTGCGATGGCGGCATCCAGACGTCGCCACAGGTCTTCATTTTTGACCGGATGCCTGGAAACTGTTTTCCAGCCGCGTTTTTTCCAGTTGGCCATCCACTCGGTAATACCCTGCAAAACATATTTTGAATCGGTATTGAGCTGAACGGAACAGGATCTTGTTAACGACTCCAATGCCGTAATGGCCGCAATCAGCTCCATGCGGTTATTGGTGGTTTCTCGCTCGCCTCCATAAAGCTCTTTGGTTTTCCCCTTATACTTAAGCACCACCCCCCAGCCCCCGGGGCCGGGGTTGCCTTTACAGGCGCCATCGGTATAAATAATAACCTGCTCAGTCATGCTGATTTAATTGTGTTGATGAACTCAATGAGTTGGCAAAGGACAATCGAGGCTTTTCTGCTTTTATGGGAGTTAATGGAATTAAATTAAAACGGCGCTTTATCGCCTTGATCGCGTAAGCCGTTGACGTAAAAGAAAAAGAGTTGGGCACGATAACTTTGCCATGGCTGGATTCGACCGAGGTACAATGAAACTGCGTTGAAACCGTGACTTCAAAGTTCAATAACTTCAGCCAGTCAACAATTCTGGACTGGGAAATAAAATGGCCACGCCATGAGTCCGCCATTTTTTTATCCCACAAAAACTGGTATCTTACCCAAACACTCCAGGGATTAAGATTTAACACCAGCAATATTCCCTCCGGTTTTAGTACCCGTTCGACTTCCCTGATGGCTTGAAAACGCTGAGCATCAAATTCCAATAAATGCGGCAATATAATCATGTCAACACTGTCGCTTTGCAACGGCAGGCTGTGAGATTTCGCCTGAATTTTTTGAGCCCCTTCATAGCCCAGACATTTGGCATCCAGTACCGTATAATTTTTGTATAAAGAGCAGTCAACAAACTCATTTTCCCAGCCTAATCCGCCAATTTGCAAAACGGTCTGTTTACAGCTGACCGTAATAGAGCGTTGCAAATATTCAGTCTCAAGTTGTTTTAGCAACTTGCCTCTGGGGGTTTCATACCAGGCGAATAAAAAATTACGGTTCATTGATATAACTCAACTTCACTAGCTTTAATGATTTTTAGAAAAAAAGGTCTATAATAAAATAGTATACCTATTAAACTTTATTCTCAGGATTAAATGATGCACGTTAATTTTAACAGATCAGTTAGATTCCTTTTGATCTCATTAATCGCAACGGGTTGTTCGCAAACTACAAAAGATCCTTTGAGTACGAGTCAAAAGCCCATAGTCGTCACCAAGGAAGATACTTCCTACCGCTATCACCCGCACCAGAGCACTTTCACCAAACAAAAATTTAAACGCTCACTCGGGCCCCACAAGACGGTGTGGGATCGTCTGTTTGCCTTATACTCATTGCCAGAAATAAACAATCCGCGCATCGACGAGCAATTAAACTGGTATTTGCAAAACCCCGATTACCTGGCAAGAATTCAGCAGCGTGCAGAGCCTTATCTGCATCTTATTCTCGATGAGATAGAAGCCAAAAACATTCCTGGCGAACTGGCCCTATTACCCGTTGTAGAGAGTGCTTTCAGACCGGAAGCCTATTCAAAAAGCGATGCATCAGGACTTTGGCAGTTTATACCTGCTACTGGCCGCCTATTTGGACTTAAACAAAATTCGTGGTACGACGGACGCCGTGACGTTTATGCTTCAACACAAGCCGCAACCACTTTTCTCAAGCAACTGAGTGAGACTTTCAATGGCGACTGGATGCTGGCCTTGGCCTCCTACAATTATGGCAAAGGCAATATCTGGAAAGCCATCGAAAGAAACGAGGACATGGGCCTTCCGACCGATTACTGGTCTTTAAGCCTGCCCGAAGAAACCACCAACTATGTGCCTCGTTTACTGGCTGTTGCCAAATTATTCGCCAATGCCGATCGTTACAACATTCCGTTGCAGCACATCCCCAATGAGCCTTACTTTGAAGTCGTAAATATCGGATCGCAATTGGATTTGAGCAAAGCAGCGCAATTGGCTAACATGCCGCTCGAAGATTTTCTGAAATTAAACCCAGGCTTTAACCGCTGGTGCACAGCACCGGATGGCCCGCATCGTTTACTGGTACCCGTTGACCAGGCCAAAATTTTCAAAAGAAATCTGGCCCAACTGCCGCTTGAAGACTGGTTAAGTGACAATCCCTACTCTGTAAATCGCCTAGCTCAGCCCAGCTATACGAAAGCTCAGTTCATAGCAAAACAGAGTAGTTCCACAAAAACAACTGAAAAACGCTATGCTCCAGAACAAGTTGCTGCCAGCTCATATACAGTCAAGGCCGGAGAAAGCCTGACCAGTATTGCCAAGAGAAACCAAACAACAATTGCTGCCCTTAGAAAAACCAATCATTTGCCGAGAAACACTATCCGGACTGGTATGAGCATAAAAGTTTCCAGTCTCTGAAAAATCAGCAAAAATATCGACACTGGCTCAGGCGAGCAAAAATAAACCAGTCAATAATCGTATCTATATTGTAAAACGAGGCGACACCTTCTTTAAAATTGCCAGAAATTTTTCGGTTAGCACTCAAGACATTGCAGACTGGAACAAAATCACTGCAAAGAGCGCCCTGGTACCCGGACAAAAACTCAGCATTAAAACAGGCGATCAGCAGATGGCCACTTCCGCCGCCGCCAGCCAGTACCGGCTGATTCAATACGTTGTCAAGCCCGGCGATACCCTGATGCAGATTTCCCGCAAATTCAATGTATCTTTCAGCGACTTACGTAAATGGAATGCAGACACGCAGAACGGCGTCATCAAACCAGGACAAAAAATCAAAGTATTGCTGGATAGCGACCAGCCTGCAACCTAAGCCAACACATTTACAGGTTTAGCAGTTCAATTTTTAGTTTATCTTTGCCGAATGATAGGACTGCGGGGGCTTTAGGTGAAGCCTCTGCAGCCAGCATAATCAAATGGACGGCAGACTCATAATGTACTCATATCGTTATTCTGGGCTGTATCAGCTTCAGTAAAGGTAACACTTCAAGTTCAGTTTTCTTGTTGACTTTCGTTGGCGCCATTCAATACTCTTTCCCCGCGAGTTCAATCCTACCCAATCGGAAACCTGCCATGAGCATCATTCGTCAAGACGATTTTATTCAAAGTATTGCTGATTCGCTGCAATACATTTCATATTATCATCCGCTGGATTTCATCAAAGCCGTTCACGAGGCCTATCAACGGGAAGAAAGCCAAGCCGCCAAAGATGCAATGGCGCAGATACTGATCAACTCCCGTCTCTGCGGCGAAGGCCATCGCCCCATTTGCCAGGATACCGGCATTGTGACCGTGTTTTTAAAGATCGGCATGAATGTTCAATGGCAAACCCAGATGAGCGTTAACGATATGGTTAACGAAGGGGTGCGCCGTGCTTATAGCCATCCAGACAATATCCTGCGAGCTTCCATACTGGCGGACCCAGCCGGCAAACGCATCAATACCAAAGACAACACACCGGCCGTCATTCACATGGAAGTAGTGCCGGGCGATACTGTCGATATTGAAATTGCAGCCAAAGGCGGCGGCTCAGAAGCCAAGGCCAAGTTTATCATGCTCAATCCATCAGACAGCATTGTCGACTGGGTGCTAAAAACAGTGCCTACCATGGGCGCAGGCTGGTGTCCGCCGGGGATTTTGGGCATTGGCATAGGCGGCACGGCAGAAAAAGCCATGATTATGGCGAAACAAGCCTGTATGGGCTCGATAGACATACAAGAACTCGTTGCCCGCGGCCCCAGCAATGCGATTGAAGAACTGCGTCTGGAACTGTATGAAAAAGTCAATGCACTGGGCATTGGCGCACAAGGATTGGGTGGACTGACCACGGTACTGGATATCAAAATTCTGGATTATCCTACCCACGCGGCCAACAAACCGGTAGCCATGATTCCCAATTGCGCCGCCACCCGTCATCTTCATTTTGCGCTTGACGGCAGCGGTCCAGCCGAATTTAAACCGCCACGCCTGGAAGACTGGCCAGCAATCACCTGGAACCCAGGCACCACGGCACGCCGGGTTAATCTCGATAGCATCACCCGAGCCGACACAGAAAGCTGGAAGCCTGGAGAAACCTTGCTGCTCAGCGGCACCCTGCTGACAGGCAGGGATGCCGCGCACAAGCGTATGGTTGACATGTTTGCACGCGGCGAAGCACTGCCGGCCAGCGTCGATTTTACCAATAAATTTATTTATTATGTCGGCCCCGTTGATCCGGTTCGCGACGAAGTAGTCGGCCCCGCCGGTCCGACCACAGCAACGCGCATGGATAAATTCACCGAAACCATGCTGGCCAAAACCGGCTTGCTCGGCATGATCGGCAAAGCCGAACGAGGTCCTGCCGGCATTGCCGCCATCAAAAAACACAAAGCCGTTTATCTGATGGCCGTGGGCGGCGCGGCTTACCTGGTCTCAAAAGCCATCCGCAAGGCACGCATCGTCGCTTTTGAAGATCTCGGCATGGAAGCCATCCACGAATTTGTTGTTGAAGATATGCCGGTGACCGTAGCTGTGGATACCAATGGCGAATCGGTGCATCAAACCGCACCCAGGATCTGGCAAGCCAGGATAGGCAAAATACCGGTAACAATAGAAGACTGAGTGCACGGTATCCGTCTGATCATGGGGTGCGATTCAAACTGAGGTGGTGTAATCTACCCCCTTACCCACTGATTTGATAAGAGAGGAGACAACATGGGATTGAGTGATGAAGTCTTGCTGGATCGCCTGAACGAACATCCCGGGTTACGGAAACAGGTGGAATCGATGTTGCTGGTGGTCTCGGACGAGAAGGGCGAGTTGCAAGAGGCGGATGCGGCGGAAATGCAGCTTATCGAACAGATGAGGCGGATGGGCCAAGAATCGTTACAAGCCTGGGCGGCCGGGCAAGCCGTCAAGGCCGCGGAACTGGCTGGACAAGAAAGCGGGGTATGGCGCGGGGGTAAAAAAAACTCCAGTGGCACAGCACCTTTGGTGAAATCACTATAGAAGAGATTCAGTATCGGCGAGGAAACCACCCTATTCGCCCCTTTGTGAATCGAGCCAAAGTGCGCCACCGGGGGTGTTCGCGGCCTTTGCAACGGGTTGTGACCGACTTTGGGGCCGATGTTGCCTTCGCCCAAGTCGAGGATAAGTTGGTCGAGCATTACGGGATCCTCCTCCCCGAGAGCACGATTCGGCGGGTGACCGAATTGCACGCGGAAAACATCTACACGACGACACAGGTTGATGAGGCTTGGCCTGATGAAGTGGGATGCCGGACGGTCATCGTTGAAATGGATGGCGGCATGGTGCCGATTGTCGCAGCGGATGCGGCGCAAAAAGACCGGCGCAAAGGCAAGACCTTGCACTGGAAAGAAGCCAAACTCTGTCTGGCGCATGAGGCGGGCAGTAAAACCTTGAGCTATGGCGGGACGCTACAAGGCGATGTTGGGGAGGCGGGAAAGCAGCTCTTTGGCTGTGCCCGTAGCGCGGGTTTCGGCAAGGCGAGTCAGGTTCATGCCGTCGGGGATGGCGCCGAATGGATTGCGCGACAAGTGGATGAGCGGTTCGGTAGTCAAGGCCGATACCTGGTCGATTTCTATCATGTCTGCGATTACCTGAGCGCTGCCGCCACGGCGATCCATCCTGATATAGAAGCGGCCAACGCGTGGTTCAGCCAGCAGAAGGCGGCTATTAAAGCCGGACGTTGTGCCGACGTCATCGAGTCCCTGCGAGGGTGTCTTGAGGCCGATGACGTGCCTGATAGCAAAGCGTCAGTACGGTCTTGTCACCGCTATTTGAGCCGCCGCCAGGATCAACTCAACTACCCGGACGCATTGGCAAACGACTTGCCGATTGGCTCAGGGGAAATTGAGAGTGCGCATCGCTACATCGTCCAGAAACGGCTCAAACTCCTGGGGTCGTGGTGGTGCGCCGTCAACGCCGATCACATGCTGGCCTTGCGCCTGAATCGGGCTAACCGGCAATGGGACAGCTATTGGAATCAAGCAAGGAAGGCCGCTTGAATGAACGCCTCAGTTTGAATCGCACCCCTGATCATGCAGCATACTGATTTTCATGACCAGATCCGGTAACATACAACCCGCTGCCACAACCGGATTTTGCCATGAATAACCATCAAATAGCCGTCAACATTAAGTGTCTGTTAGCCCTGCTAATTTTGTTTGTGATCGACATAGGCCCGATCCCGGTCACGGTACTAATCGGCCTGTTTGTCGTCATTTTCAAGCCACGCTGGTTTTTGAACCTGGTGGCCGCCCTGTATGGCCGATAGCTCCTGTTGTAATAACAAACGCCTTATGTTTCGTAGCCGCGACAGTCGCGGCTGAAGCCCCTCCAAAAACCTCATTCACCTTCAATAGCGGCCACGACTGTTTGCAGCAAATTGGCTTGCTCCGTCAGAAAACGCAGCGCCCCGGTTTCCCTGCGCAGCCAGGTAAATTGGCGCTTGGCCAGTTGGCGGGTAGCGGCAATGGCTTTTTCGGTCATGGTTTCAAGATCATCTTCGCCTTGTAAATAGGCCCAGACCTGGCGGTAGCCGACGGCTCTGATGGACGGCATGTTTGCGTTTAGATCTCCGCGTTTGAAAAGCGCCTCGACTTCCTCGATCAGGCCCTGCGCCAGCATGTGCCTGAAACGCCGGGCGATGGTGTCGTGCAGTAGTTTCCGGTCTTCGGGGGCAATGATCAGCTTGATGAGCTGATAGGGTATGTGCTGCTGCCGAGCTTCCTTGAACAAGGTGGTTAAAGGTTTGCCGCTGATTTCGTAGACTTCCAGGGCGCGTTGGATGCGCTGCGGATCGTTGGGGTGAATCCGTGCCGCGGCCTCCGGATCAATTTTTGCCAGGCGCTGGTACAGAGCCTGTTTGCCCAATTGTTCGAGCTCATCATCGAGTCTTGCCCGAATGGCGGCGTCCGCTTCGGGCAAGACCGCCAGTCCTCTGCTTAAGGCATTGAAATACAGCATGGTACCACCAGCCAGTATGGGCAGTTTGCCGCGCTCAGTGATTTCGGCCATGAGCGCCAGCGCCTGTTTTCTAAACTGGCCGGTGGAGAAGGCTTGTGCCGGGTCGAGGATATCGATTAAATGGTGCGGGACGCCGCCGCGTTCTAAAAGCGTCGGCTTGGCCGTGCCGATGTCCATGCCTTTGAACACAAGCGCGGAATCGACGCTGATGATTTCGCCGTTAAGTGCCTGAGCCAGCTGTACGGATAGAGCTGTTTTTCCCGAGGCGGTAGGACCCATCAGGAAAATGGCACGGGGATTGGGCTGATTGTGCATAAGTTAGAATTGTTTAAGACCAAGGTGACCGAGGCTTTGAAAGTATTCAGTACAAACTGATAGCCACGAAGTTTTAATACATTGATCCAATTAATTATTTTCTTCGTGTCTTTCTTGATCCTTGAGCTGAAATAAGGAGTATTCACGAATACTTTCACAGCCTCGGCCACTCGGACGCCTCACTTATTGCCCGCGCAGAAAAAATTTGTCCAGGTCGCGGGTGGAGAATTCTATCCAGGTCGGCCGGCCGTGATTGCATTGGCCGCTGCGTTCGGTCTGTTCCATGTCGCGCAGCAAGGCGTTCATTTCGTCTATGGTCAGACGCCGGTGCGCGCGCACGGCGCCATGGCAGGCGACTGTGGCCAGAATTTCATTGGTTTTTTCCTGAATTTTTCTGCTCAAGCCATGCTCGATGATATCGGCGAGCACGTCGCGGATCAGGGTTTCCATGTCCGCGCCGGTCAACAACACCGGAATGGATCGCAGCACCAAAGTCTCAGGGCCGGAGCGGTTAAGCTCAAAGCCGAGCGCGCTGAAAAACGCGTACTCCTGCTCGGCCAGGTCAGCTTCGGCGGCGCTGACGCTGATTTTGATGGGCAGCAGCAGCGGCTGGCTGGGCACCGAGCCCTGTTCATGTTGCTGCTTCAAGCGCTCGTAAGTGACGCGTTCATGCGCGGCATGGGCATCGACCAGGACGATACCGGTTGGGGTCTCGGCCAGTATGTAGGTGTTGTGCAGATGCGCGATGGCATGGCCTAGCGGGTGAAGAACCTCATGCTGGCTGGCGGCTGACGGTTTGGGTGCGGGAGCGGATTTTGGAGACAGCGCTGCGTAAGCCTGCATGTGTTCTTCGACATGCAGGGGCAGTGCGGCCTGCTGGGGCGCTCTGGTTGAATACGCCGGCTTGCTTGCCGCTTGTTGGCTTACGCTATCACTTGCCCAGCCTACGCTGGCTCCAGGTTGCTCCAGTTGGGTTGCGCTGTCGCCAACCCACGCCACTTTGTGCTCAGGCCTCAGGTCTGCCAATGAACGGAACAGGGCCGAGTACAAGAAATCATGCACCAGCCGCCCTTCCCGAAAGCGAACTTCGAGTTTGGCCGGATGGGCGTTAACATCGACCAGGGCGGGATCAAGGTTCAGATACAAAACAAAAACCGGATGGCGGCCATGATACAGGACATCCTGATAGGCTTGTTTTACGGCATGTGACACCAGTTTGTCTTTGATCAGGCGGCCATTGACGTAAAAAAACTGCATATCGGGCTGACTGCGGGAAAAAGTCGGCAAGCCCACCCATCCGCTCAACTGCAGGCCGGAGGCGGCAAAATCAATTTTGACCGCATTGTCGATAAACGCCGGGCCACAGATGCCGGCAATACGCTGTTCCTGCTCAGGTTCGCTGAGCGCCGGCTTGAGTTGAAGCACTTCGCGCTGGTTATGCGCGAGGGTAAAGCCGATATCAAAACGGCTGAGCGCCATGCGTTTGATCAGGGTTTCGATGTGGGCAAATTCGGTTTTTTCGGTTTTTAAAAATTTGCGCCGGGCCGGAGTGTTGTAAAACAGATCGCGCACGTCCACAGTGGTGCCTTGCGGGTGCGGGTCAGGTTGAGGATCAAAATCCTGTTCCGAACCATCGGCATGGACACGCCAGGCACACTCAGCATCGCTGATGCGTGAAATCAGCGTGAGCCGGGCCACGGAACTGATACTGGGCAGGGCTTCACCGCGAAAGCCCATGCTGACCACCTGTTCCAGGTCTTTCAGGCTGGCAATTTTACTGGTCGCATGCCGGGAAAGGGCCAGCGGCAAGTCTTCCTTGACGATGCCGCAGCCGTCATCGCGGATTTTGATCAAGCGCGCGCCACCTTGCTCGATTTCAATATGAATGTGCCGTGCGCCCGCGTCAAAACTGTTTTCAAGCAGCTCCTTGACCACGGACGAGGGCCTTTCGACCACTTCGCCAGCGGCAATCTGATTGATCAGTTGGGTCGGGAGTGAGTGGATGCGCATCAGCCAGCCTACAGCAAAAGCCGGTATTTTACCTGATTAGCGGTAAGTTTCAGCGATTTATGGCCGGCTAAAAAAACCTTATAAGATTCAGATAGATGAGGATGCCACGTTCGACATCCACCCCGATACTATTCCAGAAGGCTCAACTTTTAAGGGTTATCGGGACGTGGTCATTCAAAATATTAAATTTGAGACCTTCAATACCTGCTATCGCTTAGCCCAATACCAAACAGCAGATGGCAGTTATGTGTCAGGACAGCTACCCGACGGGCTTAACGGCTGCCACTTTGGCAACGATCTGATCAGTTTCATCCTCTATCAATACCATCATCAACATGTCACCCAACCGCTGCTGTTGAAACAATTGCAGGACTTGGGGGTTGAACTATCCAGCGGCCGGTTAAGTCAGTTTATCACCGATGGCTTGGATGTGTTCCATGATGAAAAAGACCAATTACTACAAGCCGGATTGTCCGTCTCGCAGTATATACATACCGATGACACCGGAGCGCGCCATGATGGTAAAAACGGCTATTGCACACATATCGGCAATGAGCTGTTTGCCTGGTTTAGTAGCACGGAAAGCAAAAGCCGCATTAACTTCCTCAGCTGTTTAGGCCAAGGCAGCAACCATTTCTATGTGCTGAATACCGGTGCCTTCGCGTATATGGAACAACAAAAACTGCCGCCTATTCTGTTAGCACGTCTTGAGCTTGAATTTCAGGGTGAAGCGGTGTGTAGCCTACCGCTAGCGGATCCAGCCGATAAGGTAGTGCGTATCGAAACCGCTCTCGATTGGGAGAAATGGCTGAATCAGCAGGGCATCAAAACCAAGCGGCATCGGCGAATTATCACCGAAGGCGCTTTAATGGGGGGCCTATTAGCTCAAGGCATCCCCGTTACCCTCAGCATTGTCAGCGATGATGCCGGACAGTTTAATATCTTTGACCATGCGTTGTGTTGGATTCATGCCGAACGCATCATCAATCGTCTCATTCCCTTAAATGCCGAGCATGTTAAAGCCGTTGATAACACACGCGAACAACTCTGGCAGATTTACCGCGATCTGAAAGCCTACAAACTTGAGCCAACGGCAATCCAGGCTGAAGACATCAAATCCCGATTTAAAACGATGTGCAGCACCAAAACAGCTTACGTAACACTGAATCTTGCTTTACAGCGGATGGGCAACAATCAGCACGAATTACTTCGGGTTCTCGACAAGCCTTATTTACCACTTCACAACAACCTGAGCGAACGCGATATTCGGGATTACGTTAAAAAACGAAAAATAAGCGGTAGCACGCGCAGCGAGGCAGGACGAAGGTGTCGCGATACCTTTGCCAGCTTAAAAAAGACTTGCCTAAAGCACAAGATTTCGTTTTGGGATTATCTTAAGGATAGGTTGTGTGGCGAAAGCAATATTCCACCGTTATCTGATTTGATTCGGGCTGCGGCTACCTGTGGGTAATGAGAAGTTACTTTGCATCTTTACAATGGCCTTCGACCTTTAGCCCCTGTTCACAAACTTTCGCCGATTCCTGCCGCGGCCATGCGGGTATCGGCCGGTGCATTGTGTTTGAAATAATCAACGACCCCTCTATAAATGGCGGTGGCCATTTTGTTCTGGTAGCCGGCGCTCATCAATTTTCGTTCTTCCGAGGGGTTGGAGATATAGGCCGTCTCCACCAGAATGGAAGGGATGTCTGGCGATTTCAGCACCAGAAAGCCGGCTTTTTGCACGGAGCGCTTGTGAATTTCGGCCACATTGTCCAAGGTTTTCAGGACACTTGCTGCCAGTGTCACACTCGCTTCCTGGGTAGCGGTCTGGGATAAATCCAGCAATACAGAAGCCAGCACGTCATCTTTATCACCGAGACTGACGCCGCCTATCAGGTCGGAGGCATTTTCGCTCTTGGCCAGCCAGCGTGCAGCTTCGCTGGTGGCGCCGCGTTCCGACAAGGTAAACACCGAGGCGCCTTTGACATTAGGATCCTGAAACGCATCGGCATGAATCGAGATAAATAAATCCGCTTTTGCGACACGGGCAATTTTCATTCTTTGACGAAGGTCAAGATAATAATCGCCATTGCGCACCATGACCGCCTCCATGCCGCGCTGGCCATCAATCAGGGCTTTCAGTTTTTTGGCAATGGCAAAGACCACTTCTTTCTCCAGGGTGCCATTGGGGCCATGGGCGCCGGGATCATTGCCGCCATGACCGGCATCTATCGCGACAATCACGTTTTTGCTGCGTCTGGCCCCGGCATTGGTCTTTACAGCTTTGTCGGCGACCGGTTTTTTGGCGCGTGTCGCCTGCGCTGGCTCCTCTGCAGCGCGGCGGCTGGCTGCCTCGAGCAACTTGTGTGGGTTTGGCTGATGATTTTTGGGCGATAGATTGTTTATTGGCGCCCTCCCCGGCCTTGCTTGTGGGTTGTTTGGGTGCCTCAATCTGGTCAGCTTTTGCATTGCTGATGGGGCCTTTATCGACCAAATCAACCATGAGCTTACTGCCTGAACCGGCAACCAGGGCTTTGGGAGCCACCTGTCTTTTTAAATCGACCACGACCCGTAAATCGGTGCCATTTTTTGCGGCACTGCGGACACGGTGTAACAGCGGATGCGAGGCTGGCGGTTGGCGCAAGCGCTGTCCTGCCTGGGTGTTTTTGATGTCGATGATGACACGCGCCGGATTGTCGAGCATAAACACCCGGTGCGAGGATGCCGATGACAGCTCAAAGACCATGCGCGTTTGATCGGGCGCGGTAATATAACTCAATGAATTGATACTGCTTTGCTGCGCATAAGCCGGGACAGATAATAACTGTAATCCAAAAACCAAGAAGACCTTCCAGAAATTTATCATAGCCATCACCCGCAAAAACAATAATCTTGTTTAAATTATAATAGTATGTTCTTGTTATTTCACGACTGCAAAGGGTTTTTTTTTAGTTCTGGCGAAATAATTTCCAGCTCCAGCAGACGGCCATCGGCTTCCGGTTTGAGGGTAATAATGGCATCCGCTTCCGGCAGAAAGCCTTTGCCCTTATCAGGCCATTCAATAAAGCACACGCAGTCCTGATCGAAATAATCGTTGATGCCAATCCATTCGAGTTCTTCGGGATCGGCCAGCCGGTATAAGTCAAAATGCACTATCTTGCGATCGCCCAGCGTATATTCCTCCACCAGGGTATAGGTTGGGCTTTTAACGGCGCCGCTAAACCCTGCCGCCCTCAGAAAGCCTCTGACCAGTGTGGTTTTGCCCGCCCCCAAATCGCCGTGTAAAAACACCAGGCATTTCGACGGCAACAGCCGCCAGAGCTCTGCGCCCCATTGCTCTGTTGCTTCGGTATTGGGTAAAAACTGCTTCATGCATTGACCCATTGCCTGAGATAAGGCATTAAATCACTGGCCAGCAGCCCTCTTTCACCGCTTTTTTCTGCGGCTGTATCCGCCGCCAGCCCATGTATATAGACGCCCTGCTGCGCCGCCTGTGGTAACGATAAGCCCTGCGCCAGCAAACCCGCGATCACGCCGGACAGCACATCGCCCATGCCGCCGGTGGCCATGCCCGGATTGCCGGTGCCCGAAACGGCAATCTCGCCTTCCGATGCAATCAACGTTCCGGCGCCTTTAAGCACGACCGTGCCGCCGTATTGGGCCTGTAGGGCGAAAACCGCAGCAAACCTGTCCTGCTCTATCTGCCCGCTGGCGCAGTGCAGCAGGCGCGCAGCCTCGCCTGGATGCGGGGTTAAAATCCAGCCGGGGTTTACGGCCGGCGCCTGTGCCAAAAGATTCAATCCATCGGCATCGATGAGCACAGGTTTTTGCGCGGTTATCGCCGCAGCAAACAGAGCTTTTGCCCAGCCGCTTTGCCCCAGGCCCGGCCCAACCACGATGACACTGGCCTTGGCCAGCAACAACGTCAGTTGCTCGGCAGTTTCCACGCCATGACACATTAATTCGGGTCTGCTAAGATTCATAAGTCCGGCGTGTTCTGGCCGTGTGGCAACACTTACCAAGCCCGCGCCCACCCGCAAAGCCGCCTCTGCAGCCATTCTGGCCGCCCCCGAAGTGCCCTGCTCACCGCCTATAATCAGGACATGGCCATAGCTGCCTTTATGCGCGCAGCGTCTTCGACGCGGCCATTGGGTTTTGATAACGCGATACACCGAGGACCTGACCGCTTGAAAAACAGCCTCCGGCACCGCTAATGAGGCGTAATGTATTTCGCCGCAATAATCTGCCGCCTGCCCGGTAAACAGGCCCTGCTTCAGGCCGATAAAAGACACCGTGCAGCCGGCCTGCACCGCATGGGCCATAACCCTACCGGTGTCTGCATTCAGGCCGGAAGGAATATCCACGGCAATAACGGGTTTTTGGCTGTTATTGATAAGCTCAATAGCCTCTGCATAGAGCCCGGTGACCTGCCGGTCCAGGCCGGTACCCAACAGGGCATCGACAATCACATCGGCTTCTATAAAAGGCATGGCTGCTTGAAATGCAATCACCTGGCCGTTGAGCTGTGCATAGTGCCGGTAAGCGGTCAGTGCGTCAGCCTGGAGTTTTTCAGGATCTGAGACTGCATACACTGCGACCTGCAAGCCCGCTTCGAGCGCCAGTCTGGCAACAATATAGCCATCGCCGGCATTGTTGCCGCCGCCGCAAAACACCGCCACAGCCTGCACATCTGGCCATTGATCCTTCATACACTGAAACACGGCCAGACCTGCCCTGCACATCAAATCAAAGCCTGGTATGCCGCATTCCTGGATGGCGATGCGATCCAGCTCTCGAACTTGGGCGGCGCGATAAAGTTTTATTGGTAAATTCTGCATGGTATTGTTACAAGCCTTAATTTTTTGAATATTATATTTCCTGAATTCCGCTATGGACACCAGCAGCACTCAAAAGATGGTCAACCTGGCCTTGCAAATTAAGCAATGGGGGAAGGCACTGGGCTTTCAGCAGGTGGGCATTGCCGACACCGATTTGGAGCAAGCCGAAGCCTATCTGCAGCACTGGCTGGCTAACAACTTTCATGGCGACATGGATTATATGCAGCGTCACGGCCTCAAACGCAGTCGGCCTGCGTTATTACAACCGGGAACCTGCCGCGTTATTTCCGTGCGCATGGATTATCTGCCCGAGCCTCCGGCAAACATGGCAGAGCGTCTCGAAGACCCTGCATCCGCCTATATTTCCCGCTATGCGCTGGGCCGCGATTACCACAAACTCATGCGCAACCGCCTGCAAAAGCTGGCCGAACAAATCCAAACCGAAATCGGCCCCTTCGGCTATCGGGCCTTTGTCGACAGCGCGCCGGTTCTGGAAAAAGCCCTTGCCGAAAAAGCGGGGCTGGGCTGGATAGGCAAGCATTCCAATTTGATTAACCGGCAGGCGGGATCCTGGTTTTTTCTGGGAGAGATCTATACCGACCTGCCCTTGCCGGCCGACAGCGCAGTCAACTCGCATTGCGGTGATTGCAACGCCTGCCTGGATATTTGTCCCACCCAAGCCATCGTCGCACCTTATCAGGTCGATGCCCGGCGCTGTGTCTCCTATTTAACCATTGAGCTGCATGGCCCCATTCCTGAAGCCTTAAGGCCGCTGATCGGCAACCGCATCTATGGCTGCGATGACTGTCAGCTCGTCTGCCCGTGGAACCGTTTTGCCAAACTGAGCGCTGAAAAAAATTTTTATCCTCGCCATGGCCTGAATAGCCGAGCAATTACTGGCTGTTTTCGCCTGGACGGAAACGGAGTTCCTGAGCAAAACAGAAGGCTCGGCGATACGCCGCATCGGTCATCAGCGCTGGCTCAGAAACATCGCCGTCGCCCTGGGCAATGCACCGGGATCGGAACCCGTTATCGATGCCTTAAAAGCCAGGCTCCCGGATGCCTCGGAGCTGGTCAGGGAACATGTGCTATGGGCGCTGGATAGGCAATACCTGGCTGTTTATTAGTAACATGAACCGTGGGAGCGATGCCCACATTGCGACTAAAGGATCCTCTCAGCTCGCGATGTGGGCATCGCTCCCACAACGACTACTCATGGAAGAAACTTACAAAACTTCGTGCTCTTCGTGTTTTCGTGGTGAAAAAAACTCACCGTCCTAGCCGCTGTTCGGTGGCCAGTATCTGTTGTGTGGTCGCCAATACGGTATCGGGGTTCAAGCTCATGGAATCGATACCAATTTCCACCAGAAAATCGGCCATTTCCGGATAATCCGAAGGCGCCTGACCGCATAAACCGCAATGCCGGCCATTACGGCGCGCGCCTTCGACGGCCAGTTTAATCATGGCTTTAACGCCGGGATCGCGCTCATCAAACGCTTCGGCGAGAATTTGGGAATCACGATCGACGCCCAGGGTGAGCTGGGTCAGATCATTGGAGCCGATGGAAAAACCGTCAAAATGCTCCGAGAAGGCATCGACCTGAATGACGTTATTAGGTATCTCGCACATGACATAAATTTGCAGGCCGTTAACGCCGCGCTGAAGCCCTAATTGGGCCATGTAGTCGAGCACGCGCTGGGCTTCCTGAACCCGCCGGCAAAACGGAATCATCAGAATGACATTGGTCAGCCCCATGTCATCGCGTACCCGCTTCATGGCGGCGCATTCCAGAGCAAAACCTTCGGCATAAGCCGGATGCGTATAGCGCGATGCCCCGCGGAAACCGATCATCGGATTGGCCTCATCAAACTCAAACCAGCGTCCGCCCAGCAGGGTAGCGTATTCATTGGTTTTAAAATCCGACATGCGCACTACCACCGGCTTGGGATAAAACGCGGCGGCAATCGTACCGACACCTTCCGATAGGCGCTGGATAAAAAACTCGCCGGGGCTTGGAAAATTTTGCGTCAAACGAGCCAGTTGTTCGCGTTCGCCGGCATCCTGGACTTTTTCAGGATGCAGCAGGGCCATGGGATGGGCTTTGATGTATTCGGTGATGATGAACTCCATGCGCGCCAGACCGACGCCATCATTAGGCAGAAAACGGGTTTTAAAAGCCAGCTCAGGATTGCCGATATTGAGCATGATGTGGGTTTTGGGCCGTTTCAGGCCCGTCAGATCGGTAGTAGTCACCTCAAAATCCAGCCTGCCCTGATAGACCCGGCCGACATCACCCTCGGCGCAGGATACCGTCACCAGCGACTTGTCTTGAATGGCCGTGGTCGCATTTTCGCAACCGATTACCGCAGGCACGCCCAGTTCACGCGCGATGATGGCGGCATGACAGGTGCGCCCGCCCCGGTTTGTGACGATGGCCGAGGCGATTTTCATCACCGGCTCCCAATCGGGCGTGGTCATGTCGGCAACCAGGACATCACCGGCTTTAAATTCGGCGAGCTGTTCAACTTTTTTGATCACGCGGGCATTACCGGCGGCTATCTTGCTACCTACCGCGCGTCCGGTTACTAGGGTATCGGCAGCCTTGTCGTTAAGGGCATAGTGTTCCAGCAACAAGCCCTGCCGCTGCGATACCACAGTTTCCGGGCGGGCCTGGACGATGTACAGTGTGCCGTCGATGCCGTCCTTGGCCCATTCCATATCCATCGGCCTCGGCTGTCCGGCCTTGGCGCTGTAATGTTTTTCTATCTTGATGGCGTAATCAGCCAGGGTCAGGACATCCTGGTCATCAATACAAAATTGTCTGCGCTCGGTCTCGGCGGTCGGCACATTGTGGGTGGCTTCGCGGGTGCGGCCATCGCTGTAAACCATTTTGATTTTTTTTGCCCCTAGCCCGCGCCGCAATACCGCGCGATGACCTTGCTCAAAAGTAGGTTTGTGGACATAAAATTCGTCGGGGTCCACCGCACCCTGCACGACATTTTCGCCCAAACCATAGGCGCCGGTAATAAAAACCACATCGCTGAAGCCTGATTCGGTATCCAGGGAAAACATGACGCCGCTGGCCGAAAGATCGGAACGCACCATTTTCATGATGCCTATCGACAGCGCCAGCTTGAAATGGTCAAAGCCCTGATCGATCGGTAATGAATGGCGCGATCAGTGAATAGGCTGGCAAAACAGCGCTTGCAGGCATCCAGCAAGGCCTGGTTGCCGCGAATATTCAAATAGGTATCCTGTTGCCCAGCAAAACTGGCGGTGGGCAAATCTTCTGCCGTTGCCGAACTTCTGACTGCGACGCTGACATCGTCTCCGTATTCTTGCTGCAATTGGGTAAAGGCTTGCAGAATCTGACTTTCAAGGTCTTTAGGCAAGGGCGCCGCATAGATGATTTCACGCGCCTTGCGTGCGCGTCTGGCCAGATCGGCCACATCATCCGGATTCAGCTCATCCAGCGCCTGATGCAGAGCCTCCCAGGCATTGGCCTGATCCAGCACATACCGGTAGCCCTCGGCGGTAACGGCAAAACCGTTGGGAATGTTAATGCCTTGGGTAATTAATTCACGGTACATTTCGCCCAGTGACGCATTTTTGCCGCCGACCAGTGGCACATCGTCGATTGTTAATTCGTTAAACCAACGGACATATTTTGTTTGTTCGGTCATCGCCCACTCCTTACGCATTGTGTGGCTGCCTTTGCACAGGCAAAATTTACCTACCTATCACTACTAATAAACCCATAAACCTTATCAATACTATGTGAAAATTTTCGGATTATCATTTTTCCGGCAGGTTGATGGCATAACAATCTGCGCTCTTACTTGCCTTCCATTTGGGTGAGGGGGAGCTTGATTGATCATTAGGCTCCCTTTTTTCAAACCATTCAGCCTCTACCGTGTACCGATAAAAATTCCTTCTGGGAACGCCAAGTCTAAGCTCTGCGCATTCGCCATGCTCTTGTCGAGTAGGGGCCCGGCGCTGCAGTCTTAACCAGCTAAATAGCCCCCTTTTTTTCATTTAGGGCTTGACTTGGCAATCACCTCAACCCAGTCAAACACATAGCCGCTTTTCCACAATTCCTGTGGATAACTCTGTGCACAAACACTCGATAACCGTGCCCAGCCCTGATCTTATCTGCCCTGCCGTTAAATTGTAGTATTTTTGTACAAAAACATTTTATATATTTAAATCAATCAGTTAATATTAAACCAAGGCAGAAAACCGCCCCTGCTAAGCAAGCCCACACCTGCTTTCGGCCATAAAAAACGATCTGTGCATAAACAAGAACTGATAAGCTTATGCAAGTGCTTGATTTTACCCATTGCCGATTTTCCCTTTAACAACTGCGAGCTACCCGCCATGCCCATTTTTATTAGCCTTAGCCTCGCCATCTGCTTCCTGGCCCAAACGGCAAGCCCGCTGCAAAACCTGTTGATAGCGCCTGAATTTATTTACATCGGCGCGGCTTTGGCCGTCATCAGTATGGTCAGCAGCATTTTTAAACAATTGTCGACGCGCATGTGCTTCGACATTTTTGCCAGCAGCAGCTTGCTGATCTGGTTTGCCTACTGGAAAACCTTGTTTTTTAAGGACGACTCGCCGGTATTTTATGCCTACCCGCTTTATTTCGCTTTTATGACGGCTTTTGTATCCTTATTTTTTATCAGCCGGCGCCATACCATCGATGCGGCAAGTTTTCGCCAAATGCAGGCGCTTGCCGCCAAAAGCAAACTGCAGCCCTGGATCATAATGACGGCCACCCTGATCAGCCTGGCGTTACCGGAGCATTACATGCTATATCCAGTCATTATGACACTGTTAATCTTTCGATTTGCCTTGGCCAGATGCCTGGAGCATTAAATCCAAGCATCATTGTCGAATTTCAAAACCATTAAGTGCCTCAGAGAAATACCTGAAAAGCATTTTCAATAATTCAATCGCTATTGCAAGGTATTTATCGGATTATTTGGAGATTACCGTCGGCAAACTGCCGTGCCTGCATTTGTTCATGAATTGCCCTGGAACCGATCAACACTCTTACAACACGTTTCACCTACTCTTTTGAAAACTCAGGGTCTACAGCCCGCTTAACGAAACCTAGCCAAGGAGATACCTTAATTGAAGCAAGAAAGCACTAATGTGGCCTGGCATCATGCCACAGTAACACGCAGCCGCCGCGAGCAGTTAAACAAACACAAGTCGGTTATTCTCTGGTTTACCGGCTTGTCCGGCGCCGGCAAATCAACCCTGGCCCATGCCGTTGAAGAAGCATTGCATCAAGCAGGTTGCCATACTTTTGTCATGGATGGCGATAATGTCAGGCATGGCTTGTGCGGCGACCTGGGATTCACTGATGCCGACAGGCATGAAAACATCCGGCGCGTGGCAGAGGTGGCAAAATTGATGCTGGAAGCAGGGGTTATAACCCTGACCGCGTTTATTTCGCCGTTTAGCGAGGAAAGGAATCTGGCAAGACATCTGGTCCCGCCGGGTGACTTCATAGAGATTTATTGCCGCTGTGATTTGGCGATTTGCGAACAGCGCGACGTCAAGGGCCTTTATAAAAAAGCCCGCCTAGGCGAAATTCAGCACTTCACAGGGATTTCTTCAACGTATGAAGCTCCGGAAAATCCGGAACTGCAGGTGGATACCGGCACTAATACGTTGCAGGACTGTGTCGAACAGGTTCTCGATCTGCTCAGAGCGCGCGGCATCATTGCTGATGTTGGCGCAAACAAGCGGTAGTTATGCACATTGATGTCTTTAACGGCGATGCCGACGGGCTCTGCGCGCTAATTCAGCTCCGGCTGGCCACTCCGGTGGCCGCGCAGCTTGTGACTGGGGTAAAGCGCGATATAGAGCTGTTAAAGCGGGTCACGGCTACGGCAGGTGATGAGCTTACTGTCCTGGATATTTCGCTGCAAAAAAACCGGCCCTATCTGATGCCGCTGCTTGAACAGGGCGCTCATGTGTTTTATGTCGACCATCATCAAGCTGGCGATATACCTGAACACCCCGGCTTCACTAGCCTGATCGATACCCGCGCCAATACCTGCACCAGCTTGCTGGTTGATCATTATTTGCACCAGCGTTTTTCGGCATGGGCGGTAACGGCTGCTTTTGGCGATAATCTTGGAGCTAGCGCACGGCAGCATGCGCAAGCCTTGCAGCTAAGCAGCCAGCAACTGCAACAACTCGAAAACCTGGGTGTTTGTCTTAATTACAACAGCTACGGTATTGATGTGGCGGATTTGTACTTTGCGCCGGATCAGCTTTATCATCGCCTGGCGCCTTACTCGTCGCCTTTGGACTTTATTGCCGATAATGCCCTTGTTTACCATCAGTTGCTGGCCGGCTATCAGGATGACCTGCATAAAGCGGATCAAATTGCCGCTGATTTCGTCAATCAAAAGGTGGCGGTCTACCTATTGCCCAACGAACCCTGGAGCAGACGAGTAAGTGGCGTATGGGGCAATACTTTGGCCAATCGCAATCCCGACAAGGCACATGCCGTTATCAGTGAAAACAGCTCCGGTGGTTATCAAGTCAGCGTCAGAGCCCCGTTAAACAACAAAACCGGCGCCGACGAACTGTGCGGACTGTTTGTCAGCGGCGGTGGCCGCAAAGCGGCTGCCGGCATCAATCATTTGGAAAAATCCCAACTTGCGGTTTTTATCAGGGCGTTTACGGAAAAATGGCGCTAAGCCGGATCTGTGACATGACATTTCCTCAATAAACCGCATGTTCACTCGCTGAGTCAGCAGCGGTTATCCTAGATAACTCATTTCATCCACGAAAATCACAAGAAGCACGGGCATTTTCAAAGAAGCGTCGAGCTGTAGACCGTCAGCCAAACGGTGAATAGCTAAACAACACAACATTCTGATTGCTTACGTGCTTTTCGTGGACTAACTGCGGTTTTATAGGATTATTTACGTTCTCAACGCGGCAGATCCGAAAGCCGGATATAACCGTCTATAGACAGCTCGTTACTCAATATCCCGGCATCCATAATGATATTGGTAGTCTTCCATTGCCCGTCTGATGACTTCGTGCGCTTCCTCACGACCGTAGACGTTGGTTATTTCGCAGGAATTCTTTTCCCCAGGCAGATCTTTGTAGGTCAGAAAATAATGTTTCAGGCGATTAATATAAGATGACGGGCAGTCGGAGACGTCATTCCATTGCCGGTAAAACTCATCGCCTTTCATCACGGCAATAATCTTGTCGTCCGCCTCACCCTTGTCAAGCAAACGAAAACCGCCCACAGGAATCGCCGGAACAATAATATTGCCGTGGGTCACGGTGCGCTCGCTCAGCACACAAATATCCAGAGGGTCACCATCCCCCTTGGTAACCGTCTTGCCCGATTTCACTCTGGCAAAGTCAGCCACTCTTTCAGCACAGTAGGTCTGCGGAATAAAGCCGTACAGTGTAGGCACGGTGTTGGAGAATTTCTGCGGCCGATCAATTTTAAGAAACCCCGAGTCTTTGTCGATTTCATATTTGACCGTATCGGAGGGGACGATCTCGATAAATGCAGTAACGATGCTTGGTGCATTCTCGCCTACATGGATACCATGCCAAGGATGCGCTGTGGATTGTGTATTCATCATGAAATTGTATTTAGCTAAAAATGTATAAAGAAAAAATTGATAAGGCCGCTTTATCCATATCGGTTAAGTGACGTCATTCCTGACGGAATAGGATATCTGCTGCCAGGACGAGTGGTTTCATTCGCATCCCTGCTCCCGGGTTTGCTATGTGTTCACGCATCCCGGAAAACCCAGCCTGAATAGTATAGACCGTATAATGTGATGCTCATCCCTATCCGAATCCATTGCTTGCTGCTGTTAATCGCCCCGAACAGCGTGGGATGGCTCCTTGAATCCAGTAGGTCAATGATCTGGCATGCAATAGTAAACGCATAGACCCGGGTTTGGCAAAACAAGCCTGCAACAGCACGCTCTTGTTAGCAAGAAATTCAGTCGGCACGGCACGCCTTAGGCGCGCATGCTATTCTGAGCCAATCACTCGCTGTGGTTTTTGTAAAAAATAGCTGTGGCCATCGCACGGCAATGAGCGTTATTATTTGCCCCTATCCGCTCAGAGCAAGACAGCCTGTTTCGGGCATTAAGGAGCCTACATGAACGATAAAGAACTCGTCGCCCACTACGCGGCAAAACAAGTTAAAGACGGCATGCGCATCGGACTTGGCACGGGCTCAACCGCCAATTATTTTATCCAGGAACTCGCTCGGCGCATTACGGAAGAAGGTTTGCAAGTGACAACGGTCGCCAGTTCGGTAGTCAGCACCATCAAGGCCCAAGAACTCGGGCTACCGGTAGTGGCGCTGGAACACATCAACCGGCTCGATCTGTATGTAGACGGTGCCGATGAGGTAGCGCCGGATCTTACCCTGTTAAAAGGCCGGGGCTTTGATCTGGTGCGCGAGAAACTTCTGGCGCGCGCTAGCGACAAATTTCTGGTGCTCGTCGATCAGAGCAAACTGGTTGAGCGTATCGGCGAGCGCTTTCCCATTCCTGTCGAGGTCATGCCGTTTGCCTGGCAACTGGTCAAGCGCAGACTTGAAACCCTGGGCGGCCGCGGCGAACTGCGCCAGACTGCCAACAAAGACGGTTTGGTGGTGACATCCCATGGCAGCCTGGTGCTTGACATGGTGTTTTCTGAAACAATCGATAGCCAGGCACTCGACGCTCTGCTGAATGCCACGCCGGGCGTCATAGAACATGGAATATTTCACCAACTGGCAAGCGTCGTCCTGCTGGCAATAGACGGACAGGTGCAGGAGCGTTATCCAACAGAGCCTTGAGCGAACCGGGAAGGCGGTTAGTAAAACAACGTTATAGCGTGTGTTTCAATTCATCAATGAGGTAAGCGTATGTTAAATAAAAAAGAGGCAGCACCGTTTTTTAGATCACTGAATCAGGATAACAAGCTGGTGTCCTTGTCCGATTATGCCGGTAAAAAGAACGTCGTTTTATATTTTTATCCAAAAGACGATACCCCTGGCTGCACCATAGAAGCCAATCAATTTACCGCGCTGGCACAGGATTTTGCTGATCTGGATACCGTCGTTATTGGTGTCAGCAAAGATTCCTGCGAAAGTCACCGGGCATTTATCGGCAAATTCGGCTTAAATCTGGAATTACTTGCCGATACCTCTGGCGAAGTCTGTGATAGTTACGGGGTATGGCAGGAAGTTGAAAAGGACGGCGTCAAAAAAATGAAAGTCGTGCGTTCGACCTTTATCATCAATAAGGATGGCCTGCTTGAAGAGGCCTTATATGGCGTAGACCCTGAAGGTCATGCGCAGGCCATGCTGGATGCCGTCAAGAGTTTGGCAAGCTGAGGACACAAACTCCAGGCCAATCCGGTGCTGAACAGGTGGCCTTCGACGCAAATTTATTTAGGGTGGCAGGCCGAGTTCTGATTTGAGTCTGCGGAACACGGCTTCCAGGCCGATGGACACGCCATCGGTGCGCCACAAGCGCCCGCTGGCCCAGTCGGCTTGGTTGCTGCGCAGGCGATAGATACCAGGCGTGGCGAGCCGGATACCGGCCCGGCCTGTGCCCGAGCCGACCGATGCGCTCTTGGAATATGCCAAGCCGCTTGCCGGTGCGCGCTTTGCCAGGTCCGTCCGCGATTTTCTTGAGTTCTGCCTCAAAACCTTCACACAGTCGTTGATCATAGATAAATCAGTTCACCCACGAAAATCACAAAAAGCACGAGAATTTTCAAAGAGATACCAAGTTGTAGCCCGCCACCCAAAGGGTAATGGGCTGCGCAATACAATATTAATTCTGTCTGTCTTTCGTGCTTTTCGTGGACTAACTGCGGTTTTTAGATTTATACTCAGAAATTATCAAGTAACCACGAAGTTAATTACGATCACCGTCACGTTATCCTTGCCTCTTGAGATACCATGGCAGCGGACTTCGTTGGCTTTTTTGATGTTAACCTTATAGCTTTATAGGCCTGATCGCTCGGAGATCGAATACCGGGCGTGGCAACTTTACCATACACGGCGCGCCAACGGAGTCCACCCAACTTCAATTCACCGCCACCCATGACTCGTTGATCTGAGGCGGGGCCTCGTTAGTTTTTTTAAATGGCTCCTTTTGGACTGTTGTGCCAGTTTATTCGCTGGTATCGAATTTTCCCTTGATCCATTGCCATTCGGAAATCCGGGTTGAACAGGAAATTTCAAATTAACGAAAATATTTGATCTTGAATGTCTGGTATTGAAAAATCCGGTGGAAATAAAATCGAAAGACTTAACTCAGAGAATAACTACTCCTATCTGAGTGAAAAAACGTATACTTTCGCAAGACGTAACCATTGATTTAGAATACTGTTTCGTTAATTCGAAAGTTGTACGTTTTCAAAGTAAGCCATAGGAGTAAGTCATAGCTGTATCATGGAATATAACATCACCTCAAACCAGACGTTTAACATGCTGCGAACCATGGCGATGTAGATCCGAGTTTCATCTGTACCGCTTAAGCGATCTCAGCTTTTGCGAGACGCCGAGAATGATTCAAACAGCCAGAAAGTGTAGTCCAAACCGGAACGCCGATGGTAATAAGGTGAAGCCAGCGTGTCACCAGATGATCTGGACAGACCCCGCCCTTTCTGAGCAATCCGCATTTAATGCATATCCAGCTTGCGGCCATTCAGTTGCTGTTCCGAGCGGGCATTGTCATGAAAAAATTTGCTGGTAAATGCCTTTATCTGTTCTTCCGATACTTCTAAAAATTCTTGCAATAAGAACCACTGTACGCCTTCACTACAGGGCGGCGTAGTCAGAGAACCGGCATAGGTATAAAAATGCTGGGTATGTTCGGGCAATAATTTATCAGGACGAATTGATAGAGCCGGAGTGATTGTTTGCCCCACTTGGCTGGGCGCTTGCTCCAGAATTCTCTGGAATGCCGGATTAAAGGCGCCAGCTCTGACCAATACACCAACTACCGCCATCCGTCCATCGGCAGTGCCATTCACAAAATGAATTTCCATGGGATAAACAAGCCCGTTTACCAGATGTTCGCTGGGGGCATGGAAATGAAATTGGACTAGATCATATTCATTGTTGCCGAAATACAATGAACCTTT
Source organism: uncultured Gammaproteobacteria bacterium (assembly GCA_963696315.1). Classification (GTDB taxonomy): domain Bacteria; phylum Pseudomonadota; class Gammaproteobacteria; order Methylococcales; family Methylomonadaceae; genus CAWKEY01. Next base: position 54,060 of record CAVOJU010000013.1, read on the forward strand.
GGCTATGTTTGCGCGGATGGTATGGCCATTATTGGTTAAACTTAGGGGGACTTCGGCATAGTTAGCTTGAAGTTCATCGATTTTTTCAACCTTGATGACATTATTGGGTTCGATGTTTACCGGTGACTGTTTTTGACCGATTCCGCATTCCGCGTAGGGAAAGGGTGGTTTGTAGAGTGGGTCTTTTAGTTCTGCCCAGCTTTCTTGCTCTTCATAAGTCCAATGTGGGTCAGCATGTCCATCCGCAGCGAACACAGTATCCGGAATCAAAAGCTGACCAAATAAAATCAGACAGAGAGTAGGCGTAATCTTGTTATTCATGTCACTGATAGCCATCCGCTACTAACAGGTGTATCTAGGGTCTTTACACTTTTCTAACAAACTGCGGCTTTTTCTAAATAACACATGACACGATATACAGGTATTGGTGATTGTTTCCAATGTTGCTGGAATGCCTTGCAGATGATTCTGCTTGGCTAATTCTTCCATTTGAACCGCACTTGTTCGCAGTTTTTCCGCCAATGCGACAAACGCAGTTTGTTCATCTGGTTTTAGCGTTAGCGTGGGCAATGTTTCTATTATTGATTTTTCACTCCTGGCGAGTTCGTTCGCGATTCTGGCGATTTCCTTAGTTTTTATTTGACGTTCCTTGCTCAAGTTAATTTCACTACTGAGCTGATCGTACACAAGCGCATTAATCTGATGCATAACATCCTGCAGGCGGCTGTTTTGGACGGCATGCATTGCGGGCTCACCTGTTTCGGGTGGTTCAACGGAAGCAGATTTCTGCTTTGATGGCGAAGCCTTATCAGAGAATACCTGCACGCCTGCTGTTTCAAGTTTGGATTCAGCCGAGCACGAAATCATACTGAATAATGCAATTAAAATTACAACGCTGCGGGACATGTCGGCTCCTTGTTCAATACGTTTTTATTATCCTACAAGAAACTATTCAGTCTAATAATGGTTCACTGTTACAGCAGCGTCCGGAAACGCTGAACCTCGGCATTACTGTTTGCTTTGTCGAACAACTACCTCCCAGCCTTGCAAATCCTGATAAATGCACTCGGCTGAATAGCCAGCCATTAAATTATATGTCGACCGGTTAATCAGGTTACTTTTCGATTGGGCATACAATGCCGCGCCGACAATGCCTGCCTGGTTTAAAAAGGCGGCTGGTTTTACCGGCGCTTCTACCGTCAGCTGGCCCTTATACTTGTCAAACTTTTTACTGGCACCTCCGCCTAGAATGATCAGATCTGGCCAAAACAGTTCTTCCATCATGGTAAGGTAGGTGTTGAAACGATTGCCCCAGCGTTTCCAGCTCAGGTCTTCCGTTTTTCGAACGGCATCCGAGGCATAATGCTCTGCTTTTTTTCCATTGGGCAAATACAAGTGACCTAATTCAGTATTGGGCAGTAATTTTCCATCACTGAAAAACACCGTACCCAGTCCCGTGCCAATGGTTATGAGCAGCACCACGCCGGATTGACCTGCGCCCTCGCCAAAATGCATTTCTGCCATACCTGCCGCATCGGCATCATTCAGGTTATAACAGGGGCATTTTGTGGCTTCTGAAAACAACTTGTCGATATGCGTGCCAACAAACGCTTGCGAGATATTAGCCGCAGTTCGGGCGATTCCGTGTTGAATGGCCGCCGGGAAACCACAGCCCACCGGTCCGCTCCAATTAAAATGGCCGACAAGTTGTGCAAGGACTGCTGCAATGGCCTCTGGCGTTGCGGGTTGTGGCGTCGCAATCCGGTGGCGCTCGGTGAGCAACTCGCCCGTTACCGTGTCAACAATAGCACCTTTAATGCCTGAACCACCGATATCCACGCCGAGAATCTGCATAAAATGTCCTGAAAATTTATGTTAGGGAGTGTGCATTGTAGGCCAAGTCGCTGCAGATATGCTACATGCCTCCAGTCAATAGAGGCACCGGTAGTTGCACATCATTTCTATGCAATAAAATCAAGGGGCAACAACCACAAACGCCCTGACTACAGCGTCGCGCCTTCCGCCGGCTTCGATTTTAGCAGCTGTTGTAACGCGTGCGCGCCTTGTTTCGGGACCCTCCGCTGCAAATGTACAATTTAGGTGCTTGCATAACCAAAATCTGTTGGTATAATTGCCAGCTCTGAAGTTATACAGACTTCAGGCGCGTAGCTCAGTTGGTTAGAGCACCACCTTGACATGGTGGGGGTCGTTGGTTCGAGTCCAATCGCGCCTACCAGATTGATTATAAAGCACCGTTAACCGGTGCTTTTTTTATTGTACTAACTAAACAGTTGACGAAAAATGCCGGTAATTACCCTTCCTGATGGCTCTCAGCGCGAGTATGAACAAGCTGTTACAGTGATGGATGTTGCTCAATCTATTGGCTCCGGATTGGCCAAGGCAACATTGGCGGGCAAGGTTAATGGCAAGCTGGTTGATGCCGGAACGATAATTGCGCAGGATGCGAGCCTGCAAATCATTACCGCCAAGGATGAAGAAGGCGTTGACGTCATTCGTCATTCAACGGCGCATCTGTTGGCTCAAGCCGTCAAACAATTATTTCCTTCGGCACAAGTCACCATCGGACCGGTTATCGAAAACGGCTTTTATTACGACTTTGCCTACGAAAGACCTTTTACCCCGGAAGATTTGGCTGCTATCGAAAAGAAAATGCAGCAACTGGCCGATGAAGATTATGCGATCAAGCGTTCGCTATTATCCAGAGATGCGGCGGTAAAATTCTTCAGGGATCAGGGCGAAGCCTATAAGGCCGAGATCATCGAATCGATTCCTGCAAATGAGGACTTGTCTTTATACGAGCAAGGCGGATTTACCGATTTGTGCCGCGGCCCGCATGTGCCAAGCACGGGTAAATTAAAGGCCTTCAAGCTCATGAAGATTGCCGGCGCTTACTGGCGGGGCAACTCTGATAATGAAATGTTGCAGCGCATTTATGGCACGGCCTGGGGCGATAAAAAAGATTTACAAGCCTATCTGCATCGGCTGGAAGAAGCGGAAAAGCGCGACCACCGCAAGCTGGCGAAAACATTGGATTTGTTTCATTCTCAGGAAGAGGCGCCCGGCATGGTGTTCTGGCATGAAAAAGGCTGGACTATCTATCAACAGGTTGAGCAATACATTCGCGAGAAACTGCGTGTGAATGGCTATGGCGAAGTCAAAACGCCGCAGGTTGTGGATCGTTCCCTATGGGAGAGATCGGGTCACTGGGACAAGTTCGGCGACATGATTTTCACCACGCATTCGGAAAATCGCGACTACGCCATCAAGCCCATGAACTGTCCATGCCATATCCAGGTGTACAATCAGGGCATGAAGAGCTATCGCGACTTGCCGATACGCTTGGCCGAGTTTGGCTCCTGTCACCGCAACGAGCCTTCAGGCACCTTGCATGGCTTGATGCGGGTGCGCAATTTCGTGCAGGATGATGCGCATATCTTCTGTACAGAAGCACAAATCCAGGATGAAGTATCGGTCTTTATCGATCTGCTGTTTGAGGTGTATAAAGACTTCGGTTTTGAAGAAATTATTATTAAATTGTCAACACGCCCGGAAAATCGTGTCGGTGATGATGCCGTTTGGGACAAGGCAGAAAACGCCCTTGAACTGGCGCTTAATACCAAGGCTTTAAAGTGGGATTTGCAGCCTGGCGAAGGTGCATTTTACGGACCTAAAATTGAATTCTCGTTAAAGGATTGCATTGGCCGGGTCTGGCAATGCGGCACGATACAGGTGGATTTTTCCATGCCGGGCCGCTTGAATGCTAGCTACATAGCCGAAGATGGCTCCAAGCAAGTGCCGGTAATGTTGCACCGGGCAATACTCGGTTCGTTAGAACGCTTTATCGGCATATTGATCGAGCAGCATGCTGGCACTTTCCCGTTGTGGCTGTCTCCCGTGCAGGTTATGGTGCTGAATATCGCTGACCGCCATGCCGACTATGCCTCTCAAATCATGCGAGTCCTTGAAAAACAAGGCGTCCGAGTAAAATTAGACTTGAGAAATGAAAAGATCGGGTTTAAAATCCGCGAGCATTCGATGCAGCGTGTGCCCTATCTGGTTATTGTCGGCGACAAAGAATTAGAAGATCAGACAATCACCGTGCGCACGCAGAAAGGTGAAGATTTGGGCAGTCTGTCAATCGGTACCTTTACCGAACGGTTAAAACAAGAGATTGCAGACAGAAAATAATAATGAACTTGGAGGATTAGGATATCGCTGCTAAAAAAGATGAAACCCGCCTGAACGATGCCATTACGGCAAGACGAGTAAGGGTAACGGGTGCAGATGGCGAAGCATTAGGCATTATCTCGCTGGACGAAGCGAAACAATTGGCTTATGCGGCAGACTTGGATTTAGTGGAAATATCGCCAAACGCGGATCCTCCGGTTTGCAAGATAATGAACTATGGCAAATACCAGTTTGAGCAAAACAAAAAACTGGCCATTGCCAAGAAAAAACAAAAACAGATTCAGGTCAAAGAAATCAAATTCAGACCGGGCACTGACGAGGGCGATTATCAGGTTAAACTGAAAAGCCTAATCAAATTCCTCAACGATGGCGATAAAACCAAAATTACCCTACGCTACCGGGGCCGGGAAATGGCGCATCGGGAAATAGGTGTCGATCTGCTCAAGCGCATCGAACAGGATTTGGAAGACATAGCGACCGTAGAACAGTTTCCAAAGATGGAAGGCCGTCAAATGGTGATGGTGATGGCGCCGAAGAAGAAAAAATAAGCTTATTTTTTTTCTTCATCTCCCCGCCCCGGTGCAGGAAGCAGTCCGTAGAAACACAATGTTGTGTGTTTGTACAACCGGCAGCTCCGGATGGGCTGTTAAGGGTATCTTTAGGATGCCGGTAATTCTTCAGGGCCTTGCATTTTGCCTTGCTGGGTTACAACTCAGGGATTTACATTTAAATTAATTGGAGCAAACAAATGCCAAAAATAAAAACTAACCGTGGTGCTGCCAAGCGTTTTAGACGCACTGGCAACGGCGGTTTCAAATGTGGCCAATCACACAAACGCCATATTTTGACCAAGAAATCCACCAAAAGAAAAAGACAGTTACGTTCACCTGCGTCTGTTCATCCATCCGACGTGCGCATGGTTGCACGCATGATGCCTTATAGTGGTTAGGGAGAACAGCAATGCCTAGAGTAAAACGTGGCGTAACAGCCAGAGCACGACACAAGAAAATTTTAAAGCAAGCCAAAGGCTATTACGGTGCCCGTAGTCGCGTTTATCGCGTTGCCAAACAGGCCGTTATAAAAGCCGGTCAGTATGCCTACCGCGACCGCAAGCAGAAAAAACGTCAGTTCCGCGCCTTATGGATTGTCCGTATTAACGCGGCCGCCAGATTATGCGGCATGTCCTACAGTCGCTTTATTAACGGTTTAACCAAAGCGAATGTGGCAATAGACCGTAAGGTGCTAGCCGATCTCGCTGTGCGCGATCTGGACGCCTTTGCGGAAATAGCAAAAATTGCTAAAGCTAATCAAAGCCAACCTTAGGAAGGACGCGGTTTCATTTAGTTGAAATCCGATTATTCCCCCCTCTCCGTTTGCGGGAGGGGCGGGGTAAAGGTTTAACCTTTTCCTCATTAAGAATCCTTTCTGGATCTTTTCCTACCTCTTAACAAGCGAGCTGAGCAGTGTCGGCTACCCTAGAAGAAATTCTCGCACAGGCATTACAACAGCTTCGCGAGGCACAAGATCTTAACCAACTCGATCTGGTTCGTGTTCAATATCTCGGTAAAAAAGGTGTATTTACCTTGCAGATGAAAGAGCTCGGCGCACTTGATCCCGAACAGCGCCGTGCCGTTGGACAAGTCATTAACCAGGCCAAGGATCAATTCCAGGAACAACTAGACGCTCAAAAAGCTGCTCTTGAGCTATCGGCTTTGGAAGCAAGATTGGCGGGCGAGCGTGTTGACGTAACTTTGCCGGGCAGAGGACAATCGGTTGCAGGCCTGCATCCGGTGACGACTACGTTGAGAAGAATCACCAAGATTTTTGCCAGCGTCGGCTTTAAAGTGGTTGAAGGTCCCGAAATCGAAGATGATTATCATAACTTCGGCGCGCTTAATATACCTGAGCATCACCCTGCACGGGCGATGCATGATACTTTTTATTTTGATGCCCATACCGTACTGAGAACCCACACTTCACCCGTGCAAATCAGAGTCATGGAATCTGAACAGCCGCCGTTGAAGGTTATTGCTCCTGGACGCGTGTACCGCTGCGATTCGGATATCACGCATACCCCCATGTTCCATCAGGTGGAAGGCTTTCTGGTCGATACCGATGTCAGCTTTGCCGACTTGAAAGGTGTTGTTTACCAATTCCTGCGCGCATTTTTCGAAAAAGACATACAAGTGCGTTTTAGACCTTCTTATTTTCCCTTTACCGAGCCTTCGGCGGAGGTCGATATTGAATGCGTGATGTGCAGCGGCGAAGGCTGCCGTGTGTGCAGCCAAACCGGCTGGCTTGAAGTCATGGGCTGCGGCATGATTCATCCTGAAGTTTTTAAAGCGGCCAATATCAATAGCGAGGATTACAGCGGTTTTGCATTTGGTATGGGCGTGGAGAGGCTGGCAATGTTGCGTTACGGGATCAACGATTTGAGATTGTTTTTTGAAAATGATCTGAAATTTTTAGAACAGTTTAATTAAACAGGTGCCGCGCCTGCTCCCGGCAGACCTGCGGCATACACTCCATCCCTAGAGATAAACTTTGAGTCATGCAAATTAGTGAAGCCTGGTTAAGAAGCTATGTCGATCCGGCCATAAGCACCGCGGAGCTTGTCGCACAGCTGACCATGGCCGGTCTTGAAGTCGATTCAGTGCAACCGGCAGCGGCCCAATTCAGTGGCGTCGTAGTTGGCGAGGTGTTAACGATGGAACAGCACCCGGATGCCGATCGTTTACGAGTGTGCCAGGTGAATGCCGGGGCAGCAGAGCCTTTACAGATAGTCTGCGGGGCCAGTAATGTGCGCATTGGCTTGAAAATTCCCGCGGCGCTAATCGGTGCTGTTCTGCCCGGCGATTTTAAGATAAAAAAATCAAAACTGCGCGGCGTCGAGTCTTATGGCATGTTATGTTCTGAAAAGGAACTGGGTCTTGCGGCCGATGCCAACGGGTTAATGGAATTGGCGGCCGATGCCCCTGTCGGTGCCGATATACGCGAGTATTTGTCGCTCAATGATGCCATCATCGAGGTGGATCTGACCCCTAATCGGGCTGATTGCCTGAGCGTTGAAGGCATAGCGCGTGAAGTGGCGGTTTTAAACCGGATGGATTGGACGGCTACGCCAGTTGAGAAAGCGGTAGTCAGCCATCAGGATACGGTTAAGGTCCACGTAACAGCCACGGAGGCCTGCCCTCGTTATCTGGGACGCTTGATTAAGAACGTAAACCCCAAGGCGGAAACGCCGCTTTGGATGCAGGAGCGTTTGCGGCGTTCCGGTTTGAGAAGCCTGGGGCCTCTGGTCGATGTCACCAATTATGTGTTGATCGAACTGGGCCAACCCTTACATGCGTTTGATGCCGATAAATTAGACGGCAGCATCCATGTGCGCCTGGCTAAATCCGATGAGTCACTGACCTTGTTAAACGGCCAAACCATTAAACTGGATCCGGAAGCGCTGGTTATTGCCGATGACAAGAAGGCTCTGGCACTTGCCGGTGTCATGGGTGGCAATGAAACTGCGGTTAGTGACTTGACGCGCAATATTTTTCTGGAATGTGCGTTTTTTACCCCGCAAAGCATTGCCGGCAAAGCTCGCCGATTTGGATTGCATACCGATTCTTCGCACCGCTTTGAGCGGGGTGTTGACCATACATTGCAAGCGCGCGCAATAGAGCGTGCTACCCAGCTGCTTGTTGCCATTGCCGGCGGCAGTGTTGGCCCAGTTTGCGAAGTAAAATCGGAAGCAGCACTGCCTCAGCGTCCTGCCGTGTTGCTCAGGAAGCAGCGCATAGAAAAAATGCTGGGCATTGTTCTGGCAGATGCAGAAATTCTGTCGATTTTTCAACGTTTGGGCTTGTCTGTAAAAACTGAAGCCGAAGGCTGGCTGATTACACCGCCGGGCTTTCGTTTTGATATCGCCATTGAAGCAGATTTGATTGAAGAAATAGCCCGCATCTATGGCTATAACAATATACCGAACAATAGTTTACTGATGCGTTCGGAATTGGGCCAAGCAACCGAAGCCGTCCTGGAAATCGACAGAATTAAAGATCTGTTGGTAGACAGGGGCTATCAGGAAGCCATTACCTATAGTTTTGTGGATGCCGACATTCAAAAAGCGATCGCACCCGACGATGCTGCCATCAGTTTACAAAACCCGATTTCGTCGGAATTGTCAGTAATGCGCACGACTTTATGGTGCGGATTGTTGAAAGCCGCGCTATACAATACCAACCGCCAGCACAACAGAGTGCGCTTTTTTGAAACCGGATTGCGCTTTGTTAATAAAGGCGGAGCCATGCATCAGCAAAAGATGCTGTCCGGCCTGGTGTCGGGTAGCGCATATGCTGAACAATGGGCCGAGCCAGCCCGGAAAGTTGATTTTTTTGACATCAAAGCAGATGTGGAGGCTATGTTTGCATTGACCGGCGCGCCTGTCCAATTTGCTGCCGGCAAGCAAGTCGCATTGCATCCTGGACAAACCGCTGAAATATTAACGGCTCAAAATGAGCATATAGGCTGGCTGGGCATGCTCCATCCAAACCTGGAAAAACAGCTCGGTTTTGATAGTCAGGTTTTTCTGTTTGAACTGGATCAGGATTTATTACTGGACAAGCAGATTCCGGTATTTAAGCCCCTATCCAAATATCCATCGGTTCGACGTGATATAGCCCTGATTGTTAAGGACGCTGTAACAGCTGATCAGATAATCAGCTGCATCAAACAATGCGGCGAACAAAGCTTGCAAGATGTCGCCATCTTTGACATCTATCGTGGAAAAGGCGTTGAAGAAGGCTGCAAAAGCGTGGCTTTAAGCTTGATCTTGCAGGATTATGCACAAACGCTAAAAGATTCTGAAATAGATGCTATATTTAACCGCGTTTTAGAAGCATTAATGAATAAACTAAATGCAAAGTTGAGGGATTGATTTAATGGCATTAACAAAAGCAGATTTTGCTGAAAGATTGTTCGATGAGCTCGGCTTAAACAAGCGCGAAGCGAAAGAAATGGTCGAGTTATTTTTTGAGGAAATTAAGGGATCTTTGGAACATGGCGAGCAGGTAAAAATTTCAGGTTTTGGTAAATTTGAACTCCGCGACAAAAGCAGTCGTCCCGGCAGAAACCCAAAAACAGGCGAAGAAATACCTATAACAGCTCGGCGTGTGGTAACATTCAGATCAGGTCAGAAACTTAAAGCCCGAGTAGAAGCATATGCTGGAGCCGAGTAATAATAATGAACTGCCGGCCATACCGGCAAAACGCTATTTCACCATAGGTGAAGTGAGTGAACTCTGTGGTGTAAAGCCGCATGTGCTGCGTTATTGGGAGCAAGAATTTACCGAACTCAGCCCGGTAAAAAGGCGAGGCAATCGCCGTTATTATCAGCGACAGGATGTCTTGATGATTCGACAAATAAGGTCGTTGTTGTATGAACAAGGTTATACAATAGGTGGCGCCAGAGCCCATTTGGACAGTGATGGCGCAAGAGAAGACACCACCCGCACCAAACAATTGATTCACCAGATGCTGGGTGAACTTGAAGATATTTTAGAATTACTCAAATAGACCCTTATCTTTTCTGGGGCAAATGTTGTACAATTTGCTCCAGCATTTTCACGAATTGTGCTCATAATTCGTTCAAATACAAAATCTTTTTTCAATATGTCGGGGCGTAGCGCAGCTTGGTAGCGCACTTGCATGGGGTGCAAGGGGTCGGAGGTTCAAATCCTCTCGCCCCGACCAATTGAAACAAAAGCTTAACTTCAAAATGCCATACCGGGAATTAAATCGACAGCTCACACGGCTTTTGTTGTATCTGAAAGCTGAACACGCCCTAAGGCTCATTTTGTGGCAAACGACGTAAAAAGCTTTCCACAAAAGCACGTCGAATAGTTGCCAGCTTCCAAAATTATCGCCGTAATGGGCGCCTGCTGATTACCAATACTGAACGCGCGGCTTGCCTTCGGCGGCAACCAGTTCGCCGATGGAGAAAACGGTTTCTCCTGATTGCGACAGCTCTGCAAGAGCGGCCTGTTCATCTTCCGCAGCCACGCACACGATCATGCCGATGCCGCAATTGAAGGTGGTCAGCATGTCCGCTTGCGAGACGTTGCCCTGTTTTTGCAGCCACTGGAAGATGTCCGGGAATTGCCAGGAAGACAATTTGATATGCGCATGAATGCCCGCAGGCAATACACGCGGCAGGTTTTCGGTAAGACCGCCGCCGGTGATGTGCGCCAGCGCATGCACGGGGACTTTGTCCAGCAGCGTTAGAAGTGACTTCACATAAATCCGGGTGGGTTCCAGCAGCGCCGCTCCCAGGGTTTGGCCATGAAAATCATCCGTCAGTGCCGAGTGACTGTGGGCGATAATTTTTCTAATTAATGAATAGCCATTGGAATGCGGACCGGAGGATGCTATGCCGATCAGTTTGTCGCCGGCTTTTACCTTGCTGCCATCCAGCACTTTGCTTTTTTCGACAATGCCGACGCAAAATCCGGCCAGATCATATTCGCCGTCAGCATACATGCCGGGCATTTCTGCGGTTTCGCCGCCGACCAGGGCTGCACCGGCTTGTTCACAGCCGTTGCCGATACCTTCGATAACTGATGCAGCGGTATCGACATCGAGTTTACCGGTGGCAAAATAATCAAGAAAAAACAGCGGTTCGGCGCCCTGGACGATAATGTCGTTGACACACATGGCGACCAGATCAATGCCAACGGTGTGGTGTATGCCCAAATCGATTGCCAGCTTCAACTTGGTGCCAACCCCATCGGTACCGGAAACCAGAATCGGGTTCTGATAGCGGTCCAGCGGCAGTTCAAACATTGAGCCAAATCCGCCCAGCCCTGCCAGAACGCCAGCCGTGCGTGTTTTCGCAGCAATGGGCTTGATGCGCTCCACTAATTCATTACCAGCGTCAATATCTACACCGGCGCTTTTATAATTCAGGCTTTCTTGATTTTGTGCAGTCAAGGTGAAGTTCTCTATAAAGTTATTCATAAATGGCCGATATTGTACAAGACATCATCGGTTTTGTGTGAAGGATATGAACGTGCTTTTTAGAGCTTTGATATTTGCTATCTTGTTTTGCAATCAGCAGACTGATGCGGCTGTGCTCACTGGTTTATATGAAACTGAAGTCATTGCCCAAAGCCAGTCTCTGGAACATAGAAATGTTGCGATTAAGGCCGCTTTGACTGCGGTATTGAAGCGGGTGTTGGCACTTGAAAATAGCGCGCAACAGACAGCGGTGGACACGGTATTGGCACATGCGCCGCACTATGTCAGAGAGTATCAGTACGCCCTGCAGGAGAGCAGTCTGACTGCCGATACTAGCGCTCGAGTAATGCGGGTATTGTTTGATGAGCGCTCGCTTTTAGCGGCTTTTAAATCCAGCGGCATTAAAATGTGGGGCGAAAACCGGACCGGAAACCTTGCTGTGGCTGGTGGTTGAAGACAACGGCCGGCGCTCTTTTTTTAAGGCTGAAATGATGCCAGAGCTGGCTAATGCGCTGAGTTTTGTCGCCAAACAGAGCGGGCTACCGTTATTGTTTCCGCTGCTGGACATGGACGAGCAGCGCTTAATTTCCGTAAACGACGTATTAAGCGCTTACCCGCAGCGCTTGCTGTCGGTTTCCGAGCGTTATGATGTGGTCTCCATCCTGGCAGGTCGAGTGGTGAAACGGCAGAATTGCTGGGAAGGCGATTGGGCTTTTTATTTCAATCAAGGCATCGAGCAATGGACGCAATCGTGCGGCAGCTTGACTGATGCGCTTGCAACGGGTGTTCAGGGCGCTTATGGCAAACTATCGAAACGTTATGCCGTTAAAGCCGGCTCGCCTCAAACAGGTGCGGTAACGCTATCCATTTCAGGTGTCAACGGCGCGGATGATATGAAAAGGGTGAGCCATTACCTGAGTTCGCTGGCCATGGTTAAATCGGTGTTTTGGCTGAGTGCCGAAGGCGGATTCAACGATTACCAGGTCAATTTTGCCGGGGACCGGCAAACGCTTGAGGAAATAGTGGGGCTAGGTCGGGTTTTGAACCCGCAAGACCAGGGGGCAGCCAAAATGGGAAAACTTATATACCAGTTAATACCGGAACGGCTTAAATAAATAGCCGGTCAAGTTGAATTTCATTAAAAAACTCATTAAAGTGACTCCGGTTCTATGAAGTAACCATTACAAGTTTAGGGGGATCATTATGAAAATTATAACAACATGCAAAACCGCGCTGATGATAGCAACTGTACTCTTTAACAGCCCGGTATTTGCGTACAGCTCTGAAGATACCAAGGAAGTTTGCAAAAAACCCAAGTTCAACAATTTCAATCTTGCCGAGTACAAGGCGCCCGAGAAGCAAGAGGTGCCACCTGAATCAGAACTTTCCTTTGTGGTGTCATCATGGGCAGACCCTTCGTCCATCACGTTGATGGCAAAAAAACAAAAGCTCGCTTTTACCGTCGAAAGTAATAGTAGTTTCCATCGGGTCAAAGCAAAATTGCCCGCCGCTTTGAATGGTCATTTTGTCAGAATTGACGCCAGTGCCAAGTCGGTTCTCGGTTGCGATGAACAGGATGGCTGGCTGGTTAAGGTAGCTGAAAAAACCGACAGTGCTGAAAAAGAAAACAGTATTGAGAAAGCTGATAGCGCTGAAGAAACCGGGCAATAAACTTGCCGGAACAAATTAGGGTGGCCTTTGGCCGCCTTTTTTGTTGTCTGTTAAATTGGCTTCAATTAATAAGGCAGCTTGTTCTCGCTCTCGGCCCAAACCGCAAAAGGCAAGCCGGCATTTGGCAGATTTACATGCAGCATCGCGATACGGCGCTTTGAAGGCGCTGCAGCCATTTCATCGTAAATAACACTGTCATCAAACCCGGCAGCAGCAGCATCATTCCGGGTACAGGCAAAATAAACTTTTTCCAATCTCGCCCAGTATATCGCGCCTAAACACATCGGGCAGGGTTCGCAACTGGCGTACAGAATACAACCCTGCAACTGAAAATCATTGAGTTTTTGACAGGCCTTCCGTATCGCCGAAATTTCCGCATGAGCCGTAGGATCCAGTTCGCGGGTGACACGATTGGCGCTGGCTGCAATAAGCAGACCGGATTTTACAATGACTGCCCCATAAGGGCCGCCCTCGCCTGATCGGACATTTTCGACAGCCAGATCTATGGCTTGCTGTAGAAATTGTTCGTGCACCTACAGACCCAAAGGGTTGTCAGGGTCGATGCCGTCCATAAAAGGCAGGCGACGGTCCTGATTAGTCAGTTGATAGATTTTCCCTAACCAGTTATTGAATACTGCTTTTGCCGTATCGCGCCAGGTGTTATCGATATGCTCCAGAATCAGCTGCTCCGGGAATTCGGCCAGTGGCTGTCCGGCTTGTCTGGCGGAGCATACCTGCTGCCGGTAATCGGCTAGTACCTGCTGGACGGTGGCATTAAAATAATTTTCCGGAAACGGCGGATAGTCATCAATATCAGCATGATAAAAACGCATGACTTCGCGCTTGTATTCTTTTAACAGGCTGATGTCGTCATATTCCGGGTGTCCCTGAAAGAAGACAATGCGAAAACCGTCCGGACTGACGGCCAGATGCACTCCGGCTTCTTTGCTGATGGCCAGAATTTTGAGTCCATGCCGTTCCATATCGCTCTGGAATATTTCATTAAAGCGCGAATGCGGCACATCAAAACGTGTATTGATTTCAGCAACTAAGGGATGCGTGCGGTCGGTGACTTTGTGTGAAAACACCCCCCAGCGCTTTGCCGGTAAGCGCGTGCGTTCTATGCCATAGCAGTATTGAATAAGGGCATGGGTCGCCAGGCACGAACACAACACGGAGGTCACATTCTCCTTGGCCCATGAAAAGACCTCGGTCAAGGGTTGCCAGAAATCTTCTTCGGGTAATCTGGGATGCGTCACATTGGCGCCGCTGATAATCAGCGCATCCAGGCCGTCCTGTTTGATTTTTTCAAACGGCTCGTAATATTTGTCGATATGCGCCAGCGCTTCCGGGCTTCTTTTCAGGCCCTCAATAGTAAAAGGATGCACATGAAATTGTGCGATCTGATTGCAGGCGCCGACCAGCCGGAAGAATTGCCTTTCGGTGGCTTCCAGCGCGGCGTCGGGCATGATATTGAGCAAACCAATATGCATTTCCCGGATATCCTGCTGACTGGCACGATCCGGAGCCAGGATTTCCTCGCCTTCTTCTCGTAGGCGTTGAAAGGTCGGTAAGTCAGTGTGGGCGACTAAAGGCATGAGCGGCTGGTTCTCTAAGCTTGCTGTTGGGCAATGGCATCGGCAACAAGCCGGATAAAGTCATCTTCGCCTTTAACTTCGGCGATGTCATTGGCATCGACGGTATAACCGTACTGGCTGGCAATGGCTTCATAACGGGGCAAGCGGGATTTGAATAATTCAGGGAAAATCCAGGAGACAAACTCATCCGGCGTAATCTCATCGGTGGAATTGTAGTGTTTCAGGCCCATATACTGGGCCAGCTTTTCGTCGAGAAAGGCTTCACGGTAATAAAGCGGTTTGGGATCGGATTTGGCGCGCTCAATGATGGTTTGTTCCAGTGCGGGGGGAATTTTGATGTACACAATCAGCGTATGTTTGGACAATGTTTCCAAAACTTCGGGACTGTCCAGCTCACACACACTGCCACCGGCGTCATTGATAAAGTGTTTATAGCCGTAAATGTCTTCGGCTTTATGAATAAATTCAGGCACATCCTTCATGGCGGCGACCTCGGCCTGATGATGCAGTTTTTGCCGGCGCTTGAATTCCTGCAAAGACAGTCCCCCCAATGCCGGATTGCCAAGTTTTCCTAGAAAGCTGGAAACCGCCGTCAGGTTGTCGAAAGTTATTTTGTTGCTGATATAAATCGAGTCTGAAAGCAGTAACTCGCGCAAAAATGGTACGCTCATGGCATGGCGCTTGATATTGTCCTGAATGGGTTCTTCCAGATATTTGGTGCCTATCCGGTAATCACCGGAATAGTGAAACCATTTGGCTTTCGGCAATTTATTGGCCAGCGTGGTTTTGCCCGCTCCGGACATGGCTAGCAAGGTAATACTTTTTGATGGCCAGTCCAGGAATTCCTGGGGACTCATTTTCATGGGGTGTTTCCTAATTAATCAAAATAGTCTTCGATGTCCATGTCGCCAGGATTGGGGCTGTGATTATCCGTGTCTGTATAACCCAGATCGTCCGTTTCAATGTCATCAAACGGGGCGCTCCAGTCCTCTGGATCTTCGATATAGTCAATAGTGGAGTTATACCAGCTGTCGCGGTCATACTCACCAATATCGCCATTATAATATTGGACTTCGATGGAATCGTCGCTTTCTTCTATGGCGACAACTTTAAACATCAGGTCGTTCTCCAGGTCTTTGTACCAACTGCCGATGATCGGATCTGCTACGGTTGCCATGACGGTTACCTCGGTGCGGGGGTTAGATGGTCTGCGAAATAGACATTATTATTTACGCTGGCCGGTAAAATACAACAATATTTTGCATGGCCTGGAGTCCGCTGACTCCAACTCGTAAAGCCTTTTCATTACAGATTTATTTATAGAGGATGCCCGGCTTTCTTGCAAGAGAACGCTGTGCTAGCATTCAGCATTATCACCGATGAAGCAGAGGCTAACAGTGCAAAAAATTATAATTGGCGGCAACAATGGCATGAAAGTGGTCATGGACGCTGCAATGGGCAACCGGCACGGCATGATTGCGGGCGCGACCGGCACCGGCAAAACCATCACCCTGCAAATTCTCGCTGAAGGGTATTCACGGCTGGGTGTGCCGGTGTTTCTGGCCGATATCAAAGGCGATCTATCCGGCATTACCGTTGCAGGCCAGCCGCATGAGAAGATTACCGAGCGCATTCAGTTAATTGGTATTGAAGGCTTTCAGCACCGGGGCAATCCTGCGGTATTTTGGGATATTTTTGCCAAAACCGGTCATCCTGTTCGCACCACGATTTCCGATATGGGGCCGCTGCTGCTCAGTAATCTGCTGGAACTGAACGACACCCAGACCGGAGTACTGTACAGCTGTTTTAAAATCGCTGATGATCAAGGCCTGCTGTTACTGGATTTAAAGGATTTACGCGCCATGCTCACCTGGATGGGCGCCGAAGCCAAAGCGCTGCAAGCCGAATATGGCAATATTTCAACGGCCAGTCTGGGGGCCATTCAGCGGCAATTGCTGGTACTGGAGGAGCAAGGCGCAGACAATTTTTTTGGTGAACCGGCGATTCAACTGCAAGACTTTTGTAAAACCGATTTTTCAGGCAACGGCGTTATCAGCATTCTGGATGCCACCGAGCTGACTACAAAGTCGCCGCGCCTTTACGCCACTTTTTTACTGTGGCTGCTGGCGGAATTATACGAAACCTTGCCCGAGGTCGGTGATGCCGATCGTCCCAGGCTGGTGTTGTTCTTTGATGAAGCGCATTTATTGTTTGATCAAGCCCCCAAAGCGCTGGTTGATAAAATCGAACAAATTGTCAGGCTGATTCGCTCCAAGGGCGTGGGCGTGTATTTCATCAGCCAAAGTCCGCTGGATATTCCCGAATCCATCCTCGGCCAACTGGGACTTAAGATTCAGCATGCATTGCGCGCTTTTACGCCGAAAGACCAGCAAGTCGTCAAGAGTGTGGCGGCCACTTTTCGTCGCAATCCCACTATTGATACGGAAGCGGCTATTCAGCATTTGAAAACCGGCGAAGCCTTGGTTTCTGTACTCAATAAAGACGGCAGTCCGGAGCCGGTAGAGCGTATTTTGATTCGCCCGCCCGAGTCACAAATTGGCCCTGTGACCGCAGAGCAGCGCGAAGAGATGATGCGCAGGTCGCCTTTCAACGGGCGCTATGAGCTTCAAGTTGACCGGGAATCGGCTTACGAATTACTCAAACAGAGGGCCGAGCAGCAACCGCTGGTGCAGCCTTCGCCGCGATCCACCAGCCGTGTCAGCAGCGGACAAAGCGTCGGCGAAGCCTTGTTGAAAAGTGCGGCCCGCAGTATCGGCAGCACGATCGGCCGGCAGATTGTGCGCGGCGTTTTGGGGTCGCTGTTAGGCAAAAGCCGCTAACTTACCCTGTCTTTACTTTAAAGCAAAACGAATGGATCAGGTTGATCGATGCAGCGCAGCGGACTTCCCAAATCAATTAAATCTTGAAAGCGCTTGGCCTTGTCATATATGATAAGCCATATGTTTCTAATTATCTGTATTGGCAATGCTCACACCCGCTCAATTTTTTAAATGCTTGTCCGATGAAACACGTCTGCGCTGCGTTGCTTTGTTGCAGAAAGAAGGCAAGCTCTGCGTTTGCGAATTAACGGCAGCACTGGATTTGTCTCAACCTAAAATATCCAGGCATTTGGCCTCCCTGCGTCAATGCGGTTTGTTGCTCGACAACCGCGAAGGCCAATGGGTGTATTACCAGATCAATCCAAAATTGCCTGACTGGGCGTTTCCGATTCTGAACAATACGTTGGCGGCGGTTGCCGATGACAGTCTTTTTCATAAGGATGCTGAGCGCTTGCAGAGTATGGAAAACAGACCTGAAATGGCAATGTGCTGCTAATTTTTTTACGCTTTATATATTTGCTTATCCGCATATACATTTATAAATATTCACATGAAAAGACTTCATATCCACATGGCAGTAGAAAACCTCCAACAAAACATTCATTTTTACAGCACGCTGTTCGGCTGCGGGCCGACCGTCCAGCATGACGATTATGCCAAATGGATGCTCGATGATCCGCGCGTGAATTTTGCTATTTCCAATCGCAGCACCCATCTTGGGCTCGATCATCTCGGCATTCAGGCAGAGAATGAACAGGAATTACAGGCCATCAAACAGCAACTCGATGCCACGCAAAGTCCGATCGAAGCGCAGGAAGGCGCCGCCTGCTGTTATGCCCGTTCCGACAAATACTGGATCACCGATCCTCAGGGCATAGCCTGGGAATGCTTTCATTCGCTTGCCGATATTCCGACCTTCAACGACCGAAATGCGCCCTCGGATGGCGAAAATCCGTTTGCCTGCGATCGGTCCGAAAATATAACGTCATCGTGCTGCGGATAAAGACCACACTGTAAATGCTTCATACTACCGGAGGGTAAACACATGAACACATTCTGGAAAACCGAATGGAAATCGCTCTCTCTGATCACGGCGGCTTTTATCGTCTGCTTTTATCTGCCGGTGGAATATTTGCAGGGTTCCCGCCGCTTGATCGATTCGTTCTGGGAAGCCCTCTACCTGGTGCGCTGGTATGCCCAGGAACATGTGCTGCTGTGTCTGATACCGGCGTTCATCATTGCCGGAGCCATTTCGGTGTTTATCAGTCAAGCCGCGGTGATGAAGTACCTGGGGGCCACTGCCAACAAGTTATTGGCTTATGGCGTGGCATCGGTCTCCGGAACCATATTGGCGGTATGCTCATGCACTGTATTGCCGCTATTTGCCGGTATCTACAAACGCGGCGCAGGTCTTGGACCGGCGATTGCTTTTCTTTACTCGGGACCTGCGATTAACGTGCTGGCCATTGTGCTGACTGCCAAAGTGCTGGGCGCGGAACTGGGTATCGCCCGGGCGATCGGCGCCGTGTTGTTCAGCATCGTCATCGGTTTGTTGATGAGCCTGATTTTTCGCAAGGAAGAACAGGCTAAAGCGGTTGCTGCGGCTCAATTTATTATGCCCGAGGAAAAAGTGAACCGTCCTCTCTGGCAAAATAGCCTGTTTTTCTTCGTGATGGTCGCGATTCTGGTGTTCGTCAACTGGGGCAAACCGCTCGAAACCAGCGGAATCTGGTACAACCTTTATGCCGGCAAATGGTGGCTGACCGGTTTCTTCGGGCTCATTTTCGCGGCACTGCTGGTGCTCTGGTTCAATTTAAAAGCCGCTTGGGTTGCGCTGGTCGCTGTCATCGTGGCTTTATTGGCTTTTAGCTTTCCTGAGCAACCGCTGGCTGCGTTTGCCGCTGCAGTCATCGGTTTTACTGTGCTGACTTCTTCGGCGCAGGACGAAGCGGGTGACTGGTTCGCAGCGAGTTGGGAGTTCGCCAAACTGATTCTGCCCCTATTGTTGATCGGCGTTTTAATTGCAGGCTTCCTGCTGGGCCGTCCCGGTCACGAAGCCTTGATTCCGTCAGAGTGGATTACGCAAATGGTGGGCGGAAATTCTTTCTCGGCGAATTTTTTCGCATCGGTCTCCGGTGCCTTCATGTATTTTGCCACGCTGACCGAAGTCCCTATTTTGCAGGGTTTGCTCGGAAGCGGCATGGGTCAGGGTCCCGCTTTGGCGTTGCTGCTGGCTGGTCCCGCTCTGTCCTTACCCAGTATGTTGGTGCTCAGGACAATCTTGGGCAATACCAAAACCTTTGTTTATGTACTGCTGGTGGTCATCATGGCCACGATCACCGGCATGATTTATGGCTCAATGATGGGAGTTTAAGATGAAAAAATTACAAATATTAGGTATGGGTTGTAAAAAATGTGTGTTGCTCACTGCGCATGCCGAAGCGGCCGCCAAAGAACTGGGCATCGACTACGAGATCGAAAAAGTGACCGATATCAACACAATAATCGACATGGGCGTGATGTCGACGCCGGCTTTGGCGATTGACGGCTCGGTGGTGCTTTCCGGCAAAACCTCTTCGCCCGAGGAAATCAAAACGATCTTAAAAAACCTCAAATGACCAGGAAGCCAATATGCTAAATGTATTTGTGATTTGCACCGGCAACTCCTGCCGCAGCGTCATGGGAGAAGCCTTGTTCAATCATTTGGGTCAAGGCCGTATCCAAGCCTTTTCGGCCGGCAGTCATCCGATCGGCAGAATTAACACGGGCGCATTGGCCACCTTGAAACGCCATGGTTTGCCGACGGAAGGCTATAAAAGCCAGTCCTGGGAGGAATTTGAACACCAGCCGATGGATATCGTCATTACCGTCTGCGACAACGCGCATGGTGAAACCTGCCCGGTTTATTTGACCAAGGCGGTGCGAGCGCATTGGGGCGTCGTCCGATCCGGGGCATGTGGAAGGCACCGAAGACGAAAAAATCGCCGCATTTGAGCAGACCTTCGCTACGCTGGAATTGCGTGTCAAAAAAATGCTCGAATTACCCCTGGAAACGATGCCCCCCGAAGCATTGACCGCAGAACTCAACGCCATTGGCCAACTGACGGCTTAAGCCAACGAGGAGACCCAGCCATGACTGAAACAAAACGTGATATGGGCTATTTCGAACGTTATCTGACGCTGTGGGTGGCCCTATGTATCGGCGCCGGCATCCTGCTGGGCGCTTTTGCGCCGCAATTCGCCAAGACGCTGGACGGCATGAGCCTCGATGTCAATGGCGCGCCGGTCGTGTCGATCCCGATCGCCGTCTGCCTGTTCTTCATGATGTACCCGATCATGGTCAAGATCGATTTCGCCGAGGTCGTCAAAGCCGGTAAAAGCATAAAACCTGTGACGCTGACGCTAATCGTCAACTGGGCCATCAAGCCCTTTACCATGTATGCGATTGCCTATCTTTTCTTGGGCGTGCTGTTTCAACAATTGATCGGAGCCGATGCGGTCGATCTGGTCAAAATGCCGTTCGGTCTGGATCTGCCGGTCGGCAGCGGCTATGGTTCCGGCACGGTAGTCCTGCACGAAGGCGTCAAAATGCTCGAGGTGCCGTTATGGCGCAGCTATCTGGCGGGTTGTATCCTGTTGGGCGTAGCCCCTTGTACCGCCATGGTGCTGGTCTGGGGTTATCTGGCCGGGGGCAATGCCGGACATACCCTGGTCATGGTCGCGATCAATTCGCTGGCCATGCTGTTTTTGTATGGCTTGATCGGCGGATTTCTGCTCGGCGTTGGCAAGTTGCCGGTGCCCTGGGAAGCCTTGTTGTTGTCGATCAGCATCTATGTCGCCTTGCCGTTGCTCGCAGGCTTCTATTCCCGCAAATGGATCATCACCTCATAAGGGTCTGGTCTGGTTCGAACAGAAATTCCTGCATCTGCTGACGCCGATTACGATTATCGCGTTGCTGCTGACCTTGGTGCTGTTGTTTTCATTCAAGGGCGAGGTGATTACCGCCAATCCTTTGACGATTCTGTGGATTGCGATTCCCCTGGCGATACAGACCATACTAATTTTTACGATTACCTATGTGGCCGCCAAACTCTGGGGCTTTAGCTACGAAAATGCCGCACCTTCGGCGATGATCGGCGCGTCCAATCATTTCGAAGTCGCGATCGCGACGGCCGTGATGCTGTTCGGCTTGTCTTCGGGCGCGGCCCTGGCGACCGTCGTCGGTGTATTGATCGAAGTACCGCTAATGCTGGCTTTGGTGGGGTTTTGCAAGCGCACGAAAGGCTGGTTTTCCGGAATTGCAACAGCGGAGCCGAGCTGGATTAGCCAAGCCGATCGGCCAGGCAGCCCGATCAAAATACCTTCCCGCGATGAAATTCATGTCGCTTTCGAAAAGGGCGAGTCGGCTATCGTGGACCTGATCGAGCAAATAAGAGCGCAAGCCGGCGGCCAGAAATGAACCCGAAACAGCTACCCAATGGTTTTGCAAGAACAGTGGCAATAATAATCACAGCACCGTGCCAAAGCGCTACGGTCGAGGAGATTCCCCATGTTTTCTAAAATAATCGTCGGTACCAGCCTCAGCGAAGTTTCATCCAAAACCCTGTGCTGCCTGAAAGATCTGCGGCAAGCAGGCGCCAAGGACGTCATTCTGGCCCATGCCATGAATATTCGGGACGTAGGCAGCTTATACAGCCAGTTGCGCAAGCTTGCCGAACCCATGCTCGAAGAGCAAAAGAAAATCCTCGAAGACATGGGCTTTTCGGTCGAGATCGAAGTGTTGCTGGGTTTTCCGGCCATCGAGATCAATCGGCTTGCACGCGAAAAGCAGGCCTCGTTGATCGCCGTGCATATGACCAGCGAGTCTTTGTTCGATGATACCTTTGTCGGCGGCGTCGCCTACGAAGTCATTCAACATGCCGAACTGCCGGTGGTGGTCATGAAGGCGAAAACGGCTCATGGCCAATGCGAACTGGTCTGCGAGGAAATCCTGACGCACGTCATTCATCCGACCGATTTTTCCGACAATGCCGAAAGAGCCTTTGGCTATGTCGAAAAACTGGTCGAAAGCGGCTGCAAAAAAGTAACGCTGCTGCACGTTCAGGAAAAGGAGCGGATCGACGAATATTTGAAGGATAGACTCGCGGAATTCAATGCGATCGACCAAGCCCGTATGGAACGGCTCAAGGAGCGACTGATGGCTAAAGGGGCTCGGGAGGTTCATATCGAAATTCCTTACGGTTCGTCGACTCGTGAAATATTGCACATGGTCGCGGAAAATGCTTATTCGATGATCGTGATGGGCAGTCAGGGCCGCGGCTTCATCTCCGAAGTCTTTCTCGGCAGCGTCAGCCACAACATCGTTCGCAAGGCGCCGCTGCCGGTATTGTTAGTGCCGGCCATCCGATAAAGCATCTAATCGCAAGTATTAAATTATTGAAAAGGTAATCCCCTATGAAAAAAATCGAAATATTTGATCCGGCCCTGTGCTGCAACTCCGGCGTGTGCGGCACTGAAGTCGACCAAGTATTGGTCACATTTTCTGCCGATGTGGACTGGCTGAAACAACAAGGCGGTGATATTAGCCGCTACAACCTTTCCCAGCAGCCGATGGTTTTTGTGGAAAACAAAGTCGTGCATGCCTTCCTGGAACGTTCCGGCGAGAAAGGGCTGCCGCTGGTACTGGTCGATGGCGAAATCGCCCTGGCCGGCCGTTATCCCTCCAGGGATGAACTGGGACGTTGGTGCCAAATCGATGCCGCGCCAGTAGATCCGAAGCCTTCCTCTGCCAGTTGCTGCAAACCGGGTTGTTGTTGAAGACCGGTCATGAACTTTCTACAGCAACTGCCCGCTTTTTTATTCTTCACCGGCAAGGGCGGCGTCGGCAAGACTTCGCTGGCTTGTGCGACCGCGGTGCATCTGGCCGATGCCGGCAAAAAGGTTTTATTGGTCAGCACTGATCCTGCGTCCAATGTCGGCCAGGTTTTTGCTGCCGAAATCGGCCATCAGATAACGCCCATTCCCGAGGTGGCAAATCTTGCGGCGCTGGAAATCGATCCGGCCCAGGCGGCCGCACTCTATCGCGAGCGCATCATCGGGCCGATACGCGGCAAGTTGCCGGAATCCGCCGTCAACAGCATCGAAGAGCAATTGTCCGGCGCCTGCACCACCGAAATCGCCGCCTTTGATGAATTCACCGCGTTGCTGACCGATGCCGAGCTGACCCGCCAATACGATCATATCCTCTTCGATACCGCGCCCACCGGACACACCATCCGCCTGCTGCAATTACCCGGCGCCTGGGATAGCTTTATCGAAAGCAACCCCGAAGGCGCTTCCTGTCTGGGGCCCTTGGCGGGACTTGAAAAACAGCAGCAGCGCTATCATCAGGCCGTTGCGGCCTTGTCGGACCCGGCGCGCACCCGCCTGGTGCTGGTGGCCCGCGCCCAGTCTTCGACCTTGCAGGAAGTGGCGCGAACCAGCGGCGAGTTGGCCGACATCGGACTGAGCAACCAGTATCTGGTGATCAACGGCTGCATGCCCGCGAGCGAGATCGACGATTCGCTGGCCGCGGCGATTTATCGGCGCGAACAGCAAGCGCTGCAAGCCCTGCCTGAGTCGCTGTTAGCGCTGGCCAGCGATCATACCCGCTTGTTGCCCTGCAATCTGGTCGGTCTAAGGGCATTACGTTCCTTGCTGAGTGACGAGGAGCACCCTGTTATGGCATCAACTGGGGAGTATCAATTGCCCTCGCTGCCTTCCATGCAAGACATGGTTGATGACATCGCCAAGCCGGGGCACGGCCTGATCATGCTGATGGGCAAAGGCGGCGTCGGTAAAACGACGCTATCCGCCGCGATTGCGGTGGCGCTGGCCAAACTGGGACATCAGGTGCATCTGACCACGACCGATCCGGCGGCGCATCTGACCGAAACCTTGGCCGGCGAACTGGAAAATCTGACGGTCAGCCGTATCGATCCGCAAGTGGAAACGGAGCATTATCGCCAGCATATATTGGCAAGCAAGGGTAAAAATCTGGATGCGCAGGGGCGCGCGCTGCTCGAAGAGGATTTGCGCTCGCCCTGCACCGAGGAGATCGCCGTGTTTCAGGCATTCTCCCGTATCATTCGCGAGGCGACGGCGCATTTCGTCGTGATGGATACCGCACCGACCGGACATACCCTGCTGTTGCTGGATGCGACGGGTTCTTATCACCGTGAAATTGCCCGGCACATGGAAGGCAAATCCATGCATTTTACGACGCCGATGATGCGTCTTCAGGATCCCGAACAGACCAAAGTGTTGATCGTCTCGCTGGCCGAAACAACCCCGGTTCTGGAGGCAGCCAATCTGCAGGACGATTTGCGCCGGGCAGGTATCGAACCCTGGGCCTGGATCGTCAACAACAGCCTGGCGGCGGCCCAACCCACTTCAGCATTGCTGAGGCAACGCGCGCATCAGGAACAGCAACAGATTGAAAATGTCCGGCAACTGTATGCGCACCGTCTGGCCATCGTGCCCGTGCAAATGCAGGAACCCGTCGGTGTTGAACGCTTACAAGCACTGCTGACCTCAAAATGAAGACAAGTAAAAATATGAAACCCCTGCGAATTTTTCAACACGATGCCTGCGGAGGCACGGGCTATCTGGGGACCTATCTGGAGCAACGCAATATTCCCTATGAAATGGTTTATATCAACCGAGGGGACTCGGCACCTAAAGACATAGAGGATGTTTCCGGACTCATTTTTCTGGGCAGCAACCATAGCGTCAATGCCGGTCATGCCTGGATTGAGGACGAAATCGCCTTGATCCGGCGGGCCGCGCAAGCTGATATGCCGGTTCTGGGCATTTGTTTCGGCGGGCAATTGATCAGCAAGGCGCTGGGAGGTGCCATCAGCGCAGCACCCACGATGCAGATTGGCTGGTATCGAATTGAAGTGACACCGGAGGCGGCAGCATTAACCGGTGCGATGCTGCCTGCAAGTTTTGAGGTATTTGAATGGCATGAGGATACGTTTTCCATTCCTCCGGGCGGCATCCCGCTGTTTTATGGCGAATGCGTAAAAAATCAGGGCTTTGTGCATGGCCATTGTCTGGCCTTGCAGTTTCATCTCGAAATCACCGAAGGCAAGATACAAGATTGTTTGGCCCACGATACTGATAGCTTGAACAATAGCTCTACTTGCGTTCAGAATGCCGACAAAATGCAGGAAGGCTTAGCCGAACGGCTCGAGCACTTACACGCGATCGCCGAAACCTTGTTCGATTGGTGGTTGGGCGGCCGTGGAAAAAAAGGCAGCCGGTGGCTAAATGCCGGTAATAAAAAATACAAAACACCATCAACATGGGGTTGCAACAATTTGCCCTGTTGATATCGATAATATCAGAAGCGCAGGTTATATCGATCTGATCGTTGTGGGTTAAGTTCACTCACCGTGATTTTTAGTTTAAAGCGATACAAATTGAAACTGCCAATGAAAACCAGAAGAAATAATCTCTTCAAATCGCTGATTATACTGAGCATTATCGGGCTGCTGATCAAAATTGCGCCTGTACAAGCCGGCAACGGGAGCACCGATAACAGCCCAGACTGGTTTTATCCGGAATGGGCGGTGATAGCAAGATATAATCAGCCGATTCGGGTCTTGGATACCGATAGCGCTCTGGGCCGCTATTCACTGAATACCAAAGAGATCGGACTCAAAGACCTGGCCAGAATGCATGGCCATCTTTGTGATGGGCTGGTCATAGCCTTTGTTCAAATCAAAGCGGTGCTCAGCAAGTTATTTCCAGAGGGTGTAGTGGATCGCACCGATCTTCAAGGCGTATCCAAAAACGGCCCCTGCTGGGTGGATGCCATAGCCTTTATGACCGGAGCGCGGATCAATTTCCAGACCCTGCGCATCGATAACAACATTGGCGATGGTTATATCATACAGAAGATATCGACGGATGAAGCTTATGAAGTGCATTTAAGGCCGGGTATTTTCCCTGCAGAGCAGGATAATCTTGAGAAGAAGATTCGTTCTTTGCGAGCTGCCGGTCAAACCGTGACGCCGGAAGATATTGATAGTCTCGATAAAATGACTGAAGCATTAAGTCGAAAACTGCTCAATACAGCACCCACCGAGATTCTGGATATCAAACCTTTAGCGCATTACCAATTTATCCCCATCGATTTATTTGGCAAAAGAGGCGATGTGATCAATAAGGCCATGCAGCGTAAATAAACATCTCAGATTTCCGGTTACTCCTGATATAAGCGGAGGTTCCGGTATTGATTGGCATGCCACAAAAGAGCCTGATATGGCCGGTTTTATGCAAGCGACCCAGTATTGGCCTGCCTGAGCAGTAGGCAAAAAAAATGCGGCTGATTAGGCCGCATTAAGAGAAGGATATAAAAACTCTGAATTCCCAGGAGGAAGTTTGCATCTCAAGAGTTGGTAGTATAGTACCGGCAAAACCCAAACCGGGGAATGTGGCAGATTGTCGCGTGTCAGATTGTCGCAGGGCAGTCCTCGCCTTCCAGTAATAGATTGCTGAGTCTGGCAAACTCGTCAAGGGAAATGCTTTCAGCGCGCAATGTCGGGTCTATGTCCAAGGCCATAATATCTGCTTCTGCGATCAGTTTTTTCAACGAGTTACGCAGGGTCTTGCGGCGCTGTGAAAATGCCTCGGTGACGACGCGATTGAGCGTGGCAACATCACGGACTGCAACCGGGGGTTGTTGATGCGGCACCAGCCTGACTATCGCCGACATGACTTTCGGCGCCGGAACAAAGCTTTCCGGCGGCACCTCAAATAGCAGTTCGGTGGCGCAGTAATACTGCATCATGACGCTGAGGCGGCCATATTTCTTGCTGCCGGGTCCGGCGCAAATCCGGTCAACTACTTCCTTTTGCAGCATGAAATGCATGTCCTCAATGCAACAGGCATTGTTTAGCAAATGAAACATCAGCGGCGTTGAGATGTTATAGGGCAGATTGCCGATAACGCGCAGTTTTTCGCCCGCTTCAGCCAGACTGGAAAAATCAAATCGCAAGGCATCGGCGCTGTGAATGTGCAAGCGCGGCTGCTGTTGAAATTTTTGTTTGAGCAAGGCCACCAGATCCCGATCCAGCTCAATGACATCAAGCCGTATGCCTTCATTTAACAAAGGCGCGGTCAATGCACCCTGACCGGGGCCGATTTCAACCCAGTGTTGATCAGCTTTAATCTGCAGACTGGAAAGGATGTGGTAAATGATAGAGTGGTCATGCAGAAAATTCTGACCAAAGCGCTTGCGCGGAGTATGTGCCATGTTAGCGGGTTTTGTGAGTAGCCATGGTTAGGGCGGTTTGAATGGCATAAAGCAGGCTGCCGATTGCTGCTTTACCACTCCCGGCCAGATCTAAAGCGGTGCCGTGATCAACCGATGTGCGAATAATCGGCAGGCCCAGGGTAATATTAACTGCCTGACCAAAGCCCATGTGCTTCAGAACCGGCAGCCCCTGATCATGATACATGGCCAACACGGCATCGGCTGCTTGCAGGTATTGTGGCGTGAACAACGTATCGGCAGGCAAAGGCCCCTGAAGCTCCAGTCCCTGCTTGCGCAGGCCATCCAGCACCGGCTCGATCACTTCAATTTCTTCCCGGCCCAGATGGCCGTTTTCTCCGGCATGAGGATTCAACCCGCACACCAGGATTTTCGGATTGGCAATGCCAAAATTTGTACGCAGCTCCTGATCCAGGATGCGAATGACCGTTCTTAAGCGCGTATGCGTGATGGCCTGGCTGACTTCGGCTAGCGGCAGATGGGTGGTGACCAAGGCTACACGTAATCCGGGGCATGCCAGCAGCATCACCGGATGGCCGCCGGTTATGCCGGCAATGTATTCGGTATGACCGCTAAAGCTGAAACCGGCATCGTTGATGATGCCTTTATGAACCGGACCGGTGACCATGGCATCGAACAGACCCTCCAGGCAGCCTCTTGTAGCTTTGGTGATGGTCTTTAAGACATAACGACTGTTGGCCGGGTTTAAGTGTCCGCATTGCACCGGCTCGGCCAGTTCAACCGGCAAGACGGTCAAGCTGCCGGCTTGCTGCGGACTTGGCGATTTTGAGCTGTCAAATTCGTTAAGCTGGATGGATAGGCCTAACTGTCTAGCGCGTTGAGTGAGTAATTCTGGGCTGGCTATGGCGATGATTTCGCAGAGCAAATCCTGCTGTGCCAGCTGTATGCAAAGATCGGGACCGATGCCCGCAGGTTCGCCAGGTGTTAATGCAATACGCAGTGGGGATTGATTAGCGGCCATGAGAGTCACTATAAAAAAAGCATAAGTCTACAACATAACAGCCATAACGCTTTTAAAAAATGCTGCTTAAAATGAATGATTGGGCTTTAGAGCTTGGGCGCTTGGATAATCGTTACTTTGCTCGCAATGACGGCTTAATCAGTGATTATCGATACCCAGCTCTTTAATCTTGCGGGTCAGCGTGTTGCGGCCGTAGCCCAATAAAATAGCGGCTTCATGGCGTTTGCCGTGGGTAAAATTCAAGGCCGCTTCAATGAGAATGGTTTCCACCGTTGGAATGGTGTGCTTGGCTACTTCTGCGGCATTGGTTAGCAGCTGTTGATCTACCCAGTTCCTGAGTGATGCTTCCCAGTCGTTATGGGTGGCTTCTTTTTCCGTTTGCGTGTTAAGCAACTCCGGTGGCAAGTCATCGATATGAATTTCACGGCCCGATGCCATCACCGTCAGCCAGCGGCAGCTATTTTCCAGCTGGCGCACATTACCCGGCCAATCCAGGGTGCTTAAAAAGGCCTGCGCATCCGGCTTCAAGATTTTAATTTCCGTATTCAGTTCCACAGCCGCCTGATTGAGAAAATGGCGCAGCAGCAATGGAATGTCCTGCTTACGGTCGCGCAGCGGCGGTATGTGTATGCGAATGACGTTTAAGCGGTGGAATAAATCTTCACGAAAGCGGCCCTGATTGACTAGCACTTCAAGGTTTTGGTGGGTGGCGGCAATAATGCGCACATCGACTTTCACGGCGCCATGGGCGCCGACCGGATAAAATTCACCGTCGGCCAGCACTCTCAATAACCGGGTTTGCAGTTCTGCCGGCATGTCGCCGATTTCATCCAGAAACAGGGTGCCGCCGTTGGCTTGTTCAAAGCGGCCGGCGCGCCGGGTAGCCGCCCCGGTAAAGGCGCCTTTTTCATGGCCGAACAGCTCCGATTCCATCAAATCTTTGGGAATGGCCGCCATATTCAGGGCGATAAAGGGCTTATTGGCCCGGGGACTGTGCCGGTGCAGGGCTTTGGCGACCAGTTCCTTGCCGGTTCCCGATTCGCCATTGATCAGCACGGTAATGTGAGAGCGGGCCAGACGGCCAATGGCGCGAAACACCTCCTGCATGGCCGGCGCCTCGCCAATAATTTCTGGCGTCGGCTCTATAAGAGCCGATTCGTCATTACCCTGTTCTGCATCGGCCCGTCCTTTCTGTTGCCGCCCATGCAGACAGGCACGGCGCGCCAGATCGACCACTTCCTTGATGTCAAAAGGCTTGGGCAGGTACTCGAAGGCGCCGCCGTGAAATGCCGAAACGGCGCTTTCCAGATCAGAATGCGCAGTCATAATGATAACCGGCAGGTCAGAATGATGGTGTTGAATATTGTCCAGTAGCGCCAGACCATCCATGCCGGGCATACGTATATCGGTTAACAGGGCATCGGGCTGATCCTCCTCCAAGGCATCTAGCAGGCCGCTTGCGCTGGCAAACGTGCGGGTGTTAATGGCGGCTTTCTGCAGGGCTTTTTCAAGCACCCAACGTATGGAATTATCGTCATCTACAATCCAGACTGTTTCAGGCTTAGTCATGGCCGACCTCCAGAGGCAAGAAAATAGTGAATACGGTATGGCCCGGCTCGCTGTGGCATTCAATTAGACCGCTGTGCTGATTGATCAGGGATTGGGCAATCGACAAACCCAGGCCGGTCCCGTCTGCGCGACCGGTAATCATCGGGTAAAAAATCTGCCCCATCATGTCAGCATTGATGCCGGGGCCGTTATCAACAATGTCGATCTGCGCCGTCAGTTTGTGGCGTTTACGACCTATGGTCATTTGCCGGTGTATGCGGGTCTTGATGAGGATTTCGCCCTTGCTCTCGACCGCCTGCACAGCATTTTTGACGATATTGAGTATGGCCTGGATAAGCTGGTCTTTGTCACCCTGGATGTCAGGAATGCTCGGGTCATAGTCGGATTTAATGATCAAACCGCCGCTGGCTTCCGCCTGCACCAATTGTCTGACCCGTTCCAATACTTCATGGATATTTAAAGTCTTTTTGTTGGGCAGCTTGTTGGGGCCGAGCATTTTATCCATCAGACCTTGCAGACGGTCTGATTCGGCAATAATAATTTGGGTGTATTCCTTCAGCTCGGGGTCATTCAGCTCCAGATCCAATAATTGCGCCGCGCCGCGTAAACCGCCCAAGGGGTTTTTGATTTCATGCGCGAGGCCTCTGACCAGCAATCTCGCGGTGTTTTGTTGCGTTAACAACTGTTCTTCCTTGGATATGCGCAGGTGATTGTCTACCTGCTGCAGTTCCACGAGAATTTCCGCCAATTGCATATTTTTTAACAGTGGCGTTGCGCTGAAGTTGATGGTAATGCTTTGTTTCGTCAGATCCAGCGTCAACTCACGATCAACCAGCGGCTCTTCCATGGTTAAGCATTGCAGCAAATTCATCAGCAGGGCTGAATTGGACGATTTAAATAGCTCATAAGCGCTGAGGCCGACCAGATGCCGCGCGCTGTCAGCCAGCAAAACTTCCCCGGCCGTATTGATATAGAGCAGAGTTAAATCCCGGTCAAAGAGCAGGATGGCTTCATTAAGATGATCTAAGATGCGTTTATGCACGGTTGTTTTTGAAATAAAATCCTGTAAAAAATCGGGAACTATTCAGCGTTGATAGAAGACACCAGTTCGTCGTCACCACGGCCGGAATGGCAATGCCGGCAAACACCTTGCTCCATCAGGCTGAATAACTGCTAACAACGTCATGCAAGTAGCAGGCCAAATTTATTCTTTGACCCGGGGCGTGCGTATTTGAGCGGAAATGTAGGCTAGTGGCCGGGCTTGAGGGATAATGCTGTAGCGATGCACTGATGTTGTGCGTGCAATCATAGGCGTTATGAATGGGCATGTAAATGAAAAACGCCCCATAATGGGGCGTTTTTCGGATTCATAGTTATGACACCCGCACTCTCAAGGGCTGTATAGCGCCCTGGAATTAAATTCAACTCCGAAACTTTAGTGCTTGAAAAGCGTATTGTAAATCTTGAAGGACAGTATGGAGGCAGCCAGGATAAAGGTAATGGAGTTTGCAAATATGATGGCCTTATCGGCAATAGCGATCCCGTAAATCAGCCAGCAAAACACACCCAGGGTGAACAGGCTGTACATGCCTAAGGACAGTGATTCGGTATCTCTGGTTTTGATGGTCAGGATGGCCTGCGGCAAAAAAGAAGCCGTCGTCAAGGTGGCGGCCACATAGCCGATCAGTTCGGGCGTAATTGTCATAAGTAGAGTTTCGGCTTAATTTTGGTGTAAGAGACAGCTCTGTTATCCGCCATGCGTCGGCATGACGGAAAATTCGCGCAATTGTAAATCTTTCGGCCGCAGCTATTTAACCCTGTCTGATTAGCCTTGCTGATGATAGCTGACAATGCGTTCAACTTCGTTTTTTGAGCCCAAAACCAGCGGTACCCGCTGATGCAGCCCTTGCGGTTTGATATCGAGTATGCGTTCGCG
Organism: uncultured Gammaproteobacteria bacterium; assembly: GCA_963696315.1. Lineage (GTDB taxonomy): Bacteria > Pseudomonadota > Gammaproteobacteria > Methylococcales > Methylomonadaceae > CAWKEY01. The sequence continues at coordinate 86,191 of CAVOJU010000013.1, forward strand.
GCCGGTTGAACAGGCGCCGCCCGCTTGTTCGATAATAAAAGCCATCGGGTTGGCTTCATACATCAGACGCAGTTTGCCGGGCTTGGCCGGATCGCGTAGATCATAAGGATATAAAAACACTCCGCCGCGGGTGAGGATGCGAAAGACTTCTGCAACCAGAGAAGCAATCCAGCGCATATTGAAGTTTTTCCCGCGCGGGCCTTCCTTGCCCTGCACGCACTCGTCGATATAGCGCTGGACCGGCGCTTCCCAGTAGCGCTGGTTGGACATGTTGATGGCAAACTCGCAGGCCTCTTCAGGAATCCGCATACCCGGATGGGTCAAAATAAACTCGCCGATATCCTGATCCAGGGTAAAGCCATTGACGCCATGGCCGGTGGTTAAAACCATCATCGTTGAGGGCCCATAGAGCACGAAGCCGGCACAAACCTGCTCGTAACCTTTCTGCAGAAAATCCTCCAGCGCCGGTTCAACGCCTTCGCGGCAACGCAGAATAGAAAAAATAGTGCCCACGGTCAGGTTGACGTCAATATTGGAAGAGCCGTCCAAAGGATCGAACAAAGCCAGATATTTACCCTTGGGATACTGCCCTGGAATGGCAATAACGCCGTCGATTTCCTCCGATGCCATGCCGGCCAGATGGCCAGTCCAGTTCAGCGCCTCGACCATGATGTCGTTGGTAATAATGTCCAGTTTCTTTTGCACCTCGCCCTGCACATTCTCAGAACCCGCACTGCCCAGCACGCCAATCAGATCGCCCCGGTTGACCAGGTGTGATATCTGCTTGCAGGCCTTGACGATATCGTTTAACAACAAGGTAAACGTTCCTGATGTGCCCGGCAACCCGCGCTGCTGCTCCATGATGAATCGGGTCAGGGTAATATTATTAGCCATAGACTGTATCTCTCCTCTTTCGTGGTATTGCCGAAAACTTCTAAATTAATTGATGCTGCATTATACACGGGTCAGCACCAGGATAGCGGGCTAGAAAACACACCGCGAATTGCCGGTCAGTAAGCAAGCTCGTTCGCCTTAAATAATAATTGAACAACGTTTAATTATTATTTATAGTTTGTCATCAAGACAATTTTCATAGTCTGGTAAGATGATGCGAGGAGGATTTTTATGCTAAAAAAAATTTTACACTGGCTGCTGACCTTGATCTACAAGGTTGAAATCAGGGGCCTGGATAACTACAAACAGGCCGGCAATCGGGTCTTGATCGTATCAAACCACACGTCTTTTCTGGATCCCTTGCTGCTGGGGGTGTTTTTACCGGATGACATTACTTTTGCCATCAATACGCAAATTTCACAGCGCTGGTGGTTAAAACCTTTTTTACGGTTGTCGCGCGTTTTCCCGATGGATCCTACGCATCCTATCTCCTTAAAGAACCTGATTCATCATCTGCAACACGAAACCCGCACGGTTATTTTTCCTGAAGGCCGTATTACCGTGACCGGTTCATTGATGAAGATTTACGACGGCACCGGCATGGTCGCCGATAAATCCGGCGCGACCATTCTGCCCATCCGCATTGACGGCGCCGAATACACCCATTTTTCCTATTTGCGCAATATTGTCCGTTTGCGTTTATTTCCTAAAATTACCATTCAGATTCTGCCGCCCACCCAGATTGCCGCACGCCTGGATTTGCATGGTAAATCGCGCCGCAAATACAGCGGCCATGTGTTGTCGGATATTATGACCGAAATGATGTTTGCCACCAGTCATTACCAGCAAACCATCTTCGCCGGTCTGCTGGAAGCGCGCAAGATACACGGCGGCAAACATTTCGTTGCCGAAGATATGGAGCGCAAACCCTTATCCTATGACACGCTCATCGCCCGCACCATCGGCATTGGCAATGTCTTAACCAAGCTGACCGTCGCCGGCGAAAATATCGGCGTATTTTTGCCTAATTCGACAAAAACCCTCTGCGTGGTGCTGGGCTTGCAACTCCATGGCCGGGTACCCGCCATGCTCAACTATTCAACCGGATCAACAGGCATGATTTCCGCCTGCCATACCGCGCAGATAAACACCGTGCTGACCTCGCGCCGCTTTATCGAAATGGGCAAACTGCACACAGACGCCGAACAATTAGGCCAGCAGTGTAAACTGGTCTATCTGGAAGATCTGGCGTCGCAGATTTCAAGGACCGACAAAATTAAAGCACTCATACAAAGCAAAACCGCTCATTTCTGGTACAAGCACAATCGTTACAGCTGCGACAGCCCCGCCGTTGTTCTGTTTACCTCCGGATCAGAAGGCACGCCGAAAGGCGTGGTGCTGTCCCATGTCAATATCCTGGCCAACCTTAAACAGGTCGGTGCCCGCATCAATTTTAATGCCCAGGATGTGGTGCTGAATTTTCTGCCCATGTTTCATTCCTTTGGCTTCACTATCGGCACGATACTGCCGGTGCTGAACGGCATGACCACCTTTTTTTATCCAACCCCCCTGCACTTCAGTGTCATTCCTGAAATCGCCTACGAAATCAACGCCACCATCATGTTCGGCACCAATACCTTTTTTGCCGCTTATGCCAAAAAGGCCCATGCTTATGACTTTTTCAGTATGCGCTATGTAGTAGCCGGCGCCGAAAAACTGCAAGAAAGTACCCGCCAACTATGGGCGGACAAATTCGGCATTCGCATTCTGGAAGGTTATGGCGCCACCGAAACCGCTCCGGTCACCTCGGTGAATACGCTCATGGATTATAAAGCCGGCACGGTAGGCCGAATTATGCCGGATATGGAATACCGTCTGGAACCGGTACCGGGTATTGAGGATGCCGGCAAACTGCACGTGCGCGGCCCCAATATCATGCTCGGCTATTTACTGGCGGCGAATCCCGGCAAACTGGTACCGCCCGAATCCCTTTACGGCAAAGGCTGGTACGACACCGGCGATATTGTGCATGTCGATGAGGATGGCTTCATCCACATCCGCGGCCGGAGCAAACGCTTTGCCAAAGTCAGCGGTGAAATGGTGTCCTTAACCGCGGTCGAACAATTGGCTGCCCAAGCCTGGCCTGATGCGCACCATGCCGCCATCAGCCTGCCCGATGCCAAAAAAGGCGAACAGGTTATTTTGCTGACTACACACAAAAATGCGCTCCCCAATGATCTGGCGGCGGCATCACCCGGCGTTGCCCACATCCTTTTACCGAAAAAAGTCCTGGTCGTTGATGCCATCCCGGTCATGGCAACGGGCAAGACTAATTATCCTGCCGTGACCGAGCTTGCGGCCGGTCTTCTGACAGGCCATCATGATCAAGACTGACATCACCCCTCATGAACTAAAGCCATGAACAAACAAATCTACCCCTTGCTGATTGCGCAGTTCCTGTCCGCCTTTGCCGATAATGCGATTTTGTTCGCCGTCATTGCCATGGTGATGCAATCAACGCAGCTCCCTAGCTGGTATGTCCCCGCCTTGCAGAGCGCTTTTTTAATTGCGTTTGTGCTGCTGGCGCCGTGGGTGGGTGGTTTTGCCGATCATCATCCCAAATCCAGGGTGTTGATTATCGCCAACCTGATTAAGGCCGCAGGCGCCGGATTATTGCTGCTGAACGTGGAGCCTCTACTCGCTTATTGCCTGGTTGGCGCCGGTGCTGCCATTTACAGCCCGGCAAAATACGGCATTCTGCCTGAGCTGGCGGGCCATGAATTTCTGGTCAAAGCCAACAGCTGGATTGAGGGCTCAACCATCCTGGCGATTTTACTAGGCATGATGATTGGCGCCAAAGTAGCCGACTATTCAATCAGCTGGGCGCTCGCGGGCGCCATCAGCCTGTTTATCGTCTCCGCCCTGGTCACGCTATCTTTACCGGTGCAAGTTGCCAGGCCCGCTGACACCGGCTCCAAAATCATGGCATTCGGCAAACAAATAGGCCATTTTTTCACTACGCCGCGCTCCCGCTTCGCCATTCTCGGCGCGTCTTTATTCTGGGCGGCGGCGGCCACCTTGCGCGTAATTATTGTCGCCTGGGCGCCGCCGGTGTTGTTGTCAAAAAATGCCACGGAAATTGCCGAACTGACCTTGTTTCTGGCCGTCGGCATTATCGCGGGCTCGGCACTGGTACCGCGCATGATTCCCCTGGAGCATTTACGCCGCGCCCGAGCACCCGCCTATCTGATGGCGGTATTCATTTTCACGTTGAGCCTAACCGAGAGCATCTGGCCCGCCCGCTTTACACTGTTTTTCATCGGCCTCATGGGCGGCATGTTTATCGTTCCTGTCAACGCCGCCTTGCAGGAACTGGGACAACAAAGCATCGGCAGCGGCAGCGCGGTCGCCTTGCAGGGCTTTTTTCAGAATCTCACCATGCTGACTGCGGTGGGCGCCTACACCTATGCGGCCTCGCAACATGCGGATCCTGTTTTTTCCATGCTGACCCTGGGGGCTCTCGTTTTTGTCGCCACCTTTTTGGTGTCGCTGCACCTTCCAGATAGCCAATTGCAACTAGTGAAAATCGATGCCGAGGATCGGCACTAAATTTATAAAATCCGCTGGAGCGAGCGGTCTTTTTTAGCCCTTGTTTTCAAGCATACTGGCGGCTGCTCTGCCGCGTGCTTCATTGACTTTAAACAACAAAAGCAGGCCGCTAACAAAAAACACGAGCGTCGACAACAATGACAGCCGATGATTGCCCTGGCTCCAGTAATTGATCAACCCATAACTCAGCGGCCCGGCTATCACCGACAGCCGGTTTGCCAACCCCCACAGACCCAGGAACTCGCCAGACCTTGCAACCGGCGAAAATTTACTGACCAAGGCGCGCCCGACCGACTGGCTGGCGCCCATCGCCAAACCGATCATGTTGCCGGCCATCCACAGATGTATCGGCTGGCTGGCCAACAAGGCTGTTATCAAAGCGGCTATCCAGATTAACAGGGTAATGGCCAGCGTCGGCACTGAACCCATTCGATCTTGCAGTTGCCCGCACACCAGGGCGCCGATGGCGGCTGTGACATTAATAACCATGATCAGCATAATCAGGTCCTGGGTATCAAAGCCCATTATTTGCTGCGCATAGATGGCCGCCAGCACTATAACGGTACTCACACCGGACTGATACACGGCCAGCGTTATCAAAAACCAGAACAGATCACGAAACCGCCTGGCTTCGTTAAAGGTATGCCCCAGCCGGGCAAAACTGACGGTCAACACCGGCAGCAGCTTCAGGCCTTGCCTCACAGGCTGCGCACGCTCGCGCAGCCAAAGAAAAGTCGGCGCCGCTGTCAATGCAAAGATGCCAGCGGTGATTAATAAGGTTACCGGCACCGACTCCGATTCAGGCCAGCCTTGTTGACCGGCCCAGTTGATATACGCCAGGCAAATGGCCAAGGTTAGCAGTCCGCCAACATAACCCAGGCCCCAGCCATAACCGGATATGCGCCCCCTCTTCTGCTCGGGAACCAGCTCCGGCAAAAAGGCAGCAATCAGATTCTCCCCACTCGCAAACATGATCGCAGAAAGGGTTACCAGCACCATGCCCAGGACTATATCGCCCGGCCCTACCAGCGCCAACAAGGCAGTGGACAGGATGCAACCCGCTGATGAAATCAATAGAAAGCGCTTCTTGCAGGCCCGGTAATCGGCAATGGCGCCAATAACCGGCGCACTGATCATGACGGTGAGATTAGCAATGCCTAGGCACAGCGACCACAAGCAGGGTTGCCAGACCCGGCGAGATTTCGGCTACACTGCCAGCCACTATGCCAACAAAGTAGGTGCTGAAAATCGTCGTCTGCACCACCGTGGTATAGCCCGAGTTGGCAAAATCGTATAGCGCCCATGCCAGTAATTCCTTACCACCGGCATAATCCGGTTTACGCGTGGCTTCAGCTTTTGCCGGTAATTTTCGTGAGGCATTCATTGCGGCGATCCGATGGGTGTGCGCGTTTTAATGGTCTGCCGAAGCCGCCCAGCCGCGGATAAAATGTCTGACCAATAACACCACACTCTCTTCCACATCATGCACGCCGACTCTATCGAGCGTTCCGCTTAAAAACAGCACACAGATGCCGTGTATGCCCGCCCATAAGGCTCGCGCGGCGCGTTTTCTGTCAATTTCGGCACGCAGCGGCGCAAGTTCGGCAAACTGGGCTTCAAGCGGACTGAACACATGATCGACTTTGTACTGATACCAGACAGGCACCGTGGCCCCTTCCGGTAAACGGTGCTCAAAAACCAGATGCCAGCGATTAAAATTGCCGCTGGCATAGCTTAAATAGGTTTTGGCCAGCGCCTCAATAGCCTGCTGCGGGTTCGACGCTTTTACCTGCTCCAATTGCCCGGCAATATCATCGAGTGTTCTGGCATTAAGGTGCATGATTAAATCCGCCATGTTGGCGAATACCATATAGATGCTGCCTACGGTATAGCCAATCTCAGTTGCGATCTTGCGTACCGTTAAGGAAGAAAAACCCTGTGCGACGACGATGCTTTCAGCCGCATTCAGCACCATATCCCTGATTTGTTCCTGACTGTGTTCGCTTCGTCTTGCCATATTTACGCTGTTGTTATGAAGGTTTTGTTTCGCCCGACATTGGTTTTTCTGCAAAATAGTGCAGCAGAAAATTCACAAAGGTGGTTAATTTCGCAGGTAAAAATCGTCTTTGCAAATAGGTCGCATAAATGGCCAATGATGGAATTCTATAATCCTGCAAAATTTCTACCAATTTGCCTTGCTCCAGATGGTTTGCCACAGACAAGGCTGGCGCCTGGGTAATGCCCATACCCAAAGCGGCCGCCTGACAAAGAGCTCTGCCGTTATTAGAGGCAAAATGCCAGTTCGTTTTGATTTTGGTTTCCTCGCCATTCACCTTGAACACCCAGTAATCCCTATGCGGCGTATCCATGTAATGCAGACAACGATGACCGCTTAAATCATCAATATGCCGAGGTTCGCCGTATTTGGCCAAGTAGCCGGGTGAAGCATAGGTACACAATCGGGTTTCGGCAATTTTCCGGGCAACCACACCTAAATCAAGACTGTCCGTCACCAGAATAGACAAATCAAAATTACCCTCCATTAAATTAGCCCGGCTGTTGTGGAGGGTCATTAAAATTTTAACGTCCGGATTTTCCTGTTGATAGGCGTCAATGGCCGGCACCATATAAAGCCCGCCGAAATCGATAGGCGCACTAATTTTCAAGGTGCCTTTTACATTTCTGCCAAGCTGAGCGGTGTATTCATCCAGCTCAAGAAAATCATCCAGCAATTGTTTACTGCGGGAATAATAGACCTCCCCGGCTTCTGTCAAATTCATATGCCGGGTGGTTCTATTTAATAAAGTCACCCCTAGTGATTCTTCCAGCTGGGATAAATACTTGCTGATCATCATTGCCGAAAGATTCATTTCGCGGGCAACCGCCGCAAACGTTCCCAGTTCAACGATACGGCAAAACACCTGCATGTTATTTAATTTATCCATGGCAGTCTCTTTATAAACCTAAAGTTTATATTCTATAAATCTTTTCACCTATTTAAAACACTGCTTTAGTAAATACAATAGACACCGGAGATAGTAATCAATGAGATGTATTATTGTTTATCAGAATGGTTAGTGACTGTATGCCTATTTATGGACTTTCAGCAGACTGCTTACTTCTGACAGCCGCGGTTGTTGTTTATCAAGGCTTGTGGAATAAACAGAGGCGAGTTGAGGCGAATGCTACGTTCCACCCCATACCTACTTGTCTGTAGGAAAGGAAGGATAGGTCTTTAACATCCGGCCGGACTGGTAAATGGTTATGTCGCATTGCAGCAAATGATAACCGCTAGGTTTTATCTTAATCGATAAGACCCAGCGGTTTTTTTATGCCTTGCCGGATCCAAATAAAAAGACTTGCCGTTGGCGATAAAAAATTAACACTCACCGTCCCGGCCATCACCCTTCAACTTTGCCCATGCACCACGAACTGCTTGCCGTCGTTGATGAAAACGACTGCGTTATCGAATTCTGCTCACGCCACACCATTCATGCTGCAGGTCTAAGGCACCGCGCGGTTCATATTCTGGTGTTTAATGGCGAAGATCAGTTATTTCTGCAAAAACGGTCCATGAACAAGGATATGAATGCCGGACTCTGGGACACCTCGGCGGCTGGCCATGTTGATGCCGGCGAAGACTATGACAGTTGCGCCATCAGGGAAGTTGAGGAAGAGCTGGGCATTCGCGTGCACGCCCTGGAACCGCTATTCAAATTACCGGCCACAGCGGCTACCGGCATGGAGTTTATTGAGGTCTACCGCTGCACTCATAGCGGCCCTTTTATCCTGGCGCCGGACGAAATCGATGCCGGCAACTGGTTTTCGATGACTGAGCTTTCAGCACGAATCGCCGAAGATGATCCGTTGCTGACCGAAACTTTCAAAACTATCTGGCGGAAGTTTGAAAATTTAATGCCCTGAAGGGGACTTATTGGACGCTTGAAAAACGCTTGAATTTGTCTGGTAATTGGCGGAGCGGACGGGGCTCGAACCCGCGACCACCGGCGTGACAGGCCGGTATTCTAACCAACTGAACTACCGCTCCATTTAAGTGCGCGTATTCTATAATATTTTCATTATCCGTCAAGCTTAATTCCGGCTTGTAGCATGAGTCATTCAACGGATAAACCGGCCGAAGCAAAAGCCGGTATGCCGCCTGGAGTCTACCATTAAACAGCCCGGTTTTTGCAAACGCGCAGTCATCACTGAAAACGCTTCTTGCCCAGGAAATTTCGGAATGTTGGAGAAGAAGAGAAGCCGCGGCTATAACCCTTGCTACAGCCTGTTAAAACCGTTAAACCAGACGGCCCCACATATCATGTTCATCGGCTTCTTCCAGTTCGACATCGACAAAATCACCGACTTGCAGATGGCTTGCGCCATCGATAAACACCTGACCATCTATTTCCGGGGCATCGGCTTTGCTTCTGGCAACGGCGCCTTCCTCAACTACTTCATCGATCAGCACCGTTTCAATTCGGCCTATGCGTTGCTGCAAACGTGCAGCGCTGATTTCCGCCTGATGTTCCATAAAGCGCGCCAGACGTTCCTGCTTGAGTTCTTCGGAAATGGCGCCGGGCAAGTCATTGGCAGCCGCGCCTTTGACCGGCGAATAGGCAAAACAACCGACTCGATCGAGTTGGGCCTCGCTCATAAAATCCAGTAATTCTTCAAATTCCTGCTCGGTTTCGCCGGGAAAACCAACAATAAACGTGCTGCGCAGGGTTATATCCGGGCAGATTTTCCGCCATGACTTGATGCGTTCCAGATTATTTTCACTGGCCGCCGGGCGCTTCATTAATTTTAAAATGCGGCTGTTGGCATGCTGAAAAGGAATATCCAGATAAGGCAGAATTTTACCCTCGGCCATTAACGGAATCACTTCATCGACATGCGGATAAGGATACACATAATGCATCCTGACCCAAATCCCCAAATCACCTAATGCCTCGGCTAATTCGTAAAAGCGGGTCTTGACTGCACGCCCTTTCCAGTTGTAGCTTTGATATTTCAAGTCCAAACCATAGGCGCTGGTATCCTGCGAAACCACTAATAGTTCTTTAACGCCGGCATTGGCCAGGCGCTCGGCTTCAAGCATGACTTCATCAACCGGCCGGCTGACCAGATCACCGCGCATGGACGGGATGATGCAGAAGGTGCAGCGGTGATTGCAGCCTTCGGAAATTTTCAAGTAGGCATAATGCCGCGGCGTCAGTTTTATGCCTTGAGGCGGCACCAGGCTGGTAAAAGGATCATGCGGCGGCGGCGCATGCTCGTGTACCGAGGCGATGACTTCTTCCAGTGCGTGCGCGCCGGTCACTTTTAACACCTGTGGATGCCGCGCCCGAATTTCATCTTCCCGGGCGCCCAGACAACCGGTAACGATGACTTTGCCGTTTTGCGCGAGCGCCTCGCCGATGCTGTCCAGCGACTCTTCTACCGCCGCATCAATAAAACCGCAGGTATTTACCACAACCAGATCAGCTTCCTGATAACTCGCTGAAATGGTATAGCCCTCGGCGCGGAGCTTGGTTAAGATCCTTTCGCTATCGACCAGGGCCTTTGGACAACCCAAACTTATAAAGCCAATCTGTGGAGCAGTCATTGCAATCTCATGAAGTATAAAATCCCATAAGTTTATAGGAGTGACTGCCTGAATAAAAATCTAAAATACCCCTGACAACCTAAAAACAGGTGCAATCTTCAACGTTTTCCCATGACAAAGCCTCTTTGCAATATGCCATCCTGGTAATATTTGGCGGAATCAATATTGTAATCGTGAGCCTTGACAATACCTCTGATGGTATAAACATTGCCCAAGTCGTCTTCAGGCAACAAGGAAAGATCAATGATTTTTTCCGGCACAGGATTTTTGTCTTCATCCAGAAGCAACATAACCTTGGGACGCAGCCTGATCTGGTCATTGCCCTCAATCACCAAGGCAACAGCGCCGTTGGTCATCCCCACAAAACAGCCGGGCGGATAAACCCCCAGACTTTCTACAAATTTAAGAACCAATGTTTCGTCCAAATGCTGCCCCATCAAATCAAACATTACCTTGGTCGCTTCAAGATGGGTACGGCCGGTTTGGTAGACTCTATCACTGGTCATGGCATCGTATAGGTCGGCAATGGTGACTATTTTGGTAAACAGGGTCAGATCAACATGGCGAAGTTGCCGGGGATAGCCTTTGCCATCCAGGCGTTCATGATGCGAATGCGCCACTTCGATGGCACCGGCATACATTTCAGGGCTGGATTTTAATAGCTCGTGTCCCAAACTGGTATGGGACTGCATAATTCTCATCTCGTCCTCATCCAGCCTGCCGGGTTTATTGAGTATAGTCAGCGGAACCAGCATTTTGCCGACATCGTGCATCAAACCGCAGAGCCCAACATTATTTAAACTGGCCTCAGACAAACTGATATGCCGGCCCAAGACAATGGATAAAATGCAGACATTAAGACTGTGCTGGGCAGTGTATTCATCCTTGTTTTTCAATTGAGTCAGCCACAAAGCGGCGTCGGGGGAATGCAAAATGCTGTTAACACACTCGGCTACGGCTTGTTTGGCCAGCTTGGTGTCTATGCCTTCTCCCCGGGCAATGCGATCCATAAAATCATACACCAGGGCGCCTGTAGAACGGTACGTTACTTTGGCCCGGTGGATTTCATCCTCAAAAATACCTAATTTTTTCGGTGGCGCCGGATAGGAAAGCGAGCTTTTAATAGCTTCTTTTGATCCATTGATAGTAACGGGTTTGCGTTTTCTTAGCTTGGTCGTGTCGATATAAACATAATTGCAGGTTTCTTTGAGTTCTTGTATCTCTGCCGGCGTTCTTATTTCAAAGCCTTGAAACAAAAAATGAGTTTCGAGCCAAGGCCGATCCAGCTCAATGACATACATGCCGATTCTGAGCATACCAACGGGCGTATAGACTCTTTCCGGAACAGAAAATCTATCATCAGCCGGTTTCTTTTTTGCACTCCGCCAAAAGAAAAACCAATCTTTAAAAGCCATAAAATTACCACTAAAATTCTGCAACATTGCTTGGCAACAAAAGTGCCAAGTGCCCGATCGACATAAAGTATAGCCCAGGATTATCCGCCGGGAACTGCCGCGCATTGCTCCGCGCGCCCCCGCCCAGTGGGGGCCAAAACTGTTGGCAGGTGAGCGGCCGATTTGAACAGATGCTTAACTTTTACGGCTGAGTTGCTGCACATACAGCGGTTGTTTGCAGAGGAAATCGCTGCAGCAATCCCCTTGCACGAGCTGCGTTGACCTGAAGGCTGCCTGAGTACAGGCTGCAGGACAGCGATTCATTTTTAGGCTTCATTTATGAACTGGAAAACATTTTTTAAGCTATGCTTTGCTCAACCACTATTTGTAATTTAGTGGTCAACAGTCAATACTTAGCTAGCCTACCAATTTCCAGTTCCGGTCCATGAGTGATTTTAAAGATATTTACGATATTTTAGATGAGATATTGAGCTTTGATCCTGAGATATTGAGCTTTGATCCCGATGCGTCTGAAAGCACCTTTATTAACCAACGCCTTGCAACCCGTTTCATAAGGAACGACATCAAAGCGATTTTTTATAAAATCGACATTTTTACCAGTTTCGGATTTAATTTTTTTCGCCGCCTGGTTTCAGTCGAATTGCTCGATATCAGCAGTAAAGGCGCATTAATCTCCACTGACAAAAAGCTTAAAATCGATACCAAAATAATTTTGGGGCTTAAATTCAAATCCGATCAAACATTCAGGATCAAGGCCCAAGTAGTCAGGAAGTCGACTACATCAGACTATGAGTACGGGATTAAATTTGACCTCCCCTATAACGATCTGGGTGATTATTTGGTCAAAACACAGAATCAATTAAAATTCAAATAAAGTCCGGTTTTAAAAACCAACTTCCGCTGCATTGCAGTTTTAGCCCTCCCCTTACGCGATAAGCCAGTCATTTTTGGCGACATATTGTCGCGCGGCAATATGCCACATTTCTATTTTGCTCCGTCATTACTACACTTACTCCATATTATTACACACAAGTCACACTGCCTGAATCTGTCGCGCAAAGCTGAGGCCAGCAGCAAAGTCCATCACCCGCTGTAAACCCAGCCAGATGGTTTTCACGCCGGGCTCGCCATCGCCTTTGCGGGCAAGAAATCCGCCTAGCTTTGCCACTAATCTGAGGACTTCGTTCAGAGTGGGTGGCATCTGTGGGGGCTTCTTTTTGTTGAGAATGAAAGCACCCTGCCACTCATCCCGGTCAAATAAAAGCTCGGCATTGAGATCAGGGCAAGTTCTGCCTAAACGCATGAGTCGAGCAATTCGCCATGACACCACCATCTACAAAGCCAGCGCCAGCTCCAAACGTTCGATTGTTGATAGTTGCAGGGCTTCCACTCGGCACCCGTTCTTTAACACATGAAAAAATAACTCAATTTCCCACCGAGCCCGATACCAGTCAATCAGTTCAGCAGCCGCTTCAAAAGTCTCGGCATTTCGATTGGTGAGCAAACGCCACTCAATGGCTTTAACACCTTTGGGTGCGTTGACTTCACGCGCAATGAGGCAGGTGATTTCAAGTTGTCCTCCCTGCTTGGTAGGCAGCGCAACTCGCTTTAGGAATGGAAATTAAATAACATGGGCAATCAAGCGTTTTGAGGGATGGCTCGATAATTCCATTTAGGTAAAAGGCAGGCTCAGTTTCTCACGCAGCGTTCCCACTTCCGGTACGCGGTCCAGCCCCAATAACTTGCCCCATTCGCCGGGCGGGCAGTACCGTAACTGCTCGACCGATTTCAGCCGACACAAAGCCAGGAAGGCCCACAGCAGAAACAGGCTCGGCAAGCCGTAGTAGCCGGACGGCAACTTAAAATGTCGGTCGGTGTGCCGCAGCAGGCCGCAGGCCAACAGCGCCGGCACCGCCAGCAGCACACCCCCCTGAGGCACGTCCAGCGCGGGCTGAAAGCGGATCGGCGCCGGCCCCGACAAGCCGAGGCTGGCGGCCACACGGTCGAGTTCGTTCGTGGCCCCCATGCCCATCTCGGCCTGACTGTCGGCGGTGCTGCGTTGGCTCTGGGAACTGGGCGGGCCAGTGGGACGCGGCCATCGGCTGGAGCGTGGACGCCTCCTGGGCGGGCGCCTCTGCCGCCGCGGGAGGCAGGACGGCTTGGCCCGCCGAGGCCGCGGGTGCCGCGGGCGGGGAACTCGCCGGGGCCGGACGCGGCTTGTGCAGCCGACCTGCCGCGATGGCCTTGTTCAGCGTGTTCTTCTTCAACTGCAAGTCGTGAGCGATCTGGGCCGTGTCTGCGCCGGCATCCAGCCGCCGCTGGACTTCCTCGAGCACGGCCGGCTTGAGGACGGCCGCACCACGCGTTTTTCGCTGGGCATAGAAGCCCGCCACGCCGTGCGTGCGATAACATTTGACCGCACGTTTGACGCTGATGCTGGTGACCCCGAAGGCCCGTACGATCTCGGCTTGCTGCGCATTGCCCGTGACACAGAACTGGGCGGTGATCATCCGAAAGGTGGAGCGGTCCTGTTCCGGTGACGTGAACACGGGCAACACGCCGTGGAAGTAGGTCACTTCCCCATCGCGTTTCACGAAGGACAACTGCGCGTTGATCTGGGTGGCGCCGTCGGGGAACAGCGGCAAAAAAGTCTGGGGCATCGCGGAGCCTTCCGGGAACAGGGGGATCGCCGGCCGACTACAGTTGCAGCCAACTCGCCCGCGTCTGCCTGCTCAGCGATGCAGCTACGCAAGTCGTGCGGACAACTCGCTGGGGTTCCGAAGCTGCCCCGGCATCTCGCCTGTAGTCGCCCCAACCAGGATCATCGCAAAATCCCCCGCACCCCGCATCTACCGCGTGGCGATTTACCGCCTGCCGCCGTGTCGGCCCTTCAATTCACGGCCTTTCTCCACGAGTGAACCGGCGGACGCCCATCGCCTGAGCCAAGGATGTCTGAAATTTCGCTTCGGCCCGGCTGGTGCCTCGTTGCGCTGCGGATCGGGGAAGGCCCGGCAGGCGTCTTTCTCGGCCTTGTAGATGACCTGCCCCGTCGCCGTCACCTCCACCAGCCGCGAGAGGCTGATCGGGCAGCGGGTCAGGTACTGCACCAAACTGCGCGATCCCCGCCCGGTCGCCGGCCGGTAGGTACACCGATGGATCAACGCGGAAGCCGCTGTGCGGCCACGAACGCATGTTCGACCACTTCCGGCTCGATCTGCTCGACGCTCCGCTACTCCGCCGCCACGGCGACGCGGAAGCCCAGAGTCAGGTGGCGGTTCTCGGGCAGGCCCCCGCTGCGGCTCGCGGATCGGAAGCCCCTGGCGCAGTTGAACCAGCCGCCGCCACGGTACACGCGTTCCTCGCCAGTTGCAGGCCCCGCCGGATTGTTCGTCGGCGACTTCGCATAGTATTCCGGGTCGTACCAGTCCGCGCACCACTCCCAAACATTTCCATGCATGTCGTACAAACCAAATGGGTTCGGCAAGAACGTTCCCAGCAGGCGACGTATAGGCATAACCGTCACTGGCTTTGATCACGCCCTTCAACTCGGGGAATTGCGCCTCGAACGCCGCGTCCGCCACGTTCCCTACCTTCGCCACTCCTTCGGAGTCATTGCCGTGAGAGTAGCGTGTTGTAGTACCTGCTCGGCACGCATACTCCCACTCCGCCTCCGTCGGCAGACGGTAAGTGTTACCCTCCTTGCGACTCAGCCACTTGCAGAACTCCATCGCATCATTCCAACTCACGTTCACCACCGGGTGGGCATCTGACTGAGCAAATCCCGTACTCCGCCACGAATACTTCTCGTTCATCTTGAACTCCTTCGTGTCGTGGTTCCAGCCAAAGGCGCCCTGGAAGCCGGTCCCCTTTTCCGCGTCCGTCGCGTAGCCCGTCGCCTCGACGAACCGGCGGAACTGCTCGATCGTCACCTCGTACTGTCCGAGATAGAACGGTTTGGCGATCGTCACCTTATGGACGGGCTTTTCGTCGTCAAGGCCGCTGTCGTCCCCCATGATGAAAGACCCCGCTGGAATCAACACCATCTCCAGCTTCACGCCGCCACCCAACTCGATGGTTTTCTGAACCGGCATGGGTAAAGCTTTGCCCGCATTCTGCTCCTCTGAGGGCGGCCGGGTCCCATAACCGGCAGCCAAGGCGACGGCGACTCCCGCAACACACCATATTGTCCAGCTCTTCATGACGAACTCCATTTCTTCGGGTGGATATAGGCATACCGTACGTTGGAAGTCTGCTTGCGGTCCGAGTGTATTCCCGCGGCTCATTCGATGAGCTCTCCCCACCAGGGGCGTTCCAGTTCGATGTTGTCAGTCTCCGTGCGATTGATCCGTCCGTATTGGGCGAAGAAGTTGGGTTTCCACGGCTGAAGCTTCAGTTTCACCCGTTTGCCGACCGGCCAGGAGAAGGCCGGCGTATTCTGATGGTTTCTCATGCTGAACAGATACACGGCGATCTTCGGCTCGGTGAGCGTCCCGCGGTGGACCTGCAAGTCGGTCAGGTCGAGCGTGAAGATGTGGTGGGCATAGGGAATTTGGCCTGCCCGCGGGGCGGCTGATTTCGCAGCGATCGTCCCGCTGACGATCAACTCGCGGCCCGCCGGTGGTGGGCCGTCGGCCGGTTTGCGCGACTGCTTGAGCGTCATGTCGAGCAGTTTCCAGTCGCCGACGGCCAGTTCGCGCGCGGCGAACTGCCAGACGACGACCTTCTTGCCGGCCAGGCGGTCTTCGCCTTGGGCCAACTCGCGGCTGAGCATCTCGCGCGTGGCATACGCCCCGTCGTCGTTCCGCAGGATCGCATCCACGGGGCGATTCAGCGCGAAGCTCAGTTGCTCGGCCAATCCGGCCGCGCAACCCCAGTTCATCATCTCCAGCGAGTAGATGTTGGCGAAGCTGTCGCCCAGCACTAGGACTTCGGCGGCCGGATCGGGCCGCCACGGCTCGCCCGCTGCGTCGGTCACCGGGCGGATCGTTACGACTTCCTCGCCGAAAACGCCCTGGTTCTGGCGCAGCTTGAGCATCATCGCGATGTCGCCGAGGTTCTTGACGTCCTGGGACGTCTGACGCCGATCGCGATCCACAGGAGTCGCGCCCAACACGATCTTCTCTTCGATGAGCCGGGCCAGTTCCGCCGCGGCCAACTCCATCGCCTCAGGTCGCCAGTGGGTGTCGGTGGCCAGATAGACCGCACTGCCGGAACGGTCGCGATACTGGGCCAGCGCATCGGTCACGTCGCAGACCAGCACGCCCTCGGCCTCAAGCTCATCGAGGAACTGCCGGTACGACGGATTGTGAACGCTCATCCGCCGGCCTTCATAGCGCGAGGAGAACTTTTCAGGGTGGATCGTGGCCTTGTCGGGCGTCGGCATGAGCACCAGCCGGATGTTCCGCTCGGCAAGCTGCCGGTGGAACTGGAGGATCGCCGCGCGCGGGTCGGGCTGCGGGGCCGGCCGCCACTGCGTGCCGCTATCGGCCCGGCGGGCCATGTGCCGCGGGTTCAAGAATCCGGGACCGGTGCAATAGTCGATGCCCGGCCGATAGAACAACCACCGCTGGCGGCCGACATAGCCTTTCTCGTTGCCACTGCCGGCATAGACCAGAAGTTCTTGGGTCGGCGGCAAGACGAACTGCGTCAGGAACGACTCGGCCTTCAGGTCCTTCTCGTACTTGTCGATGGCCTGCAAGAGCACCGCGTTGCCTCGAAACGTCTTCGAGATCCAGCCGCCGTTATGCTCGCGGTAGGCCGCCGCGGCCCGAGGCCAGGCGTCGAAGATGTCGCAGCACTGCGGCCAGGGGTTTTCACGCCGGCCCTCCGCGTGCTGCCGCATCTCGCGATACGTCTGCACGGCCGGAACCGCGAACAGCGTGAACAGCCCGACCACGAAGAGCGTCCACTTCGCGCCAAGGCTGATTTCGGTATGGCCGATTTCGAGCTTGGCTTGCTCTTCGCGGGTCTGGGGTTTCGGTCGTTCGGTCATTGGTCTACGATGGCAAAACCGCCATCAGAAAATGAAGTAGATGAACGGATTGAACTCTTGCGTGGTCATGGCCACGATCGCCAGCCAGAAGACGGCCGTGATCCACAGGGCCTTCTTCCAGGTGATCGTGCGGGTGAAGTCCCAGGTTTGCGGGCAGAACCAGACGACGATCGCCGCCAGCAGCATCGAAACCACGTAGTACGGCTGATAGATCAGCCCGCCAATTAGCCCCGCGCCCGATTGCGGCGTCGTCAGTCCCAACATGCTGCGGCAGTATTCCACCGCCGCGGGCAGATCGGCGGCGCGGAAGAAGACCCACGTGAAGCAGACGATCACGAACGTGATCGCCATCTTGGCGAACCCCGGCAGCCGTTCATAGAACGCGTGCTTTCCGCCGAGCCGCTCGAGGATCAGCATCAGTCCGTGGATCGCGCCCCAGATCACGAAGTTCCACGAGGCCCCATGCCATAGCCCGCCGAGGAGCATCACCAACGCCAGGTTGATGTAGGTCCGCACGGGGCCCTTGCGATTGCCGCCGAGCGGATAGTAGAGGTTGTCGCGGAGCCAGGTCGAAAGGCTCAAGTGCCAACGCCGCCAGAATTCGGTGATCGACTGGCTGAGGTAGGGCGAATCGAAGTTCTTGGCGAACATGAAGCCCAGCATCAGCCCCAGGCCGATCGCCATGTCGCTGTAGGCGCTGAAGTCGAAGTAGATCTGAAAGGCGTAAGCGACCACGCCGACCCACGAGTCGAGGCAGCCGATCGAGCCGGCGTCGAACGCCATGTCGGCCACCTTGCCGCACGGATTGGCCAGCAGGATCTTCTTGCCGAGCCCCAGGCCGAGGAAGGCGACGCCGCGGGCGAACTTCTCGATCGTGTGCGTCCGCTCGCGAAGCTGATCGGCCACGTCCTGGAAGCGGATGATCGGCCCGGCCACAAGCTGCGGAAACATCGCCACGTAGCACCCATAGTCGATCGGATTGCGGATCGCCAGGGCGTCGCCGCGATAGACGTCGATCGCATAGCTCATCGACTGGAACGTGTAG
Organism: uncultured Gammaproteobacteria bacterium; assembly: GCA_963696315.1. GTDB lineage: Bacteria > Pseudomonadota > Gammaproteobacteria > Methylococcales > Methylomonadaceae > CAWKEY01. Next base: position 104,754 of record CAVOJU010000013.1, read on the forward strand.
AAGCTGATGCCCAGCGGCAGCGTCACCTGGAGCACGTTTTCCAGGCCCATGCCGGTCAGGCCGAGCGACTCCACCAGGGCCGTGTAGTTGAACGTGAGGAAGTTGAAGTACTTGAAGAACCCCAACAGCGAGAGGTTGGAGATCATGGAGATCGCCAGCACCCAGCGCTGACGCTTGGTCCGAGGTTGGCCCGGCGGCAACAAGGGGATCGGGTCGCGCCACGTCGAGGGCCGCAACTGGCCGACCAGCGCCAATCCGCAGAGGTAGTCGATGAGCGTCGAGACGAACATCAACACCACGAACAGCGGATTCGCCCAGCCGTAGAAAACGTAGCTGACCGCCGTGAGCGTCAAGTGCTTGAGCCATCGCGGGCTGAGGTAATACAGCACCAGCGAGGCGGTCAGAAAGTAGAACAGAAACAGGTGGGAACTGAAA
>CAVOJU010000014.1:0-252699 GCA_963696315.1 uncultured Gammaproteobacteria bacterium
ATCTTCGTGAAATCGCAAAAAGCGGCCGAGCGGGTGATGGCAAAGGTCAGCCAATTCATCGAAAAGAAGCTAAAACTGAAGGTGAATCAGGAGAAAAGCCAGAGTGGCTCTCTCCGATAAGGTCATGTTTTTAGGCTTTACCGTGGTCAACGGGACGATTGCGATAGCGCATAAAGCCCTACAGACGGCTATGGAAAAAGTCAAAGCACTGACACCGCGAGGCGCCCATAAAGCTCTGGAGCCGGCTCTGGACAAGATCAATCAATGGTATGTGGGCTGGTCGAACTATTACAGTTTGACCAACTACCCATCCCAATTGCATAAAATCGAAGCCCATATCCGGCGGCGATTACGATCATGACTGGTGAGTCAGCAAAAGAGAAAACAGCATCTTTGCCGAAATCTGGTCAAACGTGGAGTACCACGAAAACAAGCATCAAAAGCTGTCTTTTCAAACAACAAACGGTGGGCGCTATCAAACGCCCGAGCGGTGTTCGAGAGCCTACCCCAACAGTCAATGCTGTTGACTTAAGAAAAATAGAGACATAAGGTATTGATGTTGTTATAATAAATGTATGATATTACACCACCAGAGACCTATTATGCCCAACACCACAAACATGGCACAAACATCGCTTTGAAAATTCATGCCACCTTTCGTCTTATCTTGAAAAATTTCTCCGCCTAATTCCGCAATCTTTAGCCGACGATCAAAAGAACTCGGCGAATCACTTTACCCGCACACGAAAACTCTCCTTACCTAAACTGATTACCTTCGTTTTATCGTTAGTGGCCAGTGATAAATCGGATGGCGTTGACATCCACTCGGGTGAATTCTTCAAACAGGCGCGCCGAAGCGATTGCTGGCCCGATGCTGAAGCGGTCCATCGGAGCGCAGTCACTAAAGCGCGTAGCCGGTTAAAGTGGTCTGTTTTCGAAAATTTATTGTCCGATAGCGTGCAGCTAGCTTACACGCTATGGCCGGAGGCGCCGGAATACACTTGGCACGGGATGACAGCGGTCGCATTTGACGGCTCCAAATATCACTTACCGGCCACACCCGAACTTCGTGAAGCTTTTGATCCTAACAGCGGCTTGGCGTTCCCCGGCAAAGGCCATTATCCACAATGTTTAGTTTCGACCGCTTTTGATGTCTTTAGACGTTTGCCGATCGCCAGAGTCGTCAGTCCATTGGCAGAAGGCAACGAACGCGAGGATGTTAAAGTGCTGTTGCCGCAGCTCCCTGATCGGCCATTGGTCTTATTGTTTGATCGCGGTTACCCCAGCTACGACTTGATTCACCATTTGCGAGCAACCACTCCGAACCATGCTTTCGTGTTTCGCTGTCCGGCTCAATCGACCTTTAAAGCGGTCGAGAATTTTGTGCAATCCGAGCGCTCGGAGGCAATCATATGGTTGGACACTGCCTCGCGACTCAACCGTAAACGTTCAGGCAACCCGGGTCAAAAAAGTATCAAGCTCCGAGCGGTCCGATTAGCAAGCCCGGACGGTAAGTTGTCGGTGTTATTAACCAATCTCATCGATACCACCGAGTATCCTGCGACATCGCTGGTCGATTTGTATTTCCGCCGCTGGCGAATTGAAGAACAATACCGAGATGAAAAAACGCATCTCGACATCGAATCCTTCCACAGCCACAGCGAAAACGGTATCAGGCAAAAATTGTTAGCTGTCCTGGTGATGTGCGTGATAAGTCGAACCTTAATCGCACTTTTAACCGATGCGGATCCTAATCGGTTATCGACCCCCCAGTTCAAAAACGCCGTGCGAGCATTGGCCAATGATGTGGTATTGTTTACGGCGGCTTATCCAGAGACGGCGCTAAAAGTATTCCGAGAGCTTATCGAGGAAATCGCGCGAGTACAGTATTACCACCCGAAGACCCCCAGGAAGTCATATCCCCGCGTATCGCGAAAACCGATCAATAAATGGCAGCAGGATAAATCAAAAAGGATAGCTGATGCTTAAGTCAACAGCATTGACCCCAACAGTTGGTTTATTAACCTGAAAGGACAGGAAATACGATCCGACCGAAAGCTGGCGCATTGGTTTGAAGTTTCTCAATGGATACGCCTTGCATGAGGAGCCGTGTACGGACCCGTACGCACGGTTCTGTGGGCAGACGGAGGCTGCGGCCTCCTCTGACCCGATAGCACTTCGTCCGTGGACAAAGCGTGGATAACCCTTCAACCATGAACTTTAACCGAGTACACAAAATTGCGGAGGCAAGTTAACCATCATTGATGACAACAACAGGTCAGACCGGTACTTTTAAAACCCGTGAACCCCTTAGTCTCTTAAGAAGCCGTCAACATGGTAGTGGTAAAAGTGCGCGGATAGATTCATCAAGGTCCTGAGGTAAAAAAACCTCTGCTATGAGACCGAATATATGGCAGCAATCATGATCTCTGTTGGCGACATTAAATGTGGAAACTTGGCTTGCAATAATCGAGGAGTCCATATAAGGGGTATGCAACATAGTTTTCGCAATGACTCGACGCGATGTCGTAAAGCCTGCATTTTCACTACGCACACAACGCTTCGTGAAAACACATGCACTATCGCTTCTGGGGACTAAAAATCTTCGCTTCTCTGCGTTCCGCTGTTGAGTAGACCGCAGGCACTTCCCCCGCAGCCTCTCGCAGAACGGTACGTGAACCTCTCAATTCATACCGCTCCCATCAGGCAAACGCACCTGTCATTCCCGCCCGCCAATGAGCGAACAAGCTTGGATATTGATCCGCAATCTTCTCCAGAAACAGTATTGCCCTGATCTTGTGCTGACGAAGCGGCTTGAACTTGCGCCTCGCCCACCTCACCAGGGTCATGTTTACGTGGCGACACATACCGTATAACGCTGAGCGAGTATAACAACCATAATCCTAAAAAAATCAGTTGAGTTAATCCCTGCCAAAAATATGCAGCATAAACTTGACAGGCAAATGAAGATTATGTGGTGTATTTAGCCCTCACAATTGATCAAATCTGGAGGTTTTAACAGAGCGCCTTTCAGGTATTTTTTCATCGCTTCACTCAAAATACGGTACCAGCATTGCAGTGGGGTCAACTGCGGCGCAATGGCTTTGAGTTCATCAAAAAACGCACAGACGCGCGCATAGGCTGCCCTTACATAAGCGGCTCGACCGTGCGTGCTGGTTATGGTAAGTGTCTTTTGTGCGGCATGGCTGGTTTGTTTACCAACACCATGCAACAGCAGCGGTCTGGAAACGATGGCTTCATAATGCTTATCCGGCTCCGCCAGTCTGACAAACAGTGACCACCAGTTATAGATAAGCGCAATCATGCGCGCGATAAAACGGCACGGTTTGATTTTCTGGGTCACAAATCCGCCCCAGCCCCATTGGTTTTTGATTTCATCAACCTAAAAAAATCAGTCGAACTTAAGGTTATAATCTGAACCTTCTGAATTGCTTGAGCTTAGCCATGGTATTGCCACCTAAAGTTATTCACCCAAAGGGTGACTCAGAATTAAACCTCAAAAAGCGCGAAATCAGCGCACTGGTTGCCGATACATTTGATGGAAAAATCCATATTGAATGGGATCCGCAAGCCCACGTCACCCCCTTGGGGCAGTTGCCGTTTTTTATCCAGTTTTTAAAAATGGGCCACTTATTCGAACCTTGGGTGGATGAATGTCCTTTAAACTATGCCAGTAATAACGCCCCCAAAAAAGTCAATGTCCTGGGATCGTTGTTGCTGTCTATTCTCGCCGGTCATAACCGCTATGCGCATATCACCAGCTTAATGGGGGATACTGTCAACACTCAATTACTGGGCATGTCGAAAGTGGTCAGTGATGACAGTGCTCGCAGAGCACTGGGCAAGATCGATGAGGAAGACGGTATCCGTTGGCTACAAGACCATTTGGCGTATTGTTACCGCCCCTTGCTCAGTCAGCCGTGGATACTGGATGCGGATGTGACGGTTAAAACCCTCTATGGCAAACAGGAGGACGCCGTCGTTGGCTACAACCCCCACAAGCCCGGACGGCCCTCGCACACCTATCACACGTATATGATCGCGAATCTGCGCTTGATCCTCGAGGTTGAGGTTCAGGCGGGTGACCACAGTGCAGCCGCCTATTCCGCGCCCGGCTTATGGGCCTTACTGGAGCGTCTGCCACGCACGAACTGGCCCGCTTTTATTCGGGGCGATTGTGATTGGGGCAGCGACACTATCATGATCGAAGCCGAGCAGCGCGGCATCGATTATTTGTTCAAGCTTCGGAAATCACCCTATGTGAAAAAATTGATCCTTCAGCAGCATTGCAAACCCGGTTGGCAGCAAACCCATGCGGGTTGGGAGGCATTAGCCACTGAACTCAAGCTCAGTACCTGGAAACAGCCGCGTCGAGTCGTCCTGGTGCGGCGTCGGCTTCAAGAAAATATCGTCATCGCGCCGGACACCGACCAAGCCTTACCCCAGCAGGTATCGCTTCTTGAACCCGCTGAAGACATGGCGGCTTTCGAATACAGTGTCTTGGTCACCTCGCTAGACTCGGAGGTGGTGACCATTGTTCAGCATTATCGGGATCGTGCCGATTGTGAAAATAACTTTGATGAAATCAAAAACCAATGGGGCTGGGGCGGATTTGTGACCCAGAAAATCAAACCGTGCCGTTTTATCGCACGCATGATTGCGCTTATCTATAACTGGTGGTCACTGTTTGTCAGACTGGCGGAGCCGGATAAGCATTATGAAGCCATCGTTTCCAGACCGCTGCTGTTGCATGGTGTTGGTAAACAAACCAGCCATGCCGCACAAAAGACACTTACCATAACCAGCACCCACGGTCGAGCCGCTTATGTAAGGGCAGCCTATGCGCGCGTCTGTGCGTTTTTTGATGAACTCAAAGCCATTGCGCCGCAGTTGACCCCACTGCAATGCTGGTACCGTATTTTGAGTGAAGCGATGAAAAAATACCTGAAAGGCGCTCTGTTAAAACCTCCAGATTTGATCAATTGTGAGGGCTAAATACACCACATAATCTTCATTTGCCTGTCAAGTTTATGCTGCATATTTTGCAGATTAACTCAACTGATTTTTTTAGGATCAAAGTTATTTTCACAATCGGCACGATCCCGATAATGCTGAACAATGGTCATCACCTCCGAGTCTAGCGAGGTGACCAAGACACTGTATTCGAAAGCCGCCATGTCTTCAGCGGGTTCAAGAAGCGATACCTGCTGGGGTAAGGCTTGGTCGGTGTCCGGCGCGATGACGATATTTTCTTGAAGCCGACGCCGCACCAGGACGACTCGACGCGGCTGTTTCCAGGTACTGAGCTTAGAGTTCAGTGGCTAATGCCTCCCAACCCGCATGGGTTTGCTGCCAACCGGGTTTGCAATGCTGCTGAAGGATCAATTTTTTCACATAGGGTGATTTCCGAAGCTTGAACAAATAATCGATGCCGCGCTGCTCGGCTTCGATCATGATAGTGTCGCTGCCCCAATCACAATCGCCCCGAATAAAAGCGGGCCAGTTCGTGCGTGGCAGACGCTCCAGTAAGGCCCATAAGCCGGGCGCGGAATAGGCGGCTGCACTGTGGTCACCCGCCTGAACCTCAACCTCGAGGATCAAGCGCAGATTCGCGATCATATACGTGTGATAGGTGTGCGAGGGCCGTCCGGGCTTGTGGGGGTTGTAGCCAACGACGGCGTCCTCCTGTTTGCCATAGAGGGTTTTAACCGTCACATCCGCATCCAGTATCCACGGCTGACTGAGCAAGGGGCGGTAACAATACGCCAAATGGTCTTGTAGCCAACGGATACCGTCTTCCTCATCGATCTTGCCCAGTGCTCTGCGAGCACTGTCATCACTGACCACTTTCGACATGCCCAGTAATTGAGTGTTGACAGTATCCCCCATTAAGCTGGTGATATGCGCATAGCGGTTATGACCGAGAATGACAGCAACAACGATCCCAGGACATTGACTTTTTTGGGGGCGTTATTACTGGCATAGTTTAAAGGACATTCATCCACCCAAGGTTCGAATAAGTGACCCATTTTTAAAAACTGAATAAAAAACGGCAACTGCCCGAAGGGGGTGACGTGGGATTGCGTATCCCATTCAATATGGATTTTTCCATCAAATGTATCGGCAACCAGTGCGCTGATTTCGCGCTTTTTGAGGTTTAATTCTGAGTCACCCTTTCGGTGAATAACTTTAGGTGGCAATACCATGGCTAAGCTCAAGCAATTCAGAGGGTTCAGATTATAACCTTAAGTTCGACTGATTTTTTTAGGATCATCGATCCGTTCACCCATGTCTTCCGAATAGCTAGGAGCCGGCACGGCGAGCAATCCAGCGGCCATAATCAGGGATGAAAAGACAGATTTGAAATTTATTTTGTTATTCATGGCCATTGTCCTCTAAGTTAAGGGATGTTGGGATGGCAAATTCAAGAGACAGTTATGCCCCTTGCATAACCCATCATGGAAATTGGATGAGGCCCATCCAATGAATGAGAATCGCGATAACCAGTTGTCGCGATTCTAAATGCAAGTGAACGAATTAAGCCTCATCGCCTTGATAGTGATAGAAACAGCCTTACTCTGTGTCTTTATTCATCTGCCAAGTCCTCGGCATCATAAACCCTCTATGTGAGGAATACCAACTTCATCTCGGTCGGGAAATGGCCAGCTTCAACATCCTGGAGGGCAAGGTATTGGGATTCATGCCAGAATAACTGCCGCGTCCTTGGTGCTGGAAATCTGCCAGTTGGTTGCTCAAAGAGTGCGCGTTACCCGCTGCCGGATACCGGCATCTCGACAGGAAACACATTCAGCCGGTAATACAGATCGAAACGAAAGCGCCCCAAACTAAGCTCTTTGCGGGCGCACACTGCAATACTGCTTTGGGTTAATCTTCACTCAGGGATAAGGGTATTTCTCGGGCATTGTTGTCTTCAATTCTAAAGCCGCGCATTTCCAAAATACCCTTGGTATTCAAGGAGATGATCAGATACAGCACTTCAGGGTAGGCGGCCTGTTCCAGATCCGTTGCTGAAGGGTTTGCCGGTGCGCTCGGGTGCGAGTGATAAATGGCGAACAGTTCCTCGCCGTGTTCACGCATGGCAGCCATGGCGGCAATTTGCTCTGCGGCATCGAGCAGGAAGCGCTGCTCAGGCTGTTCGGCGACATTGGTGACCGGATAGCAATGGCTGGCCACACCATTCTTGCTGCTGATCAGTCCGCAGACTTCGGACTCAGGCGATATTTGCGCAAGATGCAGCAACTGGTTGGTTATTTTGCGGGGTATTTGAATGTGTTCTTGGGTCATAGGAAATAGAGGTTCAAGGTTCAGGGGTCAAGGGTAATGCCCTTAAGTTAAGCCGCTGGCTGAGCGGGTGTCCAAGCCAGCGGCAAATCACGCTAAGAAATGAGTGCAAAATAACATGCACAAGTTTTCTGGTGTAGGTGCGGATTTATCCGCACAGTGCGAATGAATTTGCACCTACATGACTCACTCTTATTCCGTTTAACGGTATTGGCTTCAATTAGCGGCGCTCTGTATGCCATTGTCCGTAAGTGACGCGGGGCTGGCCGGATAAGTCTTGATACGTTTGTACCTGATCGTAACCAAGTTCTGTAAAAATCGCTTGCACCTGTTGCTGCTGGTTGTAGCCATGCTCAATCAGTAAGTGGCCCTGGTTTTTCAGCCGGCTGCGGGCTTGGCCGGCAATGATTTGAATATCGCTGAGTCCTTGCTGGGTGGCCACTAAGGCGCTTTGTGGCTCAAAGCGAATATCGCCTTGTTGTAGATGGCTGTCGTTCTCGCTGATGTAGGGCGGGTTGCTGATGATCAGATCGAATGTGCCGGCAGGTACCTGATCAAACCAGTTGCTGTGATAAAACCGAATACCTGAAAGCTGATGCCTCAGGGCATTGTGTTTGGCTATTGCCAGCGCAGCCAGGCTGATATCGGCGGCGCTGACCTTTGCCTGTGGGCGTTCAGCCGCCAGGGTGATGGCGATAATGCCGGAGCCGGTGCCCAAGTCTATCAGGCTGGCGGGCTGGTCTTCCGGCAGCAATTTTAAACTCAGCTCAATGAGTAGTTCGGTGTCGGGGCGTGGAATCAGCACGTCCGGCGTGACATAAAATTCTCGCGACCAGAATTCACGGCTTGAGAGGATGTAAGCGATGGGTTTGCCTTGTTGCCGTTCTTCAACCAGTGTCCAAAAGGTACTGGCGTGTTCGGCTTGCAGGCATTTGTCGGGCCAGGCGCGCAGATGCGAGCGTTCCTTGTCGAGCACCCGGCACAACAGGATTTCCGCATCGAGTAATGCCGAATCGGAAACGGCGGCCAGGCGCTCGGCGGCTTGTGCTAGCGCGGATTTAATGCTCGCCATGCGGTTTAGTCTTCGCCCAGTTGCGTCAGCAGTTCGGCCTGATGCTCGCTGATCAGGGGTTGAATGACCTGCTCCAGACCGCCTTGCATGATGTCATCCAGTTTATACAGGGTTAAATTGATGCGGTGATCGGTTAAGCGCCCTTGCGGATAGTTGTACGTGCGGATGCGCTCGGAGCGGTCGCCGCTGCCGACCTGTAATTTGCGTGTGGCAGATTGTTCGGCATGATGTTTTTCCTGTTCGGCCGATAGCAGGCGCGATTGCAGCAGCGACATGGCGCGGGCGCGGTTTTTGTGCTGCGAGCGCTCATCCTGGCATTCCACGACCACGCCGGTCGGGATGTGGGTAATGCGGATGGCCGACTCGGTCTTGTTGATGTGCTGTCCGCCGGCACCGGAAGAACGGAAGGTGTCCACCCGCAGATCGGCCGGATTGATGTCTATGGCATCTACTTCTTCGACTTCAGGCATTACGGCAATGGTGCAGGCTGAAGTATGGATGCGGCCCTGGGATTCGGTTTCGGGAACCCGTTGTACCCGGTGCGCGCCGGATTCAAATTTTAATTGCGAATATACATCCTGCCCGGAAACGCGCAGTATGATTTCCTTGTAACCGCCGTGATCGCCGGGGCTCTCGCTGATAATTTCTGTTTTCCAGCCTTTTCTTTCGGCATAGCGCTGGTACATGCGGGCAAGGTCGCCGGAAAAAATAGCCGCTTCATCGCCGCCGGTTCCGGCGCGCACTTCCAGAAAAATATTGCGATTGTCGTTGGGATCTTTAGGCAGCAGGAGCAGCTGCAGCTCATGTTCCAGCGTGTCAATCAGGGTTTCTGTCTCGGCAATCTCTTGTTTGGCAAGTTCCCGAAACTCGGGGTCGGCGTCGCCCGCCATTTCCTTGGTCGAGTCCAGCGTTTGCAGGGCCTGCTGGTATCTTTTGTAACAATCGACAAGCGGATTGATCTGGGCGTATTCCTGGCTTAATGAGCGGAATTTGTTTTGATTGCCCTGGACTTCGGGTTCTGATAGCAAGGCGGCGATTTCGTCATAGCGTTCGCAGAGGCTTTCGAGTTTGTGTTGTATGGATGGTTTCATTGAGATTTTGTTAATTTAAAAATTTCGCGGGCAGCGGCAATCAGATCGTGTCTTTCGTTTTCGCCGGCTTCACGGATTTGGATGCTCGGGGTGTGAATGAGCTTGTTGGTCAGGGTATGAGCAAGCCGATTAAGCGCTTCCTCTGGAGAGCGCGCCATTTCTCAGCAAGATGAGCGCTTTTTGCAGCGCTTCATCACGGGTTTGTTCGGCCTGATGACGATAATCGCGTATTGTTGACTGGGCGCCTTGGGAGCGTAACCAGGCCAAAAAATAATCAACCTGGGTGTCGATGATTTCTTCAGCCTGTTCTGCCGCCTGGCGGCGCGAGTTCATGTTCTGGTCTATCGTGTTTTGCAGGTCATCAACCGTATACAGATAAACATCACTGAGCTGATCAACTTCTGCTTCAATATCCCGCGGCACAGCCAGATCAACCATGAACATGGGTTTGTGTTTGCGTTTTTTAATGGCGCTTTCAACGCGGCCTTTACCCAGAATCGGCAGTTGACTGGCCGTGGAAGAAACCACAATATCCGCTTCCGCCAGGTGCGTCGGCAATTCCGATAAGGCGATGGCATAAGCCGTTGAATTGCGCCGCTAAAGTGTGCGCTTTATCATAGGTGCGGTTGGCGATGATGAGTCGGCCTATGCCTTGCTGGGTCAGGTGACGGGCGGTTAATTCGATGGTTTCTCCGGCACCGATCAGCAGCGCAGTCTGGTCGCTGAGTTTGTCAAAGATTTGCTGCGCCAGTTGTACCGCGGCGAACGCAACCGATACCGGGCTGGAGCCGATGGCGGTGTCGGTGCGTACTTTTTTGGCGGCCGAAAATGTGTGTTGAAAGAGTTTGCCCAGTTGCTTGCCTAAAGTGCCGGCCTGGTAAGCGGCCTGATAGGCGGTTTTCATTTGTCCCAGAATTTGCGGTTCGCCCAGAATCATTGAATCCAGGCCGCAAGCCACTCGAAACATGTGCCGGATTAACTGGCCATCGGTGTGGCAGTAGAGGTAGGGTGCGAAGTCTTCCGGAGCGATTTTTTTACTTTCGGCAACCCAGTCTATCAGGATTTGCTGGTCGGCGGTGGTTGATTTGCAGTAAAACTCGGTGCGGTTGCAGGTTGAAAGAATGGCCGCTTCGCTGATGTCTTTAAGGCGCCATAACTCCTTTAATGAGGATTGCATAATGTCGGCAGGGAATGCCAGGCGTTCACGGATGGAAACCGGCGCGGTATTGTAATTAATCCCTACGGCAAGAAGTGTCATGGTGTCGATGGTTAAGAATTTAGGGTTATAGTTGGATTGTTTGGGATCTCGGTTTAATGGCAGCCTTGAACTTTGTGGCAATCAATTCGTCACACGGCTAATTTTTTGGCAAATGACCATAACTATGTTGGTGTATTCTAAAGAAATGTATGGGCTTTATCCAAATGGAATAAATCAGCTGTCTGAAACAACTGATTTTTCTGATAATCTATTACAAAAATTTATTGAGTTATGAATAGGACGTTTGCGTGTTAATTTTTAGATTAATTTCAGTGCTAACCCTGGTTTTGCTTAATGGTTGCGCCGGTTCGCCGGACAAGCAAGAGACTTTGGAAGAATCAGTCCCGCCCGTCAAGGAAATTCAGACCAAGGTAATAAAGCCACAAGCGCAGGATAAGTCCTCGATTGATCCGAATGTGCTGTATCTGCTGATGACTGCAGAGATTGCCGGGCAGCGCGGACAATATGACCTTGCTCTGGAAGGCTATATGGAGGCAGCCAGGCTGGCAAAAGATCCTCGCTATGCTGAGCGAGCGGCAAAAATTGCGATGTACATGAAGGACAGCAGTAAAACGGCAGATGCTGTTTCATCGTGGTTGAAGCTGGAGCCCAACAATATCACCGCAAGAAAAATTGCCGCATTATCGGCGTTGAGAGCTGGCAATAAGCCGGCGGCTATCGAGCATCTAAAAACCATGTTGGCAGTAGATCCAGCTGGATTTGAAACGGCGTTGCTTGAACTGGTCTCGGTGCTCGAAAAAGAAGGCAAGACGGGGATTGTCTATGATGTGCTCGACGCCTTGTCTTTACAAAAGCCGAATCAGGCGGTGGTGTATTTTGTTCAGGCATTGCTAGCCATGCAGACGAAAAATGTTGGGCTGGCCGAGGTCAAGATAGAGCAGGCGTTGAAGGTGCAGCCGGACTGGGATAAAGCACTTATTTTTCAGGCTCAGATTGCAGTTTATGCAGGCAATCTCACGAGAGCAAAAGCGTTGTTATCCAATGCCGCGGTCAAATATCCGGACAATGACAAAATAAAAAAAATGTTGGCCCAGGTGTTAATTAAAACGTCGGACTATGAACAAGCCAGCAAGGTTTATCAGGATATTGTTTCGGCAAATCCTCAGGATGCTGAAAGTCAGTTTGCGCTGGCCTTGGTCTATCTTCAGTTGGAGCAGGATGGTAAAGCCGAAGATATTCTTAACAAGCTGCTGGAGCAGTCCGAGTGGCAGTATCAGGCGAGCTTTTATTTAGGGAAGATAGAAGAAAAGCGCGGCAATGTTGAAAAAGCCCTGGACTGGTTTGATAAGGTGAATGACGGTGCGTTTGTTTTCGAGGCGTCAATTTCATCGGTTTCTTTGCTGGCAAAAAATAAACAGTTTGAGGAAGCCAATTCGCGCCTGCGTTTATTGCAGGAACAGTATCCCAAGCACAAGTTGCGCCTTACTTTGATACAGGCTGAATTATTCAGCCAGCAAAAACAATACGAAAAAGCCTTCGCCGTGCTCACCGATGCTTTGCTTGAAACGCCGGAACAAAAGGAGCTGCTATATTCTCGTGCGCTGATGGCTGAACGTGTTGGCAGGCTGGACGTGCTGGAGGATGATCTGAAAAAGATCTTGGCCAAGCAGCCAGATGATGCCGAGGCTTTAAATGCTTTAGGCTACAGTTTGTTGCAAAAACCAGAGCGCTACGCCGATGCGGAGAAATATCTTCAACAGGCCATCAGGCTAAAGCCAGAAGAAGCCGTTATCATGGATAGTTACGGTTGGTTACAGTTTAAACTGGGTCGTTACGAGCAGGCCCTGGATTATCTTCGCCGGGCCTATGCAAAACAACAGGAAAATGAGATAGCGGCTCATCTTGCCGAAGTTTTGTGGACGTTAGGCAGAAAAGCCGAGGCGAAAAAAATATTCAAAGAGGCCATAAAAAAGGCACCCGAGGATGAATACCTGCTGGAATTTCAGCGGCGAATATTGAACGGGGAAAGATAAGTGTTGCGGCGTAAAGCACAGCTAATTTTCGTTACCTTTCTGGTGCTATGGGTGTCCGCCTGCTCCCTGGTGCCGGTAGAACCGGATGTTCATTATGCGCGAGCGGGCAGAGACCATCTGTACGACTTACAGCAATGGTCGTTTGAAGGACGACTGGCGTTAACGGGACAGCATGATTCCTGGTCGGCCAATATAAGCTGGGATCACAATCCTGGCGTCGAAAAAATAAAGCTGAGCGGACCCTTGGGGCAGGGCACGGTGCTGATTCAGTTGGCGGGTCATGTTGTTACCGTCGATCATGGAGATGGCAAGGTTGAGTCTTCGGCCGAAGCGGAGCAGTTTATTAATCAGCAATTGGGCATGTTTGTGCCCTTACGCTCCCTGCGCTACTGGGTGGTAGGTCTGCCTGAGCCAGCCAAGGCTTTTGAAGAAACGCCTGCCGGTTTTAAACAGGCGGGGTGGCTTAGCGAGTTCAAGCAAATGCAGCGTACGAATAACGAAGCAATGCCGCGCAAAATGACGGTCACGAATGAGCAGGTCAAAGTCAAGCTAATCATAGATCATTGGATGTTAAATGACGCAAAAACAAATTAATCAGGCCGCATGGGCAGAAAGATGGCCGGCGCCGGCAAAGCTTAACTTGATGTTGCGGATTGTCGGGCAGCGGGCGGATGGTTATCATTTGCTGCAAACGGTATTCCAGTTTATAGACTTGTGCGACTGGATTACCTTTCATCCCGTTGAAGATGGACGAGTAAGTCTGGAAAATCCATTACCTGGGGTTGCCGAGTCCGAAGATTTAACGGTTAGAGCGGCAAATTTGTTAAAAGCTGAAACAGGCTGTGCGCATGGTGTGCGCATCGAAGTGGAAAAAAACCTGCCCATGGGCGGCGGTCTGGGGGGTGGCAGTTCTGATGCGGCTACGACATTGGTGGTTTTGAATGAGCTGTGGGATCTTGGGCTGTCGATGGAGAAGCTACTCAAGCTGGGATTGACTTTAGGTGCGGATGTGCCTGTATTCGTTTATGGACACGCGGCGTGGGCGGAAGGCGTTGGCGAAAAGCTGGATAAAATAGAAGTTCCTGAGCAATGGGTTGTGGTTATCAAGCCTGATTGCCAGGTCAACACCAAAGAAATTTTTTCAGCTAAAGATTTGACACGAAATAGCAAATCGATCACAATAGCCGACTTTAAAGCGGGCCAGCAGCAAAACGATTGTTTAGATGTGGTTCGTGAACGTTATCAGTCTGTTAAAGATGCTTTGGTTGATTTGTCTGGTTTTTCTGAGGCAAGGCTAACCGGGACTGGGGCCTGTGTGTTTTCACAGTTTGATTCTGAAACTGCTGCTGTTAGAGCGTATGAGTCACTTAAAGCCAAGTGGCAAGTCTACCTGACTACAAGTAAAAATGAATCCCCTTTGTTTTCAAAGCTGAAGGCTGTTAACTAAATCTCAAGTTTATTGGGCCGTCGCCAAGCGGTAAGGCACGGGGTTTTGATCTCCGCATACCAAGGTTCGAATCCTTGCGGCCCAGCCATTACATCCACTCAGTAAAATCCAATTTGGGAGTGCTTGAATGAGTGATGCCTCAATGATGGTGTTTTCTGGAAATGCTAACCCTGGTTTGTCAGAAGGTATAGTCAGAAAGCTCAATATGCGCCTGGGTATGGCGACCGTCGGCAGGTTTAGTGACGGTGAGGTTGCAGTAGAGATTGAGGAGAATGTTCGGGGCAAGGATGTTTTTATTATCCAGCCGACTTGTTCGCCCACCAATGAAAACTTGATGGAATTGCTGGTCATGATCGATGCGCTGAAGCGGGCCTCAGCTTACCGGATTACAGCGGTAATGCCCTATTACGGGTATTCACGACAGGATAGAAGGTCGCGATCTGCAAGGGTGCCGATTAGTGCCAAGCTGGTTGCTAAAATGATTGAACAGGCGGGGGCAAATCGGGTGCTAACAGTTGATTTGCACGCCGATCAAATCCAGGGCTTTTTTGATATCCCAGTGGATAACGTGTATTCCTCGCCTATTTTGCTGGGCGATGTTTGGCGGCAGAAATACCAAGATCTAATCGTCGTCTCGCCCGATGTCGGTGGCGTTGTCAGGGCGCGTGCCTTGGCTAAACGGCTTGACGATGCAGACTTGGCGATAATTGACAAGCGCAGACCCAAGGCAAATGTCTCGGAAATAATGCATATTATCGGTGATGTAAATGGGCGTTCCTGTGTATTGATCGATGATATGGTTGATACTGCCGGTACCTTGTGTCATGCCGCTGGCGCCTTAAAAAGACATGGTGCGATCAAAGTTGTTGCTTACTGTACGCATGCCGTGCTGTCAGGGGCTGCAATGAAGAATCTAAATGGTTCAGAGCTGGATGAGCTGGTTGTTACCGATACCATTCCGTTGAGTCAGGAGTCTGTTGGCTCTGGGAAAATAAGGCAGTTAAGTGTTGCAGAAATGCTGGCCGAGACCATAAGGCGTATAGCCTCAGATGAGTCGGTTAGTTCATTATATGTGGATTGATAGTATTTAATGTGTGCTTGAAGGCACGGGGTTGAAAAAATGTCGAACGTATTTGAGTTTGTTGCCGAAGGTCGCGGGCAATCAGGTAAAAGCACAGCAAGAAGCTTGCGTCGTCAGGGTAAGGTGCCTGCGGTAATATACGGCGGTCGTGGCGAGCCTCAAATGTTGGTTTTGAATCATAACGATGTTGTCAAGCATCTCGAGCATGAAGCGGTTTATTCGCACGTTCTCGATGTTAGTGTCGACGGAAAAAAAGAGAAGGTCGTCTTGAAAGGTGTTCAGCGCCATCCTGCAAAATTTCAAATTTTGCATTTGGATTTCTTGCGAGTCAATATGGCTGATACGCTTAAAGTTCACGTGCCACTGCATTTCATCAATGAAAGCACTTCGGTAGGCGGCAAAAAAGGCGGTATTGTGGCGCATTCAATGGTAGATGTAGAGGTCTCTTGTTTGCCATCGGCGTTGCCGGAATTTATTGAAGTTGATCTGGCTGGCGTGGATATTGGTCAGTCCGTTCATTTATCGGATATTGTTTTGCCGGCCGGTGTTGAGATCGTTGTTTTAGCGCAAGGGCCAGAGCATGATTTGCCAGTGGCATCCATGATGGCATCAAAAGCGACTAAAGAAGAAGAGTCATCTGCAGAGTAGGTGTCTGGATAAGGTAATGATCAGGCTTATCGTTGGTTTGGGTAATCCCGGCCAGCAGTACCAGAAAACCCGGCATAATGCCGGGTTTTTGTTTTTGGATGGGCTGGCGGCCGATCTGGGTGGGGTTTGGGTCAGTGAGTCCCGATTTCAGGGGTTGATTGCCGAATGCAGCCTCCCAGCAGGGAAGGTAATATTGCTAAAGCCGCAGGCCTTTATGAATCGAAGCGGGCAGTCTGTTGGTATGGTTGCTCGCTATTATAAATTGCAGACGGAAGAAATTCTGGTTGTTCATGATGAGCTTGATTTTGATGCCGGTGTGGTAAAGCTCAAGAAGGATGGCGGGCATGCGGGGCATAATGGCTTGAGAGATATCATTGCGCATTTGGGCTCGAAAGAGTTTTATCGGTTGCGGATAGGTATTGGCCGTCCCGAGGCTGGCAAGCCGGTTGCAGATTATGTGTTGTCAAATCCCTCGAAAATGGAATTGGACTTGATAGTCTCAACTTTTGGTCAGGGAAGGTGTTATATCGATCAATTGATTACAGGGCATATGCCAGCGGCGATGAATCGGCTGGATACTTGACCCCCGGTTTCGTGAATATCGGCGGTAGAAATATTTAGTTGACAGTGCGGGCTTTAGTAAAGATAATAACTTGCTTATCTGACATCGGAGAGGTTCCCGAGCGGCCAAAGGGATCAGACTGTAAATCTGCCGGCTCTGCCTTCGGAGGTTCGAATCCTCCCCTCTCCACCATCTTTAAAAGTAATCTGCGGGTGTAGTTCAATGGTAGAACTCCAGCCTTCCAAGCTGATCACGTGGGTTCGATTCCCATCACCCGCTCCAGTATTTAGTTAAGCCCATATAGCTCAGTAGGTAGAGCACTTCCTTGGTAAGGAAGAGGTCACCGGTTCAAATCCGGTTATGGGCTCCATTGCAATATTGAGCTAGGGGTGCTTTAAATGGCCAAAGAAAAATTTTCACGTAGTAAGCCACACGTAAACGTAGGCACCATCGGTCACGTTGATCACGGTAAAACGACACTAACGGCAGCTTTAACCACAGTGATGGCAAAATTGCACGGTGGTGCGGTCAAGGCTTTCGATCAAATCGATAACGCCCCTGAAGAGCGTGAGCGTGGTATTACCATTGCCACCTCGCATGTGGAATATGAATCGGCCACCCGTCACTATGCGCACGTTGACTGCCCGGGTCATGCTGACTACGTCAAGAATATGATTACCGGCGCGGCGCAAATGGACGGCGCGATCCTGGTTTGTTCCGCGGCAGACGGTCCCATGCCGCAAACCAGAGAGCACATCCTGCTGTCAAGACAGGTAGGCGTACCCTATATCGTCGTGTTCCTGAACAAAGCCGATATGGTTGACGATGAAGAGTTGATCGAACTGGTCGAAATGGAACTCAGAGAATTACTGGACATGTATGAATTCCCAGGCGATGACACACCTATCATCAGAGGCTCGGCATTACTGGCCCTGCAAGGCGATGAAAGCGAAATCGGCGTGCCCTCGGTAGTTAAATTGGTTGAAGCGCTGGACAGCTACATTCCGCTGCCGGAAAGAGCGGTTGACGGGGCATTCCTGATGCCGGTTGAAGACGTGTTCTCGATCTCGGGCCGTGGTACCGTAGTAACGGGCCGTATCGAGCGCGGCATTATCAAAGTAGGCCAGGAAGTGGAAATTGTCGGTATCAGACCTACCGTAGCGACCACCGTAACCGGCGTTGAAATGTTCCGCAAACTGCTGGATCAAGGTGAGGCCGGCGACAACGTGGGTTTGCTGTTAAGAGGCACCAAACGAGACGACGTCGAGCGTGGACAAGTATTGGCGCACAAAGGCACCATCAAGCCTCATGCCCACTTCAAGGCAGAAATTTACGTCTTGTCAAAAGATGAAGGTGGCCGTCATACGCCCTTCTTCAACGGCTATCGTCCACAGTTCTACTTCAGAACCACCGACGTAACCGGCGCGGTCCAGCTGCCAGAAGGCGTTGAAATGGTCATGCCTGGCGACAACATTTCTGTAGAAGTGAAACTGATTTCACCGATTGCAATGGAAGAAGGCTTGCGTTTCGCGATTCGTGAAGGCGGCCGTACTGTCGGTGCCGGCGTTGTTGCATCAATAGTTGAATAAACATTTAACTTGCTATATCATAGCTGCTTCATTAAGGATTGTCTGAATAGGTCAGTAGCTCAATTGGTAGAGTAGCGGTCTCCAAAACCGCGGGTTGGGGGTTCGAGACCCTCCTGGCCTGCCATTCAGATGAATTCGTATCAAATTATCTAATTCCAAAATTAATTAACACATGAATACCCAGGCAGAAGTATCGGTATCAGTCCTTGATATCGTGAAGCAAGTGTTTTCCGTTGTCTTTATAGTTGCCGGTGTGGCTGCATTTTATTATTTTTCGGGTGAGGTTCGCCTGCTCTATCGCGTCCTTGGCTTGCTGCTGATTGTTATATTGGTGTCGGCACTGATGCTGACTACCGAAGTGGGGCGTGATGTTTGGAGTTTTGTGCTGGAATCAAAGCAGGAAGTAAGAAAAGTTATCTGGCCAACTCGCGAAGAAACCATGCGGACGACTTTGCTGGTGTTTGCAATGGTAACCATAGTCGGCTTGGTGTTGTGGTTGCTGGATATGCTCCTGTTTTGGGGTGTGCGTGTTTTGACTGGTCAGGGAGGTTAGGAATGGCGCTACGCTGGTATGTTGTGCACGCCTATTCAAACTTTGAAAATAAAGTCAAGCAAGCATTAGAAGAGCGAATTAAACGGGAAGGCCTGGAGCAGTATTTTGGAAAGATACTGGTGCCTACTGAAGAGGTAGTCGAGATGCGCATGGGTGCGCAACGCAAAAGTGAAAGGAAATTTTTTCCTGGCTATGTGCTTGTTCAAATGGAGTTGACGGACGAAACCTGGCACTTGGTAAGAGATGTCCCCAGAGTTCTTGGCTTTATCGGCGGAACCTCCGATCGCCCTGCGCCGATATCTGAAAAAGAGGCCATGTCGATTCTAAACAGAGTGGAGGAAGGTGTTAACAAACCCCGGCCAAAAATTCTTTTTGAAGCGGGCGAGGTAATCAGGGTAGTCGATGGGCCGTTTAAGGATTTTAATGGTGTCGTTGAAGAAGTTAATTACGAAAAAAGTAAGTTAAGAATTTCGGTGCTCATTTTTGGCAGGTCAACTTCTGTTGAGCTCGATTTTGGGCAGGTCGAAAAAGTATAATTTGTTGTTAGCTATTAGTTTTTAATTAAAATCCCGGTCTGAATAAGGCAGGGATTTTTGTGTCTAGGGGGAGCTGAAATGCGTTTGTACCCAAAATTGGAGTAAAAAATGGCAAAAAAAATAACTGCATACATTAAGTTGCAAGTAAAAGCAGGCGAAGCAAATCCAAGTCCTCCGGTAGGCCCTGCATTGGGTCAGCGTGGTGTGAACATCATGGAATTCTGCAAAGCCTTTAATGCAAAGACGCAGGATACCGAAAAAGGTCTTCCACTGCCTGTTGTCATCACTGTTTACAGTGATAAAAGCTTTACATTCATTACCAAAACCCCGCCAGCATCAATTCTGCTCAAGAAAGCAACCGGCATAAAAAGCGGCAGCAGTAACCCCAACACTAAAAAAGTTGGTACTGTTACTATCGCGCAATTGGAAGAGATTGCAAAAACAAAAATGGAAGATCTGAATGCGGCGAATCTGGAAGCAGCGGTAAAAACAATTGCAGGCAGTGCGCGCAGCATGGGTTTGAATGTGGAGGGATTATAATGGCCAAGTTATCTAAAAAAGCGAAACTCATTAAAGTCAAAGTTGATAAAACCAAGCAGTATTCTGTTGCTGAAGCAGTCACGTTATTGAAAGAGCTGGCTACAACAAAATTTAACGAAGCCATTGACGTCAGCGTTAACCTGGGTGTGGATCCACGTAAATCAGATCAAAATGTTCGTGGTGCAACGGTGCTGCCTAATGGCACAGGTAAAACAGTCAGAGTGGCTGTTTTTACGCAAGGGGCGAACGCAGATGCGGCAAGGGAAGCCGGTGCAGACATTGTTGGTATGGATGATCTGGGTGACCTGGTCAAAAAGGGCGAAATGAATTTTGACGTAGTTATTGCATCTCCCGATGCCATGCGCGTTGTCGGCCAGTTGGGTCAGATTTTAGGTCCAAGAGGTTTGATGCCTAATCCGAAAGTCGGCACAGTAACTCCCGATGTGGCAACCGCTGTAAAAAATGCAAAATCGGGTCAAGTGCGTTACCGGACTGATAAATCAGGCATTATTCACTGCACCTTAGGTAAGGTGACATTTGATGCGGCAGCTATTCAGGGCAACCTGGAAGCATTGCTGGCTGATTTACGAAAAGCAAAGCCTAGCGCAGCTAAGGGCGTTTACATCAAGAAGATTACCTTATCTTCCACGATGGGCCCAGGCTTATGGCTGGATCAAAGTAGCATTGCTGTTTAATTCGTAACAAGAAGACTTTGGGTTGCCGGTTTCAATCGGCAACCGTCAAAGACCGCAGGGGTTGCAAAACTTAATTATCCTGCGCAGACGGGAGCTAGAACCAAAGAACTGGGGAAAGGGACCGTAAGGGGCATCCAAATGGGTGCGTTTTATTAATTCTGGAATAACACCAGAAAAACCGGAGGTAAGCTGTGGCACTAAATTTGGACAGCAAAAAAGTTGTCGTAGAAGAAGTTGCTCAATACGCAGCCAAAGCTCATTCTGCTGTAGCAGCAGAATACCGTGGTTTGACCGTAACTGAGTTAACCCAGTTACGCAAGACTGCGAGAGAGACTGGCGTTTATCTGCGTGTGGTAAAAAATACACTGGCAAAACGAGCCGTGGCCGGAACAGAATTTGAGTGTATGCAAGAAGGCCTGGTAGGGCCGTTATTGCTGGCATTTTCAATGGAAGATCCTGGTGCTGCTGGCCGTTTAATCCATGATTTTGCCAAAACGCATGACAAATTAATCACCAAGGTTGTTGCCATTGGCGGACAGGCCTATGACGGGTCTGAGTTGAAACGACTCGCCAGCATGCCGACTCGTGATCAAGCAATCAGTATGTTGATGTCCGTAATGAAGGCACCAGTCGGCAAGCTTGCCCGTACCTTGGCTGCGATCAGAGATCAGAAACAAGAAGCAACAGCGTAAGCTTATATTAACCAGTTCAAAACCTATATTATTTTTTAGAGGAAAAAAAATGGCAATTTCGCAAGAAGATATCTTGGATGCAGTCTCCAACATGAGCATTATGGAAATCGTTGATTTAATTTCAGCGATGGAAGAAAAATTCGGCGTAACTGCGGCAGTTGCGATGGCTGCGCCAGCAGGCGGCGGCGAAGTAGTAGCGGCTGAAGAACAAACTGAATTTGATGTCATTTTGACTGCCTTCGGCGATAACAAAGTAGCAGTTATTAAAGCCGTTCGCGGTATCACTGGTTTGGGCTTGAAAGAAGCAAAAGACGCCGTTGAAGGCGCGCCGACCACACTGAAAGAAGGCGTTTCAAAAGCAGAAGCAGATGAAGTTAAAAAGCAGCTTGAAGAAGCTGGCGCGTCTGTCGAAATTAAATAAAGTTTTGACACAAAAAATCTAAGGCACACAGCCTTTTAAGTACGGCTGGCGGCAATTTTGCCGTCGGCCTTTTACTGTTTGCGATATCCGCTCAGTAGAAAATTATTCATGACGAAAAGGTTCGGAAGCAATATGTCCTACTCTTTTACCGAAAAAAAGCGTATTCGAAACAACTTTGGGAAAGGTACTGAAGTACTAGATGTTCCCTATCTTCTGGCAACTCAAATCAACTCATATGCCAATTTCCTGCAATCAGGCGTAGCGCCTGAGCGGCGAGTCGATAAAGGATTGCACGCGGCATTTTCCAGTGTTTTCCCTATTGAAAGCCATTCCGGGTATGCCGTTCTGGAATATGTGAGATATCGATTAGGAGAGCCCACTTTTGACGTAAGAGAGTGTCAACAAAGGGGTGCGACCTATGCCGCGCCATTAAGAGTATTGGTGCGTCTGGTCATTTATGATAAAGAGGCTGCTGCTAACGCCAAAGTTGTTAAAGACATCAGGGAGCAGGAAGTCTACATGGGCGAGCTGCCCTTGATGACCGAGAACGGCACTTTCGTTATCAATGGAACGGAGCGGGTTATCGTTTCTCAGTTGCACCGATCACCGGGTGTATTTTTCGATCATGACAAAGGCAAAACCCATTCGTCAGGAAAATTATTATTCAATGCCCGGGTAATTCCCTATCGTGGTTCATGGCTGGATTTTGAATTCGATCATAAAGATTGTGTTTATGTGCGCATAGACAGACGCCGCAAAATTCCTGCAACCATTTTGCTCAGAGCGCTGGGCTACGATAACGAAGAAATGATCAGTATTTTCTTCGAAAGCAATAAATTTACCTTAGCGGGTGACAAGTTTCTGTTCCATATAGTGCCTGAAAGAATGCGCGGTGAAATTGCCGCATTCGATATCAAGCACAATGGCCAAGTCATCGTTGAAGAAGGTCGCCGCATTACCTCCAAGCATATTCGTGAAATGAATAAGGCTGGCTTGGCCGAGGTTGAATCGCCCAAGGAATACCTGGTAGGCAAAATACTGAGCCATAACGTGGTGGATAAATCTACCGGTGAGTTGGTTGCGCATGTTAATGACGAATTAACGGCAGACTTGATAGACCGGATTATTGCAAGTGGTGTTACTGAAGTTAACACACTATTTGTCAACGACCTGGATAAAGGGCCGTATATCTCCAATGCCATGAGGCTGGATGTGACCAGCAATACCCTGGAAGCCTTGGTTGAGATTTACCGCATGATGCGTCCAGGCGAGCCGCCAACCAAAGAATCGGCCGAGAACCTGTTCCAGAACCTGTTCTTTACCGATGAAAGATATGATCTATCAACGGTTGGACGCATGAAGTTCAACCGCCGCCTAGGCCGTGAAGAAACCATTGGCTCCGGTACATTAACGAAAGAAGACATCATTGACGTACTAAAAGAACTGATTAATATCCGCAACGGCAACGGCAATGTTGACGATATAGATCATCTGGGCAACAGACGGGTGCGCTCGGTCGGTGAAATGATTGAAAATCAGTTCCGCGTCGGTTTGGTGCGAGTCGAAAGAGCGGTCAAAGAGCGCTTGACGCTTGCTGATTCAGAAGGCCTTATGCCTCAGGAGATCATCAATGCGAAGCCGGTTTCGGCAGCCGTAAAAGAGTTCTTTGGTTCCAGCCAGTTGTCACAGTTTATGGATCAAAACAATCCATTATCGCAAGTGACGCACAAGCGCCGCGTCTCCGCATTGGGACCGGGTGGCTTGGCTAGAGAGCGCGCCGGCTTTGAAGTCCGGGACGTCCATACAACGCACTATGGCCGGGTTTGTCCAATTGAGACGCCGGAAGGGCCGAACATTGGCTTGATCAATTCATTATCGGTTTATGCCAGAACCAATGATTACGGATTTCTGGAAACGCCGTACAGAAAAGTCATTAATGGCAAAGTTACCGATCAGGTCGATTATCTGTCGGCGATCGAAGAAGGCGAGTTCGTCATTGCCCAGGCGAGTGTGCCAGTTGATGCAAGCGGCAAATTGATCGAAGGTTTGGTGTCCTGCCGTTATAAAGATGAATTTACCTTGGCTATGTCGGACACCGTGCAATACATGGACGTGTCTTCAAAGCAGATCGTATCGGTCGCGGCTTCCATTATTCCGTTTCTGGAACATGATGACGCCAACCGTGCCTTAATGGGTTCCAACATGCAGCGCCAGGCTGTTCCTACTTTAAGGGCTGAAAAGCCATTGGTGGGTACCGGTATGGAGCGAACCGTTGCCAAGGACTCCGGGGTAACCGTGGTTGCCGCGCGCGGGGGCAGTATTGAAGCCGTTGATGCGGCCAGAATTGTGGTGCGTGTTAATGACACTGAGACAGAAACCGGATCTTCGGGTGTGGATATCTACAACCTGACCAAATATACCCGGTCAAATCAAAATACCTGTATTAATCAAAAACCATTGGTTAAGCCGGGCGATGTAGTCAGTGCCGGTGACATTTTGGCTGATGGCCCCTCCACCGACATTGGAGAACTGGCATTAGGACAGAATATGCTGGTCGCCTTTATGCCGTGGAACGGTTACAACTTCGAAGATTCGATACTGGTTTCCGAACGCGTTGTCAAAGAAGACCGCTTTACCACTATTCACATCGAAGAAAAGACCTGTGTGGCGCGTGATACCAAGCACAGCCCGGAAGAAATTACCGCGGATATTCCCAATGTCAGCGAAGAGGCGTTATCAAAACTGGACGAGTCCGGCATTGTGTATGTCGGCGCAGAAGTCAAAGGTGGCGATATTCTCGTGGGCAAGGTAACGCCAAAAGGTGAAACTCAGCTGACCCCGGAAGAAAAATTACTGCGCGCAATTTTTGGCGAGAAAGCCGCCGATGTCAAAGATACCTCCTTACGTGTTCCCAGCAGTATTGAAGGCACCGTGATTGACGTTCAGGTATTTACCCGCGACGGCGTAAAAAAAGACAAGCGTGCGCTGGATATAGAAGAAGCTGAAATCAAGCGCTACAGAAAAGATCTGGATGATCAGTTGAAAATTCTTGAAGGCGATATTTTTGCTCGAGTCGCCAAATTGCTAGTGGGTAAAGTCGGGCAATCCGGCCCGGGGCAATTAAAAGCCGGGACTGAAATCACCCACGAATACCTGAACAGCCTGAAGCATTCAGACTGGCTCAAAATAAGGATGAAAGATGAAGATATTAATCTTCAGTTGGAAGCCGTTGTCGAGCAGATTGAGCAGCAAAGAAAAGCCTTCGACGAAAAATTTGAAGTCAAGCGTAAAAAAATAACCATGGGCGATGATTTGGCGCCTGGTGTGCTGAAAATGGTCAAGGTTTATCTGGCGGTCAAAAGACGCATTCAACCCGGCGATAAAATGGCCGGGCGGCATGGCAACAAGGGCGTTATTTCCATGATCAGGCCAATTGAAGACATGCCCTATACAGCCGATGGCAATCCGGTGGATATCGTTTTGAATCCGTTAGGCGTGCCTTCCCGCATGAACGTGGGCCAGGTACTCGAAACCCATTTGGGTTGGGCCGCCAAAGGCCTCGGTATCAAAATAGGTAAAATGCTTGAGGCCAGGGCTAAAGTCGCAGAGATCAGAAGTTATCTGGACAAAATTTATAACAGCAGTGGCCGTAAGGAAGATCTGGACTCGTTTTCTGATCAGGAGATTCTCGAGATGGCGGCTAACCTGGTGGGCGGGGTGCCGATGGCGACGCCGGTGTTTGATGGTGCAACCGAAGATGAAATTCGCACCATGTTGAAACTGGCCGATTTGCCTGAACACGGCCAGACCATACTTTATGATGGCTTGACCGGTGAGCCGTTTGAGCGCGAAGTTACTGTGGGCTATATGTACATGCTGAAACTGAACCATTTGGTTGATGACAAAATGCATGCACGTTCGACCGGGCCTTACAGTCTGGTTACCCAGCAACCTTTGGGTGGCAAAGCTCAGTTCGGAGGGCAGCGTTTCGGTGAGATGGAGGTCTGGGCGCTTGAAGCCTACGGCGCGGCTTATACCTTACAGGAAATGCTGACGGTGAAATCGGATGATGTGACCGGAAGAACGCGCATGTATAAAAACATTGTTGATGGCGATCATCGAATGGAAGCCGGCATGCCGGAATCATTTAATGTACTAATCAAAGAAATCCGCTCATTGGCTGTCAATATAGAGCTGGACCGGGAATAGAACCCTGGCCTGGTAGTGGAAATAACTGATAGCCTGTTCTGGACTGCACCAGAAAAATAGTTAAAGAGGACAAACTCTTGAAAGATTTAATGAATTTCTTAAAGCGTCAAGGCCGTACCGATGATTTCAATGCGATCCGCATTGGCTTGGCATCGCCGGATATGATTCGTTCCTGGTCGTATGGTGAAGTAAAAAAACCGGAAACCATCAATTACCGTACCTTTAAACCCGAGCGCGATGGTTTATTCTGTGCCAAAATTTTTGGCCCGGTCAGTGATTATGAGTGTTTATGCGGAAAATATAAAAGGCTAAAGCATCGCGGCGTCATCTGTGAGAAATGTGGGGTCGAAGTCACCCTGTCCAAGGTTCGCCGTGAACGTATGGGTCACATCGATTTGGCCAGCCCCGTTGCGCACATTTGGTTTCTGAAGTCACTGCCTTCCAGAATAGCCTTGTTATTGGATATGACGCTGCGCGAAATTGAGCGCGTGTTGTATTTCGAATCATTTGTGGTTTTGGATCCGGGCATGACGCCGTTGGAAAAAGGTCAGCTGCTAACCGATGATGAATATCTGGATGCCGTAGAGCTGCATGGCGATGATTTTGTTGCCAAAATGGGTGCCGAAGCGATCTATGACTTGCTGAAAGCCATTGATCTAAAGGAAGAAGTCAATAGGCTGCGCGAAGAGATCAACTCGACCAATTCGGAAACGAAAATCAAAAAATACTCAAAACGTCTGAAAGTTATTGATGCGTTGTTGGGTTCGAGTAATCGCCCCGAATGGATGATCCTGAAAGTGCTGCCGGTTTTGCCGCCGGAATTGCGGCCATTGGTGCCTCTGGATGGCGGTCGTTTTGCAACTTCGGATTTGAATGATCTGTACCGCCGGGTTATCAACAGAAACAATCGCCTAAATCGTTTGCTGGACTTGAATGCCCCTGACATCATCGTGCGCAACGAAAAGCGCATGTTGCAGGAATCGGTTGATGCCTTGCTTGATAATGGCCGCCGTGGCAGGGCCATTACCGGTACCAACAGAAGGCCTTTGAAATCCTTGGCCGACATGATTAAAGGCAAACAGGGCCGGTTTAGACAAAACCTGCTCGGCAAGCGGGTAGACTATTCTGGTCGTTCGGTTATCGTCGTGGGGCCGACTTTAAGGCTGCACCAATGCGGTTTGCCCAAAAAAATGGCCTTGGAACTCTTCAAGCCGTTTATCTTCAGTAAATTGCAATTCCGCGGTCTGGCTACAACCATAAAAGCGGCCAAGAAAATGGTTGAGCGGGAAGGCACCGAAGTTTGGGATATTCTTGAAGAAGTTATCCGCGAACATCCTATCCTGTTAAACCGGGCGCCGACACTGCATAGACTGGGTATTCAGGCATTTGAACCTATCCTGATCGAGGGTAAGGCAATACAATTGCATCCCCTGGTTTGTAGCGCCTTCAACGCGGACTTTGACGGCGACCAGATGGCTGTGCATATCCCGTTGTCTATTGAAGCGCAACTGGAAGCCAGAACCTTGATGATGGCGACCAATAACATTTTGTCGCCTGCCAATGGCGAGCCTGTCATCAACCCGTCACAGGACGTGGTGTTGGGGCTTTACTATATCAGCCGTGAAAAAATCAATGCCAAGGGGGACGGCAGTATCTTTGTTAGTGTGGGTGAGGTTCATAAGGCTCTGCTAAGCAAATCAGTTGAATTGCAATCCAAAATTCAGTTGCGCGTAACCGAAAAAGTGGTCAATGACAAAGGCGAAACTGAAGATAAAACACATCGAGTAGAAACCACCGTAGGTCGTGCGCTAATCTGGGAAGTTGTTCCAGATCGCATGCCTTATGAGTTGGTCAATTGTGATATGACCAAAAAGAACATATCGCGACTCATCAATTACAGCTACCGGTATTTGGGCAATAAAGACACCGTAATCCTGGCTGACCAGCTCATGTATCTGGGTTTTAGATATGCAACCATATCTGGCGTGTCATTTGGTATCGAAGACATGGCAATACCGGCCAAAAAGGTCGACATTATCAAGGCGGCAGACGCTGAGGTTAACGAGATTCAAAGCCAATATTCATCAGGCCTGGTTACCGACGGCGAACGTTATAATAAGGTCGTGGATATCTGGTCACATGCCAATGATCAAGTCGCCAAAGTGATGATGGATGGTCTTGGTGAAGAGTCCGTTGTCGACGCCGCAGGCAATACGGTTAAGCAGAAGTCATTCAACTCGATTTTTATGATGGCCGAGTCGGGCGCAAGAGGTTCTGCTGCACAGATTCGTCAGTTGGCCGGTATGCGTGGTTTGATGGCCAAGCCTGATGGTTCGATTATCGAAACGCCGATTACTGCGAACTTTAGAGAGGGACTTGATGTATTACAATACTTTATTTCCACACACGGAGCCCGTAAAGGTCTTGCGGATACGGCACTAAAAACGGCAAACTCGGGTTATTTGACACGTCGTTTAGTCGACGTGGCGCAGGATCTGGTGATTACTGGCGACGATTGTGGCACTACTGATGGCTTGGTCATGACGCCCATCATTGAAGGCGGAGATGTGGTTGAGCCTTTATCAGAACGCGTATTAGGCCGGGTTGTTGCCGTAGATGTATTGGACGCAGCGGGCGAGAATGTAGTTGCGCCAGGCGGAACCTTGCTGGATGAGCATTGGGTTGCTGTGCTGGAAGATAATAGTGTTGACCAGGTTATTGTGCGTTCGATTATTACCTGTGAAAACAGGCATGGGGTGTGTGCAGCCTGTTACGGACGTGATTTGGGTCGCGGGCATCTGGTGAATATTGGGGAAGCCGTCGGCGTTATTGCTGCACAGTCTATCGGCGAGCCGGGAACACAGCTGACCATGCGCACCTTCCACATAGGTGGTGCGGCATCAAGATCGGCTGCCATCAGCAATGTACAAGTCAAGTCTGCCGGTACGGTTCGTCTTAGCAACTTAAAATCGGTACTGAACCGCGAAGGCCATCTGGTAGCAGTATCAAGATCAGGTGAAGTGGGGGTAGTGGATGATTATGGGCGCGAAAGAGAACGTTATAAGATTCCTTACGGTGCAGTGCTTTCTGTGCAGGAAGGCAGCAGAATCAATGCGGGCGACATTATAGTTACCTGGGATCCTCATACCCATCCGGTTATCACCGAAGTAGATGGTGTGGTTGAGCTGAAAGACTTCATCGACGGCATCACCGTGCAAAAACAATCGGATGAGGTTACCGGCTTAAGCTCTTTGGTTGTTACCGATCCCAAGCAAAGAGGTAGTGCGGGCAAGGAATTACGCCCCATGGTTAAACTCCTGGACAGTAACGGCAATGCCATTTATTTACCGGGCACCGATATACCTGCTCAGTATTTCCTGCCGGCAGGAGCTATTGCCGGAATCAAGGATGGCGGAGAAGTGAAAGTGGGCGACGTACTAGCCAGAATACCCCAAGAATCCAGTAAAACCCGGGATATTACCGGTGGTTTGCCGCGGGTCGCCGACCTGTTTGAAGCGCGGAAAACCAAGGATCCTGCGATTCTTGCCGAAACCAGTGGCACAATTTCTTTCGGCAAGGAAACTAAAGGCAAGCAGCGTGTCGTCATTACTGATTCTGCCGGTGAGCAGTACGAAACACTCATTCCGAAATGGCGGCATATTACCGTATTCGAAGGGGAGTACGTAGAAAAAGGCGAAACCATTGCCGAAGGCGAGTTAACCCCCCATGATATTTTAAGGCTAAGAGGCATAGAGGAGTTGGCGAACTACCTGGTTAAGGAAATTCAGGATGTTTATCGTCTGCAAGGGGTAAAAATCAATGACAAACACATCGAAGCGATTATCCGGCAGATGCTCAGAAAGGTAGAAATTACAGCTGCCGGCGATACCACGTTCCTGAAGGGTGAGCAGGTCGAGCGTGCGGCGATGAGGGAAGAGAATGACAAGATGGAAGCTGACGGAAAAATTCCTGCGAGTTATGAGTCGGTCTTGTTGGGCATTACCAAAGCATCCCTGGCGACAGAGTCCTTTATTTCGGCAGCATCGTTCCAGGAGACTACCCGCGTGCTAACGGATGCCGCAGTTAGGGGCTTGAGTGATGGGTTGCAGGGACTAAAAGAAAACGTCATCGTTGGTCGCTTAATTCCAGCCGGTACAGGCCTCGCCTACCATGAAAGTCGAAAGACAAGAATGGCGCTCCATGAGGTGGCAGAAAGCGACGTGTCCTCATCTGTAGATGCGGACGATGTTGAAGAAGCGCTTAAGCAGGCTTTAAATTTATAAAAAAGGCTACAAATATTTATGAGTTAAATTGGGCTTGACCTCGCTTGTATTAGCCAGTATTATATTCGGCTCACATGGGCTAACGTGCTCGGGTCAGGTCATTGACTAATTTAACCGCTGAGATTTATTGATATCAGCGGTTATTTTTATTATCTGACAGTTAAATTGTATATCGGAGTAAACAAAGATATGGCCACGATCAACCAATTGGTTCGTAAGCCTCGCGCTAAAGTAGTGGAAAAAAGCAATGTGCCAGCGCTGGAAGCATGCCCGCAGCGTAGGGGCGTGTGTACACGCGTTTATACGACAACGCCAAAAAAACCTAATTCGGCGCTACGTAAAGTCGCCAGGGTCCGATTGACTAACGGATCAGAAGTCAGTAGCTATATTGGTGGTGAAGGACATAACCTTCAGGAGCACTCGGTGGTTCTGATTCGTGGGGGTCGTGTTAAGGATTTGCCGGGTGTGAGGTATCACGTTGTTCGTGGTAGCTTGGATACTTCTGGTGTAACGAACAGAAAATGCGGGCGCTCCAAATATGGAACCAAGCGTCCTAAAAGCTAATGGTTGGTTGGTGAGTTAAATGTCAAGAAGAAGAGTAGCGGCGAAAAGAGATATAATTCCAGATCCTCGATTTGGCAGTGTCATGCTGACCAAATTCATGAACATGATCATGGAAAGTGGAAAAAAATCAGTTGCTGAGTCCATCGTTTACGGCGCATTGGATGTGATTGGAAATAAAGGGCATGCAGAGCCCTTGGAAGTGTTGTCCAAAGCGCTCGAAAACGTACAGCCAAGGGTAGAGGTTAAATCTCGACGTGTCGGTGGTGCAACTTATCAGGTTCCGGTTGAAGTGCGTCCTTCAAGACGGATGGCGCTGGCTATGCGGTGGTTAATTGATGCTTCACGGAAAAGAAATGAAAGGAATATGTCTGCCAAGTTGGCAGGTGAGCTAATGGATGCTTTTGAAAGTAGAGGATCTGCGGCTAAGAAGCGAGAAGATACGCACAGAATGGCTGAAGCGAATAAAGCTTTCTCGCATTACCGCTGGTAAGCAGAGAATTGCATTGAAGGCAGGATAGTTGTGGCTAGGAAGACCCCAATAGAGCGTTACCGAAATATCGGAATAATGGCTCACATTGATGCCGGTAAGACCACAACAACAGAGCGTATACTCTACTACACGGGTGTTTCGCACAAAATAGGTGAAGTTCACGATGGTGCGGCGACCATGGACTGGATGGAGCAAGAGCAGGAGCGGGGAATTACGATTACCTCCGCAGCAACTACCTGCTTTTGGAGTGGCATGGAAAAGCAGTTTCCGCAGCACAGGATCAATATAATAGATACGCCAGGGCATGTTGACTTCACAATTGAAGTTGAGCGTTCGCTGCGTGTGTTGGATGGTGCGTGTGCGGTATTTTGTGCTGTAGGCGGAGTGGAGCCTCAGTCAGAGACTGTTTGGCGTCAAGCCAATAAATACAAGGTGCCGCGGTTAGTTTTTGTCAATAAAATGGACCGATCCGGAGCAAACTTTCTTCGGGTAATTGAACAGATTAGACAGCGCTTGGGGAGTAACCCAGTGCCTATGCAGTTACCGATAGGTGCGGAAGAAAAATTTGAAGGGGTTGTAGACCTGATCAAAATGAAAGCTATCTATTGGAATGATAGCAATATGGGTATGACTTTCCAGGAAAAAGAAATTCCGGAAAATATGGTAGCTCTTTGCATGGAATGGCGGGAGCGGATGATCGAGGCAGCAGCGGATGCAAGCGAAGAGTTAATGGGAAAATACCTGGAAAACGGAATTTTGAGCAACGACGAAATAAGGCAAGGCATTCGTACACAAACAATTGCCAATAAGGTCGTTCCAGCATTTTGTGGCTCTGCATTCAAGAACAAAGGTGTACAGGCAATGTTGGATGCCGTTATTGAATACATGCCGGCACCCACCGATGTTGATGCTATTAAAGGTCATCTCGATGATGAAGTCACTGAGGCCGAACGGCCGGCGAGTGACGATGTGCCTTTTGCGGCTCTTGCGTTTAAAATTGCTACCGATCCTTTTGTTGGTGCGCTGACGTTTTTTAGAGTGTACTCGGGTGTTTTGAATTCTGGAGACAGTATTTATAACTCGGTAAAAATGAAAAAAGAGCGGATTGGGCGTATTGTGCAGATGCATGCCAATAGTCGCGAAGAAGTCAAGGAAGTACGAGCCGGGGATATAGCGGCAGCAATCGGCTTAAAAGAAGTCACGACGGGTGACACCCTATGCGATTTAAAGTCGGTGATCGTGCTGGAACGGATGGATTTTCCGGAACCGGTTATTTCGGTAGCTGTAGAGCCGAAAACCAAGGCAGATCAGGAAAAAATGGGTGTGGCTTTAAGTAAGCTGGCTCAAGAAGATCCCTCATTCAGAGTTCATACGGATGCGGAATCTGGTCAAACAATTATCTCCGGCATGGGTGAATTACATCTGGAAATCATTGTTGACCGCATGAAAAGAGAATTTAATGTTGAAGCTAATGTTGGTGCGCCACAGGTAGCCTACCGAGAAACAATTCGTAAGTCAGTAGAGCAGGAAGGTAAATTCGTCAGACAGTCAGGCGGTCGAGGTCAATATGGCCATGTCTGGCTGCGGATAGAGCCAAAAGAACCCGGCTCCGGTTACGAATTTGTTAACGAGATTGTTGGTGGCGTGGTTCCCAGAGAATACATCCCGGCAGTAGACAAGGGTGTTCAGGAGCAGCTAAAAAGTGGTGTGCTGGCTGGATATCCTGTGGTCGATGTAAAAGTGTCAATATTTGATGGTTCGTATCATGATGTTGATTCGAACGAAATGGCTTTTAAGATCGCCGGTTCTATGTGTTTTCGAGAAGGCGCGAGAAAGGCAAATCCTGTGTTGCTTGAGCCGATTATGAAAGTCGAAATCGTAACACCTGAGGATTACATGGGCGATGTTGTTGGTGATATTAATAGGCGCCGAGGCATGATACAGGGGATGGAGGATATGCCATCAGGTAAGGCAATTAGCTGCGAAGTACCGTTAGCGGAAATGTTTGGTTATGCAACTGATTTGCGATCGGCAACACAGGGGCGAGCAACATACACTATGCAGTTTGAAAAATACAATGAAGCACCTGCAAATATTGCGGAAGCCATTATTAAAAAATCTTCATAATTTGAATATAACTTAAAGGTATTAACTCATGGCCAAAGAAAAATTTTCACGTAGTAAGCCACACGTAAACGTAGGCACCATCGGTCACGTTGATCACGGTAAAACGACACTAACAGCAGCTTTAACCACAGTGATGGCAAAATTGCACGGTGGTGCGGTCAAGGCTTTCGATCAAATCGATAACGCCCCTGAAGAGCGTGAGCGTGGTATTACCATTGCCACCTCGCATGTGGAATATGAATCGGCCACCCGTCACTATGCGCACGTTGACTGCCCGGGTCATGCTGACTACGTCAAGAATATGATTACCGGCGCGGCGCAAATGGACGGCGCGATCCTGGTTTGTTCCGCGGCAGACGGTCCCATGCCGCAAACCAGAGAGCACATCCTGCTGTCAAGACAGGTAGGCGTGCCCTATATCGTCGTGTTCCTGAACAAAGCCGACATGGTTGACGATGAAGAGTTGATCGAACTGGTCGAAATGGAACTCAGAGAATTACTGGACATGTATGAATTCCCAGGCGATGACACCCCTATCATCAGAGGCTCGGCATTGCTGGCCCTGCAAGGCGATGAAAGCGAAATCGGCGTGCCCTCGGTAGTTAAATTGGTTGAAGCGCTGGACAGCTACATTCCGCTGCCGGAAAGAGCGGTTGACGGGGCATTCCTGATGCCGGTTGAAGACGTATTCTCGATCTCGGGCCGTGGTACCGTAGTAACGGGCCGTATCGAGCGCGGCATTATCAAAGTGGGCCAGGAAGTGGAAATTGTCGGTATCAGACCTACCGTAGCGACCACCGTAACCGGCGTTGAAATGTTCCGCAAACTGCTGGATCAAGGTGAGGCCGGCGACAACGTGGGTTTGCTGTTAAGAGGCACCAAACGAGACGACGTCGAGCGTGGACAAGTATTGGCGCACAAAGGCACCATCAAGCCTCATGCCCACTTCAAGGCAGAAATTTACGTCTTGTCAAAAGATGAAGGTGGCCGTCATACGCCCTTCTTCAACGGCTATCGCCCGCAGTTCTACTTCAGAACCACCGACGTAACCGGCGCGGTCCAGCTGCCAGAAGGCGTTGAAATGGTCATGCCTGGCGACAACATTTCTGTAGAAGTGAAACTGATTTCACCGATTGCAATGGAAGAAGGCTTGCGTTTCGCGATTCGTGAAGGCGGCCGTACTGTCGGTGCCGGCGTTGTTGCATCAATCATCGAGTAAATAGAATATGTCTAAGCAAACTATCAGAATCCGTTTGAAATCATTTGATCATAAGTTGATAGATCAATCGGCTGGTGAGATAGTAGAAACTGCAAAAAGAACTGGCGCTCAAGTTAAAGGCCCTATTCCTTTGCCTACTAAAAAAGAGCGTTTTACAATTTTGATTTCCCCGCATGTCAATAAAGATGCCAGGGATCAATATGAGCTAAGAACATATAAACGATTGCTGGATATTGTTGAGCCAACAGAAAAAACCGTAGATGCATTGATGAAACTGGATCTTGCAGCCGGTGTTGATGTTCAAATAAAGTTGAATTAAAAAATAGAGGAATTGGCAGATGTCAATAGGTCTTATAGGTCGTAAATGTGGTATGACCAGGGTTTTTTGTGAAGATGGATCCTCGGTACCGGTTACTGTTCTCCAGATTGACTCAAACCGAGTTACTCAGGTTAAAGGTATTGAAGTAGACGGTTATCGCGCTATACAAGTAGCAGTAGGGGATAAAAAGTCTTCAAGAGTCAATAAAGCAATGGCTGGTCATTATGCGGCGGCCAATGTGACGGCCGGACGCGGTCTTTGGGAGTTTAGGCTCGAAGACGGTGAAGGCGAAGATTTATCTGCCGGTTCCGAATTATCATTGGATATTTTTTCTGAAGGTCAAGTGATTGATGTTCAGGGTATTAGTATCGGTAAGGGTTTTGCAGGCGGTATAAAACGGCACAATTTTAGTATGCAAGATGCCACACATGGTAACTCACGCTCACATAGGGTTCTTGGTTCCATCGGTATGAATCAGACGCCAGGCCGAGTATTCAAAGGCAAGAAAATGGAAGGTCATATGGGTGCTGAAAAAGTAACCATTCAGAACCTAACCATTCATGCAATAGACAAAGAAAGAAACTTAATTTTAGTAAAGGGCGCAGTGCCTGGTGCTAAGGGCGGTGATGTAACCATTACACCCGCAATGAAAATGCGAAATAAAGGTTAAGCCATGGGTTTGCAAATACCTGCAATAAACGAACAGGACACATCCGGATTAGTGGAAGTAGCTGAAGCTGTTTTCGGACAGTCTTTCAATGAAACATTGGTGCATCAGTTAGTAACAAAGTACCTCGCTGGTGCGAGAGCGGGCACAAAAGCGCAAAAGACCCGATCTGATGTTAGTGGCGGTGGAGCAAAGCCATGGCGTCAAAAAGGTACAGGACGGGCAAGATCTGGTACAATACGCAGTCCAATCTGGCGTACGGGTGGTGTGGCTTTCGCAGCGCGGCCACGATCGTACGATCAGAAGCTTAATAAAAAAATGTATAGAGCAGGGGTTCGCTCAATTCTATCCGAATTATTAAGGCAAGGCCGTTTGGTTGTCAGTAGCGATATCGTTCCTTCCACTTCAAAAACCAAAGAATTAAGCGGCAAACTGAAAAATGTTGACGCTAAACGCATACTGATTGTGGTGGATCGTTTGGATGAGAATTTGGCATTGGCATCAAGAAACATCCCTTATGTTGAAGTGATTGAAGCAATTAACTTAAGTCCGGTACTTTTGGTTTCAGCTGATAAAGTTATTGCCACGCCTGCAGCGTTGAAGGAAATAGAGGAGCGCTTATCATGAGTGCAAATAATTACCAATTGGCAAGTGTGTTGCAAGCGCCAGTAATATCTGAGAAAAGCACAATTGCAGCTGAAAAAGATAAACGATTTGTTTTTAAAGTGCTCAAAAATGCAACAAAAAAGCAGGTCAAAAGTGCGGTAGAGGTTATGTTTAACGTTGAGGTTGATTCAGTTCATGTTCTGAACGTTAAAGGCAAGCAGAAACGGTTTGGTCGTTCCTTAGGCCAAAGATCTGACTGGAAAAAGGCTTATGTGAAACTTAAGCCTGGACATGACATAGATTTCTCTGCGGCTTAATTAAGTCAAAGACATAAAAGATCAATAGGAAACGGTAGAAAGCATGGCTATTGTAAAGTCTAAACCGACTTCACCAGGTTCTCGGTTTGTAGTGCGGATCAAGAATGATGAACTGCATAAAGGCAAGCCGCACGCACCCTTGCTAAGCAAAAACAGCAAATCCGGTGGGCGAAACAATCAAGGGCGTATAACAACACGTCATATAGGTGGTGGCCATAAGCAGCACTACCGTATCATTGATTTTAAAAGAGATAAGACGGACATCCCGGCTATCGTTGAGCGTCTTGAGTATGATCCTAACAGAACTGCAAATATTGCCCTGGTTTTGTTCAGGGATGGTGAACGCAGATACATTATTGCTCCAAAAGGCTTGCAGGCCGGTCAGGAAATCATATCCTCGGATACTGTAGCCGTAAAACCAGGCAATTGTATGCCTTTACGGAATGTACCTATGGGTACGACGGTTCATTGTGTAGAGCTGAAGCCTGGTAAAGGTGCGCAGTTGGCTAGAAGTGCCGGAACCTCCGTACAACTGGTTGCTAAAGATGGTGCTCACGCAACTATCAGGTTGCGTTCTGGTGAAATGCGTAAAGTGATGGCAGATTGTCGCGCAGTGATTGGCGAAGTCTCTAATTCCGAGCATAATCTGGCTTCCCTTGGAAAAGCGGGCGCTACCCGTTGGAGAGGTGTTAGGCCGACTGTCCGTGGCGTGGTCATGAACCCAGTCGATCATCCACATGGTGGTGGTGAAGGTCGTACATCCGGCGGTAGGCATCCTGTTTCACCATGGGGTATGCCAACTAAAGGTTATAAAACAAGAAAAAACAAACGGACTGATAATATGATTGTCAGACGTCGTAAGCAGAAATAGAGAGGAAATAGCGTGCCGCGTTCAATTAAAAAAGGTCCTTTTATTGATCATCATCTACTAAAAAAAGTAGAGAGTGCTGTTAGTAGCAATAATCGGAAACCGATTAAAACATGGTCCAGAAGATCAATGATTATTCCAGATATGCTGGGCTTAACTATTGCAATCCATAATGGGCGGCTGCACATTCCGGTTCTCATTTCTGAGAATATGGTAGGGCATAAATTAGGTGAGTTTGCACCCACTAGAACTTATAAAGGCCATGTGGCTGATAAGAAATCAAGGTAGGCGAAGATGGAAATTTCAGCAAAATTAAGCAATGCGCCTCTTTCTGCACAAAAAGCCCGTTTGGTAGGTGATCAAATCCGTGGCTTACCCGTTGAAAAAGCACTGAATATTTTAAAATTCAGTTCAAAAAAGGGTGCCGCGATTGTCAAAAAAATTCTTGAATCTGCAATAGCAAACGCTGAGCACAACGAAAGCGCAGATATAGATGATTTAAAAGTGTCTACCGTTTATGTCAATGAAGGGGCGACCATGAAAAGATTTAAGGCAAGAGCTAAAGGACGTGCAAATCATATCCTTAAAAGAACCTGTCATATTACAGTTAAAGTTGCAGAATTTGAGTAGGGGCTAAAAATGGGTCAGAAGGTACATCCAACAGGTATACGCCTTGGCATTGTTAAGGATTGGAATTCAAGATGGTATGCTAATAGTCAGGACTATTCAGTTTTCCTGCATCAGGATTTGATGGTCAGAGACTATATCAAGAAAAAATTAGCTCATGCTTCTGTAAGTCGTATTCAGATCAATCGCCCTGCTAATAATGCACATATCACTATCCATACGGCGCGTCCTGGCATTGTAATTGGAAAAAAAGGGGAAGATATCGATGTTTTGAGGCAAGAAGTTTCAAAAATGATGGGTATCCCTGTTCAATTAAACGTTGAAGAAATTAGGAAGCCTGAGTTAGATGCGCAGCTAGTGGCTGAAAGTATTGCCCAGCAGCTTGAAAAACGAATTATGTATCGCCGTGCAATGAAGCGAGCCGTGACCAACACTATGCGTCTAGGCGCAGAAGGCATAAAAATCAATGTCGGCGGCAGATTAAATGGGGCTGAGATCGCAAGAAGCGAATGGTACAGAGAAGGTCGTGTGCCATTGCATACGCTAAGGGCTGACATCGATTATGCAACGGCAGAAGCAAATACCACATACGGAATTATCGGTATCAAAGTGTGGATATTTAAAGGTGAAGTATTTGATATGGATGCCCATATTGCTTCTATTAACTCTGAATCTAAAAAATAGTTGAAGGAATAGAGAAATGCTTCAACCTAAAAGAACTAAATTCCGTAAGCAACATAAAGGCAGAAACAACGGTACTGCTGTGCGTGGATCATCTGTCAGCTTTGGTGAGTATGGCCTTAAGTCTGTTAGTCGTGGTAGATTGACCGCCCGCCAAATTGAATCAGCCCGTAGAGCAATTACGCGTCATGTAAAACGTGGCGGTAAAATTTGGATAAGAATTTTTCCAGATAAGCCAATTACCAAGAAACCCTTAGAAGTTCGTATGGGAAAAGGAAAAGGTAGTGTAGAATACTGGGTTGCTCAAATCAGGCCAGGAACGATGTTGTATGAAATTCAAGGTGTTTCTGAAGAATTGGCGCGAGAAGCATTTGCTTTGGCCGCAGCTAAACTGCCTTTAAAGACAACCTTTACTGCTCGGACGATAATGTGATGAAAGTTAGTGAAATACGCCAAAAAACAAAAGTTGAATTACGGAGCATGCTGCTTGATTTATCACGCGAGCAATTCAATTTACGTATGCAAAAAGGAACAGGCCAGCTATCAAAACCGGATCAAATGAAGAAGGTCAGGCGTAATGTGGCACGTATCAATACTGTATTAAAAGAAATGGCGAGTGCGTGAATATGAGCGAAAATGCAACAAAACTGCGTACAATCACTGGTCGGGTTGTCAGTAACAAAATGGATAAAACAATTACAGTTTTAGTCGAGCGAGTCGTAAAGCATCCTGTCTATGGCAAGTACATAAAACGGTCAACTAAAATGATGGCTCATGATGAAGCTAACATATGCCAAGAAGGTGATGTCGTTGCTATTGCATCATGCAGACCTTTGTCTAAGAATAAAACCTTTAAATTGGTTGAAGTCTTAGAAAGTTCAAAAAAATAGCATTTACAGCTATTAACAAACAGACTAATTGGGAATAAATCATGATTCAGATGCAAACTAACCTTGACGTCGCCGATAACAGTGGCGCAAAAAGGGTCATGTGTATCAAAGTATTAGGGGGTTCGCATAGACGCTATGCCGGCATTGGTGACATCATCAAGGTCAGTATTAAAGATGCTATTCCCCGTGGAAGAGTAAAAAAAGGCGAAGTCTATAATGCTTTAGTCGTCAGAACTCGTAAGGGTGTCCGTCGTCCTGATGGTTCAGTAATTAGGTTTGATGGCAACGCAGCAGTGATTCTGAATAACAATTTACAACCTCTTGGTACACGTATTTTTGGCCCTGTTACCCGTGAGTTAAGAGGTGAGAAGTTTATGAAGATTATCTCTCTGGCTCCAGAAGTTTTATAAGGTAGGGTTTAAAAATGCAAAAAATTAAACAAGGCGATGAAGTTATCGTTATTACCGGTAAAGACAAAGGAAAAACCGGTAGAGTAACCAGAGTATTAAAAGACAGCAAGCTTTTAGTAGAAGGGATAAATCAGGTTAAGAAAAATCAAAAACCAAATCCTAATGCTGGTGTTGCAGGCGGAATTATTGTTAAGGATATGCCTATCAATATATCGAATGTTGGTTTGTATAACCCTGAAACAAAAAAGGCAGATCGTGTTGGCTTTAAGTTTCTAGAAGATGGAAAGAAAGTCAGATATTTTAAGTCAACAAACGAAGTCGTTGACGTGTAAGGTGTAGATAAAAATCATGGCTAGACTAGAAACCGAGTATAAAGAAAAAATCCTGCCCGCTTTAATGCAGCAATTTGGATATAAGTCCGTAATGCAGGCTCCACGTATCACAAAAATAACTCTCAATATGGGTGTTGGCGGTGCAGTTGCAGATAAGAAAGTTATGCAGTCCGCAGTCAGCGACATGGAAAAAATATCTGGTCAAAAACCAGTTGTAACATTGGCCAGAAAATCGATTGCGGGCTTTAAAATTCGTGACGATATGCCAATTGGTTGCAAAGTTACCCTGCGCAGCGAGAGAATGTACGAGTTCTTGGATCGTTTGATTGCGATTTCAATACCTAGAATTCGAGATTTCAGAGGTCTTAGTCCTAAAAGTTTTGATGGGCGTGGTAATTACTCTATGGGCGTTAAAGAGCAAATCATTTTCCCTGAAATTGATTATGACAAGATTGATGCCTTACGTGGTATGGATATTACCATTACAACGACAGCGCAAACGAATGAAGAAGGTTTGGCTTTGTTAAAGCTTTTTAATTTTCCATTTAAGAACTAAAGGACAATTTCACATGGCAAAAAAATCAATGATTGCGCGTGAAGTTAAGCGTAAAAAGTTAGTAAAAAAACTTGATGGAAAACGTAAAGCATTAAAAGAAGTTATCAGGGATCCGAATACCTCATTCGAAGATAAAGAAACTGCTCAATTACAGCTTCAAAAACTACCAAGAGATTCAAGCGTTACAAGAGTACGTAACCGTTGTAATTTGACTGGTCGTCCACATGGTTACTACCGCAAGTTTGGTCTTAGTCGGAATAAACTCAGGGAAGCTACTATGCGTGGTGATGTGCCAGGCCTTGTAAAAGCTAGTTGGTAAGATCCATAAGATCAAGTTTGGAGAATTAATATAATGAGTATGACAGATCCAGTTGCAGATATGTTGACCCGCATAAGAAATGGTCAATCTGCTGGCAAAAAAAACGTTAAACAACCTTCGTCAAAATTAAAAGTATCTATCGCGAAGGTACTCAAAGAAGAAGGTTACATTACAGACTTTACTACTGAAACAAGCGGCAGTCATACTGAAATGACCATCGAGTTGAAATATTATAAAGGTGCGCCTGTAATTGAAAACATTAAAAGAATAAGTAAACCTGGTTTACGTATTTATAAATCTAAAGATGAGTTGCCCAAGGTTCTTGGCGGGTTAGGCATAGCTATTGTATCAACATCGAATGGTGTGATGACAGATAGGGCAGCCCGTGCAATTGGACGTGGTGGTGAAGTCATTTGTACTGTTTGCTAAGGTAGGCGTGTTATGTCAAGAATAGCTAAAGCTCCAGTCAGCATCCCAAGCGGTGTAGATATTAAGCTTGAGGGTAATAAAATGACTGCGAAGGGAAGTAAAGGTCAATTATCTTTTGACTTTAACCCATTGGTAAGCATCGAGATTAAGGATGATGTGATCTCAATGTTGTGGGATAAAAATGATAAGAGTGCCACTGCGCAAGCGGGGACAGCAAGAGCAATTGTCAATAATATGGTCACAGGTGTTTCTGCTGGCTATGAAAAGAAATTGACACTCATCGGCGTGGGTTATAGAGCGCAAGCAAAAGGTGATGTATTGAACTTGACCCTGGGCTTCTCTCATCCAGTTGATTTTCAAGTTCCAGCCGGAATTACTGTAGAAACGCCAACTCAGACTGAAATCCTTGTTAAAGGAAGTGACAGACATTTAGTTGGTGAAGTTGCTGCGAAAATCAGGGCCTACCGTCCTCCTGAGCCTTATAAAGGCAAAGGTGTTAGATACGCTGAAGAGCATGTTGCAAGAAAAGAAGCCAAGAAAAAGTAAGGTAGTGTGATGGATAAGAAACAATCTCGTATGAAGCGCGCATTAAAATTGCGCAGCAAGATAAAAAAAGTAGGCACAACTCGCCTGTCAATTCATAAAACATCACAGCATATCTATGCACAAGTGATCAGCGAAGATGGAACGACAACGCTGGCAAGCGCTTCTACCACCCAGGCCGAAATTAAAGCCGGTTTGAAAAGCACTGGGAATATAACTGCTGCGGCTGAAGTTGGAAGAAATATCGCTCAGAAAGCTATTGCAGCAGGTGTGACTGAAGTTGCTTTTGATCGTTCTGGATTTAAATACCATGGCCGCGTGAAAGCATTAGCAGATGCTGCGCGTGAAGCCGGCTTGAAATTTTAGGGGAATAGAATGGCTACAGCACCTACTCAAGGTAGTACTGATGGACTGCAAGAAAAACTGGTAAATGTAAGGCGTGTTGCAAAGGTTGTGAAAGGCGGCAGAGTTTTTGGTTTTACTGCACTCACAGTTGTTGGCGATGGCGAAGGCCGCGTAGGTTATGGTGTGAGCAAGGCGCGTGAAGTACCTATTGCGATCCAAAAGTCCCTGGAACAAGCCCGAAAAAATATGCGTAAAGTTTCACTCAAAGGTGATACCTTGCAATATCCGATCATGAGTTCGACCGGCGCTGCTAAGGTTTATA
The DNA here is from genome assembly GCA_963696315.1 of uncultured Gammaproteobacteria bacterium. Lineage (GTDB taxonomy): Bacteria > Pseudomonadota > Gammaproteobacteria > Methylococcales > Methylomonadaceae > CAWKEY01. The sequence goes on from CAVOJU010000014.1 coordinate 42,626, forward strand.
TGCAGCCAGCTTCCGAAGGTACCGGTATCATTGCGGGTGGCGCAATGCGGGCAGTATTCGAAGTTGTAGGTGTGCATAACGTTTTAGCAAAATGTATTGGCACTAGCAATCCCATCAATGTTGTGCGGGCCACAATAAATGGACTTACAGGAATGCATAATGCTAACCAAATTGCTGCAAAACGTGGCTTAACAGTTGAACAGATTATCGGGTAGTACAATGGCTGGTACCAAATTAAGTGTTACGATGACAAAAAGCAAATTTGGACGTTTACCACGTCATCAGGCCTGCTTAAAAGGTTTGGGTTTGCGTAAAATTAATCAAACTGTTGAAGTGCTCAATACAGCTGAAAACCGCGGTATGATTAATAAAATATCATACATGTTAAAAGTCGAGGAACTGTAATGTATTTGAATACCATCCAGGCAAGTGAAGGATCACGGAAAAAATCTAAGCGCGTTGGTCGTGGAATTGGATGTACCTTGGGTAAAACCTGCGGAAGAGGTCATAAAGGCCAAAAAGCCCGTAGTGGCGGATTCCACAAGGTTGGCTTTGAAGGCGGTCAGATGCCGTTGCAGCGCCGCTTGCCTAAGATTGGATTTATTTCTAGGATAAAAAAATATTCTGCCGAGGTGCGCTTGAGCGAACTGAATTCGATAGATGCCGATGTTATTGATTTAAAAGCTCTCATTCTTGCCAATGTCGTACCAGTGTTCACTAAAACGGCAAAAGTGATCAAGTCAGGCGATTTAACAAAGGCAGTTACAGTTAGAGGTCTCAAATTAACAGGCGGAGCTAAACAATCAATTGAATCTGCTGGCGGAAAAGTAGAGGTCTAGGTGAGTACTTCAATGGCGCAGATGGCTGGCAAAGCCGGTGGATTTTCTGAACTAAAGGCCAGGTTGCTTTTTGTACTCGGTGCCTTTTTTGTTTATAGAGTCGGGGCGCATATCCCTGTTCCCGGAATTGACCCAAAAGCACTTGCTGTGATGTTTGAGCAGCAGAGTGGATCAATACTGGACATGTTTAATATGTTCTCTGGCGGGGCCTTGATGCGTTTGAGTCTCTTTGCTCTTGGAATCATGCCCTATATATCAGCTTCAATTATTATGCAATTGATGACAGTTGTTATACCGGCAATGGAGCAAATAAAAAAAGAAGGTGAGTCCGGAAGGCGTAAGATTTCCCAGTATACGCGTTATGGCACCGTTGTTTTGGCCTCATTTCAAGCCATCGGTATTTCCCTGGCGTTGCAAAACCAGACAGCAGGTGGGCTTTCAGTAGTAATGCATCCGGGGTTAAGTTTTGTCGTAATTACTGCAATAACGTTAGTCACTGGCACTGTGTTTCTGATGTGGCTTGGGGAACAGGTTACGGAGCGCGGAATTGGTAATGGAATTTCCATGATAATTTTTGCCGGGATTGTATCCGGTTTGCCAAAAGCAATTGGCGGGACTCTTGAGCTGGCTCGAACCGGTGAAATGAATGCTGCTTTCATAATCTTGTTATTTGCATTGTCTGTATCAGTAACCGCGTTGGTCGTGTTTGTGGAAAGAGGCCAAAGACGGATCTTGATTAATTACCCCAAGCGGCAGCAGGGACGTAAGATGTATGCAGGTCAAAGCAGTTTTCTGCCTTTGAAGCTAAATATGGCGGGTGTTATCCCACCCATTTTTGCATCGAGTATCATTCTTTTCCCTGCAACAATTGCGGGTTGGTTTGGTAATGCCGATGGATTTGTGTGGCTTCAGGATGTTGCAACCATGCTGTCTCCTGGTCAGCCGATTTATGTGATGCTGTACGCAAGCGCAATTGTGTTTTTCTGCTTTTTTTACACAGCGCTGGTCTTTAATTCCAAAGAAACTGCCGAAAATTTAAAAAAATCAGGTGCATTTTTGCCTGGTATTCGACCGGGTTTGCAGACTAGTGTTTATATTGATAAGGTCATGACGCGGCTCACCCTGATCGGAGCCTTTTATATAACCTTAGTATGTTTGTTGCCAGAGTTTTTAATTGTGTACTGGAATGTGCCTTTTTATTTTGGCGGAACATCTTTGTTGATTATTGTAGTCGTCGTTATGGACTTCATTTCACAAATGCAGACCCATATAATGTCCCAGCAATATGAAGGCTTGATGAAAAAAGCCAACTTGAAAAAATAATTATTTGCGCAAGAGCAATTTAGGAGTTTGTCGTGAAAGTTCGGGCCTCAGTTAAAACAATTTGTAGAAAATGTAAAGTAGTAAAAAGAAATGGTGTTGTTAGGGTCATCTGTGTAGACGGAAGACACAAACAACGGCAAGGATAATTTTGTTGCGCTAAATTTAGTGTAATGCTAGAATTCGACTCTTAACTTTAGAGCATTACTCAGGGGAGTATCTAAATGGCACGTATTGCCGGGATAAACATACCAGATCATAAGCATGCAGTCATAGCCTTAACTGCTATTTATGGAATCGGTCGTCAAACTGCAAGTGAAATATGTAGTACGGTAGGAATACAGCCGTCCATAAAAATTAAAGAATTGACCGAAGAGCAGTTAGAAGCTATTCGTGGCATAGTTTCGAAGATGACCGTAGAAGGTGATCTGCGTCGCGAAGTTTCAATGAATATCAAACGCTTGATGGATCTAGGTTGTTATCGCGGAATTAGGCATCGTAGAGGTTTGCCTCTACGAGGACAAAGAACGAGAACGAATGCTCGGACTAGAAAAGGTCCTCGTAAACCAATTAGAAAATAGTATTACCCTTAAGAGGTCGAAATGGCTAGTTCAAATCGTGCTAGAAAACGTATAAAAAAAGAAGTCGCTGATGGTATTGCTCATGTTCATGCTTCTTTTAACAACACAATCATAACAATCACCGATAGAAAAGGAAATGCTCTATCCTGGGCAACCTCAGGTGGTTCTGGCTTTCGTGGTTCTAGAAAAAGTACCCCGTTTGCTGCGCAGGTGGCTGCTGAAAAGGCTGGCTCAGTCGCGCAAGAGTTTGGTTTGAAAAACCTCGATGTTATGATTAAGGGGCCAGGCCCTGGTCGCGAATCTGCGGTTCGTTCTTTGAATAACCTCGGGTTTAAAATTAATAATATTGTAGATGTGACGCCTATTCCGCATAATGGATGCCGTCCGCCTAAGAAACGCCGCGTATAGGAATCTGGAGTCGAATTATGGCAAGATATCTTGGACCTACTTGTAAATTAAGTCGAAGAGAAGGGACGGATCTGTTTCTTAAAAGCAGAGGCAAATCCCTTGAAAACAAATGTAAATTAGATCAGCGTCCTGGTCAACATGGCACAAAGCGGACAAGAAGTTCTGACTACGCACTTCAGCTAAGAGCCAAGCAAAGATTGCGTAGAATTTATGGTATATTAGAAAAGCAATTCAGGAACTACTATAAGTCTGCAGACATGAAAAAAGGTGCTACAGGTGAAAATCTGTTGAATCTTCTGGAATCTCGCTTAGATAACGTCGTATACCGAATGGGTTTTGCATCGACAAGGTCAGAAGCTCGTCAGTTGGTCGCCCATAAATCAATTCTAGTCAATGATGTTTTGATTAATATCCCGTCGTATCAGGTATCCCCTGGCGATGTCATTGCGATTAGAGAAAAAGCAAAAAAGCAGCAACGTATTATTGATGCGTTAACAGTTACGGATCAATATGGCTTCCCAAACTGGGTTGATGTTAATGCAAAAGCGATGTCTGGTACATTCACATCATTGCCTGACCGTGTTGATTTAGGTAGTGATATTAATGAACAGTTAGTTGTAGAGCTTTACTCCAAATAATGTTGCAGTTCTGAGGAATATAAATGCAGAATTCTATTTCTGGCTTATTAAGGCCTAGGCTGATTGAGGTTGTAAGTAAAACCCCAAATCATTCGAGGATTGTTATAGAGCCGTTAGAACGTGGTTTTGGGCATTCATTAGGTAATGCCTTAAGACGTGTTCTATTGTCCACTATACCGGGTTGTGCTGTAACCGATGTAGAAATTGAAGGTGTCCTTCATGAGTACACAACCATCGAAGGTGTGCAGGAAGATGTAATCGATATTTTGCTTAACCTCAAAAATTTGGCCGTTGTTCTTCATTCTAAAGATGAAGTAGAGCTTACACTTACAAAACAGGGTGCTGGTTGCGTTACGGCAGGCGATATTGATGTTCCTCACGATGTTGAAATTATCAACCCTGATCTTGTCATTGCAAATTTGACACAGGCCGGCGTACTCAATATGAAAATTAGAGTCAGACGTGGGCGGGGTTACGAGCCTGTAAGCGTTCGTAAATCGAACTCTGAGCATAATCTTGCAGTCGGCGCTTTACATTTGGATGCTTCCTATAGCCCTATAGTTAAAGTGGCATATCAGGTAGAAAGTACCCGAGTTGAGCAAAGAACCAATCTTGATAAATTAATTATTGAATTGGAAACTAATGGAACCGTTGATCCAGAGGAGACAATCAAGCTCGCGGCAACTATTCTTCATGATCAGTTATCTGTTTTTGTTGACTTTGAAAAAGTAAATGATCAGCCTGCTGAAGATGAAGTGGAAGTTGAAGAGCCTTTTGATCCGGTACTTCTTCGTCCAGTTGATGATCTTGAATTGACAGTCCGCTCTGCTAATTGTCTAAAGGCAGAAAATATTTTTTACATCGGAGATTTGATTCAGCGAACTGAAGTGGAGTTATTGAAAACACCAAATCTTGGAAAAAAATCTTTAACAGAAATAAAAGACATTCTTGCTTTGAAAGGTTTATCTTTAGGAATGCGCTTAGAAAACTGGCCACCTGAAAGTTTGGCAGATCAAAATCACGCATTAACACATTAACATTAGGTCTTCTAATAATGAGACATCGAAAATCCGGAAGAAAATTCAATATAAATAGCAGCCACAGAAAAGCACTATTTAGTAACATGGCAGCATCATTATTCAAAAACGAGCTGATCAAAACAACTTTACCGAAAGCAAAGGAATTAAGAAGCTTTGCTGAGCCTTTGATTACACTTTCGAAGGAAGATAGTGTTGCCAAAAGGCGCTTGGCTTTTTCCAGATTGCGCGATCGGGAAGTGGTAACCAAGTTATTTAATGAGTTGGGCCCCCGCTATCACAATAGGCCTGGGGGTTATCTTCGTATCATGAAGTGCGGTTTTAGACCCGGTGATGATGCGCCAATGGCTTACGTTGAACTGGTCGATCGTCCTGAATAGTAAGGTCAAACCTGTTTTCTATAGACATAAAAAAAGCCGGTTAAACCGGCTTTTTTTATGTCTATAATGATGTAAAAAAAGCTGTAATTGACAGTGTTAATGTTTTAGTATCAATTACAGCCGTTTACAGCAACTATTTTTCCAATAAATTAAGTTTTCCTTCTTTGCCATTCCAGTCGTCGGCATCGGGTAAGGGAGATTTAACCTCTGTGATCGTTGGCCATTGTTTGGCGAGTTCGGCATTCAATTGGATAAAAATTTCCTGTCCTGCTGGGACTTCATCTTCGGCATGGATTGCATTTGCCGGGCACTCAGGCTCACATAATGTACAGTCAATACACTCATCAGGGTCAATTACTAAAAAATTTGGACCTTCATGAAAACAATCTACGGGACATACATCAACACAGTCAGTGAATTTACATTTAATACAGTTTTCGGTGACTACAAAAGTCATAATTGTTTACCAGGATGTTATTTGAAATTTAAATATCGTAAATTATCTTAGCAGAAAGCACTAATTGATAAAATAGTCTGTTAACGAAAGGTGCTATTTATTTTTAGTAACTATTCAACGTCATGTGTCATTCCGAGCGGGCAAGTAACCTAGAGGCCTCTATCCATTCATGCTGCAGCGTTTAAGAATTTTACCTTTGATCGATATGGCAACAAAATCAAACACCTTGCAATAAACGCCGAATAGTTGCTACTCCTATTTTACTTTGAAAACGAACAGCTTAGAAATACCTGATTACCCACAATGAACAGCCACTGTTAAAAGCTGTCTATATTAGCGATTCCGGCACATCAATGAGGGTAAGGTCATGAAAAACAAAGTCCAATTCCAAAAAGGCTATAGTCTGAGTGAATTCATGAAGCACTATGGCACCGAAGCGCAATGCCGACAAGCCCTGTTTCAGTGGCGCTGGCCTCAAGGTTATGTGTGTCCTGAGTGCGGCGGAGCAAGTTATTGCACTCTAAAAACGCGGGCGGTTTATCAGTGCAATCACTGTCATCACCAACACTCCCTGATTAGCGGTACCATTTTTTCGGCCACGAAGCTGCCGTTAACCCTCTGGTTTCTGGCGATCCACTTGATTACACAGGCTAAAACCGGCATTTCGGCCCTGTCACTGCGCCGCCAATTGGGAGTTTCCTACAACACCGCCTGGAGCATCAAACACAAGCTGATGCAAGTGATGATGGAACGCGATGATATTAAGCCACTCGCCGGGATCATCCAACTGGATGACGTGTATTGGGGCGGTGAGCAGCGGGGCGGTAAACGCGGCCGTGGCTCGCCCAACAAAACACCCTTTGTGGCGGCCGTGTCCGTCAACGAAAAGGGCCATCCAGTGGCTATGGCTATGAATGTCGTCGATGGCTTTCGTTCCAAAGCGATCGCCAAGTGGGCCAAGCGCCATCTGAGCGCCGGTAGCCTCGTGGTTTCGGATGGGTGTAGATGGTTTTTAAAACCCGCTTAACCTATCTTCGTGACCCCAGTCTCTCTAAGTTATTGATTTTTCGTTGTCAGCGGTTTTCATTTCAAAAAAACTCCTTTAAAATCAGTGGTATTTTTTGACTTTGCGCTGTAGTGCCATCCATTTAGAACGGTATCTTGATTTTTTCCGGACTTGCGCTCATGCTAGCGCCATGTATATTCGCAGAACCAAAACTAAAACAGCGGAGCATGGCGACGATTCCTATACCTATCGGATCGTTGAATCCGTGCGTGAGGGCACACACGTCAAGCAACACACGCTGCTCAATCTGGGCAAAGACTTTGCTATTGAGCCCGCGCATTGGCCTTTGCTCACCGCCAGAATTGACCAGCTTCTGCAAGGCTCAGCGCCGCACCAAGCGGAGTTGTTTGCTTTAGCAAAAGAGGTAGGTCAGTTGCTGGAGGCCGCCGCCGAGCGCTATAGCGACCTCATCATCGCGAAATTGGCTCAACCTGTCTCGATAGCGACACCCGAGGCAGATTATCACCGGGTCAACATTAATCATATCGAAGCCGTTCAAGCGCGCAGCATCGGCGCCGAAACCTTGGCGTGGCATGCGGTCATCCAATTGCAACTCGATCAGAAGCTTGCTGCACTGGGTTTTAATAAAATCGATGCCGCGGCGGCATTGGGCAGCATCATCGCGCGCATGATTTCGCCCGGCAGCGAGCTGCACACCCACGCTTGGCTGCAAGCATGCACAGGTCTAGGTGAACTGCTAGAACATGACTACGGCAGCACCAGTCTGACGCGCGTGTATACCATCAGCGACAGGTTGCTCAAACACCAGCCGGCGCTGGAAGCGTTTCTGGCCGCTCAGGAGCAGACCTTGTTCGATTTAAACCGAAGCATCGTCTTGTATGACTTGACCAACACTTATTTTGAAGGCCAGTGCGCACAAAATCCCAAGGCCCAGTTCGGTCGCTCCAAAGAAAAACGCCGTGATTGCCCTCTGGTCACCTTAGGTCTGGTGCTGGATGGCAATGGCTTCCCGCTCAGCAGCCAGGTCTTTCCAGGTAACGCCAGCGAACCCGCCACGTTGGCGCTGATGCTGGACGGTCTCCAGGGCAAGAAGCCTTTACCCTCTGAAAAACCGGTCATAATCATGGATGCCGGCATTGCCAGCGCTGACAACATCGCCTGGTTAAGCGAGCATGGTTATCTTTATCTGGCGGTCAGCCGGGAACGCGACCTACAAGATCCCCGAGACCAGAATAATGCCCTACTGGTTCGGGACAGCGGACCGAACACTGTCAGCGTTTTCCGCACCCTCGACACAGAAACCGGGGAAACCCGGCTGTATTGCTATTCCGCTCAAAAAGCCCAAAAAGAACAGGCCATCCGCAACCGCTTCCACGTTCGTCTGGAAGCGGGGCTCGACAAGCTCAATGCCGGCTTAAACAAAAAAGGCACGATCAAAAACGTCATGCAAAAATACATCGAACGCATCGGTCGGTCTACGCGAAAAAAACAGCCATGTCGCGCAAGACTACCGTATTGAAGTCATTGCCGATGACGACAAAAACCACGCCCTTCGTATTGACTGGCAGCGTGAGCCCAACAGTGCACAGAAAGATCAGCACTGCGGGGTTTACTGTCTAAGGACTACTATTCCGGACTGGTCTGAAGAACACTTGTGGACGACCTATATCATGCTGACCGAGATCGAAGCCACCTTTAGAAGCTTGAAAACCGACCTCGGTTTACGACCGGTTTTCCACCAGAAAGAAGAGCGCGTCACCGGCCACTTGTTCATCACCTTACTGGCCTACCATCTGGTGCATACCCTGCGTTATCAGCTCAAGCAGCAGGGCATCCAATTAAGCTGGGACAGCATTCGCACCATCATGTCGACCCAACAACGTCTCACCATTACCTTGCCGACAGATGATCATAAAACCATCCACCTGCGCACAACAACCCAAGCCGAAGTGCGGCAGAAACAACTATACGCAGCCTTGAGTATCAAACCCGACCCCATAGGTAAATGTAAGACCATTGTTGAAAACAAAAAATCTGTAGTGCCATTTGAGATAGAGTAAAAAATTCAACTTGTTGAATTAACAGATAATTGTCAGTAGAAGTCACGAAGATGGGTTAAAACTGCCGCATAAAGACTAAAATTTCCCTGGGGTTAAAAAACGAACGGAATATTCCCAGAGGAAAACACGAGAAGTTAAATTCGGAATAATTGCAACGAGGTTTTGCAAGTAAACTTTAGATGCGATAAAAAGTGACCGCCAATTAGACCGGCATGGCATCGGTAAAAACCTGCAAGTTACCTCCGATGCCACGCCCCACACTGTACTGAAACAAGTGCAGGAAAAGTATTTCATAAATTGAAAGCACTGTCGATATTTCGTTGGCGCCATGGTAACCAACGATGGAATCAACAGGACGAATTTTCAAGTGTGCTCGCTGCTTTAAGCAAGTCATCATCTGCAGTCGCTGTGATCGAGGCCAGCGTTACTGCTCTCCTGATTGTTCCGAAACTGCTCGCAATCATTCACAACGCGCGGCAAGTCATCGCTATCAACAAAGCCGAGAAGGTCGAGTAAAGCATGCGCTTCGAATGCGTCATTACCGACGCCGTAAACAAATAGTGACGCATCAGGGTTCTCAATCCTCTGCACCCAATGGTCTACTACCGGCGAACTCGACAGATGCCAGAAAATCATCGGTAACACTCCATCAGCTAGTGGTCGCCATAAGTTTTCAATGTCACTTTTGCGGCTGCCATTGTTCGGAATTTGTACGTTTGGATTTTCTTCAGCGCTGCCGGGTTCGCTACATCAACCCATTAGATCAAAGAGGAAGCCGTTTGACAGACCTAAACAGGCCTTAAAAATGATGTTTGACGACACACCCGTTAGGGCGCGATATAGCCGTATTGAATGAGCTTCCTGATCCAGCGCGGCGCATTGCGCTGGACAGTCAGTGCTTCGTAGTCCGTATCGGCATCCCGGTAATAATCGCCGCGCTGGATCAACAAAAACACGGTTTTCAGTAATTTGTGGGCGATGGCAAAAATAGCGCGCTTTCGTCCGCGTCGTATCAGCAAGCCCTTGAACTTTTCCTGCAAGCTGCATCGGGTTCGACTAGCGGCATGGGCGGCTTCGCACAAAATGCGTCGCACATAAGGATTGCCTTTGCGCGCCCTGGCCGATTGGCGTTTACCGGCCGATTCGTTTTGGCCGGGACAGACGCCGGCCCAGGAGGCCAGTTTATCGGCTGAGCCAAAGGCACTCATGTCGTCGCCGATTTCGACCAATAGCATCGCCGCGCTAAATTCGTCGATACCCGGTATCGTTTGTAAATTTTGCAGTATCACTTGATAGTCACTCAAATGATTCAGCAGGGTTTGTCGAAACCGCAGGATACGCGCTTCCAATTCGTCGATATGTATCATCAGCTCGCGGATGACAAAACGGTGACTGTCCGACAAATCGCCCTCCAAGGCCTCGCGTAATTCGTCGGGCGTGGCTTTGAGACGCGAATCGGCATGGGTCAACACTTGCTCGGGCGTTTCGCCGTCTAGCAATCCCGTAATCATGGCTTTGGCCGATTTGCCATACACATCGCTGACCACGACGGACAGGCGGATGCCGGCGTCGGTCAACAGCTTATGCAAGCGGTTTTTCTCGCCAGAGGCGATGCCGGTCAACTTTTGCAGTTGCCGGGCGATCAGGCGATAGTCCCGAAACTGTCGAGGCGGTACGAAGCCCCCTCGCAACAAACCGCTTCGGGCCAGAATGGCCAAGCACTGGGCGTCGTTGATATCCGTCTTGCGTCCAGGGACGTGTTTGACGTGGCGAGCATTGACCACGGCCAAATTCAAACCATACCACTCGAGTGCCGCATAGGGACTCTTCCAATAAATGCCCGTACTTTCCATCACCACCAGTTCCGGATGAAAGGACGCTACCCACGCCGCCATTTCACGCCGATCCCGTTTAAAGCCACCAAACTCGCGCACTTCAGTGACGACCTCGCCCAGGTCGTTTTCAGACAAGACACAGACGGTCAGCTTGGCTTGGTGTACATCCAGCGCCGCCCACACAACGATAGACTCACATAACCAGATCTCTACCCCAAGCGAGTATTTATTCGGTGCAAATAAAACATCATAAAAAGCAAAGTGATACCAATAGAAAACCGAAAAAAGCCAGCGCTGCTTGCTAAATACGTCAGATTTTGAAATGATCCCTAATGAGTAATTTTACTCTATTAAGCCCCACACCGATCGACCGGAATTTTAAAAATGCCCCAGTTACAATTGCCGATGTTTCCAGTGGGTGTTACCCCTATTACCTCTTTACTCGCTTTCATCAAAGAAGAAGGGAACATTACCTATTTCAACGGTAGCTTACCCGTTTTTAGTCACCAGGAAGAGGATACTCAATCATTCCGAATGATCACCGCCCAATTCTGCGTCAATGGGCATACTCAACAAATGGAGATTGTCCGTGCTTTTGGGGTGACGAAAGATTAGCGTTAAGCGCTCAGTTAAGCTGTATCGAAAAGAAGGTGCCAGAGGTTTTTATAAGCAAAAAAATCGGCGGGGTGCGGCGATATTAACGCCACCTGTTATCGAACAGGTTCAACAGTTATTAAGTGAGCACAAAGAGGTAGCCGATATTGCCTTAAAGCTGGATATTAAAGCAGACACCTTGTCCAAAGCGATTCGGGCAGGACGACTTCATAAGCCCGCCAAAAAAAAGCTCCTGATAACCTCGTAACCAGTAAAAGTGAGCGCAGTAGCGCTGACCGAGCCGCGCTCATGGGCGTCGGCGCACAAGATGTGATGGGGCGGGTTGCTGCCAGCATTGGCGATTTGGAATCAGTAGCGCCGGAATTCCACCCAGTTTTAGATGTGCCCAATGGCGGCGTCCTGTTCGCACTTCCTGCCTTATTAGTCATGGGCCTGTTGAAATATACCGAGCAGTTTTTCAAGTTGCCTAAAGGTTACTATGGCTTGGACAGTCTTTTTTTACTGCTGGCTTTTATGGCCTTAACCCGACTCAAATCCATCGAATCTTTACGCTATTGCGCCCCTGGTGAATGGGGAAAATTATTAGGTTTGGATCGTATTCCGGAAGCTCGCACGTTACGCATCAAAGTCCAGGCACTCAGCGAAGACAATCAAGCTAAAAGCTGGAGTGCTGAAATGTGCAGCTACTGGATGGAATCAGCCCCGGAGCAAGCGGGTGTTCTATACATTGATGGTCATGTACGCGTCTATAACGGCCACCAAACCCAATTGCCCAAGCATCATGTTGCCCGGCAAAAACTCTGTCTTCGAGCGACCACCGACTATTGGGTCAATGCCATGGATGGACAGCCTTTTATGGTCGTTAACAAGGCCGTGGATCCGGGCATGATAAAAGTCATTGAAAACGATATTTTGCCTGAGTTGGCGGCACGGGTTCCGGCGCAAGCTGAGCGGACAGCGGCGTCTACCAAACCTTTTCCCCATAAATTCACGCTGGTTTTTGATCGTGAGGGTTACAGCCCGGAGTTTATGGCTCGGATGAGAGCCCAGCAAGTAGCGGTTCTCACCTATCACAAATACCCTGACGAAGATTGGTTGGAAACCGAGTTTTCTGAGTACACCCTGACCTTGCCCACGGGGGAAATAACGCAAGTCAAACTGGCTGAGCGGGGAGTCTGTTTAAGCAATAAGCTCTGGGTGCGTGAAATCCGCAAACTTACCGAAGGCGGCCATCAAACAGCCATTTTAGCCACCGATTATCAAGCTGATTTAACCTTTATTGGGGCGAAGATGTTTGCCAGATGGTGTCAGGAAAACTACTTCAAGTATATGCGTGAACACTACGGTCTTGATAAGCTTGCCGACTATAGCGTGGAAACGATAACTGAGCCCACTCAAGTGGTCAATCCCGTTTATCGCGATTTGGATGGCAAGGTCAGATCACAAGTGGGCAAGCTCAATCGTATGATGGCCAATTTTGGTGCCATGCACTTTGAAGGGACGCTGGATGATGAAAAAATCAGCCCTTTTATGCAACAGAAAGCGGAACTGAATGAAGCGATAGAACAGCAGAAAAATGCCGTTGAGATGCTCAAAAAAAGAGCGCAAAGAAACGCCACACCATATTGATGTGCATGATTTGCCGGAGGATCAGAAATTTAAACAGTTAAGCACGCAAAGCAAGCATCTAATAGACACCATCAAAATGACGGCTTATCGAGCGGAAACGGCTATGGCTAATAGTCTGCGTAAATATATGTCTCACCCTGATGAAGTGCGCACCCTACTTTGCGCACTCTATAAAACTGAAGCCGATTTACTGCCTGATCTGGAAACACAAACATTAACCATCCGACTCCATCATTTAGCGAATGTTATGTCTGATAACGTGATTGAAAAATTATGTACTCAACTCAATGCAACGGAGACTCGATTTCCTCGTACCAATTTGCGCATGGTATTCAAAGTAGGGTCAATTTAAAATCCTAGAGGTCTGGGTGTCTGAGACTGCGGTTAATTCCATCATGACCTCCCAGGGTGTAAACTTGATGCTCAGGGAGGCGGCGGATGTCAGACTGAATTCACCTTCAGGCTTGAACAGCCCGAGGTCTTATTACTGTGCGATCTCTTACGATTTATGCCGGGGTACGAGTCAGTCCGACGGGTCACGTTAGGTTTCAGGATTAAATCTCTAAAAATTTGATCGACCTCTGCCCGCCGCCTCCCGCATAGCATCTTTCATTTTCCGGGGTGATGCAGCTTTTTTTTCATGATCGTTAGGGTGTTTTTTTAAAAGCTGGCGGATAGTTTCATAACTAGTAGACAGTCATTATAAAACAGATTGATAGGATACAATTTTAAACTATACTGTCAAGCATAGACTAACGATACCTGAGGTTTGTCCATGCCAGCTATCAAATATAAAGTGACTCTAACGGACGATGAAATCCAGAACTTGGAAACGCTGATACGCAAAGGAAAAGGCTCATCTCGAAGCCATACACGAGCACGTATTCTGCTAAAAGCCGCCGCCGGTTTCCAAGATCAAGCCATCATTGAAGCGCTGAATGTTTCGCCCTCAATGGTGTACAAAACCCGCCAGCGGTGTGTCGAAGAAGGTCCGGAAGTCGCGCTGAAAGACCGCCCGCGCCCCGGAAAGGCACCTAAACTGACGGAGAAGCAAGCCGCCCATGTGATTGCGCTGGCTTGCAGCGATGCACCGGCAGGCCATGATCACTGGACATTACGCCTGTTAGCCGGCAAAGTCGTGGAATTGTCCTATGCAGAAAGCTGTAGCTATGAAACCATTCGCCAGCTTTTAAAAAAACACCCTCAAACCCTGGCAAAAGCAGGAATGGTGTATTCCAGAGGTGAGCTCTGATTTTGTTGCCGCCATGGAAGATGTGCTGGATCTTTACGAAGAGCCCTATGATCCAAAACGGCCGCTGGTTTGTTTTGACGAAAGTCCCAAGCAACTCATCGCTGAGGTTCGCGAACCGCTTCCAGCCGAACCAGGGTCGCCCGCGCGTTATGATACCGAATATGAACGTAAAGGTGTTTGCGATGTAATGATGATCTGTGAACCTAAGCGTGGTTTTCGCCAAGTAGACATCACTGATCGACGCACCAAAATTGAATTTGCCCACTCTATGAAGCACATTGCAGAGCTGTATCCCGATGCGTCTGTTATCCGCGTGGTGCTTGACAATCTCAATACCCATAAACCCGCGTCCTTATATGAAGCCTTTCCCGCCGAACAGGCGCGGGAGTTGGTTCGAAGATTGGAGTTCCACTATACCCCAAAACATGGCAGTTGGTTGAATATGGCAGAAATCGAACTGGCGGTATTGTCGAACAGTTGCTTGTCGCAGCGCATGCCTGACAAAGACACGTTGCGTCGCGAGATTGAAGCCAATGTGCAAGAACGTAATGTACAGGCTAAGCCGGTCAATTGGCGATTCACTACTCAAGACGCACGACGTAAACTGGCTCGGCTATATCCTGCTGTTTCATCATGACTGGCTACTAGTGCCTGACCGAAAAAGCCAAAAATAACCAGCCTCCGCAACAAGAGCTGCCAAAATTCACGCGGAAGCTGGAAGGCTAACGGCTTTCTTATGGTGCTTATCGACTAAAAAGTTTGCAACCCATCCGGCAGGGGCAAGTTCTCGAGATTCCGGACACAGCTTGCCGGTCTTGTCGCAATACCGCAGTTAAAAAACTTAGGCGGCGAGCTTTTGCTGGCGCTGTCCTAGCCGCTCCCGCTCCTGAGCCAGACGCTCGCGTTCGGCGTCGCGCTTGATCTGGCCGATCTTTTGGAGGTTGCGCGACAGCACGGCCAAGGCGACATAGCGCTTGAAGCCGCCGATGCCGTGGTCTGGGCACTTGTCCAGGCCGTGCACCTCCAGCGCGTTGATGCCGGACTCAACGGCCGAGTGCGCCTTCCGGGCGGCAACAAAGGCGCCATCGCGCTCACGCGCCTCATCGCTGGCAGACCACTTGCCTTTCTTGGGCAGGGTGACTTGGTCAAGCATCGCCTGAAGCTCGGTTTGGTTGGCGGGGCTGTGGAAGCCCTTGTCAAAGCTACAGGCCTTGAACGAGGGGAATAGCTGTTGCGTTTCCTTGACGATGCTTACCGCGATCTGGTCGTCTGTTTGTTTTTCCATGACCTGATGGTGCAAGATGAAGCCCTCCTTGCTTTCCACCACCGCCACGCGCAGGCCTAACTCCACCGGCACCCCGGCCTTGCCCTTGACGATCCATTCGGTGTGCGGCTGGAACAGGGAGAAGACCTTCTCATCGTGCGGGATAACCTCGCCCTTGAGCACGCGGCGCTCGATGTGGTCGATTTGGCGCTGGGCGTGGGCGATTAATTGCCGGGGCTTGGCTAGTTGAATTGCGCAGACGGCGTACTGGCTGGCCAGTTGCGCGACGGTCTCTTCGACGCGCTTTAGGTGGGCGGCCGACAGGCTAATGAAGGTCTGGTGAGCCTTGGCGATCTGCTCGGCCTTGGCCTGCTGCTTGGCCGCGTCCTTGGAGGTGGAGTGTTTGAGCTTCTGGATGACGCGCAGGGCTTTTCTGAGTTTCTTCAGGCAGTTCTTAAACTGCCGCCAGCCCTTCAGATCGTAGGTCTCGCTGAACTGCGCGCAAAGCTGGAGCAGCACCCGCATGGCGTCGTACAGCAGGTTGACGTCGGTTGGAAAGTGCACGTCGGTCTCCACCACGAACGAGTCACAGCGGCCTGCGGCGGGCGCGGGGCTGTTTTTTTTACCGAGCAGGGCGTAGCCGGCCTCCACCACCGCCTGGTTGATGCGGGCCAGGATCGCCGGCGTGAACAAGGCGAGATTGTCCTTGAGCGTCTGTAGGGAGAAGATCTTTTCGTCCCATTCGGCAATGCCGAGGACGAGCCGCAGGGTGCGGTGCTGGTTGGCCAACTCGTGGATGCGGTCAAAGTCGGCGTTCAGGCACAGGCGCAAGCAGCCCAGCACCAGGATGGTCCATTGGTTCATGCCGGGGCAACCCAACTCGGCGGAGACCACTTTGGCCTGGCCGTCGACGACTTGCGTCGGCAGGATGTCCTTGATGATCTCGAAGACCTTGTCCCGCAAGCCATCGGTGCAATAGATGTGCTGGAGGCCGAGCAGGATCAGGGGGATGTCGTCCCGCGAGCGCACGTCGATCTGAATGTCGGCGATGTCGACTTGGCCGATGGTCTGTTGGCTTGGGAAGGTGTCTCTCATGAGTTTTCCCTGAGTTTTGGGTGGTTTGGCAGGGCCCGCCCTGTTGGTTTTGACGGGACGTTTTCTATGGTTATTGTTTTTCAATGACTTGAAGGTTTTGGCCCGGCGCCGCTGGTTGGGTGCGGTCAGCATCTTCATTTTTAATATTATACTGCAAGCTGTTGTTATATAATAGCTATTTTACTTATCGGTCAGGCACTAACTACAACTCTCCGCATAGGACAATTCCACGACTTTGCCGGCTAACAGCCGTAATGTCCAGTGATCATGGCCTGCCGGTGCATCGCTGCAAGCCAGCGCAATCACATGGGCGGCTTGTTTCTCCGTTAGCTTAGGTGCTTTTCCAGGGCACGGGCGGTCTTTCAGCGCAGCCCTGGCCCTTATTCGACACACCTCTGACGGGTTTTGTAAACCATTGAAGGCGAAACATCCAGCGCCTCAATGATGGCTTGATCTTGAAAACCGGCGGCGGCTTTTAGCAGAATACGCGCTCGCGTATGGCTTCGTGATGAGCCTTTTCCTTTGCGTATCAGCGTTTCCAAGTTCTGGATTTTGTCGTCCGTTAGAGTCACTTTATATTTGATAGCTGGCATGGACAAACCTCGGGAATCGTTAGTCTATGCTTGACAGTATAGTTTAAAATTGCTTCCTATCAATCTGTTTTATAATGACTGTCTACTAGTTTGGAGACTTTTAAAACACGTTCTAAGAATTAAAAGGCGCTTTGGGTATTGATAGAAATAGGGTCGGACAAAGCTTTATTTTGCACTCGCTGAGTTGAACAGCGACATAAACAAATTTTTTGCCCCGCTTATTTTTCTATCCTTGGCATTTTTTAAAGCCAGTTTTGCTTCAGCTTTTAGCTGGTTGTCTGCATAAAGTTGATCTTCACGAATTGGCACTGATACCGCTTTTTCAAAGTATTTCTCGGCTTCTATCGGGTCATTATGCGTTAGCAGATAATCGCCATAGAAATAGTTGGTATCGATCCCATTTGGATTTATGTTTAAAGCTGTCTTTAGTAGTTCTTGAGCTTTTTGGTCATCACCAAATGAGATAGGCCATTTCGGCGCCATATAATAGAGCGTACCCAATGTCACGTAAGCTGATCCGCTCATGGTCGTCGGCTTGATTGTAATTGCTTTTTCTAATAAATCACGGGCCTCTTGAATACTGTTAAGGGCGGAAAATCCATCTTGGTGGTTAGCATATGTGGCCTTTACAACGGCTTCCCAGAAAAGAGGTTCGGCGTCGTTGGGAAATTTTTTAGTTAAGGTGACTGTCTTGTCAAGTAATTGCAGATAGGCTGGTCCCTGTTTTTGTTTGGGAGTTCCGTAGTATATAAGCGCCCATTCAGATTCAATGCGGGCCAGAGAATCTTGAAGATTTTCTGCAACACATTGGCTTGATAGTAGTAATAATGCAACAAATGTCGTTTTTTTCATACGGGAACTATAGAATAAAACGACTTAAGAATCAATATTCAGATAAAAATTAGCCATTATTCCATTCGGAATAAGGGTGAAGTGCTAGATTATTGTTGTAATAACGCAAATCATACGTCACTTCCTGACCTAGCCATTCCGGTTTTTCGAAGGGCTGTCCTATTTCTGATAATTCAATTTCGGCGACAATCAGACCAGCATTGTCGCCGTAAAATTCATCAATTTCCCATGTGTACCCTTCGCAGATGACAAAATGTCGGGTTTTTTCTATTAATGGTTTCACGCAAAGTTCATGCAATATCTCGTCGGCATCCGATAACGGTATTTCATACTCATATTCACGTCTGTAAGAGCCGATAGTGGCGCTTTTAATGTTGAGCCAGGCCTGATTGTCGCTGATGCGAATTCTGATTGAGCAGGTCGGTTGTGAGCTTAAATAGCCTTGGCTATATTTGACAGAATGGCTGATTTGGTGACGCCAGTGGTTGTTTTTGAGTAAGAATTTGTGTTCAACTTCAATGGCCATAATTTGATGATGAGGAAAAGTGCGTTGTTGAGTGACAATGAACAACTTACATCGTCAGTTGATGCGTATTAATGGTTTAGTCTGCTTTATTTAATTGGGCAGCAATGCTAAAGTAAGCCAGAATCATTTTACTAGGTTTTATTGGCTGTTGTTGGCAGTTGATACAAAACATTTTTTGATCTACTTAATTTAGGAGAAACAAATGGCTTTTGAACTTCCTGCATTACCTTATGCTAAAGACGCACTGGCGCCTCATATTTCAGCGGAAACTTTAGAGTACCACTACGGCAAGCATCACCAGACGTATGTTACTAATCTGAATAATCTGGTACCGGGTACTGAATTCGATGGGTTGTCTCTGGAGGAGATTATCGTAAAGTCTTCGGGCGGTATTTTCAATAATGCAGCTCAGGTGTGGAATCATACATTTTATTGGAATAGTTTGAAGCCAAACGGTGGCGGCCAACCCACTGGTGCATTAGCGGATGCTATTTATGCAACTTTCGGATCATTCGCTGCATTCAGAGAGGAGTTTACTAAATGTGCAGTGACCACTTTCGGTTCAGGTTGGGCGTGGCTGGTTAAAAATGCTGACGGCAGTTTGGCGTTGGTCAGTACAAGCAATGCCGGTTGCCCATTAACCACCGGGCAAACCCCACTGCTGACCTGTGATGTTTGGGAACATGCCTATTACATCGATTATCGTAATGCGCGTCCAGCTTATCTGGAAGCATTTTGGTCCTTAGTCAATTGGGATTTTGCTGCAAAAAACTTTTCAGCTTAATTTTTAAGTAATATGAGAAACCTTCTGCGTCTGTCGATGCAGAAGGTTTTTTTATGGGAGCAATAATATGGCAACAGTTTTAATTACCGGCGCTAATCGTGGCTTGGGTCTGGAGTTTACTCGTCAATATGCAGCAGATGGCTGGAATGTCATTGCCTGTTGTCGTCAACCATCGCTGGCGACCGACTTGGATAGACTTGCTGGCCAATACAATACGATTCAAGTGGAAGCGCTAGATATCGCTGATTTTGCTCAGATTGATGCTTTGTCGAGAAAATTATCCTCTTGCTGCATCGATGTTATGATTAATAATGCAGGCATTTATGGCGATTCACAGGCCGGTGGTTTCGGTCAACTTGATTATCAAACCTGGACCAAGACACTGGTTATTAATACTCAGGCGCCCATAAAAATGGCAGAAGCGTTTCTCAATCAAATCAAATGCAGTGAGAAAAAACTGATTGTCAATATTAGCAGTTTAATGGGCAGCATTGCGGATAATGACAGTGGTGGCAGTATCCTGTATCGGTCTAGCAAGGCGGCGCTGAATGCGGCGATGAAGAGCCTGGCGATAGATCTTAAAAATCAGTCTATAGGGGTGCTTATCTTGCATCCCGGTTGGGTGAAAACTGACATGGGCGGCCCGAATGCCCTAATATATGCTGCAGAAAGCGTTAGTGGCATGCGTGTGGTGATAGATGGCTTTTCGTTGCAACAATCAGGTGGTTTTGTTAAGTATGACGGTACGTCGTTGCCGTGGTAAATGTGTATGATTAAAAAAAGTGTGTTGTTATGGGCAATGTCCCAATGTGTTTACGCCGCCGAGATATCCATTCCCGAGCAGATTAAGGTGCCAGCTGGTAATCATCCTGTTTTAACGGCGCATGCGAAGGGCGATCAAATATATCAATGCTCTCTCAGCAAAGGTGTGTATGCATGGATAACCCAGGCCCCTGATGCGCGTTTATTCGATGCGCAGGGGCACATCGTCGGAAATCACACTGCAGGCCCAGTGTGGGAGTATAAGGAAGGTAGCCGTGTGCTTGGGCGGGTGGTCAGCAAGATTGATATTGCGCCAGAGACGTCTATTTCGTGGCTTCTTGTTGAGGTGGTGGCACATAAGGGCAACGGTTTCTTTTCGAACGTGAGCTTTATCAACCGGATTAATACGCGCGGTGGCCTGCCGCCTTTGTCCGGATGCAATGCCAATCACCTGGGCATGGAGAAGCGGGTTGCCTATACAGCGGATTATATTTTTTACGGCAAATAACGTAATTTCAATTCCCTGAGTTTCATCAAAGCATAGACGTATGCCAAATGAGGACTGACGATGTTTTTCCGTTTGTAGGCGCGTAAGACATTCCCTAATATGGCTTCTGTCTCCATGGTGTGGCCGCTCTCATAATCCAATAGCATACTGGTTTTTATTGGGGGGCTTGATGTCGGCGCTCGCCTCGCATTCGATGCTGGCCCGGCTAAATAATGTGCAGAGATTGCCCGTTTTATGGCTGATGAAACCCGACAGATTGCCCAAGGCCAGACTGCCATAGGCCAGATGTGCTATTTCACCGACGTTGATCCGGTTGCAGCAAATAAATGCCAGGCCGCTGATGACTTCATTGTCTGGGAAAGCACTTACTATTTCCTGTTCGATTTCTACGCCATTTTGAATAAAGACAATTGTTGTTTCAGTTGTGACAGCGGGTGGGATCAGGGCAACCCGATCCAGTTCAAGGATGACTTTGGTGCACAGCACGACATAATCAGCCACGTCTTCGATTTCGGATGCATGCCTTAGCACTTGGGCGGCCATAAAATTCCATCGGCCAAGATTATGACTGTTAATAAACAATGTCCTGTTGTTTTTACATGCTCGTAATCGGAGCGGCAAACCACCGATACTTCAGCGCCTGCTTTGGACAATAGCGCGCCGTAGAAACCGCCAATAGCGCCGGCACCAATAATGAGCACTTTAGGGGATATGCTGTTCATCCAGTACTTGTTTCAAAAATGGCACGGTCAATTTGCGTTTGGCAGCTAAGGATGCCTTGTCCAGTTTATCCAGCAAAAGCCATAAAGAAGCCAGGTCCCTGGCGTGATGTGTTAATAAAAACCGGCCCGCTTGCGGCGAAAGCTCCAAGCCCATTAGGCCGGCTTTAAAGCGCAAAGCGGCGATCCCATCGTTATCGGTCAAAGGCTGTATTTTTAGTGTGAGCCCCCAATTTAGACGGGTTTTAAGATCAGGCAATTGAATGCTCAGTTCATTGGGTGGACAGGCGGCGGATAGGATCAGCTTGTGACCGTGTTCATGAAGCTGATTATAAAAATGAAAAAAAGCAATCTCCCAATCCCCGTGGCCAGCAATATGCTCGATATTGTCAAAACAGACAATGTCGATTTCATCCAGCCCGGTGAGAAGGGCGATATCAGGCAGCGCTGAAGGGTCAAAAGAAAAATAGAATGAAGCGCGGTCTTGAGCCTGCGCTTCATGGCAGCAGGCTTGCAGCAAATGGCTTTTGCCTTGGCCGGATTTTCCCCAGAGAAAAATTTGTCGCTCACCGGCTCCCGCGACGCATTGTTGTAAGTGATCGACAATTTCTTGATTCGTGCCCGGAAAAAAATTGGCAAATGTTTGATTGGCCCCGAATTCAAATTCTAAAGGAAGTTGTACTGCCATGGTCCGCTATGCTTGCTTGGAAAATCGGACATAGAGTGTGGCGCCGAAAAAAAGCAATAAACTCAGTATGATTTCCATGGAGGCGAACAGGCGATCAGTTGCGCTGGCATAAGCTTCGGCAGAACCGTGTAGAAAATAGAACAGACTGATATAGGCGGCCCAGGCGCAACTCTTAGGCTTCCCGGCCAACAGGCCGCGCATCGGCAGCAGCAGCGGGGTAACCGTGACTAACAGCATCAGGGCTACAGGAAATCGGCCCGAAGGCGCCAGAACGGTATGCCAAAGCATCAACAAGACAAACAGTCCAAAAAAACCAGTCAGCGCAAGGTAGTAATAGTAAATTGGTTTAATGTTCATGCGGTTTTTTTAAAAGAAGAGCGGTTATTGCCAGACGCGCACCCAGTGCACGGGACACCTCAGCACAGTCTCGGCGCTTTTGATAAGGTCAACGCTGTGAGCTCCTTCAGATGCCATTACGACGGTTGCGGCATTGCGCGAAAAGTTTAGAAAAAGGATATTTATCATGAATGCGGAACGCATTAAATAATAGCCAGTACAGCTTCCGGCGGGCGGCCTATAGCCGCCTTATCGTTGACAACAACGATGGGGCGCTCAATCAGAATGGGATTATTCACCATGCCCTGGATGAGCGCTTGGCGATCCAGTGCTTCATTATTCATGCCCGTTTCTTTATAGGCGGATTCATTTTTGCGCATTAAAGCACGCGGCTCCAGCCCCAGCTTTTGTAAAATGGCATCCAGCTCTTCCGCACTCGGAGGTGTTTTAAGATAGTCGATAATCTCGGGCGTAATGCCTTGATCATGCAGTAGTTGCAAAGTCTGACGGGATTTGCTGCAACGCGGATTGTGATAAATTTTTACGCTCATGGTCGGCATCGATAGTAAAAAGAAAGCGCTATCATAGCATTTTTGCCGCGGACTACGTTTCGATAGTCCCAAAATTAGGCACAATAAAAGATTATTGGGTCTCTTCCGGTTCCTCGTCTTTATGGATGGCCTGCAACGACAGGTTGCCCAGCGGATCGTTTTTTGAACGATCGGGTGCGCCGGCCGGCGAGACCGAGCCCAGCCCCGCGCTCAGATTGATTTTCAGTTTGAGGTTGTTAGGTGAGTCGGAGTTTTGCAGCGCTTCTTCCAGTGAAATAGTACCTTGCTTAAACAGCCTCAACAGATGACTGTCAAAGGTCTGCATGCCGACATTTTCGGATTTTTCCATGGCTTCCTTGATGCTGTGAATGTCGCCTTTATGGATCAAGTCACGCACCAGTTGCGTACCCAGCAAAATTTCAATGGCGGCAGTGCGCGTGCCATCCATAGTGGGCACTAGACGTTGCGAGACAAAGGCTTTTAAATTCAATGACAAATCCAGCAGTAATTGCGATCGGCGCTCTTCCGGGAAAAAATTGATGATTCTGTCCAAAGCCTGATTGGAATTGTTGGCATGCAGGGTAGACAAGCATAAGTGCCCGGTTTCGGCGAATGCCAGCGCGTGTTCCATGGTTTCGCGAGTCCGGATTTCGCCAATCAGAATGACATCGGGCGCCTGCCGCAGCGTATTTTTCAGGGCGTCTTCATAGCTTAGGGTATCGACGCCGACTTCCCGCTGGTTGACCAGTGATTTTTTATGCGGGTGCAAGTATTCGATAGGATCTTCAATAGTGATGATATGGCCGGAGGCATTGCTGTTGCGATAATCGATCAGGGCTGCCAACGAAGTCGATTTGCCGGAACCGGTGCCGCCAATAAAGAGAATCAGGCCGCGTTTCTCCATGATGGATTTTTTCAGGATCGTTGGTAAACCGAGTTTGTCGGCATTGGGGATATCCACTTTAATATTGCGAATGACCAGCGCAAAGGAATTACGCTGCTTGAAAATGTTAACCCTGAATCGGCCAATGCCGGGTTCAGAGATGGCCAGATTCATTTCGGGCACATGTTCAAACGCCTTTTGCTGGTCGGTATCCATCAGGCTGTAGGCGATTTCTTTCAGGCGCTCATTGGTCAGGACAATGTTTTCCAAGGGTTTTAATGTGCCCTCAAATTTGGCTGCCGGTGGTGCGCCGGTGGTCAAATAAAGGTCGGAGCCATCTTTGTGAACGAGTATTGTGAGGTAGTCTTTGAATTCCATAGTTAGGCTCTAGTGCTGAAAAATAGGGTGGCTTTTAGTTTAGTAGGCGATACCAGAAGTTGAAGCGGAGAGCGCGAATAAACGCGTATAATGGCAGTTTTTTTATGTATTTTCGGGTGTTATGAGTAAACAAAGAAAAGCGGTGGCCTTGATTTCCGGAGGCCTGGATTCGATGCTGGCGGCCAAAGCAGTCATGGAGCAGGGCGTTCATGTTGAAGGCATCAATTTTTTTACCGGTTTTTGTGTGGAAGGTCATACTCATGCCATTAGAGCGAAAGACAGAGCCAAGCCCAAACGTAATAATTCCTTATGGGTTGCGGAGCAGTTGGGTATCAAACTGCATATCATCGATGTGATTGAGGAGTATAAAAACGTTCTGATTAATCCCAAGCATGGCTACGGCGCCCACATGAACCCATGCCTGGACTGCAAAATTTTCATGGTGAATAAGGCCAAGCAGTGGCTAGCCGAAAACGGCTTTGACTTTATTATTACCGGTGAAGTGATTGGCCAAAGGCCGATGTCGCAGCGTAAGAAAACCATGCCGATTATCGCCCATCAATCAGGTGCCGATGATTTGTTGCTGCGGCCCTTGTGCGCGAAGAAGCTGCCGGCAACATTGCCGGAACGTGAAGGCTGGGTCGACAGAGAGAAATTGCATGAATTTAGCGGCCGCTCTCGCAAGCCACAGATGGCGCTGGCAGCAGAATTTGGTTTTACTGACTACGTTCAGCCTGCCGGCGGCTGCTGTTTTCTAACCGATGCCAGCTATTCGGCCAAGCTGGTCGATTTATGGCGCGCGCGCGATAACAATAAACAATATGACCTGGATGATGTCATGCTGTTAAAGGTCGGCCGCCATATCCGGCCCAGAGCGAATTTTAAAATGATAGTGGCCCGGGAAGAGGGCGAAGGCCGCTTTATGCAAGGCTACAAAAATGAATTTATCAGTATGTATTGCACTAGTCATGTCGGGCCTTTAGTGTTAATCGACGGAGCGCCTTCCGCCAAGGATTTGTATTTGGCCGCCGGTATTACGGCACGTTATGGCCAGGGCAGGGATGCTGAACAGGTTGACGTGGCCATCACCAGCAAAGACGGCTCCGAGCGCAGCATTCAGGTTAAACCGTTACTGGCGGCTGAGATTCCAGCCGAGTGGTTTGTATGAGCCGCGAAGTTTTAAATGCCCGGCGCTTGCTGTGTCCGTTGCCGGTTATTCGCACTCAGGACAAGGTCAAACAGTTGCAGGCCGGCGATCAACTGGAGGTGATTTGCACCGACCCCGGCGTCCTGCATGATATTCCGGCCTGGTGCCGCATCAATGGTCACAAGGTGCTGGAAACCCGGGCCAATGACGGCGAATACAGTATTGTTCTGGAAGTGGGCGAGTGATGGGTGAAGTCCTTGATGCGGTCAACGCGCATAAACTGAAAGCCAGAGCCACTTGGGCCGGCGCACTGGTTAATGTGCTGCAGACGCTGATCAAAATCGCTTTTGGCATTCTGGGGCAATCCGCGGCACTTGTTGCGGACGGGATTCATTCGTTGTCGGATTTACTCAGCGATCTGCTGGTCATTATCGCGGTAAGGCTGGGAAGCCGCGAGGCGGATCACGAGCATCCCTATGGGCATCGCCGTTTTGAAACCATCGCCACGGTGATTTTGGGCACCAGCCTGATCGGAATTGCCGGCGCTATTGTCTGGCGTGTATTGGAAAGGATGGCTACGCCAGAAACACTACCGGTGCCCGATGTGATGACGCTGGGTATTGCCGCGATTTCCATCCTGGTCAATGAATGGCTTTATCATTATACCAAGCGCATCGCCAAGAAAACCCGCTCCAAACTGCTGTTGGCCAATGCCTGGCATCAGCGTAGTGATGCCATTTCTTCCGTGGTGGTTTTGTTCGGCATCGGCGCGGTACTGCTGGGCTACCCTGTTGCCGATGCGATGGCCGCCGTGGTGGTGGCGTTGATGGTGGCTAAAATCGGTCTGAATTTGGTCATCGAAAGCATCAAGGAACTGGTCGATACCTCGTTACCAGCGGAGTTGGTGGCTGAAATTGGAGAGGCTATCCATCAAATCGATGGCGTTGAAGGCATCCATTTATTGCGTACCCGGCAGATGGGCGAGGATGCGTATATCGATGCGCATATCGTCGTTGATCCGCGCATTACGGTTTCAGAAGGGCACAGCATAGGCGATGCTGGTCAGGGATGACTTGATCAGGCGTTTTGATGATGTCATGGATGTGCTGGTGCATGTTGATCCCGAAGACGATCAGGTGTTGAGCGGTCAGTTTCTGCCATTGCTGAGGGGCGATGTACAGCGCTTGCTGGAGCATTATCTGGCGGATGTTAAAGCCTCCATCGAAGATTTCAGAATTCATTATCTGAATGGACAGATTGAAGTGGAAGTTATTTTGCCTTTCGCCATCAGTGCACAGGCCGAACAGCTGACGCAACTCAAAAAGCAATGTGCGTTGATGGGCGCCGAAGTGAATCAAATCAACGAAGTTTTCCTATTCTTTAAAACCTAGAAGGATTAAATCATGGCTGTACTCCCAGCGGGGCATCATTTTCCTCACATGCAAGAGGTAGCGGGAATAACACTGGGCACCGCGTGCGCCGGCATCAAGCAAACCC
This sequence comes from uncultured Gammaproteobacteria bacterium, assembly GCA_963696315.1. Taxonomy (GTDB): domain Bacteria; phylum Pseudomonadota; class Gammaproteobacteria; order Methylococcales; family Methylomonadaceae; genus CAWKEY01. Next base: position 69,287 of record CAVOJU010000014.1, read on the forward strand.
AGCGTGATGATATTTTAGTCATTGAAATGGCCGAAACTGCCACTTGCGCGGCTGTGTTTACCCAGAATGCCTTTTGTGCCGCGCCTGTGCATGTGGCAAAAGCCCATTTATCAAAGTCGCCGCGCTGGCTGCTGATCAATTCCGGCAATGCCAATGCCGGCACCGGTGCGCAAGGGATGCAGGATGCCTTGGACTCTTGTGAGGATGTTGCTGGGGTGACCGGCGGCTTGGCCAGTCAGGTGCTGCCTTTTTCTACCGGTGTCATAGGGCAGCCCTTGCCGGTTGCAAAAATTAAAGCCGCGTTGCCGGCGGCCGTGAAAAATCTATCGGCAGCCAATTGGGACAAAGCCGCCCGGGCGATAATGACTACGGATACTTTTGCCAAAGGCGTCTCCAAAGTCGTCACTCTGTCCGGTCAGCCCGTCACCATCAACGGTATCGCCAAAGGCGCCGGCATGATTCAGCCCAATATGGCGACCATGCTGGGCTTTATCGCTACCGATGCGAAACTAAAACAGCCGCTGTTGCAAACGTGTCTGGCGCAGGCGGTGGAACTGTCGTTTAACCGTATCACCGTCGATGGCGATACCTCGACCAATGATGCCTGTGTGTTAATGGCCAGCGGCTGCTCCCTGGCGCCGGAAATCATAGCCGGTAGTGAGCATTACCGGATTTTTGCCGATGCCGTTATGGAGGTTTGCAAGCAACTGGCGGAAGCCATTGTCCGGGACGGTGAAGGCGCCACCAAACTGATGCGCATTGTCGTTAATGCAGCCATGAGCGATGCAGAAGCCGTGCGTGTAGGCAAAACCATCGCGCATTCGCCGCTGGTCAAGACTGCATTTTTTGCCAGTGATCCTAACTGGGGCAGAATTCTGGCGGCAGTGGGACGTTCCGGCGTCGAGCATATGGATCTGGATAAGGTGGCGATTTACCTGGATGATGTCTGCATCGTCAGAAACGGCGGTCGTGCCGATGACTATACCGAAGAAGCCGGTCAGCTAGTCATGAATCAGCCCGAGATTACCGTTACCGTCGATCTAGGACGGGGGGCGGCCCGCCAGGAAGTGTTAACCTGTGATTTTTCCTATGACTATGTGCGTATTAATGCGGAATACAGGACTTAACAGTCAAAATGGCAGGGCGGTATTGATTGGCCTTGGACAAACATGAAGCCCATTCAAGTCGCCGTTGGCGTGGTTAAAAACGCAAGCGGGGAGGTTTTAATTGCGCGGCGCGATCCGTCTTTGCATCAGGGTGGTTTGTGGGAGTTTCCGGGGGGCAAGATTGAGCGGGGTGAGAGGGCTGAACAAGCCCTGATTCGGGAACTCAAGGAAGAACTCAATCTGACGGTTGAATCGTCAATGCCGTTTATTACTATTAGCCATCACTATCCCGATCGGACGGTTGAGTTACAAGTGTTTCTGGTGCAACAGTTTTCCGGCCTTGTTAAAGGCTGTCAGGGCCAGCCGTTTCGCTGGGTCAATTCAGATGAGTTGGAGCGCTTTGCTTTTCCTGAAGCTAACCGGTCGATTATCACCGCAGCCAGATTGCCGCCTTATTATGCCATTTTGGATGATGCGGATGAGTCACAGCTGCGGGTCAATCTTGAAAAAATATTGAGCAGCGGCATTAAGCTGATTCAGGCCAGATTAAAAACGCTGTCAGCATATGCGGCGGAAAAATTTATCGAGCAGGCTTATCCTTTGTGCCGGCAGCAGGGCTGTTGGTTGTTAATCAATTCCGCTGTTGAACCAGCCTACAGGCTGGCTGTGGACGGCATTCACTTAACCGCCAGGCATTTGCTGGCGCTTGATAAACGGCCAGAAGGCCTGCTCTGGTTAGCGGCATCTTGCCATAACCTCGAGGAAATGCAGCATGCGCAAAAATTAGGTGTGGATTTTGTGGTGCTGGCGCCGGTATTGGCAACGGCAACGCACCCCGGCGTAGAGGCCTGGGCTGGCAAAAGTTTGCAGAGCTGGTTACGCATTGCAATGTACCTGTGTATGCCTTGGGTGGAATGTCGCTAAATAGTCTGGATAGGGCACGGCAGGCTGGCGCTCAGGGAATCGCCGCGATCAGGGCTTTTTTGGATTGAGCTAGTGCAGGTAGGACTCGTTCTCGTTGTCAGGGTCTTCGGGTAAGGGTTCACCGGCTATTCTTCTTTCTTCCATGGCCCATTCGCCAAGGTCTATTAGTTTGCAGCGTTCACAGCAGAAAGGTTTGAACAGCTGTTCGGCTGTCCAGGGTACCGGACGGCCGCAAGTTGGACATTTTACTGTGAGTGGTTTGCCGGGCGCGCTCATCAGAGCAGGCAGCAGGTCAATAAAAAAGGAATATTATCAGGGCTTTGGCTGGGGCGTTTGTTATCAGAGGAGGGCATCATAAAGCGGATGGTGCTGCGATGCTTGCCGCCACTGATTTCGGCAAAGCAGGGAATCGATTTGTCCACACTGACTTTAAGCAGCTGGAACGGTTGCCCTCTGTCAAAGGAAATTTGGAAAAATCCGGCCTCTGCGACTTCTTCCCTGGGAATGCTGCTGTTGCGGATAAAATCAAGAATCAGGTTGATGGCCGTGCGTATGTCTGCAAACGGACTACACCAGTGTTCCAGATCTTTTGATCGTACGGCCTCATCTTGTTCGAGCCAGTAATGGAATTCGGGTAAATCGAAGGAGCAGGTGCCGCCGGGTATGGAGCTTCGTTGAGCAATGCTCTGGAATAAATCACTCTCCAATACATTGATGCCGACTTTACCGTTAGCGGCATAGAGACTTTTAATGGTTTGGGTTAACTGCGCCAGCAATTGCTCCAGTTTTTCTTTGTCAACATTGTGGCTGTTGGCGATTTTATGTAGTAATTGACTATGCCGCTCCAGTTCTTTCAGTATCTCTGTTTTGATGTTGTTGCGGCTGAAAATCATCATGATATCAAGCAGCACACCGATAGCAGCGCGGCTGTCGATAACGCTGGAGCCGGCCAGAAAATGATTAAATTGTAAAAATAGTTGTTCGAGCCGTATGAAAACCCGGATTCGTTCATTGAGTGGAAATTCATAGGTGATGGTATTGTTCACAGACAAGTTAATCCTGACTAGCGCTAAGTGAAATATACAAATTGTGCAGTTTTTTTACCTGCTCTGCAAGCCCGGATTCAGTTTTGGAGTTATCGATCAGATCGTCGGCCTTTGATTTTCTTAGTGTACGTGAGGCTTGGCTGGCGATTATTGATTCAATTCTTGCTGTGCTCAGATGATCCCTGTTTTTAACCCGTTCAATCTGCGTTTCGACCGGGCAGTCCACAACCAGTATCCGGTCAACAAAGTGCAGCATATTGGTTTCAAATAACAAGGGGATACAAATGATGCAATAAGGTGCGCTGAGTTGTTCCAGTTCTGCTTGCAGGGTTTTATAAACCAGGGGATGAAGAATGGCTTCCAGTTTTTGCTTTTGCTCGGGATCGGAAAAAACAATCTCCCGGAGATGGCTTCTGTCCAGAGAGCCATCGGACTTGACTATGCATGAGCCGAAGGCTTGCTGTATTTTGACAAGCGCGGGTTGGCCCTTGGCAACCAGTTGATGGGCGACTACGTCAGCATCAAGCACAGGGCTTCCTAATTCGGCAAATAAGCGGGCTACCGAAGTTTTACCGGAGCCGATGCCGCCGGTCAGGCCAATCTTGAGCATGTCTTTACAGGCCGGCGGCGGCTAAATAGAGCTGATTGATGTCATGCCCCCATAATAGCGCTATCCATCCCGCGGCAGCCAGATAGGGGCCAAAAGGAATGGGGACGGTGTGATCACGTTTTACAAAAATGATCATGGCTATGCCGATAATTGCTCCTACCAGGGATGACAGCAATATGATGAGCGGCAGATATTGCCAGCCCAGCCAGGCGCCGAATAAGGCCAGCAATTTAAAATCGCCAAAGCCCATACCCTCTTTTCCGGTGGCCAGTTTGAACAGCTGATACACCATCCAAAGGCTTAAATAACCGGCAATGGCGCCGATAATGCTGGAATGCGCATCGGTAAACACATTAAACAGGCTTAAAAACAGGCCGAACCAGAGCGCCGGCAGGGTGATTGAATCGGGCAGCAACTGATGGTCTATATCAATAAAGCTTAATGCAATCAGCGACCAGGTGAGCAACAAAGCAAACAGGGTTTGCGCTGAGCCGCCAAAATGCCAGGCTACCAGAACTGAAGTTATGGCGGTAAAGGCTTCTATGATGGGATAGCGCAATGAAATAGGATGTCCGCAATGCGCGCAGCGGCCTTTTAAAAAAACATAGCTGAGGACGGGAATGTTTTGGTAAGGCTTGATGGGTGTTTTGCAATTCGGGCAGCGCGACAAGGGGAGTAGTAGATTGAAAGGCTCCTCATTCTGGGGTTGGCTATTATCAATTTGCAGGTAATCGGTGCATTCCTGGCGCCAGTTGCGCTGCATCATGACCGGCAGACGGTAAATCACGACATTAAGAAAGCTGCCTACCAGCAGGCCGACAATGCCAGCCAGCCCGGCAAACAGGTACGGTGAATCGAAAAGAAGGGTTAATGATTGCTGCATATGTTATGGAATAAGAAACGCCCCGGGTTAGGGGGCGTCAGTTGAGGAATGGTTCTGGTTTTTAAAGTGATAAAAATTTAACCCACTGCGGCGCCCAATTTGAATATAGGCAGATACATCGCTATCACCAACCCGCCGACCAGTGTGCCCAATACCACCATAATCATCGGCTCCATCAAGCTGCTTAAGTTATCAATCAGGTTGTCGACTTCTTCTTCATAAAAATCGGCCACTTTTGAGAGCATGGCATCGAGAGAGCCGGATTCTTCGCCAATCGCAACCATTTGCGTGACCATGTGTGGAAACAGATTGACCTGTTGCATGGAAAACTGCAAACGTTGACCTGTCGCGACATCTTCGCGCATTTTTAAAACTGCTTCCTGGTAAATAATATTGCCACAAGCGCCGGAGACCGATTCCAGGGCATCTATAAGCGGCACCCCGGCAGCCGACATCGTGGCTAGTGTTCTGGCAAAACGGGCGATGGCTGATTTGTGTAAAATCAGGCCGATAATGGGGATTTTTAGGAAGGTCTTGTCCAGGAAATGACAAAATTTGTGCGAACGTTTCTTGAAATAGGTGAAGGTAAAAACAGCAATACCAATGCTGCCAAACAGGATCCACCACCATTCCTGCATCCATTCCGACATGCCGATAACCATCTTGGTGAAGGCAGGCAAATCCGCGCCAAAACTATGAAATAGGTCTTCAAAAACAGGGACTACAAACAGCAACAGAATGGCGGTAACAATAAAGGCAACTACGAGCACTGCAATGGGATAAGTGAGTGCCTTTTTAATTTTTTTCTTGATGGATTCGGTTTTTTCTTTGTAGGTGGCAATTTTATCCAGCAGCGTTTCCAATACCCCCGCCTGCTCGCCGGCCGCCACCAGATTGCAGAATAATTCGTCAAAATACAGGGGTCTTTTTCTAAGCGCTTCGGCCAAGGTGTCGCCGCTTTCAATATCCGCTTTGATGTCCAGCAGCATTTTTTGCATGCTCGGATTGTCGTGGCCTTTGCCAATGATATCGAATGATTGCACCAAGGCCACACCGGCTTCCAACATGGTCGCTAATTGCCGCGCAAAAATTGCGATATCGGCAGGGGTTATGGATTGGGCTTTTGCGGTAAAGAGCGGCTTGGATTTTTTCTGGATTCTGATAACGCGTATGCCTAAGCGTCGTAAATCCGAGCGTGCGATCGTCTCGCTTTTAGCAGATACCTCGCCCTTGGTTTTTTTGCCACTTTTGTCGGTGCCTTGCCAGATGAAATCCAGTTGTTCAATTTGATCAGCCATTGTTTTATTCCTTGGTTACGCGGTCGATTTCTTCCAGGCTGGTAATGCCCTGGCGAACTTTGTTTAAGCCTGATTCCCGTAAATCATTGATGCCTTCGGATTTGGCTTGCTCGGCGAGTTGCATGGCATTGCCGCCTTCGAGAATTAGTCCTCGCATGCGCTCACTCAAAGTCATGACCTGATAAATGCCGACCCTGCCTTTGTAGCCATTGGTGCAGTGCTCGCAGCCAGCAGGGCTAAAAATTTTCAGATTTTTTAACTCATCGGCTTTAAAGCCGGCGGAAAGCAGCAGGTTATCGGGAAAAACGGCGGGGGTTTTGCAATGCTCGCATAAGCGCCGCGCCAGTCGCTGCGCCATGATGAGAAGCACGGCTGAGACGATATTAAAGGGTGCAATACCCATTTGCATCAGCCGGTTCAAGGTTTGCGGGGCATCGTTGGTATGCAGGGTTGATAAAACCAGGTGGCCTGTTTGCGCGGCCTTGACGGCAATCTCGGCGGTTTCCAGATCCCGGATTTCGCCGACCATGATAATGTCAGGGTCTTGGCGCAGGAAGGCGCGTAAAGCCGTCGCAAATGTTAAACCGGCTTTAATGTTCATGTTAACCTGATTGATGCCGTTCACGGTAATTTCAACCGGATCTTCGGCCGTGGAAATATTGCGCTCGATGCTATTGAGCAGATTTAAACCCGTGTAGAGCGTCACGGTTTTACCGCTGCCGGTAGGGCCGGTCACCAGAACCATGCCATAGGGTTTATTGATGGCCTGCAAGAAAAGTTTTTCCTGTTCTGGTTCAAAGCCCAGTTTTTCGATACCGATTTGCGCACTGGTAGGATCAAGAATACGCAAAACCACTTTTTCACCGAACAATGTAGGACAAGTATTGACCCGAAAATCAATGGCGCGATGTTTGGACAAGGTCATTTTGATGCGTCCATCCTGAGGCACACGGCGTTCGGCAATATCCATTTTTGCCATCACCTTGATTCTGGAAATAATTCGGTTGGCGATATTGGACGGCGGACTGGCGACTTCATAGAGCATGCCATCAGCCCTGAAGCGAATGCGGAAATTTTTTTCATAAGGCTCCAGGTGAATATCGGATACGCCTTTTTTGATCGAATCCAGCAGGATTTTATTGACGAAGCGGACGATAGGGGCGTCATCAATATCGGCGTTGATGTCATCCTTGGCCGCATCATCGGCGCCGGGCGCGACGCTCAGATTTTCCAGATCAGCATCCAGCAAATCCGCCATTGAGGTATCGGCGGCCTCCATCGCGGCTTCTATGGCTCTGACCAGTTTGCTTTCCTCAACCAGGATGGTTTCAGGATTGAGCCGGCTATGAAATTTTATTTCATCTAGGGCCTGAAAATTGGTGGGATCCGAGATGCCGATAAACAGGGTTTTACCGCGCGTAAAAAGGGGTAAGACATGATGATTGCGTATTAGTTTTTCGTTGAGAACTTTGATAGGCAGGCTGCGCAAGTCGATGGCATCGAGATCAAAAAAAGGCATGCCAAATTCAATTGAAGCTTTTGAGGCAATAGTTTTGCTATCGACCAGCTTGTTGGTAACGAGATAGCTGATTAACGGCATCTTCTTTTTTTGCGCTTCCTGAATATGAAGCAGCGCTTCGCTTTCAGTCAACAGGCCGTCCTGAACCAGGCAGTTGGCAAGAGCGTTAAATTGGATGTCAGTTAAAATGGCTGCCATAAGAGGGTTAAATTAATGTCGAGGTCTATAGGCAAATATAGATGAATTGAATAGTTTGTCCAACAAATGCAAGTGAGGGGGCAGAAAGTCCAAGGCTAAAGATGCATGCAAACACCTGAAGCCCTGCGCTTTTCCGGTTTGTTTATAACGCCTGGATTTTTCGCTGCTGCTGTTCAAGATTATTCAACGACGAGCGTAAATCCGTCAGTTTTGCTTTTTCCTTGTCGATGACATCTGCCGGTGCTTTATCAACAAAGCTCGGGTTGTTGAGCTTGCCTTCTATGCGCGGCAGTTCCTTGATGATTTTCTGGATTTCCTTGTCCAGACGGGCCAGTTCTGCTGCTTTGTCGATCAAACCAGCCATGGGAATCAGGATTTTCATCTCGCCGACCAAAGCAATGGCGGATTCGGGTGCCTGCTGTTCCCTGCTTAACCAGGTGATGCTGTCCAGTCGGCCGAGTTTTTGCAAATAAGTCAGGTTGTTGCTGACCAGGGCCTGATCAGCAGGCGTGCCGTTTTGCAGCAAGACCGGCAAGGGTTTGCCAGGCGCGATATTCATTTCGCCACGGATACGGCGCACGCCCAGAATAAAATTCATTAGCCAGTCGATTTCACTGATGGCGGCGGTGTCAATCAGTGCTTCATCCGCTACCGGATACGGTTGAAGCATGATGGTTTCGCCTCTATGCCGTTTAATGGCGCCACGCGCTGCCAGATTTCCTCTGTAATAAACGGCATTAAAGGATGGGTCAGCCGGAGCAGGGTTTCCAGAACGGTCAGCAGATTTTGCGGGTGCCGCGTTGTAGCGGTTATCCGCCGGGCTCGCTCCATGTGAGTTTGCGGTATACATACCATCCTTGGCGATCGCCGCACCCGTTCTCGACGGGTTTGCGGCATACACACCATCCTTGGCGATACCAGATTGCAGTGATATTTTGGCCAGTTCCAGATACCAGTCGCAGTATTCATTCCAGGCAAATTCATAAATGGCCTGCGCTGCCAAGTCGAAGCGGTAGTTGTCGATAGCGTGCGTGGTCATTGCCGATTGACCTGATGTAGCCGCGAAATAATCCAGCGATCTGCCAAACTGTAGCTCAAATTCAACGCTGCCATAAATACCATTGTCTTGATTTTCGGTATTCATCAACACGTAAGCGCGCGGCATTCCAGAGTTTATTGCAGAAGTTGCGGTAGCCTTCGGTGCGGGCCAAATCAAAGCGAATGTCGCGGCCGGTTGATGCCAAGGAGGCAAACGTGAAACGCAAGGCATCAGTACCGAAAGATGAAATGCCGTCCGGAAATTGTTTGCGCGTGGCCTGCTCGATTTTCTTCGCCAAATGCGGTTGCATCATGCCGGAGATGCGTTTTTCAACCAGGGCTTCCAGATCAATGCCGTCGATCAAATCAATCGGATCGAGGACATTGCCTTTGGATTTGGACATTTTCTGGCCTTCGGCATCACGCACCAGACCGTGAATGTATACTTCCCTGAACGGCACTTGGCCCTGAAATTTCAGCCCCATCATGATCATGCGGGCCACCCAGAAGAAGATGATGTCAAAGCCGGTGACCAGCACGCTGGTCGGGTAATGTTTGGCCAGTTCCGGGGTATTTTCCGGCCAGCCCAGCGTGGAGAAAGGCCAAAGCGCTGATGAAAACCAGGTGTCCAGCACATCTTCATCCTGCGTCAGAACATAGCCGTCCGCTAGCTTGTGTTGTTCACGGACTTCCTGTTCGGAGCGTCCGACATAAACATTGCCTTCGGCATCATACCAGGCCGGGATGCGGTGTCCCCACCAGATTTGCCGGGAGATACACCAGTCCTGGATGTTGCGCATCCAGTCAAAATAGGTATTTTTCCAGTTATCGGGCACAAATTTGATGGCGCCGGTTTCGACCGCTTCGATAGCGGGCTTGGCCAGCGGTTCAACTTTGACATACCACTGGTCGGTTAACAGCGGCTCAATCACCGTACCGGTGCGATCGCCCCTCGGCACCATCAATTTATGATCGACGATTTTTTCCAGTAAACCCTGGCTTTCCAGGTCGGCAACCATTTGTTTACGGGCTTCAAAGCGATCCAGACCAATATACTTTTCCGGTATCAGAGTGTATTCATCATCGTTGCTGCGAATGGTCGCATCCACGGTGAAAATATTAATCAGGCCGCCGTGAGGCAAATCGCTGATGGCGGAGGTATCACGGTGGCGCATCCATACCGCGTAGTCATTGAAGTCATGCGCTGGTGTAATCTTGACACAGCCAGTGCCGAATTCGGGATCGACATAGTCATCGGCAATGATGGGAATACGGCGGCCGGTAAGCGGCAGTTCCACAAATTCGCCGAGCAGATGCTTATAACGCTCGTCATTGGGATGGATGGCGACCGCGGCGTCACCGAGCAGGGTTTCCGGGCGCGTGGTGGCGACAATCAGATGGCCGGTACCGTTGCTCAAGGGATAACGCATATGCCACATGGAGCCGTTTTCTTCTTCAGACAGCACTTCCAGATCGGAGACGGCGGTATGCAGCACCGGATCCCAGTTGACCAGGCGCTTGCCGCGATAAATCAGGCCTTCTTCATACAGCCGGATAAACACCTCCTGAACGGCCTCGGACATGCCCTCATCCATGGTGAAACGTTCCCGGTTCCAGTCCAGCGACGAGCCCATGCGCCGCAATTGACGGGTAATGGTGCCGCCGGACTGTTCCTTCCATTCCCAGATTTTTTCGACGAATTTGTCCCGCCCATAATCATGGCGGGTTTTGCCTTCGGCATTACACAAGCGTTCCACGACCATTTGCGTGGCAATGCCGGCATGGTCGGTGCCCGCTTGCCACAGCGTGCTGTAGCCTTTCATGCGGTGGTAACGAATCAAGGCATCCATGATGGTGTCCTGGAAGGCATGGCCCATATGCAGGCTGCCAGTGACATTGGGCGGCGGAATCATGATGCAGTAGGATTCACCATCCTGTTTGGGGGCAAAATAGCCTTTTGCTTCCCAGGTCTGATACCAGCGTTGTTCAATTAAATGGGGGGCGTATGTTTTTTCCATGAATGTTGGCTATTTTTCTAAGGTTCAATGATTGATTTTATGCGTAGTAATCGCCATTCCTGACTGTTGATACTGACGATAGCGCTGTCTGCCTGCGGCTTTGCTTGCTTCGCTGTTATCGAGAATTTCAAGGATTCGTGCGGCTTGTGCAGATGCTTGCGGGCAGGCTGAAGATAAGTTGACTACGGTTTGCTGCCAGTTGGCGGGCGGGGGTAGTGAGCCAATCAGAATAATTTTATCACCGGCCGCGCTCGCTCCCTGCGAGCTTGCGGCATACACACCATCCTTGGCGATACCCGGCAACTCACCGGTAAAAATCTGGTGCGGAATAAAACTGCCTGCCCGGAAAGTCCAGAGCAGGTCGTCTATTTTTTGGCTTTGTTCTGCATTGTCGGTGAGCACGTAGCAATAGTGGCCGCTACGATAGGCTTTTTCTATCAGTTTGCAGGCGAACAGATAGCGATCCTGTAAGGATTCGGAGGACAGGATGTAAAAGCTGACGTCGGGCATTTGGGCTTTAGCCCTGTGCCCGGTTGATCAGGTACTGGCTTAACAAGGGCACAGGGCGGCCGGTTGCGCCTTTGCTTGGTCCGGTGCGCCAGGCTGTGCCGGCAATATCCAGATGCGCCCAGCGCAGGTTTTCAGCGAAACGCGCCAGAAAACAGGCGGCGGTGATGGTGCCGGCGTCTTTGCCGCCCACATTGGCCATGTCGGCAAAATTGGATTTCAGTTGCTCCTGATATTCTTCCCACAGCGGCAAACGCCAGAGGCTGTCACTGGCGGTTTCGGATGCCGCCAGCAGGTCATTACACAAGACATCATCATTGCCGAGCAAGCCGCTGGGTACCCGGCCCAAGGCGACCAGGCAGGCGCCGGTCAGCGTGGCCAGATCAATCACCACATCGGGATTAAATCTTTCAGCATAAGTGAGCGTGTCGCAAAGGAGCAAACGGCCTTCGGCGTCGGTATTGAGCACTTCGATGGTTTTGCCGGACATGCTGGTTAAAATATCGCCGGGTTTATTGGCATCGCCATCGGGCATGTTTTCCGAGGACGGAATCAGACCGATAATATTCAGCGGCAACTGCATTTGTGCGGCGGCCTGTAAGGTGCCCAGGACGGCGGCGCCGCCGCACATGTCGTATTTCATTTCGTCCATGCCGGGGGCCTGTTTTAAGGAAATGCCGCCGGCATCAAAGGTCAGGCCTTTACCGATCAAGACGATGGGTTTGCGGTTTTTGTCACCGCCTTGATAGTTCAGGCTAATCAGTTTGGCGGGTTGGCGACTGCCGCGCGACACCGACAGAAAAGCGCCCATGCCCAGTACGGCCAGGTCCGATTCTTCGAGTATGCTGACTGCCAGGCTGGCGAATTGTTTATCCAGTTCCAGGGCTTGTTCGGCCAGATAAGAAGGTGTGCAGATGTTGCCAGGTAAATCGGCAAGATGCTTGGTCAGGTCTACGCCCCGGGCAATGGCCAGGCCTTGTTCAAGGCCTGTTTGCGCGCTGGCGTGTTCAGAATCTGGTGTGACTATATGAACCTGTTCGACTTTGCATTCTGTTTCTTTATCGGATTTCAATTGGGTAAATTGATAAGCTGCATCGTTAAACACTTCGACGATTTGTCTGGATTTCCATTCCCAGCCACCATTGGTGACGTCACACTCGGCCAGGCAGCAGGCGACTGACTTGACGGGGGTCTTTTTTAAGCTGTTAATGGCCGCAGACAGGGCTTTTCGGTAGTCTTTGGCGGACAATGGTTCTTGTTTGCCCAGGCCAACCAGCAAAATACGTTCAATGGTGCTGTCGGGGATGGCGTTGATTAATACGGTTTCGCCATTTTTTCCGCTCAGGTCGCCACGGCTGAGCATTTTGTTGATCAGGCCCGAAGTGCTTTGGTTGAGCCTCGCCGCAGACGGTGTAAACTGCTGATCCTGGTAAACACCGATGATCAGACAATCACATTGCAGTTTTTCTAAGGGCGAGGTTTCTATAGAATAGTCCATAACTTATCTTTAAATTTGCGAAATGAGGTTGATGCCCTGAGCAGGCCTAAGGGGGCCGGCTCAGCATGAGCAGTTCACTATGAATTATACAACACAACTATTAAATTTTGATGCGGGAGAAAGGCTTGGAAGCAGATTGGCCTAAAGGCTATAAAATAGGGCGCAGGCCATGGGTGTCGGTGCTGGACAAAATGATAGCGCTGGATTTGCTCACTACGCTGCTGTCGGTTTTATCGGTGATTGTCGTTATTATTGTCAGCCGGCAATTTATCAGGATTCTTGATAAGGCAATTGAAGGGCAGGTGTCCAACGAGACTTTATTCAGTATTCTGGGTTTGAAAACGGTGGTTGCCGGCATTGCTTTTTTGCCTGCTGCCTTGTTCATGGCGGTATTAATGGTCATTGGCAGGATGTACCGGGATCAGGAAATGTCCGCTGTGTTTTCAGCCGGTGGCGGAGCAGGAACTATTTATAGGGCGGTATTCCTGCTGGTCTTTCCGCTTAGTGTGCTGAGCCTTGGTTTGGCAATGTACGCGGCGCCGTGGGCGGAAGCCAGGACGGGGCAGTTAACCCAAAAGGATGAGCAGTCTGCCGATATTAGAGGTATTGCCGCGGGAAAGTTTACTGAATATAGTCAGGGCGATCTGGTTTTTTATGTAGAAAAGATCACTGCCGATAAAAAATTGCAGCAAGTCTTCGTGCAGCACAGGCAAGGTGAAAGACTGGCGATTACGAATGCCGAAGAAGGGCGGCTGGAAGATTTGCCCGACGGACGTTACATGATTCTGGAACGGGGTGAGCGCGTGGAGGGATCACCTGGAGGGCTTAAGTATAATATTGAAAACTTCAGTGAATATGCGGTGAGAATAGATGAAAAAACCTCGGCCGCCAATGTCGACCGGGAAGCTCTCGATACGCATTTGTTGTGGAATTCCAAGGAGCCGAGGGATGTCGCCGAGTTGCAACGGCGTTTTTCCATCCCCTTGGGTGTGATATTTCTGACCTTTCTGGCGGTGCCTTTGGCGCAGTCCTCCCCCCGTGCCGGCGTCTATGGCAACATGCTGGTCGCCTTTTTAATTTATTTTAGTTACGGCAATCTTCTGCGTATCAGTCAGAGTTGGGTTATGAAGGAAACGATTCCTGCCTGGGTGGGTAGTTTCTGGCTGTATCTGGTCCTGTTGATAATTGGCGGGATTCTGTTGGCAAAATTCTATGGGTGGCAGTGGCTTATCATGAAAATCAGGGATAAGGTGGCGAGATGAACGTATTAACGTCTTATGTGGTAAGGGAAATTCTAAAAGGCTCGCTGGTTGCGATGCTGTTGCTGCTGACCCTATTTAATTTGTTTACCTTCAGTGACGAGTTAAAGGCTTTAGGCAAAGGCAATTACGGATTAAGAGAGATTTTTTATTATTTGGCCTTGACCTCGCCGCGGGTCTTTTATGAATTAATGCCTTCCTCAGCCTTATTAGGCAGTCTTTTTATTCTTGGGGCTATGGGCAACAATCGCGAATTGATTGCCATGCGAGCAGCCGGTTTGTCGATCCTTGGCATAATAAAAGCGGTGATGTTGGCGGGGGTTCTGTTAGTGATAATCTCCGTTGTGGTCGGTGAATTTGTTGCTCCCTACACTGAGCGCGCGGCGCAACTGCTTAAGACTACTGCCAAAAATGAGCAAGTGGTCATGGAAACCCGATATGGGCTTTGGTTGCGTGAAGGTAAAAAATTCATCAATGTCCGGAAATTAGAAGATGACGGCAGTCTGGCAAATATTTACATTTATGAGCGGGATGATCAATCTCGATTACGGCAGGCCTTGTATGCGGCAAAGGCTACTTTCTTGGGCCAGCAGCAATGGAAGCTCGAGCAAATCCAGCAATCAGCAATTTCAAATGAACAAATGGCCGCCAATAGTCAAGCCGAGCAGACTCTGGACATCCTCGATTGCGCCGGATTTGTTAAAGATTGTCGTGGTTAATCCAGATAATTTATCGCTGTATGACTTGCTCATGTATATCGATTTTTTAAAGGGAAATCATCAAAAATCGCAGCGTTTCGAGATGGCGTTCTGGGGCCGGGTTGTTAATCCTTTGGTTACCTTCGTGATGCTGCTGGTATCGGCGCCCTTTGTTATCGGCGTCAAACGTGGCGTCAGTGTGGGTGCGCGGATGATGCTCGGCGTTGTTATTGGCATGGGCTTTAACATTCTTGACAAAATTGTCGGTCACATGGGGCTTATCTATGAGCTCAATCCGCCACTCATGGCGGCTTTTCCCAGTTTGACGGTATGTGCCTTGGCGCTATTTGCAATAAAGCGCGTGCGTTAACTGTTTTTTAAAGGCGTTGTCAGGAAAGCGCCTTCAGAGTCTGCTGAATCTGGGTTTTGGCTTCATACAATAAATTCAGCGAGAGTTCGGGAGACAGGGAAAAATCCTTTAATTTACTAGCCGCCGGTATAGACGTCACAGCCGGCAATTCAGACATCTCGGCTTTGCCGATTTTGCTGTGCAAACGGGAAAGCACGACTATATCGGTTAAGTTAAGGTTTTCGCTGCTATTTTGATACCAGTTTTCCGAGTCTTGCGGGATGTTGATAAATTCCTCCGAAAATCCCCAGTCGCGCAAAATTTTATAGCCAATCGGGCCTTTGACAATGGGGAGTGCCTGGAGAATGTCGGATTCCGTATAGTAATCCTTGGGTAAGTTGGCGGCAAAATTCAAAAAAGGCACGGCGCCAATGTCGCAAACAAGTCCTGCGAGTAAAGCCTGTTCAGGATCCACCTGTTTGCTGACAGCAGCCAGGACATAACAAAGCGTTGAAATATAAAGGCTTTGTTTCCAAATAGCATCAAGGTGTTTTTTTATCAGCGGCGACTGGCTTTTGAAAATATGATGCAGGCTTAAACTGACGACCAGATTGCGGGCTGCGTTCAGACCTATACGATTGACGGCGGTGAAGCAGCTTTTAGCCGGGGTGGTGCTGATGTAAAGCGGGCAGTTGGCTACTTCAATCAGTTTGGCGGAAATGACCGGATCCAGCTGGATAATTTTTACCGCTTCGGCGATGCCGATATCGTTCAGTATGGCTTTGCGCAGTTTGATGGCGATGTCAGGTAATGTCGGTATTTCCAGTTCCTCATGCAGATAATGCTGGGAAAAGGTTTGCAACAAGCGATTGTCTGCGAGTTCAACGGGAATGTTCAGTTCCGAAAGATGTGATGTGTCGGTTTTTGGAGACGACATGATTTTTTGCGAGACGCGCAAGATACGCACATCTGTTTTTGCGATGGCGGTGGTTGTGTGTTTGCTGCCGCTACAGAGAGGAAATTTTGCTTTTGCAGTGCCTGCTTCTATTTCATAACTTTTCTTGCTGTCATCGGACAAGGACGATGCTGCCTTCCAGTAGATAAAGTGCTGAGTCAGTCTCTTGGCCGATAGTAAACAGTACGCTTTTTTCCGGAAAAACTTCCGAGAGCTGGTTGTTGGCAAAGGCGTCGAGTTTTTCGCTGCTAAAATTTCTGATCGGGATCAGTGTCTTCAATGTGTCCATTGAAACTGGTTCAATAGCAAGGCTGCGTGTGGACGAACCACTTTTCTTGTCTTTTAAAAAAGAGTTCAGAAAAGACATCTTTTATTCCTAAATAACGGTAAGGGTCAGAGCACTAAAACCTTGATTTCGCAAAGCCCATAAAATTTACTATATGCTAAACTCAAATAGTGTGTTTTTTAGTATAGCAAATTGCAAGTAGAGAATTTGATTAGTTATTCGCAGCTAGGGTGAGGGGGCGGCAATTGGAAAAGTTAAGATTTAGAAGCGTGCCAAGCGTTGCGCATTATGAAGTTCCTTTTGCATTAAATGAGCGGGCGCTTGCAGACTGGTTGCATGGTCTGGCAGTCAAACAAAATTACCATGCCGGCAAAGAGCTGTTCTGCGTGTTGCAGGCTTTGATCCGAATGCACATAAGCCCGCAGCAGCATTTGAAGTTCCTCACCGAGATTAGCGCTTTTCTGGACGAATTGGCCGGCCAGCTAGAGAAAAATTATCTGGATGCAAGTTTCCCGCTTGAGCTTGAAGCACAAGCGCAGGTTGATATCGTCACTTTTGCCTATGCAACCTTGGCGAAAAATTATGCCTTGGCCGGAGAGGAACTGATCGCTCGCTCTGGTCGTCCTTCTGATATAGCCTTGGCCTTGATTTTGGCTTTAGAAGCCGCGGGCAAGGCCTTATTACATATATCGCAAGTATATATGCAGCCTTATGAGGGGTTTTGGCTGTTTTGTCATCAAATTTATTTGTTGGCAGAAGAAAATGGTCTATTGAATGTAGAAATAAATAGCGGGAAAGGCCAGGGTAAAACCATCGATGCCGCCTATAAGCAAGTTTTGCTGTTTGATCTGGCTGACAGCAGCCAATTCAGACCTCGCGAAATGAAGGCTATTTATCATTTTTTAAACAAATTCTCTGTACAGGCAAAAATATTTCTTGAGCATGCTCAGGAGCGCGTCACGGCGCTATGCTTATTTAATCTCAACCAGGATCAGCCGCCTAAAGCCCTAAGAACTCAGCATGAGGGCAAGGATGCGGCTGATCGCTATGTGTCTGTGCTGGCAGCAAAAAACATCTATCAGTTTTTACAGCATAGCGCATCAGGGCACGGCGCGACCAAAGCCATAAGCCGGGAGTTGTTGACGCGGCTAGTAAAATCTTTGGCCATGGCTCAAAAAAGGCGACATAACCGTGTTGTTGAGCAAGGTGCCGGTGTGGGCCTGCTTGGATTTAACAATGTGATCAGTTTTTTGTATAAAAGGGATTTTGCCGAACGTAATAATTTGCTGCCGGTGCAGCAGCGAGATACGCGAATTGCCGGTCATTGGCAGGTGCCGAATCTGGATTTGGTTCCCGAGGGCAGCGAGTGGATGCACCAGATGGAGACGCATTATCGTAAAAAAACTGCGGAAAATTCGCCCATCAACAAAATTCTGAAATTAAGCCGTGAGCTTCCAAGCGATGCAGGCGTGTGGAAAACCCCCGGAATTGGCAAAAACAAATTGGTCGATGACATTCCTACAGGCGAATTTGAAATCCTCAACAGCAGCGCCCATGGTTTTCGGATTTCATGGAAGTCGGATGAGTTAAAAGTGAAGATTGGTGATATTTTTGCCATGCCATCGGTTCGTGGAGACAGATTGGAAATCGGTCTGATTCGAAGGATAGCTGGACACACTCAGGATGCTGTGCAGCTGGCCATTGAAGTAATAGGATTCGAATCCGAACTGATTGGTCTTGTCCGGCAGGGTCAAATAGAGAAGGAGTGCTGGGCCATTTTATTGCCGGGCATTCGCGCCTTGAAGCAAGCGGATAGTGTTGTCTTGAATGCCGGAAATTATTCAGAGGGCGACTTTATTACCATACGACGCGGCCAGCAAGAAATTGAGTGCCGTCTGCACAAATTAATCAACAGCACCTCTGCCGTTACTCACATGGAACTGCTGTATCCCTAAAAACGGTCGTTTTTAGTTAATAAGCTTGCCCAGCATGGATGCCAGCGTGCTCAATACATCAACCTCAAGGTCGAAGCTGGCATAATCGGCGGCGTTATCATTTGAAAGTGGCGCGCGCGGTGGTTTTCTTTTTTGGCGTTCGGAAAGCGCTTGTTGTTGATCTAATAACTGTCCGCCCGCTTTTTTCCATTCCATTAAATGCGTTAGTTCGCCGCTATCCAGCCAGATGCCGTGTTTATTGCAGCGATCGATAATCACGCCACTGCGATGACCAAACACCCGCCGGTTCATAAATGTGCGGCATACCGGGCATTTGATGTATTTCACGGTATTATTTGCTGCATAGCGGTCTGTATTGATGTTGTCCAGCTGCTGCAGATTGATGTCAAAGACATGGGAAACCGAGTTTTCAAGCAAAGTTTCTATTTCACCCGGATCAAAAAACAAACCGAAACAGTCAGGGCAGCGTTCGATCAGAAAGTCAGTGCCGAGATCAAGATTAATTGTTTGCAAGGGTTTGTCGCAGTGGGGGCACAGGCGATCAGAGGATTCCTCGATAACGTCATAGGTGTGCCTGCTGTGCAGATCGACATCATTGCGCGTGCCGCAATAACTGCATTGGTTTACATTGGCAGGCAGCGGAGC
The DNA here is from genome assembly GCA_963696315.1 of uncultured Gammaproteobacteria bacterium. Lineage (GTDB taxonomy): Bacteria > Pseudomonadota > Gammaproteobacteria > Methylococcales > Methylomonadaceae > CAWKEY01. The sequence goes on from CAVOJU010000014.1 coordinate 88,079, forward strand.
GGAGCAGCTAATACATTTGGCCATGTTAAAGTTTGTCGAGAATGTCTTTTTTCTTGGCAGCGAATTCTTCTGTCGTGATCAAGCCGGCAGCGTGCATGTTTTTTAACTGCGCCAATTTATCCATAGGGGCGCTTGTCCCAATCCCGGCCGGTTCGGTCATGGCCTGAGCCAGGCTTTGGCCAAATCCTATCCCGGCACCCAGACCCATGCCCATGCCGGCGCCGCCGCTTTCATTTCGCGCCGCTTCACGCATCGCTTCGAGCTGCTGCACCTTGGCATAATCCAGACCTACTGCCTGAGCGGCCTGGGCTTCGGCCGTTAGATCGGCAATGCGGTTGATGCGATTCAAGGTAATGTCATCGTAGTCGGTGCCCTCAATACGAAAATCGGTGATGGCAAAACCGAGCTTGCGAAAAGCGATGGCTAATTTGACTTGCATGCCCCGCGCAATTTCTTCGCGGTTGGCATCAATATCGATGTAGCTATATTTGCTGCTCGCAAGAAAATCAGCCAGCGGCTGGGTGATGCGGGCTGACATGATGTTGCGAAAATCGCTGATAAAAAAGTCGTTATGGCTGCCGACAACATTAACAAAAAAATCCCGGGGTTCCGAAATCTGGTAGCTGTAATTGCCAAAGGCTTTTAAACCGACCGGAAACTTGTATTTGGGATCTTCATATTTGATGAGCGAAGGGGTGCCCCATTTCTGGTCGAGCACTTTGCTTTTTTTAAAGAAATAAATGCCGACTTTATGTTCACTCTCAAAGAACTGCATGAATTTTTGGATGGTTGTCCAGAATGGCACGTTATCGGTTTTAAGATTGATCAGACAGGGTTTCTGAATGACCGCCTGAATCGTGCCTTCGTAGACAAAAATGCAGCCCTGACCTGGACCTACAATCAGCGTGGAGGCATTCTTTATTTCATCGCCATTGTCCGTCCATTGCTGAAACAGGGCATCCGGGTGAGGGTTTTGCCATTCAATGACCGAGCGCAGTTGGCGTTTGATACCGTCAAGAATTGCCATGATAAATTCCTGGGGAGGTCGTAGTGGATGTTGTATAAAAGTTCATGCCGATATCCTGTGTGTCTTGGTAACGGAATTTCAATTAATCCAAAGGGTTTAAAGCACCTAAACGAATGCCCGATAAGTTCAGGCAATTGCCTGATGCGAAGAGCATTGACGGAAGCGCCGCCTCAATAAAACAGTGATAGTTGGCCGGGGCTTTACGAAATTATGTTTTGACTTGAACAAACTGCTATGGGTCATAATGGTCACCGGATTGACAGCTGCCAGACGGTATAAAAAAGACGATAGCCAGGCATGGCGGTAACCTTGTTAAGAGTCAAAGTACAGAAAATTATAGCCAGAAATCAGGAGTTATTATGGCAGTCAGAAAATTTAACGGTAAACAGCCAGTCATCGGCAAGTCAGTTTTTATTGATGATAGTGCTGTGGTTATTGGCGATGTCACCCTGGGCGATGATGTATCAGTCTGGCCGGCAACGGTGATCAGAGGCGATGTTGAAAGTATCTGCATCGGTGCCGGCACGAATGTTCAGGATGGTTCGGTGCTGCATGTGTCACATGCCGGCAAGTTTTCTCCGGTGGGCCATCCTTTAACCATAGGCAAAGGCGTCACCATTGGCCACAAGGCTGTGGTTCATGCCTGCACGATAGGCGATTATTGCCTGATCGGCATCGGAGCCATCATTATGGATGATGTCGTGCTCGAAGATTACGTCATGCTGGGTGCGGGGGCGCTGGTACCGCCGGGGAAAAGGCTGGAGGGCGGTTATCTTTATGTGGGCTCGCCAGCACGGCAGACGAGGCCTTTAACCGACACTGAAAAGGAGTTTCTGGAATATTCTAGCCAGCAGTATATTCAGTTGAAAAACGAGTATTTGAAGCAGGATTAAAGGTGGAGGCTTCAAGAACTGCGTTCGGCATTCAGCAGGTCGATGACGGGGCGGGTTTGAGGGCGAACGCCGCGCCAGATAAAAAATGCTTCAGCCGCCTGCTCGACCAGCATGCCCAGTCCGTCCAGACTTTGTGCGGCGTGATGTTCACGGCCCCAAAGCACAAAGGCAGTGGCTTTATTGCCGTAAGCGAGGTCATAGCACACGCCGTTGTTAGCCAGCAAATTCTCGGGCAGGGGCGGCAGTTGGTCACTCAGGCTGGCTGAAGTGGCGTTTAAAATTAGATCAAATGACTGCTTTGCTAAATCGTTAAAACTGCAAGCGCTCACAGGGCCATGAGCCTGAAAGCTTTGGGCCAGACTGATGGCCTTGTCTGCCGTGCGATTGGCGATGGCCAGTGAGCGCGGCGATTGTTCAAGAATCGGGCCGATAATGCCCCGGCTGGCGCCGCCCGCGCCCAGAATTAAAATGTTGCTTCCGGTTAAGTTGAGCGCATGGTTAAGGGTTAAATCGGTAATCAGGCCTATGCCATCGGTATTATCGCCGAGTATGGAGCCATCGGCCTGCAATGCTAGTGTATTGACCGCCTGGCTCAACCGAGCCCGCGCCGTTTTGATATCGGCAAATGCAAAGGCCAGTGTCTTGAGCGGCACGGTGCAGTTTAAACCCTTGCCGCCTTGCGCAAAAAAGGCACTAGCCGCAGCCTGGAAATGTTCGGCTGGCACTTCCTGTGCAGTATAACTAAGTGTTTGCCCGGTTTGTTCGGCAAAAAGCTGATGGATTCTCGGTGATTTGCTGTGTTTGATGGGCTGCCCAAAAACAGCATAGCGGTCGGTAGTCATGAGGCCTGCGCTCTTTTTTCCAGCAAAATTTCCCATAGAATGGTTGCCGCGACGATGACAAGGGCAATCACTAATTCTATCCAGAGAAAATGTTCGGTGTAGGCTGCAATGACAGCGGACACGCCCATGAACAGTCCCACCAGGCTAAAACGCCAGCCTACGCGCAGGCCGTCAAGAATCGTTGAAAGTGACAGGATTAACAAAATTACCAGACCGGCATTTTCAGGCGCCAAACGCCCGGACTTTTGGATTAAAAATGCCCCGCCGACCACCAGCAAGGAGGTGGCCCAATGCAGGGATTGCTCGCGCAAAATTTTCTTGAAATCAGATGTCCTATGTTTGGATTGCAGCCAGGCAATCAAAATGGCAAACAGCGCAAATACCAACACCATGATAATCCAGTAGCCATAGCCATCAGCCGGTGAATAATCGGTAATGCCAATGCCCACCAGCGACAGAATCAGCAACAGAATCAAAATGGCTTCTTCAATGTGAAATTTTCTTTTGGCAGTAATAATGGTGTCTTCAGGCATGGACATAAGACAGGCCTCCTGTGAAGTTTAGGGATTAGCGGTTTAATCCTGGAGCCATTGGGCTACGGATTTGGCAAAATAAGTCAGGATGGCGTCGCTGCCGGCGCGTTTGAAGGCTAACAGGGACTCCATGACCACTTGCTTTTTCATCAAGCCAGCCGTTCATGGCGGCGGCTTTGAGCATGGCGTATTCGCCGCTGACCTGGTAGGCGAAAGTCGGTACGCCAAACTGATCCTTTACGCGGCGGATAATATCCAGATAAGGCATGCCGGGTTTGACCATGACCATATCCGCGCCTTCCTGTAAATCCAGCTGAATTTCGCGCAAGGCTTCATCGGAATTGGCCGGATCCATCTGGTAGCTGTATTTATTGCCTGTGCCTAATACGCCCGCCGATCCTACAGCATCACGGAACGGCCCATAGAAACTGGAGGCATATTTGGCGGCATAGGCGAGTATGCGTGTGTTGACATGATGGTGTGCTTCCAATGCCTGTCTAATTGCACCGATACGGCCATCCATCATGTCAGAAGGCGCGACAATATCGGCCCCGGCTTCGGCATGAGACAGCGCCTGTCTGACTAACACAGCGATGGTTTCATCATTAATAACATAGCCGTTCTGATTTATCAGGCCATCCTGGCCGTGTGAGGTATAAGGATCAAGCGCGACATCGGTGATGATGCCCAGTTCAGGCAGCGCTTTTTTTAATGCTCTTACACTACGCTGAACCAGGCCGTCAGGGTTATAAGCCTCGGCGGCGTCAGCTGATTTTTTATCGGCGGCGATGACGGGAAACAGCGCAATGGCGGGAATGCCCAGGTGATAAATTTCATACGCTTCTTTGAGCAGCAAATCCATGGACAGTCGATTGACGCCCGGCATTGAGGCGATGGCTTGCCTGTGCATGGAGCCTTCAGTGACAAACATCGGATATATCAAATCATCAAGCGACAAGCGGTTTTCGCGCATCAGGCGGCGTGAAAATTCGTTATAACGCATTCTTCGCATGCGTGTATGAGGGAAATTAATGATATTATATTTCATCTAATCCATGTCCATGGGTTTGGGAATTATCAGAATTTCAGGTTTATATCATCCACGTTCGCGTAGTATATTGGCGAGCAACTGGTTTTGAGATTTATTGTATCAGGGAATTTTTATCCCCGATATTTGAAATGTGGAAAGCATTCGCGAGTTCAAATTTTAGAGGTTTTTATGAAGGTTAAAGTTTTTACAGCTTGGGTTTTATTTGCGGTACTACTTGGCTTGCTGCCGGTAGCCAAGGTGATGGCCGCTGATTTGTTGCCACCGCAACAGGCGATTGAAAAAGCATCATCAAAATTGCAGCAAAGATTGCAGGATAAATCCTTTACTAAGGATTTCGCGCAAATCGCGCGGTTTGTGAATGACGCTATTTATCCTCACACCGATTTCGACAGGATTTCGGCACTGGTGCTGGGACAAATCTGGAAAACCGCCAGCCCCGATGAGCGCCAACGCTTTAAACAAGAATTCCAGACCCTGCTGGTCAGAACCTATTCCAGAGCCTTTGTGGAGTTTCGTGACTGGTCAATACGCTACTTGCCATTGGAAATGGAAGACGGCGCCACTAAAGCAATCGTTAAAACCGAAGTGCTCCAGCCCGGCATGCAGCCAATTGCCGTCAATTACCGTATGTTGCTCAGCCAAGGTGAGTGGAAAGCTTACGACATCATGATTGAGGGCGTCAGCCTGGTCACCAATTACCGCACCACTTTCAGCAACGAAGTAAAAACCAAAGGTTCGTTAAATGCAGTAATTGACGGGTTGGCCAAGCGTAATGCCGAAGCGCTGGCCGGTAACGCATCCGCAAGGTCTTAGTAGTGTAAGCAGCCGCTCTGGCACCCCGCTGACAGGGCGGCTTATTAGCCACGAATCAGCAATGTCGCTATTTTGCTGCGTGGCGCAGCAGACCATTCATCTTGCAGCAGATGCTGTATCCAGTGTCCCCAAGTCAATGAATTCCCCGAAATATCCCTTATATGTCAGCTCTGAGGGTGAATTGGCGCGTTTAACTTTGCCGCCATTATTACCCTGAAATGACAGAGTATCAGCCGTTAATCAAGGCGCTGCATGAGGCCAAAGCCGAGGCCTGGGCGGAACTACTGCCGCAGCAGCTTGCCCGTGCTTTTGATGCTGACAAGCATGGCCATTTAGAGGAATGGCAACAGCTGATAGAGCAGTTGCCGGTTTTGCCGCCATCACAACGTAATCTGAATGCCAATACCGTACAGATTGGCTGCTCTGATGACTTGACGGACGAAACAAAAAAACAGTTGGAACATCACCTAAAGGCATTACATCCCTGGCGCAAGGGCCCCTATGATCTGTTCGGCATCAAAATCGATAGCGAATGGCGTTCGGACTGGAAATGGGAGCGCCTGAAAAACCATATTGCCCCTCTGCAGCATCGTTTGGTGCTGGATGTCGGTTGCGGTAACGGCTACCACTGCTGGCGAATGTTAGGCGCAGGCGCCAAATTGGTGGTCGGCATTGATCCGACCCTGCTCAGCGTCATGCAATTTACAGCCGTAAAAAACCTACATGGCGAAGCGCCGGTATATGTCTTGCCCTTAGGCATAGAAGATGTGCCTTATGGCTTGAAAGCCTTTGATACGGTGTTTTCCATGGGCGTGCTTTATCACCGCCGTTCGCCGATTGATCATTTGCTGGAATTAAGAGATTGCCTGCAGCCCGGCGGCGAGCTGGTATTGGAAACACTGGTCATCGAGGGAGGCCTAGGCGAAGTGCTTTTGCCGGAGGACCGTTACGCCAAAATGCGCAATGTCTGGTTTCTGCCCAGTTGCGGTACCTTGATCAGCTGGTTGAAACGCTGCGGTTTTATTAACATTCGTTTGGCCGATGTGACTACCACCACGATTGAAGAGCAACGCAGCACCGCATGGATGCGGTTTCATTCACTCAAAGACTTTCTGGATGCCGAAGATCCAATGCTCACCTGCGAGGGTCTGCCCGCCCCCAAGCGGGCCATCATCATTGCCAATTCGGCATCGAACGGCTGAGCTAGCCGGTAACCGCTCCCCATATCCTTTCATGAGCTTGTTGTCGTGCTCAGCGAGTTGCTTTGCCTGCAAGAAGCTTGATTTTGCTGTCATTTCGACCATCGGGTGAAATCGCTTAAAGCGCTGGAATATGGCTAAGCCTTAAGATACTTCGCTTTGCTCGGAATGTCAACCCTTAAGTCACTATTCAGGCTTGCCATTCAAACAAGCCTCTTAATGTGAAAAGCCTTGTTCTCAAAGCGCTTTCCGGCATAGACTTCTAGCCCTGTTATTGGCATAACACGCATATCTAGCTATTCGAGGAGTGCTTTATGAATTACATCCAGATTGTCTTTACCCTTGCCGTCTCTGTGCTGATCGCGGCACCCTCGTCAGCCGCAAATCCTACCAGGGCAGAGCTCACTCTCCAGTCCCAGCAGAGGCTTACCAAAATGCGCGAGGCGCTGGGTCTCGACGAGAATCACTCTTTCCAAATGCGAACGCCTGCAGCAGGATGCACTGGGGCAAACGCACATACGTTTCCAACAGTTCTACCACGGCATTCGCATCTGGGGCGGTGAAGTAATCACCCACACGCAAGCGGATGGACGTGAACTTCCCGCCACCACTTCGGCGCTTAAACAGAATATTCAGGTCGATATAAAGCCGAAACTCTCCACTGCCGATGCGCTGGCCTTGGTCAGGAAGGATCTCGCCTCGCGCTTTGACTTCACCGCCAAGCCCACGGTCGAACTCGTGATCTATCCCGAAACGGTGAGCCGGGTGTTACCCCGCCGAGCCCTTGTTCCCGAAAATAAGTTGAATGCCGAAGACTTTGTCACCGAGGTAAAAGGCTACCAGCTGGCCTACTACATCCATACGGAGCTGGAGCATCCGGGTGACACGCGCCACACGGACTATCTGGTGAATGCTCATACCGGCGCGATCATCGAGAAGTGGGATAGTCTTATGACCGCGGCAGCAATCGGCACCGGAAAGAGCCAGTACAGCGGCACCGTAAATCTTAACACCAACAGCGTGGCAAACGGCTTCGAGTTGCGGGATTTGACCAGGCCTGTCAGCGGCGGCAACGTCATTTACAATCTCGATCACGCCACTTCAGGAACCGGTACCCTCTATACGGACCTCGACAATACCTGGGGTGACGGCATCAATTTCAAGGAGGACCCTGAACCCACAACGTCAGCCAACGGGCAGACCGCTGCGGTGGATGCGGCTTTCGGGTTACAGGCCACCTGGGATATGTACAAGAATGTGTTCGGGCGTAATGGTATCAATGGACTCGGCACCCCCACCTACGCGCGCGTGCACTACGATTTTGCCTACGATAATGCCTTCTATTCAGACCAATGCATGTGCATCACCTACGGTGACGGAACCAAACTTCAGACCTTCACCTCCCTGGATATCGCCGCCCACGAATTCGCCCATGGCGTATGCATGACGACGGCAGGTCTCATTTACAATAAGGAATCCGGCGGTCTGAACGAAGCCAATTCCGACATCATGGGCGCCATGGCGGAATTTTATATGCGGGGAGCCAACGGCCAGGGCAGCGTTATCCCTGATACGGGTGGAACCTGGACGCAAGGCGAGCAGATCACCACCCCCGCCTTTCCTCTCAAAATGCGTTTCTTGTACAAGCCCAGCAAGGACGGCAAGAGTGCCGATGCCTGGAGTCCCACCCTTAAAAACCTGAACGTTCATTACAGTTCCGGCCCCATGAATCGCGCCTTCTATTTCCTGAGTCAGGGCGCTACCAAGACCGGAGAAACCTCTACTTCCTACTTGCCGCAGGGCATGACGGGCATCGGCAACGATAAGGCCGCCAGGATCTGGTTTCGTGCCCTGACTACTTACATGACGCCCTCTACTGACTACGCGGGGGCCAGAATCGCTTGCATCCAGGCGGTAAGAGATTTATTCCCGGTTTCAGGATCCGAGGAAATCGCTGTGTGGAACGCCTTCGCCGGCATCAATGTTGGTAGCCCCTGGACGGGTCCCGATGCGCCTCCCAGCGTCACCGTTAGCGAAAGCGGGCAGAAGGGAACACTTACCTTCAGTGCTACCGCCAGTGATGACAAGGGGGTGGTCAAGGTTGAGTTTCTCCTCGATGGCGCTCTGGTGGGCTCAAGCACCTCGGTTCCTTACAGCATGACCTATGATTCCCTGATGCAGGATGACGGCAGTCATACCCTGGTGGCCAGGGCCACCGATACTTCTGGCCAGTACACCAATGCCACGATGACTTTTACCATCGCTAACGGACAACTCATCCGGAACGGCAGTTTTGAGAAAGGCTATGGCGTGGGCTGGTCAAATACGACGGGTATGCAAATCGGCGCCATCCTCGGCCAGACGGCTTATGACGGCACCAAGATGGCCAAGTTCTGCGGCACCGGATCGAAAATGAGCGTAGGCCTTTATCAGTCGGTTGCCATTCCTGCCAATGTATCTTCGGCAACCTTGAGTTATGCCTTGCACGTCGAAACCAAGGATACCTCTACCAGCGTTGCCAGCGACACTTTTGCCGTACAAGTCCGCAATAGTGCAGGAGCTATTCTCAAGACGCTGGCAACCTACAGCAACCTGAACGCAGCAACGGGCTACAAGGTTTACAGTTTCGATCTGGCTGCATTCAGGGGGCAGACGATCCAGCTGTATTTCCTGGGGGCCGAGGATGCGGCACTATCCACGGGTTTTATACTGGATAAGGTGAACCTCATGGTGAGCGATGGGGGTGGCGACCATGCGCCCACCATCAGTGCCAGCGTAAGCGGCAGCAGCGGCATTATCACTTTCTCGGCCACGGCTTCGGATGATGCCGGTGTGACCAAGGTTGAGTTCTACGTGGACGGTGTTCTCAAGGGTGCCGACGAGACCGCTCCCTATACCATGACCCTGGACAGCAAGACGCTAAGCAATGAAGCCCACATTCTGGTGGCCAAAGCCTACGATGCGGCGGGTAATGTCGGTACATCAACGCCAGTCAGCTTTTCGGTCAGCAATACGAGTGTCGATCAAGAACTTCCGGTCATTTCCGTCAGCGTGAACGGCAGCAGCGGCACCATTACCTTCAATGCCACGGCCACCGATAATAGTGGCGTCACCCGAGTGGAGTTTTACGTGGACAATATCCTGAAGGGTACGGATACTGTTTCGCCCTACAGCATGACCCTGGATTCCCTGAGCCTAAGCGATGGCAACCATGTCTTGATGGGCAAAGCGTATGATGCCGCAGGCAATATCGGTACGTCTTCAAGTGTCAGCTTCACGGTCAATAATGCCGGGCCCACTCCCACTACCTACAACGAGGTGGAGAACAACGGCACAACCCAGACGGCCAACGTGATCGCCGACACTATTACGAAGATTGTGGGCTATATCGGCACGTCTACCGATCAGGACTATTTCAAGATCAACGTTGCTGCCGGTCGCACCGTAACGGTTACTATGACGGGTCCAGCGAAAGACTACGACCTCTATCTGCTGAGCAGCTCTGGGAACACCTTAAAAACCAGCGCCAACGTCGGGTCCACCGAATCGGTGACTTACAAAAATACCGGTACAGCGGCGGCTAATTACTATATCAAAGTGGTTGCTTTCGGAGGGGCCTATACCACAACTATGCCCTACAACCTTGCCCTCAGCCGATAGTCCATCAACAACCCCAGCAATATCCAGATCAACTCCAGTTATTTCCGTCTCTCTGGCCCTGCGCATAGACGGAATGAAGATATCGGTCAAGGTTGAAGTCCGCAGTGAGTCGAAGATACCGCTGTCATCAGCATAGGGGGCAAAAGATAAGGCTGTTTGCCCCCTATGCTTGTGCGGAAAAGCCTGCCGCTGGCATAATTCTGTCATATTCAATCACTAACCAAATTCTGATGAATCCATCTACCCATTCATTTTCTGAGAGTTGATATGACATTATCATTTAAACAAGCATCGCTGGCTTTGGCGCTAGGTGTCATGTCATTCGCGCCGCTGAGCAGTCAAGCAGCCACCAAATTGACGGTTGACCCGAGTCTTCCTGCCTATCAAACCGCCGCCGGGATTTCAGGTAGCCTGTCCACCATCGGTTCCGATACCCTGGTCAACCTGATGACCTTGTGGGCCGAGACTTTCAACAGTTTTTATCCGAATGTGAATATTCAGATTCAAGCGGCAGGTTCTTCGACTGCGCCGCCCGCGTTGACCGTAGGCACGGCAAATCTGGGCTCCATGAGCCGGGAAATGAAAGACGACGAAATCGAGGATTTCGAAGACAAAATACGGCTATAAACCGACCGCTTTTCCGGTTGCCATTGATGCGCTGGCGGTGATGGTGAACAAAGATAACCCGATTAAGGGCTTGTCGATGGAGCAGATCGATGCGATTTATTCAGAAACACTGAAATGCGGCGCCAGCAAGGAAATTAAAACCTGGGGTGATGCCGGCGTGGCCGCCTGGGGCGCGAAAAGCATTCAATTGTATGGCCGTAACTCGGTATCGGGTACCTATGGTTATTTCAAAGAACATGCGCTCTGTAAAGGCGACTTCAAGAGCAGCGTCAACGAACAGCCCGGCTCTGCTTCGGTCGTGCAAGCGGTGACGACTTCGGTCAACGGTATCGGTTATTCCGGTCTCAGGTTATTCGACTTCCGGCGTCAGGGTGGTGCCATTGGCCAAAAAAGGCAGCGCCGATTATGTCGAACCGACTGCCGAAAATGCACTGAAGGGCGCTTATCCCTTGACCCGCTATTTGTTCGTCTATGTGAACAAAAACCTAATCAGCCATTACCGCCGCTCGAAAGGGAATTCCTGAAAATGGTATTATCAAAGGAAGGCCAGGAAATCGTAATCAAGGGCGGCTATATTCCACTGCCTGCAAAAGTGGTCGAAAAATATTTGAACGAACTCAATTAATTGGCGACCGCGCCAGCGTTGAGGATCAAATTGCCTTAACAGCCAATCCGCCTCCACCAAAATATGATAGAGCTATAGGGCGCAATAGCGCAGCGTATTGGGCCTTATCGGGTTTTGCTCATAAGTGTTTAGCATGAAGCTTGTGTTCACTTCTTATGCCGAGGTCCTACCTTTTAAAGGTTATGCATAAGTTATCTAACATCGCTACTAAAAATACAAAAAATCAAGACAAAATTATGAAGAAATCACATGATTTAGGCATTATTATCGTTCTTCTCGAGCGTTTTCAAAAACAAAGACTTCCCAGGATCTTAAAAATTAAAGAAAAAGTAGACAATGGTCAATGCCTTGAAGAATTAGACATTGAATTCTTGAAGGTATTATTTGCTGATGCTAAAAGTAATTTGCCTCTGCTTCATCGGCATACGGAATATGATTATCTAGCGGGGAAGATAACCTTCCTGTACCATGAGATTACTGAAAAAGCCTTACAAAACCAAAATGCTAACGGAAGACGTTAATCATCAGAGCTATAGGGCCATGGGGCACAATAGTGCAGCGTATTGCGCCGAATGATTGGCGGCAAACATGCGGTGCAATATGGCTAACGCCTTTGCACCCTAAGAATAGCGCCTCATCGGGTTGCAAATCCTTAGCCGAGCAGCAGCCTTTCTGCACGATCTAAATCGCCGGGCGCCCCGAACAGAACGACTACATCGTCTTCTGCTATAACGATATCGAGCGGTTCGGGCTCTCGACGGCCTTGTCTGACCAGCGACGATACGGTCACGCCTTCCAATGCCAGTTCCGTCAGTTTTTTCCCCACAGCGCAACTTCCCGAAGAAATAGATACGGATCTCAAGCCATCGGCCACAAGCAGATCGGCATTATCCGAAAAGATCTCTTCGCCACGATAAAGTTCGCGCAGCAGCCGATAACGGCCTGCTCGTTGATGCTGCATGCGGCGCACGACGCGGGTAAAAGGGACATTCAGCAGCAATAAGGCATGAGCAGCTATCATCAGGCCGGCTTCCAGTACTTCCGGCACGACTTCCGTTGCACCGGCCTGCCGTAATTCTTCAACGTGCGTTTCATCGCGCGTGCGAACCATAACCGGCAGATCCGGGCGCAAAGCGCGAACGTGGTGAAGTATCTTCTTTGCCGACACAACATCGTCATAGCTGATAACGATCAGCTTGGCGGCATCGAGGCCAACCGCTTCGAGAATATCCTGTTCAGACGAATCGGCGTAATAAACCGGCTCGCCGGCAATATGCGCGGCTTTGACCCTTGACGAATCCAGATCGAGAGCGACATAGGGAATCATTTCTTCTTCCAGAAAATGCGCGACGCTCTGACCTATACGTCCGTACCCGCAAATAATCGTGTGATCGCGAAGATGCTTCGTTGTTTCCGCATCGACCGGATAGGTCTCCGGGTCTGCCTCTAGCTTCGGCTGCCACACGAACAATCGGGCCAGGGCATGGTTATAGCGAATCAGAAAGGGGGCAACGATCATCGAAAACAACACAGAGGTAAATACAATCTGCGCGTGTTGGTTTGTTAAGATATGCGCGTCGAGCGCAATGGCCAGCAAGGCGAAACCGAATTCGCCGCCTACCGCCAACAGAAGTCCGGTACGCCAGGCCGTAAGGCCGTCGAGCCCTGACAAACGCACGATCAAGGCGACCAGTAGCGTTTTTGATACCAGCATCGCGGCTACACCCACCAAAGCCCATTGCCAATTCTGTGGTATCGCGGAAGGGTCGAACAGCATCCCGATACTGACGAAAAACAAACCGATCAGCACATCGCGAAACGGTCTGATCGTAGACTCGATCTGATGCCGAAACTCGGTTTCACCCAGCATCATGCCGACCAGAAAAGCGCCGAACGCCATCGAAAGCCCAAGATTGCTGGTCGTCCAGGCTGCCAACAATGAAACAAAAAGCACGGTCAGCGTAAACAGTTCGGCGGAACGTTTTGCGGCAACGGCATGAAACAAAGGACGCAACAGCCAGCGTCCTAGAAAAAACACCAGCAGAAAATCCAGAACAGCCGTGGCCAATGCCCAATCCAGCTCCTCGAACAAGACGCTTGCATCGTCATCGATGACATTGAGCACCGGGATAATGACCACGAAAGGCACCGCCGTCACATCCTGAAACACCGACATCGCCACACCCAGGCGTCCATGGCGGGTGTGCTCTTCGCCTTGCTCGGCGAGCTGTTTGCTGATAATCGTGGTCGAGGATTGCGCGAACACTGCCCCGATGACAAAAGCGGTAGCCGGAGGCAAGCCCAGCCACCAGCTTGCCCCGCCGATCACGGCCGTCGTCAGCAAAACCTGTCCGGTTCCCAATCCCAATACTTGGCCTCGTAAGGCATGGATCTGCGGCAAGGAAAAATTCAAGCCTATCGTGAACAGCAGAAAAACGATGCCGAATTCGGCGGCTTCTCGAATTTGTTGAACTTCAATTACGGGGCCGGGCGTATGCGCCCCGAACAGCACCCCAACCAAAAGATAACCAATACTGGACGGAATATGCAGCTTTTGAAAAAGAACGACCACGGCCACGGAAGAACCCAGCAACAAGAGTAGCTGTATAAAAGGCTGATCTATCATTTTTTTGATTTTTTTTAAATATGGAAATTAATTAACCCGTAAGGCGGGTTCGCTTTAGCAATCCGCCGTCATCGAAGCCCGCTCAATGTGATTACTCTCTGATTTTCCTGACTGGCTTTTTCTGACGAATTGGGTGGTCTTTTGGCATGGCGGTTTGCTTATCCGAAACCGTCCTACGCCATAATAATATTCGTACTTGTGTCGCTTGGGTTAACAGCACTATAGGATGCAATACGGCTAACGCCTATTGCACCCTATAAAATTGCGCCTTATCGGGTTGCTTTTAGGGAGCCCTGGATTTTGCGGCGGGCAATCAAAGTAATCCTCTCTGCCTTAATCGGCGGTTGACTTGCCGATGATACCATTTGGCCAGTAACGGCCGAATCAGCGGCAGGCCGATCAACCAGGCGACGGGTTTTAGTAAGGGGACTTTTTGCATTAACAGAATGTAGGCATCCAGTTCCGAAACGATGCGGCCATTTTCGTCGCGGATATGCAATTCTGTTAAAGCCTTGTGCGGATCGATACCCAGTTCACGCAACTGACTTTCCTGACCGGTAATATCAAACCAGCAAACCTGCTCGCCAGCCTGGCCCGAAAGTTTTTCATAATGCTGTCTGTCGCGAATACATTTCGGACAGGCGCCGTCGTAAAACACAGTAATTTTGGCTTTATCTTGATTCTGGTTTTCTTGTTCAGGTTGGTCTGAGGTTGGATACATAAGGTTATCAAGCTTGACTGTGGATAAGACGTTCAAACTTTGCCAGCCAGTCTGCAAAATGTGCGACATAGTTGTAGCCGCAGACCGTTTTGAGGGATCGGCTCCTTACGATTTCATGTATCCGCTGCGCGCGTTTTTCGGTTTCCTGTTCCGGCCCGTAGGGATTAAAGCGCATGTCAGCACCTTCCAAAAACACATAGTCACAGATAAACAGGACGTCCCGGTAGATATAAAAAGTAAACCCCGGCGTATGCCCGCCGCTATGGTAAGCCTCTATGCCGAAGGCGGCAAAGTCATCGGAAAATCGCCGGTCAATCCCGAATAATGCGGACAAACGGTGTTCGGCATCCAGATCATGCAGCCACACCTCGGTATTCCAGATGCGGCGATATTGATTGGAAGCGCCCATGAAATGATGGTGCGTAAATAAAATGGCCTTAACCGGCGCCAGGTCACGATTGAACGCCGATGGCGAATCAATCCAGACTGCGCCTTCTTCGGTTTCAATGCGATAAGCCGCATGCTCGTAACCCAGTTTGGGCACGGACAGCAATTGACTGACATAAGCATTGATCGCATAAGCGGTAACGCGATAGTGTTTTTCAGCCTCATCCCAGCGCATGAACCGATCGTGTCTCGCCCCGCAAAACGGACAAACATCGGGCATTTCGCCAATCATGTTGTAACCGCATTGCAGACAGACCCATTGCTGCGCGTTGTTAAGGATATTATCGAAGGAGGGCATAGTCATGATGATGTGCCCCGTTTTCGTTAAGTTCCCATGATGCCATCAGGTTCGCCAGGGATGGGAAGGTAAATCCGCAAGGCCGATGACATCAACGCCGGCCTTGGCTACTTGATGATCGTTTTCCACCGAGCTGCCGCTAACGCCGATGGCGCCTATCAGAATGCCGTCCTCATCGACGATCGGGATGCCGCCGGGAAAAGTAATCAGGCCGTCGTTGGAATGCTCGATTCCGAAAAGCGGGCCGCCGGGTTGTGATAGCTGGCCGATTTGCCCCGTATTCATACCGAAAAAACAGGCGGTCTTGGCTTTTTTGATTGCGATATCAACACTGCCGACCCAGGCGCCGTTCATTCTGACAAACGCCTTTAAATCCGCGCCCGAATCAACAACGGCGATACACATTTGGGTGCCAATTTTAGTGGACTCGGCAATCGCTGCGGCTATCGCCTTTTCTGCTTGTTCATAGGTTACATGCATGGTCTTGCTCCCAGGTTTCTGTAGTGAGGAAAAAACGTTTTATTTTGGAAAGATCATCTGTTCCGGCCGGACGATTGTATCGAACACATCTGCCGTTACTAATCCGCTGGCGACAGCCTCTTCGCGCAGCGTACTCTGGTTCTTTAAAGCCAGTTTGGCAATAGAAGCGGCCTTGTCGTAACCGATGTGCGGAACCAGTGCGGTGACCAGCATCAGCGACTTTTCCATAAGCTCGGCAATACGGTCAGTATTCGGCTCCATGCCCAGCACGCAATGATCGGTAAAACTGATGACCGCATCACCGATGAGACGGATGGATTGCAGCACGTTGTAAATGATGACCGGCTTGAAGGCGTTGAGTTCCAGATGCCCCTGCGCGCCGGCAAAGGTAATGGTGGCGTGATTTCCCATGACCTGGGTGCAGACCATGGTCATGGCCTCGCATTGGGTCGGATTGACTTTGCCGGGCATGATGGAAGAGCCGGGTTCATTTTCAGGCAGGCTCAGTTCGCCGAGCCCTGAGCGCGGGCCAGAGCTTAACAGGCGAATATCATTGGCTATTTTAGTGAGGCTGACGGCGAGGGTATTCAAAACTCCGGAGATTTCGACCATGGCATCGTGCGCCGCCATCGCTTCGAACTTGTTGGCGGCCGAGGTGAAAGGTAGTTGGGTAAAGTTCGCCACTTCGTCAGCAAATTTTTCAGCAAAACCCGGTTTGGCGTTCAGTCCGGTACCAACTGCCGTGCCGCCCTGGGCGAGCGGATACAGGCGTTTGAGGCTGTCGTTAATCCGGTCGATACCCAGTTTTACCTGCGCGGCGTAACCTGAAAACTCCTGTCCCAGCGTCAGCGGCGTCGCATCCTGCAAATGGGTTCGGCCGATCTTGATAATGCCTTGCCAGGCCCGGGATTTATCGGACAGGGCCTGGTGCAAGTGTTGCAGTGCCGGAATCAGTAATTGATGCAGTTGCTCGACCGTGGCGATATGCATCGCGGTTGGAAACACATCGTTTGTTGACTGGCTGCGGTTGCAATGGTCGTTGGGATGCACCGGAGATTTAGACCCCAGCGTGCCGCCGAGCCGCTCGCTGGCCAGATTGGCAAGCACCTCGTTGGCGTTCATGTTCGATTGCGTACCAGAGCCGGTCTGCCAGACCATCAGCGGAAAATGATCGTCCAGCTTGCCGTCGATCACAGCCAGTGCCGCCTCGGCAATGGCATGACCGATGCTGGCATCGATGGTATTTTGCGCAATATTGGTAATCGCCGCGCAGCGCTTGACAATGCCCAGCGCCCGGATCAAAGGCCTGGGCAGGCGTTCATTGCCAATTTTGAAATGCTCCAGCGAGCGCTGGGTTTGCGCCCCCCAGTATTTGTCGGCCGGCACGGCTATGGAACCCAAAGAATCAGTTTCGATACGGGTTTCGAGGGGCTCTTTATTCATGAGGATCAGTCACTGATACAGCGGGAGAAAAGCCGGCAGCGCAAAGCCTGGATTATTCCCCCGGCTTTTTCAGCATCTTGCGTACATCGCCCAAATGCATGGCCTCCTGAGCGATCAGGCGGCGGGCATATTCTTCAAGTAAAACATCCCGCCCATTCACAAGTTCCAGCAATTCATTATAAGCAGATAAGGCCTTGGTTTCATGATCCAGGGACTCCCGCAGAATGTCGCCAATATCGTGACGATGCGTTTCCAGCAGCGCACCGATACCCAGGGACGGGTGCCCGCCCAAATAGGTAATCAGTTCCCCCGCTTCATTGGCATGATCCAGGGACTCGGTCGCCTGGCTGCGCATCCAGGAAACAATGGGGATGCGGTTGTAGCCAAAAACCATTAATGCATAATGCGTATAACGGACAACGCCGGCCAACTCCGTTTCCAGAATTTTATTGAGTACGGTAACTACGGCATCATTATCGATTTCTGTGGTAGCCATGTGAGTCTCCTAAAACAAGCATGAAAAAATTGACTATAACGGTTTTTTATCTGCTTGGACAGAAAACACAGGACAAGCGCTGAAATTTTGTTGGTTCCTGGTGTTTAAACCCGAAACCTTGCGGCTATTTTTAGATTCCGATGCCTGCACCCGAGGAACATTGAGGGCGATAGGGTTTGCCCGGCGTGTTGATTTGCGCATTTAGCAGTTCAGGATTATTGTGCAGTAAAGTTTCCATGACCAACACTAAACATGAATTTACAATGGATTCGAAAAAGTAGTTTTTAAATATCTACGGAGAATAGCCAATGAAAGAGCTGCAAGGCATGTTGAAGGATATTGAAATGGAAGTTACGTTAACCCGGCATCTTACCGGCAAGGATGCATTGGATTCACGCGTCATGGCGGCCATGAGAAAAGTGCCTCGGCATGCCTTTCTGCCGGTGGATTTACGCCACTATGCCTATGAAAACGGGCCGGCCTCCATTGGTTCGGGACAGACTATCTCGCAGCCCTTTATTGTTGCGCTGATGAGCGATTTGTTAAACACCAAACCCACGGATACTATTCTGGAAATCGGCACCGGCTCAGGGTATCAGTCGGCTATTCTCTCGACATTGGTCAAACAGGTGTATTCGGTAGAAATCATTGAAAATCTGGCCAATTCGGCACGCGACCGGCTTGAAAAACTGGGCTACCACAATGTGGCGGTGCGCATGGGTGACGGCTATTTCGGCTGGCCGGAACACGCCCCCTTTGACGGCGTTATTGTTACGGCTGCCGCGCCGCATGTCCCTCAACCCTTGATCGATCAGCTACGCGAGGGCGGGCGGCTGGTTATCCCCGTGGGTTTGCCTTACCACTACCAGGAACTGATGGTGATCGAAAAAAAGGCAAATGGCGAAATCGGGATCGAGAATGTTCTGGGGGTGAGTTTTGTCCCGCTGACGGGCGAAACTGGCCGCAAAGATCACTCGCAATCGCCCTCTGCATGATACCCATACGCCTGACAGAGGATCATGTGCAGGTGCACATACAACCTGGCTTGTCCGTGCAAGTCAATAACAAGACAAGAAGGTGTTAACTCGCTGAGTTTTACACCGCGTTTAAAATCTGTATCTTAATCCACCGAGCGGTTGAACCATGAAAAATAACCACCATGACATCAAAGACCTTACACTCGCCAGCCAGGGTCGTGATCGCATCGACTGGGCGCTGACTGAAATGCCGGTGCTGCGCAGCATTCATGAACGTTTTGCCCAGGAACGGCCGTTGGCCGGCGCGCGCATCAGCGGCTGCCTGCATATCACCACAGAAACCGCCAATCTGGCGCGCACCCTGAAAGCCGGCGGCGCCGAGCTGGTGTTATGCGCCAGCAATCCGCTCAGCACGCAGGATGATGTCGCCGCCGCATTGGTCGAGCATTATGACGTGCCCACCTTTGCCATCCGCGGCGAGGACAGCGACACGTATTACCAGCATATCGGCAAAGCGCTGGATCATCGCCCGCAGCTGACCATGGACGATGGCGCCGATCTGGTCAGCGAGCTGCATAAAAACCGCAGCGAGTTACTGACCGATGTCATTGGCGGCACTGAAGAAACCACCACCGGAGTCATTCGCCTGCGCGCGATGGCGGCAGACAAGGCGCTTAAATTTCCGGTGATCGCCGTCAACGACGCGATGACCAAACATCTGTTCGATAACCGTTACGGCACCGGGCAAAGCACGCTGGACGGCATTATTCGCGCCACCAACCTGTTGCTGGCCGGTAAAACCTTCACGGTCGCCGGCTACGGCTGGTGCGGCCGCGGCATCGCCATGCGCGCCAAAGGCCATGGCGCCCAGGTCATTGTCACTGAAGTCGATCCGCTAAAAGCGCTGGAAGCCGCCATGGATGGCTTTCGCGTCATGCCGATGCGTGAGGCGGCCAAAAGTTCGGATTTTATTGTCACTGCCACCGGCGACAAAAACGTGCTTGATCAGGCGCATTTTGAGGTCATGAAAGACGGCTGCGTGATAGCCAATTCCGGCCATTTTAATGTTGAAATCAATATTCCGGCGCTGGAAGCGCTGGCCGTAAAAAAACACCGTCCGCGTACCCATGTGGAAGCCTATCAACTTAAGGACGGCCGCAGTATCCGCCTGCTGGCCGAAGGCCGTCTGGTCAACCTCGCTGCTGCGGAAGGCCATCCGGCAGCGGTCATGGACATGAGTTTTGCCAACCAGGCCTTAAGCATCGCTTATTTATGGCGGCAGGGCGCTGCTCTTGAAAACGCAGTGTACCCTGTGCCGGCCGCAATTGATCAACAGGTCGCCGCCATGAAGCTGGCGGCAATGGCTATCCGTATCGATGAGTTAACCCCGGAACAGCAGGCTTATTTGTCATCCTGGCAAGAAGGCACCTGATGACTCGCAAGTCGCCTCACTTTCTTTAGGTAATAAGCTATTAAGGATTTTGCGAGAAATAACTTACTGTTAAATTTTTCCGTTCGTCCTGAGCATAATCGAAGAATGAATGGAAAAATTCCAGCCCGAAACGTCATGCCGATCATGCTTCGACGAGCTCAGCACGAACGGCTTGACGAACACAATAGCGATTTCGGGAAGTTATTGATGACCAAATCCTAATCGGAATAACGCCTGGTTTTTGTCTGAAATTGTTTAATCAGGGTGCCGGTGATACGGTCAAAAAACTCGTGCATGAGCAGCCCGCAGAGGATCAGCGCGGTGCCGGCGGCCACTTTCATCGTCAGCGGTTCCTGGTTAACACTATGGCCGAGCAGCAGGGAGAGCACAGGCGTCAGCAGTGTAATCAGCGCTACGCGGGTGGCTTCCAGATGCGTGAGCACATAGTAATACAGCGCAAAGCCGATGGTGGTGGCGATGGCGCCCAGATAAACAATGGCGGCCAGGCTGGTGACCGGTAAGGAGGCCGGCCAGTGTCCGTCGAGACTTGCCCAGGTGATTAAATATGCAGGTACCGCCAATAACAAACCTCCGGCTACCTGGGACAAGGCCGGCAGTTTTGCATTAATGCGTTTAATCCAGACGGCGCTGGCCGATTGCAGAAAGGCCGCAATCAACACACCGATGATGCCCAACGCCGCGTCCGGGCCAAATTGCAAGGCCGAACCGAACATGATCGCCAAGCCGCCAAGGCCGAACAGGTATGACAGGCATTTGCCCAGGGTCAGGCTGCGTTCATCCAGCCAGATAGCCGCTAACAGTGCCGTGATCAGCGGCGATAAGCCGAAGACGACTGAAATCCAGCCGGAAGGAATAAACTGCGCGGCCCAGTACACCACCAGCATGGAAGCGTAGATTTGCAGGGCGACGGCCAAATAGGTCAGCCGCGCCTTGCGATGCCAGGCCAAGCCCTGCCTTAACAGTGGCAGGGTAATGGCCAGGCAGACCGCGCCAATACACATGCGGCCAGTAACCGCAAACAAAAAGCCGGGGCCTTCGCCGCTCCATTTGATCGCCAGCGGCGTGGTGGCCCAAAGTAAAATGACGCTGATATAGGCGATAGCTACGCGCATCTAGGCCGTTTTTTTGCGCGCCACGAGAACGCCATCCCGGGTGGGATTGATGAAAGCATCAAAATCAGGGTCGGCAAAAATCATCTGATTATGTTCCAGTATGGCTTCGGTCCAGCCTGGTACGATGTCGACATAATTTTCCGCAGCGACGCGGCCATGCCAGAGCACGTTGTCGGCAATATAAAGTCCGCCGGGGCGGATGCGCGGTTTGGCCAGTTTCCACACTTCGGGATAATCGCCCTTGTCGACATCGTTGTAGCAGATGTCGAACAGGCCTTCGGTTTGGGCAAATACGTCCTGCGCAAAGCCGGTATGGAATTGAACTCTGTCCCATAAACCAACGGAGGCGAGATAGTGTTGGGCTTTGTCGCGGTTGACGGCATCGCCATCCGTGCAAATGATTTCGCCGGCAGGGCCGGTCGCGCGCGCAAACCAGTACGCGGAATAACCATAGCCGCTGCCGAATTCAAATATGCGGCGGGCATTAATGGACTTCGCCAGCGTTTCCAGAAATACGCCAACCAGGCGGTCAACGATGGGAAAATTATTTTTTCTGCGCATAAGCTTCCATCTCGGTTAGAACCGGATGATCGCTTTGCGTCACCAGACTGCGCATATAGGTTTCGATGGCCGGATTAACCGGAACGATAACGGTAGGATTGACGATGGTGGGTGATTGCATGTCGGCCATGATCGGTTCCTCGCGGTAAAATGGACTGCTGAAGTTAGCGTTACAATGGATTTTATCTTACTCTGTTTTCAGGCGCTAGGGTATCGGCTGATGGTGTTGCCGCCGAGGATTTTCCCGAGGGTCGAAATGACAGATTTTAAACCGGATGATGAGCCGTGAATAATAAAGACATTGCTGACAAGTTACGCGAAATTGCCGATTTGCTGCAAGAACAAGGCGCCAATCCATTTCGCGCCAATGCTTACCGGCGCGCGGCCAAAACAATCGATGGCCTGAAACAGCCCGCTGGCCGAGCTCATCGAGAATGAGGGGTTTTCCGGGTTGACGGATTTGCCCGGCATCGGCGTGGGCATTGCGCGCTCGATTGTCGAGTATGTGCGCACGGGGCGCATGAGCCGGCTGCAGAGTTTACAGGGCGGGCATGACCCGATTGAATTGTTCGAGCAGATTCCAGGCATTGGCCCCACACTGGCGCATCGGCTCATAGAGCTGTTGCACATCGATACCCTGGAAGCTCTGGAATTGGCCGCGCATAACGGCCGTCTGGCGCAGGTGCCGGGCTTTAGTCAAAAAAAGATTGAACTGGTGCAGCTCTGGCTGGCACATGTCCTGGGCTATCGGCGTTCTGCAAAAAGCGCAGAAATGCCTATTGCAGAACCCCCGGTCAGTTTATTGCTGCAAATCGATTTTCTGTATCGCAAAAAAGCCAAGGCCGAGGAATTGCCCAAAATTGCGCCCAAACGTTTTAATCCGGCGGGCGAGGCCTGGCTGCCGATCCTGCATGTAACCCGCAAGGGCTGGCATTTTACGGCCCTGTATTCCAATACCGCGCGCGCCCATCAGCTGGATCGGGTCATGGATTGGGTGGTGATATTTTTTTACGATGATCAGCACCATGAAGGCCAGCATACCGTGGTTACCGAGACTAAAGGCACTCTTGAGGGCAAACGCGTGGTGCGCGGGCGTGAGCAGGAATGCCGTGAACTGTTACTGGCTCGCCAGCCGGGATAACATCAAAAACAGGCCGTTAGTCATTTTTGCAAACGGCACATAATTGAGCTTGTCCGGCGTATCCTGAGCCGTATGGTAATAGGGGTAGCGATAGAAAGCGGTATCGGTAATCATGAAAGCCTTATAACCGTGCCGCCAAAACGCCAGATGATCACTCCAGGACACGCCCGGTACAATCGCCAGCGTGGCTATGGATTCAATCGGAAAATCAGTCACCGCGGCAAAGGTCTTGGCGCAATGGCGCATGACACCCCGGGAACGCAAGTTGGACACAAAGCTGATAAAATTGCCGGTATCGGGATAAAAATACTTCAGCACAGGCGGATAGGCTTGACTGCCGTGTTGATTCCGGTAACAGCCGATAGTCTCCAGCGAGATCATGAAACGGATGTTGTCTCGCCGCTGCCTGGCGGCCTGGGCATAGATCATGCTGCCCATGCTGCGCCAGTAGAAAAAAGGCGGCTCTTCATTCACAAAAGCGACAAAACGCAGAGGGCTTGCAGGCGGCGCTGCCTTGAACAGACGAGACAGTTCCAGCAGCGCCGCCACGCCGCTGCCATTATCATTCGCGCCCGGACTGCCCAAAACCGAATCATAATGCGCGCCGATCAGGATGACATCGTTGCCAGAGCGGCTGCCGGTGCAGGTGATTTCAAGATTGGCGCATTCAACGCCCTGTACGGTATAAGTCTGTTTGCGGACGGCATAGCCTTGCTGCTGCCATTCATCGGTAATATAAGCCTCCGCCGCATGGAGCGCTTCCGGATGAAAAATATTGTGCTCACCGATAGTACCGGCAAGTTCATAGACATGGGTTCGCAAGCGCTGTGTGGAAATTTCGTTCATGACATTACGACAGCAAAATGAACAATCCGTTGCAAAGTCAGCGGTGGCAAAAGCAATGGCCATAGCGTGGATTAAGGATATGGCGGGAAATAACGTACCGTTAAATTTTTCCGTCTCGTCCTGAGCACAACCGAAGGATGCATGGAAAAATTCCAACCCTAAGCGTCAAGCCGATCATGCTTCGACAAGCTCAGCACGAACGGCTTGACGAACACAATGGCGATTTCGGGAAGTTATTGATGACCAAATCCTAAGTCGATCGAGGAGGCGGCAATGCTTACATGACCTTGTAATTTGTAACTGTTCAGAATGTTGGAACCGTCTGTAGGAGCGACGCCCACGTCGCGATTTGAAGCACGGTGGGCGGGGCGTCGCTCCCACAATGAAACTTGTCAATCCAGAACGGCTCCAAACGCCCCATGCTTGATAGGCTGAATTAGTTACCAAACTTTTTATTCATTACCGTTTGCTTCCTGGCCGTTGCCAATGATGCCAACGACAACTTCAAAGGCGTTGCCGCTTTGTTCGGTATCGGCTGGGTCAGCGGGGCAAGGCCACACCCGGCGTCAATTGCAACAATTGCGTTATCCTGGCTGTCTGTTCCGTTGTAAGCTATGTCACTGCCGTTGATACCCAACTTTAAAAACAAAAGATACGAGGCCTCTCATGACTACCACTATCGAAATCAGCGAATCGGTCCGCCATTACTATGGTCAGGTTCTGCAATCCAGCAACGACCTGAAAACCAGCGCCTGTTGCAGCATCGACGCCATGCCCGGCTATTTAAAAGCCTTGCTGGCCGGACTGCATCCTGAAGTGCTGGAGCGTTTTTACGGTTGCGGTTCGCCATTGCCGCCGGCTCTGGAAGGCAAGACCGTGCTTGATCTGGGCTGCGGCACCGGCCGCGACTGCTATCTGCTGTCGAAACTGGTCGGCCCGAGCGGGCGGGTGATCGGTGTGGATATGACGCCGGAACAACTCGAAATCGCCGTGCGCCATCGCGACTGGCACGCCGAGCGCTTTGGCTATGCCAATGTCGATTTTCTGCACGGCCATATCGAAAACTTGGCCACGGTGGGCATTGCTGACAACAGCATCGACGTGGTGGTCTCCAATTGCGTGATCAACCTGTCGCCGGAAAAGCCCCGCGTGCTGGCGGAAATCTTCCGGGTGCTGAAGCCGGGCGGCGAACTGTATTTTTCCGATGTGTTTGCCGACCGCCGCATTCCGACCGAACTGCGCCAGGACCCGGTGCTGCTGGGCGAATGCCTGGGCGGCGCCTTGTATTGGGAAGACTTCCGGCGCATCTTGCAGGATCTGGGCTGCCCGGACGTACGCGCCGTCAAGCAAAATGCGATCAGCCTCGACGACCCCGAAGTGTTTGCCAAAATCGGCATGGTCAAGTTCCATTCGGTGACCGTGCGCGCCTTCAAAATGCCGCTGGAAGACCGCTGCGAAGACTTCGGCCAAGTGGCCATGTACTTGGGCAGCATCGATCAACACCCGCACAGCTTCGACCTGGACGACCATCATCATTTCGAAACCGGCCGGCCGCTGCGGGTCTGCGGCAATACCGCCGACATGCTGGCCGGCAGCCGCTATGGCGATCACTTTCAGGTCTTGGGCGATAAATCCCGCCACTTCGGTTTGTTCGACTGCGCGCCGGGACCAGGCAGCGAAGCCGCCAGGGCGGACGGCGCATGCTGCTGAGGAGCAGGACAAAAGCTCCCGAGCAGTTAACTGATGCAGAATTGCTCGGCTAAAAAGTCATAATGCGAGGAAATAAATGATGAACAAGGTTATTTTGGAGTCCACTCTGATCTGTCCAGTGTGCGGCTATGGTAAAACCGAGACCATGCCCAGCGATGCCTGTCAGTGGTTCTACGAATGCCAGGGCTGTCATGCCCTGTTAAAACCCAAGCCCGGGGATTGCTGCGTGTTTTGCTCCTATGGCAGTGTCGCCTGTCCGCCGGTTCAGTTGCACGGCAAACAATCGGGGTGTTGCGGGTCAGAATAACGGTTCAGATGAGCTAAGCACGAATAACTTCTGTCAATCCCCACTACAGACGATTCCAGGCTCGGGCTGCTGACAAATTTAGAAGCTTTTTTTTGTAAATCTGGTAAATTTTCCCCTCCGTTTTCCTCTAGCACAACCATCGTTACTCCAGGGAAGTCATCATGCGAGCATTAAATAAACAATTTAAACACAATCTGGCTTTGTTGCTTTTTAGCAGCGTGTTTTCCGCCATGCCAGCAATGGCAGCGACAGACCTCGAAGCTCAAGAGGGTTTCGTCAGAGCGATTGCAAAGAGCCACCAGAAAGAAACAGATCACTCCGCACATGAAAACCCTCCCGATAAAAGTCTGGAGTTTCATGGTGTTTTTTACGGTTTTCTCCCTTGCAACGATTGCACGGGGATTAAAACGACGCTGTCTTTAAAACAAAAAAACAATTATCTGTTGGTGACTCAATACGCAAAAGAGTCTTCTAGGGAGTTTTATGAAAAAGGAAAATATCAGCTGGAATGATGAAAATCACACCGTTGTTTTAACTCCAAGCAAGGGAGGGACAAACACACGGCGCTATCATATTGAGAATGAAGGAACCCTCATTCAGCTTAATGATGATGGCACACGAATGACCGATGAGGCGGAGCGCTATGTTTTGCAAAGAAGCGATACAGTAAAGTCGCGAGAGATCCATATTCACTAAAAATATAACGTAACTATTCGGCCAGGCGAACATGTGGCGGTTGGAGCCGCTCTGGATTGGCAGGATTCACTGTGGGAGCGACGCCCACGTCGCGCCGGTGGCCACGGCATAAGCCGTTTCAGGCCAATAAAATTTACGAATCGGCGTCTTTAACGTTAGACTAAAGTTCAATAGTGCCAATTCTTAGGAGCTGGTACTACTGATTCAGCTGTCCCTAACGTAAAAAATCTCTCTCCGAACCCAGCAAAAAATAAAGGAAATTTACCATGATTCCACTCCACCGCCTTTACCGCCCGGCGGCGCGTGCGCTTTTCGCGCTGGCCATCTGCATTCCGGCACTATCCGCGCAGGCCGAAGACAAAAAACCCAACATCGTGATTATTTGGGGCGACGACATCGGCCAGTCCAATGTCAGCGCGTATACCAAAGGGATGATGGGCTACAAAACCCCCAACATCGACCGCGTCGCCAATGAAGGTGTGATTTTTACCGACTATTACGCCGAGCAAAGTTGTACCGCCGGACGCTCAGCGTTCATCACCGGCCAGAGCGTGTTTCGCACCGGCCTGAGTAAAGTGGGTCTGCCCGGTGCCGATTTGGGCCTCAAAAAAGAAGATGTGACCATCGCCGAATTGCTTAAAGGCCAAGGCTATGCCACCGGCCAATTCGGTAAGAATCACTTGGGCGATAAAGACGAGTTTCTGCCTACCGCGCATGGTTTTGACGAGTTTTACGGCAATCTTTACCATCTGAACGCCGAAGAAGAACCTGAGTTGCCGGATTATCCGAAAGAAGCCGATTTTCCGGACTTTCGTAAGAAATTCGGTCCACGCGGCGTGTTGCACAGTTTCGCCAATCCTGACGGTACTCAAAAAATCGAAGACACCGGCCCGCTGAC
Organism: uncultured Gammaproteobacteria bacterium; assembly: GCA_963696315.1. GTDB lineage: Bacteria > Pseudomonadota > Gammaproteobacteria > Methylococcales > Methylomonadaceae > CAWKEY01. Next base: position 115,561 of record CAVOJU010000014.1, read on the forward strand.
CAAAAAGCGTATGGAAACTATCGATGACGATACCGCCGCCCGCGCTGCTGAATTTATCGAGAAGCAGGCCAAGGCTAATAAGCCGATGTTCGTGTGGGTGAATTTCACGCACATGCACTTTCGCACCCATACCAAACCTGAAAGCCTAGGTCAGGCGGGGCGTTGGCAAAGCCCGTACCATGATGCCATGATCGACCATGACAAAAACGTCGGTACGGTGCTGGATAAAATCGACCAGCTCGGTATCACCGACAACACCATCGTCATGTACAGCACCGACAATGGTCCGCACATGAACTCTTGGCCTGATGCGGGGATGACACCGTTCCGTGGCGAGAAGAACACTAACTGGGAAGGCGCTTACCGCGTTCCTGCAATGGTACGTTGGCCGGGTCATATCAAACCTAACACAGTATCCAATGACATCGTTTCACATCTGGATTGGGCGCCTACCTTGTTAGCTGCTGCCGGTGTGCCTGATGTTAAGGAAAAACTGCTGAAAGGCTACGTCGCTAATGGCAAAAAATACAAAGTGCATTTGGATGGTTACAATCAACTTCCCTACCTGACAGGGCAAGAGCCTAAAAGCCCTCGTGAAGAGTTCTTCTATTTCTCCGATGATGGTGATCTGACAGGCTTGCGTTACGACAACTGGAAAGTAGTATTTGCTCAACAACGTGCACAGGGTACTATGTTAGTATGGGGCGAACCGTTTGAGAAAACTCGTATTCCTTGGCTCTACAATTTGCGTACTGACCCTTACGAAAGAGCAAGTATTACTTCTAACTCTTATTGGGATTGGTACCTGGATCATATCTTCCTGCTAACGCCAGCGCAGAAGTATGTCGGTCAGTACCTTGCGACCTTCAAAGAATTCCCGCCACGTCAAAAGGCAGCGAGTTTCAGCATCGACCAAGTGTTGGAGCTGTTGCAAACACCACCAAACAAGTAAGCACTCTTTAATTCGCTAGCCACGCCCGCCGTTAACCTGTGTGCGTGGTTTTCTTGTTTTAAGTTTTCTCATTCCCGTGCGCTACGTCGCTGTTGTAGATGCGGATAAATCCGCACCTACAAAATACAATTTTTGCTTGATTAATGACAGTCACATAGCGCGTGGGAGCTAGGTAATCACTTAAAAGATAAGGACAAATAATGAACAAAAACCTAACACCTTCAAAGTGTCGAACTAAACCATGGGCTGATTTCACGCTGTTGGGTCTGTGTCTGTTGTTATTGACTGCCTGTACAACCACCCAGAATGTAAAGACGGCGAACGTGGAACAAGAGTCAGTGACTGCCATCGACATTTTACTGGAACCCGATGCAACAATGCTCCAACACGCCGAGGTTTCCAATGCTCGTTTGCTCAAAGTCTACCCTAAGGGCTTTACTCTGGATGCGTCACACAAGCCACATATCACCCTCATACAGCGATACGTCCACACTGATGATCTCGACAAAGTCTACGCTGCCGCCGGCAATGTCCTGACCAGCAAAAAAATAACCGACTGGAAGTTGAAGGCATTCAAATACTACTACCTCCCGGATAAGGACATTGGCGTTGCTGGCATTGTTATCAAACCGACAGCCGATTTGCTCAAGTTGCAACAAGACTTGATTGAAGCAGTTGCGCCTTACACAGTGAGTACAGGTACTACAGCCGCATTTGCGACCACGCCTGAGAATCCCGTCGTCCAACCACCCGCCATGCTTGATTACGTCGCGGCATTCGTTCCGAAATACACCGGCACGCATTTTAATCCACATGTTACGGTCGGGGTTGCTAATCAGGACTACTTGAAGGGGATGTTAGCTGAACCCTTTGCTGAATTCACGTTCTCGCCGGCAGGCGCGTCCGTTTACCAACTCGGCAGCTACGGGACTGCCATGAAGAAACTTAATGCGTGGAATTTGATGCATTGAGATTTGTAGGGTGTATAACGCTTTTTTGCCCACCTTAATCCACACCTATCGAACCAAGATTAAATAATGAATACCACACCCGAATTCAAAATCCCCGACGATTTTTCCCTCGTTCAAGGCGGTCCTCTTTTTCAGTTATTCGTCCGTAGTCGTTTGGCAACCATCGGCTTAGACTTACTCAAACGTCGAATCATTTTTTTCACGCTGCTCACTTGGCTACCGTTGCTAATACTTTCAGCTATTTCTGGGCAATTACTGGAAGGTAGTGTCAAGGTTCCATTCCTGTACGATCTGGAGGCGAATATCCGTTTTCTAGTGGCGTTGCCGTTACTGCTAATAGCGGAGTTGGTCATTCATCAGCGCATGAAACCTGTCGTCCAGCAATTTATTGACCGAGGCATTATAACGGCAGAAACCAGAGCAGGTTTCGATGACTGTATCGCTTCAGCACTACGCTTGCGTAACTCACTCTGGGTAGAGATAGCACTGGTTTTTTGGGTGCTAAGCTACCATTTTATATGGTCTGAGCTGTCAACACTGGACGCTACTATCTGGTATGCCAACGGTGTAGCATCGGAACATCAACTGAATCTAGCAGGGTACTGGCTCGTTTATGTCAGTTTACCTGTGTTTCAATTCATCATGTTTCGCTGGCTATTCAGAATTATCGTGTGGTTGCGGTTTCTCTGGCAGGTGTCACGTTTGAAACTTTATCTTGTGCCAACACATCCTGACAAAGCGGGTGGTCTGGGTTTTCTCGCTGGAAGTGCCGCCGCGTTTATTCCGCTGATTTTTGCACTCGGTGCTTTGCTGTCTGCAATGATTGCCGAACGCATTTTCTATCAAGATGCAAAACTATTAGAATTCAAGCCAGAAATTGTTGCCTCTGTAGTGTTTATGTTGTTGCTTATTCTTGGCCCGTTATGTGTGTTCTCAGGACATCTTGCACGAACTAAGCGTGAAGGCTCACTGCGATACGGTAATTTGGCAAGCCGCTATGTCACCGAATTCGAACAAAAATGGCTACGAGGCGGTAATGCATCCGATGAAGCGTTTATCGGTAGCGGCGATATTCAGTCCTTAGCCGATTTGAATAATAGTTTGGAAACGATACGCACGATGCGGATATTTCCGTTCGGCAAAGAAACTGTGCTACAAATCGTCATTGCCACCCTGCTACCCGTGCTGCCTCTGGGATTAACAATGATTTCACTGGAAGAGTTAATCAAGAAGCTAATTGGCGTTTTGTTATAGGTCTTTTATCTTATTTGGATGGGTAAAAAACCTAGTCCATCCTATGTTACAACCCAAAAATCTTGCAAGGAAAATATCGTGCCATTCACAATGAAAAATTTCGTTTTCTGGTCTGGCGTTTATAACGCTGGTCTCGCTGTCTTCTTGTTGTTTCCGCCGCTTTATCGGGGCGTAGGTATGAACATCTGCGATCATGTTTGGGGCTGGCTAATCGCTGGATTTCTGGCTTTTACCAGTGCGGTATTGATTCTAGCTTCTCGCGATCTACGCCACCGCGCTGCGTTTGTCTATTGGGAATCGCTGTTACGCTACATTGCTGCGCTGGTACTTATTCCAGCGGGACTTTTCGGCGATGTGGGCTTGATTACCGTGCCTTTGGGTTTGGGTGATTTAGCGATTGGGCTGGTGTATATGTTCGGACTGCCTAAAGAATTGGGCGTATCGCATCGCGCTTTGCTTTGTGACACTAACCCATGAAAACGGTACTCATTCTTGGGCAACGGGGCAAGTCGGGCAAGCATTGCTTCAACTCGCTTTGCAACACCCTGAAATCTCGCGTGTAGTCGCACCCACGCGCCGCCCACTGCCAGCGCACGCTAAGCTCGATAATCCGCTAGTCAATTTTGAATCTTTGCCGGAGGATGCGGCTTGGTGGAGGGCAGATTTAACGCTCTGCGCTCTGGGAACCACGCTACGCCAGGCGAAATCCAGGGCCGGCTTCTACCGCGTCGATCACGATTATGTCCTGACCGCAGCCGGGTTGGCCCTGCGTGAAGGAACGCCAGCCTTTGGTCTGGTCTCTTCGCTGGGCGCGGATGCTTCGTCACGCCTGTTTTATCTTAAGGTTAAAGGCGAGACCGAACAAGCCTTAGCCACTCTGGGTTTTGTATCATTGGTAATAGTGAGACCATCACTGTTGATCGGAGGTCCTCGATCCAGCGGCAGATTCCTGGAGGCCTTTGGGCTGTTTTTGGGTAAGCATCTGGCTTCGCTGCTGCCCCGGCGCTATCGAGCGGTGACTACTCTTCAAGTCGCGCGGGCTCTACTCGAAGCTGGTCTTCGTGCGCCTGCGGGAGTACAGGTCATTGAGTCGGAACAATTGCAGCTCTGATATTTACGCGGGATGGATTTTGCAAGCGTTTAAGTACCAATGAACTCAAGATTGTTAGATCAACCAATAGAGAACACTATGAATCAATTATCCCCCCATCAATCATTAAGCTACCGCCATATTTTATGGTTGATATTTGTATGCTTTGCAACAGTTGCAAATGCCAAGTCCAGTGATCCGTTGCCGTCTTGGAATAACGGCACGGCTAAATCAGCCATTATGCAATTTGTCAAAAGCGTGACTAAAAAAGGCGGTGCGGATTTTGTGCCAGCCGCTGAACGTATCGCCACTTTCGATAATGACGGCACACTATGGAGCGAGCAACCCATTCCCCAACTGATTTTTGCCTTAGACCGCGTGAAAGCGGAAGCACCCAAGCATCCCGAATGGAAAGACACTGAGCCTTTTAAAGCAGTGCTTGCTGATGATCTAAAGGGTGTAATGGCAAGCGGTGAACGCGGTTTGGTGGAGCTGATCATGGCCTCTCACGCCGGCATGACCACCGAGGAATTCGAAAAAATTGTTAACGATTGGCTGATCACAGCGAAGCATCCGAAATATAACCGGCCTTACACCGAGCTGGTTTATCAGCCAATGCTGGAACTGCTTAACTTCTTACGGGCTAATGGCTTCAAGACTTATATTGTTTCGGGTGGCGGCATTGAATTCATGCGCACCTGGATGGAAAAAGTTTATGGCATCCCACCCGAGCAAATCATCGGCAGTAGCATCAAAACCAAATTTGAGCTTCGCGACGGCAAGCCCGTGCTGCTGCGCCTGCCGGAAATTGACTTTAATGATGACAAAGATGGTAAACCGGTCGCGATTCAAAAATTCATCGGCCGCAGACCGATTGCCGCATTTGGCAACTCCGACGGCGATTGGCAAATGTTGCAGTGGACAGCAGCAGGCAGGGGGCCACGTTTTGAACTTATTGTTCATCACACTGATGCTGAACGCGAAGTGGCTTACGACCGTAACTCAGTCATTGGCCGTCTTGATAAGGCGCTCGACGAAGCCGGACAAAAAGGTTGGACAGTGGTGGATATGAAAAAAGACTGGAAACGGATTTTTCCTTTTGAGAAATAGCGCTCAATCAGGAAATGTAGGGTGGGCAACGCGTTTTTGCCCACTTTTTATCTTATTCTGGTGGGCAACAAAGCCTGCCCACCCTACAAAACTTTATCGAAATTGACGAAAATGGTATGAAAATTGGTTATTTGTTGTTGCTGGGGTTTATCTGGCTAAGTTTGGGAAACTTGGCCGGCGCGGCTGAAACAAAGGCGGTTTCAGCGCCCGCGGCGGTCGTAGTGGATGGCGAGACGCTGTTTCAGGTGCGCGGCTTTAAAAATATTCCAGCACAATATCGCGCCGACAAAATCGCTGAACGCATCAAGCGGCTGGCCGAGGACCCATACCTGCGCACCGACAGCATCAAGCTGGCCAGCGACGAGCTTTCCACGGATGTGATGACGGGGGATACGATCATCGTCTCGGTGCTGGAAACCGATGTCGCCGCGGAGGGCGTTTCCCGGCAGGAACGTGCAGCCCAGCTGGCGGATAAAATCCGTACCGGCATCATCAAGTACCGCGAAGCGCACAGTATACGTAACCTGCTTTACGGACTGCTGTTCGCATTCATAGCGACCGCACTGCTGGCCGCCTTTATTTATGCGCTTTTCTGGTATTTTCATAAGGTAGAGCATGTTCTCGATGCGGGAATCCACCGTTGGCTAGCGCCTACGCGCATCCGTATTTTCGAGTTCATAATTGAGGGTATGCTTGCCGGAGCGGTGAAGCTGTTACGGCTTCTCATTTTGGCCGGGATCCTCTACTTATATTTCAGTCTTATCCTCAGCTTCTTTCCCTGGACACGGACTTTTGCCGAACGCTTGTTCAGTTATATCGCTGATCCCCTCAGGGAAATCGGCCTGGATATTTGGAACGAACTGCCGAATTTGCTTTTCCTCCTTATTTTGATTCTGGTTGTACGCTGGTTGCTGGGCATATTGCGTTTCTCCTTGTTGGCGGTGGAAAAAGGAGATATAAAACTGGCCGGATTCTATCCCGAGTGGGCAGTGCCAACCTACAAGATTTGCCGTTTTCTGGTGATAATTTTTGCTATTGCAGTGGCTTATCCTTATATTCCAGGCTCCAGATCGCGTGCCTTCGAGGGTGTTTCGATTTTCCTCGGGGTGCTGTTTTCATTGGGGTCGACCACTCTGATCGCCAATATGGTCGCCGGCATAGTGCTAACCTATATGCGCGGTTTTCGGGTTGGCGATGTCGTCAAGATCGGCGATACCACCGGCAAGGTTACTGAGGTGGCGCTGCTGGTGACGCGCCTGCGCACGCCCAAGAATGTGGAAATAACGATTCCCAATTCCGTGCTGATGAGCAACCAGGTGACCAATTACAGCTTTGCGGCCGGCGAAGGGCAATTGATTCTCCCCACCAGCATCACTATCGGTTACGACGCGCCTTGGCGGCAAGTACATGGATTGTTGCTGCTAGCCGCCGAACGGACCAGTCAAGTGCTGCGTGAACCTGCGCCATTCGTACTGCAGAGCGCGCTGGACGATTTCTATGTCAAGTATGAACTGAATGTTTACGCCGCCTCTTCGGATAATATGCCGCTGCTCTATTCGGAACTGCATCAGAACATCCAGGATGCCTTCAATGAATACGGCGTGCAGATTATGTCGCCACACTATGTTGCTGATCCCAAATCGGCGAAAATTGTTCCCCGGGAGCATTGGCGGCAGCCGCCGGCGCGGAACCCGGAGCCCAGCGATAAACCATCTCCCAACTAATTTAGAGCGAGCATGACCCATGACAACGCCCCTTATTACTCGAAGACAATGGCTGTTCGGCGCCTGTTGCTTAAGTTTAGGAATGAGCGCTTGCGCTACAGCCGAAACGGTTGAGCCTAGGCGCCATCGACATGGAACCTTACCCTCGTGACGCTAATGAGGCGTTGGCGCGATTGGAACAAGGAAACCAGCGTTTCATGGCCGATAAGCCTTACCATGTCCATGAAAAATCTTCCTGGCGCAGCCTGCTGGTCGAGGCACAAAAACCTTTCGCGACTGTTGTCGGTTGCAGCGATTCACGGGTGCCGCCCGAACTCATCTTCGACGTGGGATTTGGCGATCTTTTCACCATCCGTCTGGCCGGTAACATCATTGAGGAGGATGTGATTGGCTCGTTGCAATATGCCGGCAGGCATCTCCATACCCATCTGCTGATTGTGCTGGGCCACGAAGGTTGCGGGGCAGTTGCCGCTACTGTGGAAGAGATGCTGGATAAACCCAAGGAACCCGAACATATCGAATCGCTGATCAAATCGATCAAGCCTGGATTACGTAATCTCGACCTAAAACAGGATCGAGAGAGTCTGCTGCGGGCAGCCGTGGAAGCAAATGTGCGTTGGTCGATGCAGCAACTGTTTGCGCTTCCGGAAGCAAAAAGGGTGCTACAGGAAAAATCTGTGACCCTGCTGGGTGCGGTCTATGAACTCAATACTGGACGGGTCCGCTTTCTCGATTAACTCAGCCGGACCTGCTAAGGGCAGTTTACTGCGTGCTGTATCAATACTAATCGCAACCATAAAAAATTAAAACGCCCTGTTTCAAGATACGGACTATTAAGATGACCCGCACCAAGAAGCCAAAATCAAGCAAAATTACTAAACCCAATATCCCTAAAATAACCGAAAACCAAGCGAATGAGCAGCGCATTGGTAAAAGGAGCATTGTTCCGTTGCTGTCCGTTTTCCTGCTGGTAACGGCGTTCATTGCAGGCATCGCATATTTTGCAAAAACGCCTTTCACACTGGGGACTTCGCCATCACCCTCCGTGGCGCAACCTGAGCCCTCACTTGCGCCCGGGCATAAAAAGTATGCCGGTGCCAATGCGTGCCTTGCGTGTCATAAGGACGAGGTCGAGGCATGGACAGGTTCGCACCACGCCCTTGCGATGCAGGAAGCGAATGCGCAAACAGTGCTCGGCGATTTCGATGACGTAACCTTCAAGCACTTCGGCGTCGAATCCAGGTTTTTCAAACGTGACGGCAGGTTCATGGTGCGGACAGACGGCCCTGACGGCAAACTCACCGATTACCAAATCAAATACACGTTTGGCGTTACGCCGCTGCAGCAATATCTGATCGAATTTCCCGGTGGCCGTTATCAAGCGCTCGGTATCGCCTGGGACAGTCGCCCAAAAGACGAAGGGGGGCAGCGATGGTTCCATCTATATCCTCATGAAAAAGTCGATCATACCGATCAACTGCACTGGACCGGGCGCTACCAGAACTGGAACCTGCAATGCGCCGAATGCCATTCGACGAATCTTAAAAAGGCTTATGACGCGACGACGGACAGTTATAAGACGACGTTTAAGGAATTGAATGTTTCTTGCGAGTCTTGCCACGGCCCCGCGTCGCAACATATCGACTGGGCGCAACACGCGCAGCCGCCTTATGGGCAGGATGACGACAAGGGATTGGCAGTGCGTCTGCAAAGCCGCTGGCGCGAAGCGTGGACATTTCCGGGAAGCGATGCAAGATTCGCCCAGCGTGACCAGCCCGCCGCCGATGCGTTGATGAATACCTGCTGGGCCTGCCATGCGCGGCGCTCGACGCTGGTCGAAGGCAGCTTGCCAGGACTGCCGATGGAAGACACGCATCGTCCGGCGCTGTTGACGCAGCCGGCTTATTACGCCGACGGCCAGCAGCGCGATGAGGATTATACCTGGGGTTCGTTCCGGCAAAGCAAGATGTTCCAGAAAGGCGTTACTTGCCTGGATTGCCACGAACCGCATGCGCTCAAATTGCGCGCCGAAGGCAATGCCTTGTGCGCACGTTGCCATAACGCCGCCGAATTCGACAGCGAGAAACACCATTTCCACAAGCAGGGTTCAAAAGGTGCGCAGTGCATGGATTGCCATGCGCCGGAGCAGAATTATATGGTCATCGACGGCCGGCATGATCATAGTTTTCGCTTGCCAAGACCCGATTTATCGCTGTCCTTGAGTAGTCCGAATGCCTGCACCCAGTGTCACCAAAACCGTAAGCCCGAATGGGCGGCTACAGCAATGGACAAATGGTACGGCAAAACCTGGCGGGAGCGTCCGCATTACGGAAGCGTGTTGCATGCTGGCGCGACGCAAGGCGTCAAAGCCTTGCCCGCATTGCTTGAACTCGCCCAGGATTCCAATAGCCCTGCGGTCGTCCGTGCCACCGCGGCAACACTTGCAGAGCCGCTGATGCGTCCAGAACACATCGCGGCGGCGCGGCGGCTGTTACAAGATGCCGATCCGACAGTGCGTATTGCAGGGCTGGGACTCGTTGAAGTTATTGATCCGGTTAATCGTGTACTGGCTGCAGCTCCGCTGCTGGCCGATCCGATTCGCGGCGTGCGTATGGAGGCTGCACGCATCCTTGCCGATGTGCCGGATAATCAGTTTCCGGTGAGCCGGCTCAGCGCCCGAGAAAGCGCGGCTAAGGAATACCAGGATTATTTGACGATCAATGCCGATTGGCCATCTGAAAACGTTAATCGAGGTAATCTTGCTCTGCGCCAAGGCCGGCCCGATGACGCGATTGCGGCGTATGAACGCACACTCAAGCTAGATCCGCTGTTTGCTGGAGCGTATGTCAATCTCGCCGATGCCTACCGGCAACAGGGGCGCGAAGATGAAGGCGAAAAGCAGTTGCGCCGGGGTTTGGCATTGCTGCCGGACGCGGCGGATTTGCATCATGCCTTGGGCTTGCTGTTGGTGCGCCAGGGCAATACGTCCGCCGCCCTTCAGGAACTGAAGACAGCGGCCAAGCTCGCTCCCGAAAACGCCCGCTACGCTTATGTTTACGCCGTAGGCTTGCATTCCGCCGGAAAGCGGCGCGAGGCGCTGGCGGTTTTAAAGGCCGCCGACGCGCGCCATCCATATGACCTCGAAATTCTCAGCGCACTCATTTCAATGCAACGCGAGGCGGGCGATGCCAAAGCCGCGCTAGTGTATGCACGGAAAGCCGCCGAAGCCCTGCCGGACGATGCCGGAGTTAAGCAGCTGGTGGAGGAATTGGAAGGGAAGAAGTAAGTTGCTTTTGCGGGTGTTTTTCCTTCAGGCCGATGGGAATGGGGTATTGCCATCAAGTTGCCGAATCTTCAGCTAACCACCAAAACCGTCGTTCCGGCAGGGAATGCCGGAACCCAGATGCCAGGGATGGTACAGGCCTATCACTTCCATGTGCCCTGGATGCCGGCACAAATCTGTCTGGAACAGATTTGCATTGACCCGAAGGGCGACAGGCAGGATAACCTGACGTGAATCCTGCCGACATGACGGCTCATCTGAACGGCATTGGATTCGTGTGAGTAGATATATCAAATGAAAAAGCTATTTAACCCCACCTGCATTTTGAGTTCTAAACGCGCTAAATAAACTGGGAGATAAATAATGAAATTCTGTAAAGCTCAGACCATCGTGTTCCCAATAATGCTTGCCTTGATCACGGCATGTAGTACTACCTCCGGCGGGAATGGTGTCGAAAAACCAAGCCGCAGCAGCGCAAGCCCGGCTTTGACAGAGGATGCCCTTAATAATGCAACTTACCGGATTGATGAATTGGGCACGCTTCAGCTCGACAACGGCAAGTTTGAGCGCCGTTACGGAGAAGGCTCAACGCAGATAGATAAGGTTTCTCTGGAGAAATTCTCTTTCGGCGATCTGGACGATGATGGACTAAGCGATGCCGCGGTCATTCTGACAAGGCAAAGCGGCGGTTCGGCAACGTTCAGGTATCTAGTCGCCATGCACAACACCGGTAATGCGCCCTGGCAGCAAGCTAGCGTGTTACTGGGTGACCGCGTTCAGATCAGCGCATTGTCGATTGCCGCCGGTCAAGTCGTCCTGGAAACGGTCACGACCGGTCCACGCGATCCGGCGTGCTGCCCTAGCCATCGACTGAAACAAGCCTATAGCCTACGTGATGGCAAGTGGGTGCAAATTGCCGATAAGATCGCCGAGCCGGATGCGGCAACTGGTTCGAACGCGAATATTACCGGCATTGTCTGGAAATGGGAGCGCTTCGAGGGTACCTTGGATTTGCATAATTTCGTTATTGATGACCCCAACCAATATACGCTGATTTTACTTCCGGACGGCTCCTATCAGGTCAAGGCCGATTGTAACCGGATGCAGGGCCAATACACCCTTGCAGGCAAGCACATCAAGATAGCGTCGGGGGCGGCAACCTTGGCCGAATGCGCACCGGGATCACGGTATGCTGAATTTCTGAGGTATTTGACCGAAGCGTCCGGTTTCGTATTGCACGAGAACAAATTCCGGTTGAACCTGATGAGGGAAGGGGGTAATTTAGTTTTCGAGCATGGCGGTGCGGTTTCCGAAAGCCATTAATATTAGACCAAAGTCCAGTATCGCTGATGCGTCAAACCGGCTAAAGTGGCGCCAGGATGAATACTGATAAGGCCGTTATGGCTGCTTTATTGCCTAATATCACTATATTAAGGTGAGCTTCGGGCGCGATGGCTAAGCAAACAAGGCCTACAATCGATCAATTCAGGGGGAAGTCCCTGGAAGGAATAAAATTTATGAACAAAGCTAAATCTGGCAAAGCTCAAGAATTTGTTAGCTTGGCCGACGAGGAAAGCGTCAGACAAATTCTTGCCGATACCGTGCTTCGTCTGTGGGAAACAGTCAATAATCTGACCCGGCTGCGTCCCTCGAAACGTGAGCGTTACCGCGTAACCATCTTTGGCTCGGCGAGGGCACAGCCTGGTTCGTTTGTCTACGACGAGGTGCGCCGCCTCGCGCGCGAACTGTCAGCAATGGGCTGCGATATCGTTACTGGAGGCGGTCCGGGGTTGATGCAAGCCGCCAATGAGGGAGCTTCCGAAGTGATCATGCCAGAGAAGGATCGCTCCCTTGGTATCCGTATCGAATTGCCATTTGAACAGGAAGTCAATCCTTTTGTGGATCAGGTATTCGAGCATCGGACTTTCTTTAGCCGCTTGCATCATTTCGTTCTCGTTTCCGACGCTTTCGTGGTGGTGCCGGGTGGCATCGGTACGGTGCTTGAAACTTTTATGATCTGGCAATTGCTGCAAGTCAGACAGGTTGATACGCCGTTGATTCTGGTAGGCAAGATGTGGTCCGAACTCGTAGAATGGGCGAAAACCCATATGCTTAGACCCGAGCTTCCTCTTGTTAATCCGGAGGATCTGTCGATTCCACGGTGCATGAGTACCGCCGACGAGGCGATTACCTTGCTTCGCGAGCATCACACACGCTGGCTACAACAGCAAAACCGCTGACAAATGGCGATGCAAGTAAGCAGCCAGTAATCTGTGGCGATGAATGAAGTGAAGTTCATGAGCAAAAACCTCGGTTAAATCTAATCTATGTCTACATGATAAAGATTATTGCCTTGGGGTGTAAGGTACAGCAGTTGCCATAGCTCGTTGAATTGAAAATACTTTGTTGTCTCTAAAATCGATAGTCACGATGCGCGTGTTATCAGCCTCTGTTGGAACCGGAGGAGAGGTTGTTTCATCCTCTGAACTCATCGCGTTATATATTTGTGAACCTATATTGGTGGCCGTACCTGCGATGGGGCTGAAAATTCCGGCCACTGTTGCTGCAATACTTCCAATCAGGCTGAAAACCTTGCTTTTGGGTTCGGGTGGTGAATCGGCTTTTGAAGCGCCTGCGCCGAATACCCAAACGACTGTAGTTCCCGTTGCAGTATCGGTCACCGAAGTTGGATTCCCTAAAATACGTTCAGCCTCCGCACGGGGCATTCCAATGTAAATGTTTTCCTGAACAAGTGGCTGGGCTTCCTTACTGGGTAAAGTTTGTTTGGACGTAGCCGGCTCAGTGGCACAACTGTTACACAGTAAACAAACGCACAGGAACAGTAAATTTTTCATAGGGATCAACAAAAGTCATTGCCTTAGAAGTTTTTACAACTTATGTAAAGATTAGAAATAAAGGTTCAGCGCTAAAATTCTAACATGAATGTATCTCCGCACTTTTTTACTTATCGGCAGACAGTCATTGATTAAAGAAGATCGAAAACTCTGCTCTCTTTCTTCAAGAGCTTTAATATAGTCACCAAAATCCGGTACGAAAAGGTTATATGTCCCGTACTGAACATTGGCTTTGGTCATCGGCTAACCCCACCTTACTAAATTGCTTTCGACATTATGTGCCTCGCTTGACGGGTGACAGCCGGAAGGAGCATGTTGCTCCGTTCGAAAAATTTTGCGCTGGGTATGTATAGCCGTTTGGCTCGGGCATCCTAAAAACCTTAGGGATGGGGTTGCAAACCCTGTCCCGCTTACAGGATACTGTTCATTATCGACATACTAAGGAGCCGATACCTTCATGCATGCAAAGCTTAAGATCTCCAGTCCGGGCCTCCATAGATGGCTGCCGAAAGTCGTTGTGCTACTCGCCCTGGCCTTGAGTTCGAGCAGTTGCGGTTTGCTTAAAAGCACCCTGGAATTGCCTGAAAAGGGTATCCGCTCCATGTTATTGCTCGACCAGGAAAGCGGTGCGCCCGATCCGGTCGAACTGCAATCCAGTTGCTCCGCTTTTCGGACAATTCTATCAAAGCGCTTAATAATCGCTGTCGGCAAGTTGCAGCGAGAAAATGATCAGGTCACCACAAAGAAGAAACATGCTGATGCGCCGCATCGCCATCACCAACGATATATTGGCCATCGTTACCGGGTCCAACACCTATGCCAATCTCCTCGATATGATCATCTTCGCCAGCTTGAACCGGATGAATATCGAGGACTATTGGATGCCCAAGTTCTTCGGCGAATCGGCTAAACCTTTTCTACTCGCCTCTCAAGAAGTAGAGAAGGAGATTTGGCGGATTGCTACGGCGACACTGAAAAAAGAACAGATCTCGGAACTGCGTGCTGCCATCAAGGCCTGGCACGAGCAATACCCGAATGTGCGCTCACCTAGTGATCTCGGATCTCTGGGCTTCTCGTCCGAAGTCGCACGAGATGAAGCCGCAGCACCCAAGGCAGGGATAACCAGTAGCGTCTTCAATCTGCTCGCCATCGACCCATTGGCGGGACTTGACCCGGCCACCCGCGAACTGGCCAACACCCGGTTGTTCGCGGAACGCGGCATGTTCCTGGCCAGACACTTGCCGACCCTGATCCGCTGGGAAACCGAATTGCTGGCGATAAATACGATGGAAATGCCGCAGATGGAAGAGCTGCTGGCCAATACCACTCAGCTGTCCGAATCGGCAGACCGCTTCAGCCAGACGGCGGAGCGCTTGCCCGATCTCATCAGCGCCGAACGTCAACAGATTGTCCAGGCCCTGAACGCGCAACTGCCGGGTCTCACCAGCCTCGCCGCACAGACCGAGAAAGCTCTGGACGCAGGCAAACTGATGTCCACCGCCTCCACCGCCACCCTAAAATCTTTTCAGGATGTGGTGCGGCAGCTTCAAGCCAGTCCATCGAACCCGAACGCCGAGCCCTTCCGCATCAACGACTACACTGCTGCCGCCGCGCAGATCAACGCCACCGCGCAAGACCTGGTGAAATTGTTGCAAGCCTTCGACCAGACCCTGGCTCCCGGCAAGTTTGACGGGCTGTCGACTCAATTGACCGCGCTGACCCGGCAAACCCAGGCCAGCGGCAAAGAACTGGTGGACTATACCTTCAGGCAAACCTTGTTTCTGGGCTTGATACTGATAGGTTCCGCTTGCGCGATGGTGCTGGCTTCCGCCATTGCTTTTTGGTGGCTGAAGAAGAAATGTGCTTGAAGCATTTGGCTAATGGTGTTGACCGATACTCCTTAATTAATCCAGTTTCGGTTTGCACGAGAACAAACTCGTGCTGAACTTGAACGGATGGGGATTTAGTTATCGATTATGGCGGCGAGGTTTCGGAAAACCATAAGCATTAGACCAAAGTCCAGTATCGCCGATGCGGCAAACTCGCTAAAGTATCGCCACGATGAACATTTATAAGACAGTTATAGCCGTCGTCGACGACGAAGAGTGCATCTGCAAAGGTCTTGAACGCTTGTTGCGTTCCGCCGGGCTTGCCGCAGTCACATTCCTTAACGGTGCCGATTTTCTGCGGTTCCTGGAAATCGGCTGGCCGGATTGCCTTGTGCTCGACTTGAACATGTTGCCAATGAACGGTTTTGAAGTTTTAGCGCGCCTGGATGTGTTGAGCTTGAAGTTGCCGGTTATAATCATCACCGGCGATGATGACGAGGAAAAATACGAACACGCAATCAATCAAGGTATTGCGGCCTATTTGCGTAAACCGATTGACGGTCAGGTGTTGCTTGATGCTATTGATGTTGCTGTCGGCCATCGAATCGAAACCCGCGCACCTGAAAAGTAATGATGTAAATGCCTGTCTTCTGTCTTTTTTGGAATATTATTGTTTTGAACCTTTTATTAACTTCACTATGAATGGTGATGATCATGATTAAAATATTTAATCGATATGCAATTGTTGCTGCATGTGTCTGTTTAATAGCCTGCGCATCGGTCAACGTAGTCACCGACTATGATCATTCGGCGTCTTTTGATCGCTATAAAACCTATTCCCTGGTACCTTCCACCGACCAACTCCCTTTGTCACCTTCGGGTGAAAGCGCGCTCAGGGATAGCCTTCGCACACATCTTGGTTCTCGAGGCCTGACGGAGGTATCCGAAAACGCAGATATCCATATTGTGCGTCATGTGTCGACCAAGGAAAAAGTGACCGTCCACCAATCACCTAGTGTTCCTTATAGTTACGGGCGTTATGGCATGTGGGCCGGAGCGCCGAGTATGTATACCGATGTGACGCAATATACTGAAGGTACGCTAATCCTGGACTTCGTCGATGCAAAGACACAGAAGCTGGTTTTTCGCGGTACCATTACAGGTACCGTTGGTAAACCGGAAACCAATGCCGAGCGAATCAGGGAAGGTGTAGAAAAAATCGTTCAGGACTATCCTGCAGCAGTTGCACATTGATCTTCCAAATAAGCAAAAAACACTTTCCATTTTCCCTTGCCATGGATATAGAGCTAGGCAAGGGATAAGATTTTTACAAAGCTATAAAATTAAAGAACATAAATCCTACTTTAGGATGTGGTTGAAATTAAATTCCCTTGTAGGGGGGAATGAATTCGCCTTTACAAAACAAGCGTAAATAGGGGCGATATTTTTAACCGTATCCTCTGCTGTGATAAGGACCCTGTCATGAAAAAATTTCGTCTCCTTAAGGAAACCCGCCAGAGCACCGAATACTCCTGCGGCGCGTCGGCCCTTCAGGCTGTGTTGAGCTATTGGGGTAAAGATCTGGACGAAGAGGAACTCATGCTGCTTCTCCATACCACACCCGAGACCGGCACGTATCCCGAAGATATCGAGCAGGTGGCGCGCTCTTTAGGATTTGACGCTGAAGTTAAAGAGAATCTGACACTCGATGAGCTCGAACAGGCCACCGCGATGGGCAATCCCGTCATCGTCCTGGGTCAGGCTTGGCGCAGCCGAAAGGAATCGGATATCGCCGTGACCGAAGACTGGGCAAACGGGCACTATGTCGTCGTTCTGGCAGTCGACCAGGATTATGTCTATTTCGAGGATCCCTATATTCGGATGGGCAAAGGCTTCATGCCTCGATCAGCATTCGAAGACCATTGGCATACCGTCATGGGCGGAGACCTTGCGAAAGCCCCGAAACTGATGCGTTTGGGTATCTTTATTCGCGGAGAAAATCCGGCGCAGCCCCAAAGATTCAAGGATATGGACATTGCAAAGCTGGATTTCAGCAAAATCGGGTCTTTGAATCTGATCGTGACGCAGTTTCCAGGCGCCTTATTGCCGTACGATTTTGTCAACGAATTGCGCGATATCTGGGAAACGGGGATCATCAGGCCCGATGCCTTTATTATTCTGAGAAAAGACCAGGAAGGCAGAATAACCGCAATGGAAGGCGGGCGTCTTCAGGAAGATGAGGACGTGATGGAGATCAATGCGCTGGTGGCTGCGATCGCGGGTTTTGGGGCTGGCGGTGCTGATATGGCCAGGGCCAAGGCAGAATCGGCAGTGAAGGCGGCGGCTGACGGAGACTTCGGTCTTTCCGTCACGGACGTAGAGCGAATCGCAGGGAAAACTTCCCCCTGGCCATTCGGCGGTTATCGTCCTGTTTGAAAATCTCTGGGAAAGCAAATTCAAAGCGGTTGCCAGGAAATACGCTGGAACGGTGATTGATCAGCGGATCATACCGTCGGATTCCTTTGCCAAGTTGGTACAGGGCTTGGCCGGAACACTCTGAATATCTGAAATTATGAACAATACCTCCGAATTCAAACTACCCGATGACTTTTCCCTGGTACTGGGCGGCCCGCTCTATCAGCTTTTTATTCGTGCCCGGCTAACCACCAATACGCTTGATTTGGTCAAGCGCCGATTGATTTTCTTTTCCCTGTTAACCTGGCTGCCGCTGCTGGTGCTTTCGATGTTGGCCGGCGAGGCGCTGGGCGGCGCTATTAAAGTGCCTTTTATTTATGATGTCGATGTACATGTCCGCTTTCTGCTGGCCTTGCCATTGCTGTTGGTCGCGGAGCTCGTGGTCCACAGCGGATCAGGCTGGTCATCCGGCAATTTATCGAGCGCGGAATAATTTTGCCAGCAAGCCCGCCCGGCGTTCGAAGCCCTTATCGGCTCAGCGATGCGTTTGCGCAATTCGGTGGTGGTCGAGGTACTGCTGATTGTCCTGGTGTTGACGGCTGCGCACTACTCTCTGGTCAAGTCAAATGGCGCTGCAATCGGCCACTTGGTTTGCGGCCATCGTGGATGGTCATCGCCGTTATTCCCCGGCGGGGTATTGGTACGCCTTTGTCAGCATTCCGATTTTTCAATTCCTGCTATTGCGCTGGTTTTTTCGCATTTTCATCTGGGCGCGGTTTCTGTGGCAGGTTTCCCGGCTGGATATGCATCTTGTGCCGACGCATCCCGATCGCGCCGCCGGACTCGGCTTTCTGGGGGAAGCGCGGCGGCATTTATGCCGTTGTTGCTGTCTCAAGGCGCTTTGCTGGCAGGCCTGATCGCCAACTACATTTTCTATGAGGGCAAGACACTCTTGGACTTTAAACCGGAGATCGTAGCCAGCCGTGGTTTTTTTCTTGTTGCTCGTGCTCGGCCCCTTGTGCGTGTTCGCTCCTCGCCTCGCGCAAGCCAAACGCCAGGGTTTGCTTGAGTATGGCGCACTGGCGAACCGCTACGTTTGTGAATTTGACGATAAATGGCTGCGCGGCGGCGCATCGCCGGATGAGGCACTGGTCGGCAGCGGGGATATTCAATCCTTGAACGACCTGGCAGGCAGCTTCGAGGTCGTGCAGACGATGCGGCCGTTTCCGTTCAGTAAAACTGTTGTGCTGCAAACTGCGATTGCAGTCCTGGCGCCGTTGTTGCCATTGACCTTGACGATGATTTCCCTGGAAGATCTGCTTAAGCGCTTGCTCGGGTATTTTGTTGTGATGCGGCTAAAATGTTTTTGTTTTGCTTACAGATAATTTAAATCGGAGTAATTATTCATGATTAAAAAAGGCGCTACCAAAAAAGAGGCAACCAAAAAACACGCTCATAAGAAAAGAAAGCGCCCCTATTAAAATCGCTGAGCCGATCACCGTAGACCGGCGCTCGCGGACAGATCGCAAGGACGAAGGCAAGTCGATGCGCCTTGCGGTGCCGTTGGCGAGCCACGCGCAGTGGCAGGCCCCGGCCAATCGCCGCGATCCCATTGATCTGCTGATCGAATCCAGCGCCGGGCGGGTGCCTGAATTACTGCCGATCCGTTACGGGCGGATGATGCAATCGCCGTTCGCATTTCTACCGGGGAGCGGCAGCCATCATGGCGGCCGATCTCGCGGCATTGCCGTCCACCGGCATTCGCGTGCAAGCCTGCGGCGATTGCCATTTGCTTAACTTCGGCAGCTTCGCTACGCCGGAACGTCGGCAGGTCTTCGCTATCAACGACTTCGATGAAACGTTGCCGGCACCCTGGGAGTGGGATATCAAACGGCTTGCCGCCAGCTTTGTAGGTCGCCGGACGCTCCAACGGTTTCACCGCCGCTGAAGCACGCGAGTCGGCGCAGGCTTGCGCGCGCAGCTACCGGGAGCACATGCGGGAGTTCGCCAAGATGGGAGTGCTCGATACTTGGTACTTCAGCATCGACATGGAGGCGATGTTAGAGCAGATTGAGGACGAAACGGCCAAGACGCGCGGCAAAAAACGTATGGACAAGGCCCGCGACCGCAATGTTCTGGATGAGGATTTTCCCGAGCTGGTTACCTTCGAGGGCGGCAAACATCGTATCCGCGACAATCCGCCGTTGATCTACCATATACAGGACGAGGAAAAAGCGGTAATTGAAGCTCGTGTGCGCGATGCCTTTGAACGCTACCGCGCTACGCTGGCGGAGGACCGGCGGCTATTGCTGGATCACTATGAATTCAAGGACATCGCCATGAAAGTGGTCGGGGTCGGCAGTGTCGGCACCCGCTGCGCCATTATGCTCCTGATGGGGGGCGCAGACGATCCGTTGTTCCTGCAGGTCAAGGAAGCGCGGGCTTCGGTGCTGGAGCCTTATGCCGGACAAAGTACTTACCCGAACCACGGGCAGCGCGTGGTGATGGGGCAACGGCTGATGCTGTCGGCGAGCGACATCTTTCTCGGCTGGGTAGAGACTGTTAATGGAAACTTCTATATCCGGCAAATGCGCGACATGAAAGTCTGAAGCCGCTGGTCGAGCTGTTCACACCATCCGTGATGAATCGATACGCCGAACTTTGCGGTTGGGCGCTGGCGGGCGCCCATGCCCGTTCCGGCGATGCCGCGAAAATCGCCGGCTATCTGGGCAAGAAACAAGACTTCGATGTGGCGCTGGCGGATTTTTCTGAAAGCTACGCCGACCAGAACGAGAAGGATTACAAGGCATTGGTGCAAGCGGTGCAGCAAGGCGCGTTTGGAAGTTTATCTTGAGCGCTGATAAGCGAAGGTTAATTGAATTCACGACTGGTTATTTTGCAGAAATTTATGTTAAACCATAAGCCCATCAGTATACTTGAACGATATTGATGTATTTTTTATAAACCTGGAGAAGAAAATTGAGAACACTTGTTAAAAAAATGAAAAAGCCGGTCCTGTTTTTTGTACCGCTTTGCTTTATCGGCGTATTGCTCACGGGGTGCGCCACCCTTCAGTCGGGCAGTAATGAAATTAAAGAGTTGGCAGTCACACCCGCGCCCGATGCCGGCTTTATCCAGAATCCCGAGCGGCAGACCGAGCGCCCTGATCTCCCCTTTCAGAAGGTCTGGATCAAACCCGGCTTCGATGCCCGCGCCTACAAGGAACTGGTCGTCGCGCCGGTGAATACCCAGTACGTACAGCAAATGGATTGGCTGCATCAGTTGAGTTCCGTCAACTTGCTCAGTGATGTAAAAAAAGACATCGAAGGGCTTGCGGTGTATTTTCACGACCAGGTCGTCCAGGAATTCAAGGACGACCCTAATCAACGCCTCCAGATCATCGAACGTCCTGGGCAACACCGGCAACCGGCCCTGCGTCTGGAACTTGCGCTGATCGAGATCGACCCTTCGCAGCCGGCTTTGCATGCCGCCGGTTGGTTGATACTGGGCGGCGGCACCGCTGCGGGGGCTGTCAACCAGCGTAGAGCCGCTTTCGAAGGCCGCCTGCGTGACCTGCAAACCGGCGAGGTGGTCGCCACTTTCGCCGACCGCGACATGCAGGATGTCGGCCCCATTGATCTGACCCGCCTGACCTGGTTCGGCCCCGCTAAAGGTATTATGGATCAGTGGGCGAAGCAGTTCGTGCAAATCGCTAACAGGAAACCCGGTGAGATCATAACCGATCCGACGGCGTTAACCTTGAGGCCTTTCTAACCTGGGTTGTCACACTCCTAAAACACTAGACCATGGGCAAGGATGCCTGTCGGCTATGGCAAAGCTATTACCCATTACGAAGCATCAAATATGATCATATCAACTCATTCAATCGCTTGCTAGTGAGCACTGGGTCAGGCTCACCGGCAGACTAACGGTAAGCGAATTTCAGGCGCTTCAAGCGCTGGGTACGTTAAGCCTTGAACGCTTCGGCCAGGTTCGACTATTGGTTGAACTGGAGGATTTTCAGGGCTGGAGCAAGGAGCCTGGCTGGGAGGACTCTTATTTTTTAACGGAGGATACAGGCCGGCTTTCCAAGCTTGCTTTTGTGGGTGATGAGAAATGGAAAGATGAAGTCTTCATGTTTGTGGGCAAAGAAATGCGTTCTACTGCATAGAATTCTTTTCACAAGATCAGCTTGCCCAGGCGAAAGCCTGGTTATCGGAACAAAACTCTCAATCTATATTCCTTTAATTCAGGTATTCAGCGTTTTCTCGCAAATCCTTTGTTTGTTGGTCATTTCGGCCACAGGGAGAAATCTTAAGCGCTGGAGACACTGTTCAGGCTAAGATTCCTGCCTGTGTCCGGAATGGCGCATGGCGCTGAATAGCTGAGAAGTACATGCCGTTCAGGCATGGTTTTTATGGCTCCCAGCCCTTTACGTTTCATGAGCGTTTCTATCCAGGGGCATGGGCACAATCCCGGCATGGTCGGCTAAGCGGACTAAATCTGCCAATGACCGTACCTTTAATTTCGTCATCAGATGCGCGCGGTGGACCTTGATGGTTTTTTCCACGGTACCGAGGTCAGCAGCGATTTGCTTGTTCAGCCGCCCGGAAACGACATGGCTCAGGACTTCCCGCTCGCGCGGCGTAAGTGTCGCCAGCCTCTCCCGGAGTTCGGCCAGTTCGGATCGAGTCCGTCGAAGCATGCGATCCTTCTCGATGGCGGCATGGATGGCTTCGATCAAGTTTTGGTCGTGCACGGGTTTGGTCAGAAAATCAACGGCGCCCTGTTTCATCGCTTGTACACACATCGAAATGTCGCCGTGGCCGGTGAGAAAGATGACCGGTAAACCATTGCCCTGGGCGGCTAGTTCCTGTTGCAGTTCCAGGCCATTGAGACCGGGCATGGTGACATCGAGTACTAGGCAGCCGTGTATGCCGGGTTGATATTGTTCAAGAAATTCCTGTGACGAAGCAAACGTAGCGACGTTCATTTCAATTGAACGCAGCAGACGCGCCAAAGCTTTCAATACGGACGGGTCATCGTCGACCACCAGCACGGTAGGAGCGGATTCGTTCATGGGATATGTCCAGGAGAAGTCGGCAGTGTGAAATAAAAGACGGCGCCGCTGCCGGTATTATTGGTGGCCCAGAGTTGTCCACCGTGGGCGTTGATGATGGTGCGGCAAATAGTGAGTCCCAAACCCATGCCTTCCGATTTGGTAGTGAAGAACGGTTCAAAGATACGTTCCATGTTTTCAGAGGGAATTCCCGGGCCCTGGTCGCCAACGGACACTTGCACCTTATCTGTGCCGTTCAGTTCGGTGCGGACAACCAGCTGGCGTTGGCCTGCTTTGGTGTTGGACAGGGCTTCACAGGCATTCATGATCAGGTTAAGCAACACTTGCTGGATTTGCACGCGATCGCCGGTCACGGCAGGCAGTTTCTGATCTAGGCTGACGTTCACGGTAATATTCTGATTCACCAAATCGCTGTTCACAAGCTTGAGTACCTCTTCCACTTCCGTATTCAAATCGAGCGGCAGGTGTTGCACACCGCACTTCTTGAACAACAGGCGCAAACGGTGGATGATATCGCCGGCGCGCATGTCCTCGGCCACAATGTCGCTGAGGATTTCCCGGACTTCATCAAGATTGGCATTGTCGCGCGCGAGGAAGCGTTGGGCAGCTTGGGCATTGCTGAGGATGGCCGCCAGCGGCTGGTTCAATTGATGCGCCAGCGAGCCGGATAGCTCGCCTAGCATGGCCGCGCGCGAAAGGTGCGCGAGCTCATTACGATGCAGTTGTACCTCCAGTTCCGCTTGTTTGTGCCGGGTAATATCGATCGTAACACCCAGCATACGCAGCGGCTGAGCGCTCTCGCCGAATTCGACGCGGCCGCGGGAGTTAAACCAGTGTGTCTGACCATCCGGCATCTTAATGCGGTATTCGCTCTCATAATGACCGTTTTCCTTAATAAGCGATTTTTGCACTGCGAGACGGACCGGCTCTCGATCCTCGTCATGGAGGATGTTCAAAAAGCTTTCGAGACTGATTTTCTTCTCTCCGGAAATGCCGTACAACTGATAATCCTTATCCGTGCTCCAGATTTCGTCATGCACGATGTCCCATTCCCACAGCCTCAGTTCCGCGGCACTCGCCGCCAGGCTCATGCGTTGCTTGCTGTTACGCAATTCGGTCTGCAGTCGCCTGCAACTGATCAGCGAGTTGCGCCGAATGCAATAGATCGCAGCTCAGTTCATAGGACATGGCAACAAGAATGGGCATGAAGTAAAAGCTGACGATATAGGGGAAATCGATCACTCCGGCATTCACCAGTGCAGTATTGACGACCGCTGTCACCAGGAAGAGGGTGATGCTGACGCTGAAAAGGATGGCGCGGCGGCGGCCGGTATCCGTATCCCCGCGCCACATGGTGACTGCCGCATCCAGCACAAACGCCGCGATTGTCAAGGTGCTAAGCACGACCGAACGACATACCAGGGATTGAGCGTGCCCTGCGCGATGGAGATCGTTTCGCCGCCGAAAAGCGCGACTTGTTTGAGGCCGGTGATCTCGTTGAAAAACAGGTTCTGTCCCGTGGTGAAGCTCAGGATCAGTGCAAGTACGCGTAAACCAATACCCGTCCAGGCCAGCCAGGAGCGGCCTGCCTGCCAAGTAACAGCGGACGAAGCCAGACAATTGCCACCAAAAGAACGAGAATGGGGAGGTGGATCCAGCGCAGAAGTATCGCCATTTGTTCGATGGACGTCGTTCGCATCACCATCAATTCCATGCCGGTGATGACGGCGACAGCAACGGCGGCAATAGCGAACGATAAATTCGCCCATGGCTGTATGCCCCTCGCCCAAGATAAACAGGTGCAGCAGCGCAAAGGTCAGAGACGCCGATGCCAGCATGGACCATAGCACAGTAATCCAGTTCATAGCAAAGCCGCCGCTAATGCTGGATTACAGTGCATTTGAGCGGCCAAATGCCAGAACCGGGCAGTAAAGTGTTGGTATGCCATCCTGATTTTCCAATAGGTCAGATCAATAGATTTTTGCTGCCGAGTCATGCCTAAACGCGCAGTGCGCAATAGTTGCCGAGGAGAGGCTCGAGATGCAAGGTCAACAGAACCCAGGGATTTTCTATTCTCATTTGAGGCTTTGGTCTAAAGTCCAATAGCCACGAATCACGATGCTAGGTATTATATCAAAGTGCATGTCCTTTGGCGTTGAAAGCCCTTCGGCGTTGAGTAATCCAGATTAGCTGATGAAGCTGAATAATAGTTTCAAAAATGCATTATTGAGTTCACTGGCAGCGAGTCATGCTGCTCAATGTGACGAGACCGCCGGTGGGGTAAATTTCCCGGAGATGCGCTTTTCGCCGTTGGTTACAGATATCAAGGTTTGAATGCGGTTTTTAACTTAAGGCGTCAATTGGCAGAGAGGATGGTATGGGGAAGTTTATCAAGGCGATATTGCTGGGATTGGCCCTGATAGGAACTGCCTTGTGGGGGGCATTGGCCGTTTATTTTGGTGATTCCCATAGCGGAATTGTCCAGACTTGCGTGGCTGTGGCATTTGGCCTGTTTGGCCTGTTGACGTTGATCAGCTTGGGTTTTCCGCGTTGGCGCAAGCGGTTATTGCTGGCTTATTCGGTTCTGTTTGCAGCCATTCTGATCTGGTGGTTTTCGATTAGTCCTTCCAATGATCGGCAGTGGCAAGCGGATGTCGCCAAACTGCCTTATGCCACTTTCGCTGGCGACACCGTCACGGTACACAATATCCGCAATTTCGATTACCGGAGCGAATTTGATTTTCAGCCCGCGTATTACACCAAAAGCTATGACTTGAATAAACTGGAGGGTGTGGATCTGATTGCCGTTTACTGGATGGGCCCTGCCATTGCGCATACCATTCTGAGTTTTAATTTCGGCGGCAATGATCATCTGGCTGTCTCGATCGAAGCGCGCAAGGAGCAGAATGAAGGCTATTCAACGATCAAAGGTTTTTTTCGTCAGTATGAACTGATTTACATTGTCGCGGATGAGCGTGATGTGCTTCGCCTGCGCACCAATTATCGAAAAAATCCGCCTGAACAGGTTTATCTTTACCGGCTACAGGGAGCCCCCCAGCAAAACGCCCGGCGCCTGTTTCTGGAATACCTGAATAAGATCAATCGATTGAACGACGCCCCCAAGTTTTACAATACCCTGCTGGATAATTGCACAACAGTTATCTGGCTGAATGCCCGGATCAATCCGGAACATCTGCCGTTTTCCTGGAAAATTCTGCTGAGCGGTTATGTGCCGGAATACCTGTACGAATCCAAGCGGCTAGATACGCAAATCCCTTTTTCCGAATTGCAGAAACAGGCCCATATCAATAGCCGGGCTCAGGCTGCCGATCAGGCGCCTGATTTTTCAACGCGCATTCGGACAGCCATTGAGAAGCCACGTTAGTCATCAACAGGCATTTTATTTATCGGCTGGAAATATTAATCAGTTTACAATCTCAAATTTAAAATATCAGGAATAGCAAAGTCATGAATATTCTTTCCAAACGATTGACTGTTAAAACCGCATGCTTGTTGTCATCTGTTGCCATTGCCATGCTGTTATCCGGTTGCGCCGGTATTGGTAAAGGTGTTGCCGAGGCAGTGCTGGAAAAATCCGAAAGCGAAGATACTAGAGTATGCCAGGTCTGGGGCAAACCTTTTAACGGCATTGACGTCACGTTGGCCAAAAAGCAGGGAAAAACCAAGGTGCTGTTTGTGCATGGCGTCGGTGATCACATTCCGGGCTATACCACCGAATTTCTGGAGAAATTGGCCAAGCAGCTCAACTTGAATGTGCGTTCGGAAGAGCCAGAAAAATATTGAACTGGGTACCCCTTTGATTCCAGGCAGGGATCTGGGTAATTTGCGGGTAACACACCTGCTCAATGAGCAAAATGGCCAAGAACTTACCTTTTACGAGCTGACCTGGTCGGAAATTACCCGGCAAGAAAAAGCGCTGTTGGCACTTCGATAATTCTGGAGAATACGATTTCCGCAGAGCCAAGATCAACAGCATGTTGAAGAAATTCAGCAATGATACCGGCCCCGATCCTATTATTTATCTGGGACAAAGCAGAGACCCGATTCTGGCGGCATACGCGCAGTCATTCTGCTGGATGGCTACAAAAGATTGGGAAGATCTTCCGGACAGCGGTAAACATGCGTGTATGGGTTTGAACGATTCCAGCGCCGACCACATTGCCAAGGATAATTATGTGCATTATTTCTCACAGTCTGGGTAGCCGTATCGTGATTGATGGTACGCAACGCATTGCTTCCGTGCTGGCAACTCCTGAAAAACATTTCGGTTCAAACAAACAATATACCTTATCCACCAAAGCCAATTCAGGCATTGCGAAACTAAGCGTATCCCTTTTTTCATGCTGTCCAACCAGCTTCCCATGCTGCAATTGGGCAGGGAGCTTCCCGAAGTGGCGGGTCAGGAGGCGAGTTATTGCGATCCTAAAGGCGCTGATTATAAAAAGCGCATGCTCAGTGAAACCGAGATTATCGCCTTCAGCGATCCCAATGACCTGTTAAGTTACGGCATACCGCCCGGATTTGCAGAAAAATATATTGATTCCAGACTCTGTGCAAGGATCACCAATGTCAATATCAATATCGCCAAAGTCATGGATGCCTTCGGTATGACCGATCTTGCCAATCCCTTGCAGGCTCATCAGGTTATGATACGGATGATCGCGTGGTTGCCATGATTGCCAAAGGGATCGGCAATCAGGCACATCACCGCTGATTAAGCAACGCTGTGAATTTACCAAAACGGTTAAATGAGCTGTTGAGCTTCTTTACTATGGCAGTTGCAAGTTTAAAACGATGAGCGCTTGTAACTGCTTTCTGGCGCCAAAGGGATTTGGCAATGGAACGCTGGGGCGTTGCCGGAAGGAACGGTAACGTTCAGCGATAGCATGATAAACAGCCGTGATTAAATCGCAGGGTTGGATTTTGGACATTAAAAAACCCGCCAAGCCAGATATAGCCTGCGGGTTTTTTGTACTTCGTCGAGGCACGAAGGGTTTGTTGTTGGAGGCTGCGACCGGAATCGAACCGGTGTATACGGCTTTGCAGGCCGCTGCATAACCACTTTGCTACGCAGCCAAAATATTAAATAAAAAAGCCGCGACGGTTCGCGGCTTTTTATGGAATTCATTGGAGCGGGAAACGAGATTCGAACTCGCGACCCCAACCTTGGCAAGGTTGTGCTCTACCACTGAGCTATTCCCGCTTTAATTTATTCTCGCATTATAAAGTTTTTATCGTTGAAGTCAAACTTTAATTTCTTACTGAACATCGATAGCCAATGCCCAGCCAGATTGGCCTTTACACTCGCCTTCTTCCATTTGCACTTTAACGAATGCGTTTTTCTTGCCGTAAGCATCCATGAATTCCAGTACGGTTACCGGCGTGCCTTGGGGCATATGTTTGCATGCGCCGCTTCTATCGTCTTCTTCGGTATCATCATAAGCAGCCATGGTGCCTGGTACTGCAACCAGACGGATAGTGGCATCTTTGTCATAGGTATTGG
Organism: uncultured Gammaproteobacteria bacterium; assembly: GCA_963696315.1. Taxonomy (GTDB): domain Bacteria; phylum Pseudomonadota; class Gammaproteobacteria; order Methylococcales; family Methylomonadaceae; genus CAWKEY01. The sequence continues at coordinate 143,648 of CAVOJU010000014.1, forward strand.
GGCTTTTTAAGACATATTTTTGCCCGACAGCAAGGTTTTTAATCGAAGGTCCTGCAAGGGAAGGTTTTGACTCATCTCCTCCGCTCATCATCAGGATAAGCAACACAAGGACGACCCCTCCAATAATTCCAAAAAATGCTTTTGGATTGTTTGCCTTCAAATCCAATATTTTGGAAACCAGATTTCCCGCAGCCTCTTTTGCCGCGCTCGCTGCCTGATTTGCGCTTTGTTCTGCCGTTTCAGTTTCTTTTACGGGGGTTTCTGATTCTGTTTTGTTAGCGTTTTCTTCGTTACTCATTTTTCTTCCTCACGATAGTGTCGTTTTAGTTATTATGTTTTAAGACCCGGCCCAAAGAGCGCATGTCGCTGTGCTGATTAACTGCCCGCCGAGATAAACTCTTCATTCAATAAAAAGCATTTGCCGCGGGCAAGTGTTTCAATTTTATCCTGCTACAACAATTTTAAAAACCGAAAAATTTATTTAAGCTGGTTCAACTTACCATGATGGTAAATCTTTGCAAGTGCGACTTATTGATTTTCGCTTGCTTAAGGATCAATAAAGTCGTAACCCTTCTTAGGCGAGTTGGCTTTTTCCTTTTCCGCTATCCGGCGGCATTCAAACTGCCAGTAGCCTAAACCCACATTTTTTCGGCTTAACAAGGTGATGGGAAAGTTCTCATGATTCATAAACAGCCGTACGATATCGTTGTCTTTTAAAATAAAGTTATCGGTTATGATAAAGGCCTTTTCAAAATCGTGCTGTTTTTGGATGTAAAACAGGGCTTTTTGTTGTGCGTCCGTGTCTTGTGCATCCATTTGCTGATAAGTAACCGAAACAGATTGTGCTGCCAGTAATTGCAGGCCAAAATCAATCTTGCCGTTTTGTTTCCCGACAATGATTTTGTTGATAATCCCTAATGAACGCTTATGTTCGGGTATATCTGTTCTTCTGAAACTAATCAGGCTGCCGACAGACAAAACACCGGTTTTTTCAAACACGCAGGACAATAAGCTGTCAGTGGCTGATTGTGCGAGAAATTCCAGATTTTTTGAAACATCGCGTGCTTCGATGGAATCTTGCAGCTCATGGGTTGCTTCCAAGCCTATCGCTATATAGCGATCCAAGCGGTCACTCAAAAAACTCGAACCTTGCAGATCTATGCCGGACCATCTTTGTTCAAGGTAATCAAGTAATTCCGCCGAAAGCCTGGTAGTGCTATTGTTCGGTCGATGCAGGGAACTGAATCTGGCTTCATCCTTGCCGATCCATTTCTCTTTTTGCTCGAGTGCTTTGTAGAGACGAGTGAAATCAATGTACAAGGTGGCCAAGTCGGTTTTAGTGCCGGCTTCAGGCTGAAACTGTGGTGGTTTGTCTTCATCCGTTAAAATAAAGCATTGTATTGGCTGTCCAGGGACGGGTTCTTTTTTCAGGCTAAGCGAAGCGGCCAAGGTTTCGATAAAACTGTAAACCAGGGCAATTTCTCGTTGCATTAAGCCGGTTGGATCGGCCAGGCTGAGCAGAAGGATTTGCAGGTAGCATTCTTCCGGGGTGCTGGATTTATTGGATTGGCCGTTATCGTTTGCTACTTTGGTAGCATTTTTGTTTACGCTGACACTGAGTTTGTATAGGGAATGCAGATCGATCCATACCCAATCCGGGATCGGCATGCCCATGATAAAGTGACTGATAATGATGCTGCTCAGACCTTTAATGCAGCGATGTATGGCTAATGCGGTATTTTTGCCCTGAAACCAGCCTACGGCCCGGCGGGTAAGTTCTTTCAGCGCTATCCAGTAGCTGATGGTAAATTCTTTTTCGATGGAGACTAAGACATCAAGAATTTTCTTGTCATTTTCTTCTTTTGGAAAGCTGGTTTTGGTCAGTTTTGAGCGCAGATGATCTTCAATAACAAGGATGCTGGGTCTTAACACTTCCAGCGCATCTAGCCGCATTTGAAACCCCATCTCGATGGAGTTGAACTCTTTAATAAAATCGTAGATCAGCCGAGACGCTAACCCCGGGTTGGCGGTGGGCAATTCATTGAGCCATTGCTGCAGCGGTGCCTTGGTCTCAAATTCTTTTAGCCGCTGGGGTTGATTCTTCTGTGGAGGAATAACCAGAAAAAAAGAATTTTTCACTGCTCCACCGGGTTTATCGAGGTTGTTTGAACATGATTGATATACATTTATTCAGCATGGCCAGTTGTTGTGTCCAAATGGAAGCGCGGGCAAGATTGTTTAAGGTATACGATGAATTTTAGACCATCCTGTTTCATCCTGCACCGGCGCCTTTTCTTGTCATCATGCCTTTGGATGGGTTGTAACCAATAATTGCCGCTGTCATAAATAGAAAAAAGGCAGCAAGGGTGTAAATAAAGGCTTCCTGATTGAACTGCCCGTACAAGGCAAAGCGGGTTAATTCAACGGCTTGTGAAAAGGGATTGTATTTGGCGAGGTTATGCAGCAGGGCGCTGGATTCTTTGATTTTCCATAAGGGATACAGCGCTGTTGACATAAAAAACATCGGAAAAATCACAAAATTCATTACGCCGGCAAAGTTTTCCAGTTGCTTGATGAAAGATGACAGCAATAATCCCAAAGCACCTAGCATTAAGCCGGATAAGACCAGTGCGGGCAACACCCACAAATAGCCTTGCCAGGGAGCCTGGATTTCATAAAACCAGGCTATCGCCAAAAATACAGCGACTTGCAAAACCGAGACCGCGGTCCCGGCCAGCAGCTTGCTCAGCAACAAAAACCAGCGCGGCAATGGGCATACCATCAGCATGCGCATACTGCCCATTTCCCGATCATAGACCATGGAGAAGGAGCTCTGCATGCCGTTAAAGAGTTGGATCATGCCGATCAAGCCTGGCGTAATATAAACTTCATAAAGGATGTAGGTTTCATAAGGGGGGGTTATGGCAATGCCTAACGCTGCCCTAAAGCCGGCGGCGAACACAAACAGCCAGACCAAAGGCCTGACCAAAGCCGAAATAAAGCGTTCACGTTGCTTGATAAAACGCAGTAATTCCCGTCCCACTATGCCGCATAGGGCGCGCCAATAATGAACAATACTCATGCGTGCTCTCCTTGCGTCAATTGGTAAAAAGCTTCTTTAATGGTTGCGGTATGGCTCATTTTGAGGACGTCGTCAACAAGCCCGATGGCTTTAATCTGACCTTTATGCAGCACGATGAGACGGTCGTCCGGATAAATTTCATCGATTAAATGGCTTGCCCATAGCACGGCCAGATTTTGATCAAGCACCAACTGATGCACATGCTCCACGATGTCCTGACGGCTGGGGACATCCAGACCTACGGTGGGCTCATCCAGCAGCAGCAGCGACGGTTTATGCAATAACGCCCGGGCAATTTCAACCCGGCGCCTGTGCCCGCCGTTCAGTTGCCGTACCGGCTCAAAGCGGCGCTCATACATATGCAAGCGCTCCAGTTCCTCCTGAATTCGTTGCCCAGCCATTTTGCGGCCCATGCCATGCAAAGCAGCGTGGTAACGCAAATTCTGCAGCACCGTCAAATCCATATCGAGCGTACTTTGTTGAAAAACCACGCCCAGTTTTGCCAGGGCTTTTCGTGTTTGCTGCTTGATGTCGAAACCGCACAACTCAATACGTCCGTTACGCGTATCGTAAAGGCGCGTAATCAACGAGAACAAGGTGCTTTTGCCGGCGCCGTTGGGGCCCAGCAAGACCGTGCACTCTCCCGCATTGATTTTGAAACCAATCTGATCCAGGGCTTTTTTGCCGCTGTACGAAAAACTGACATCCTCTATGGATAGCGCGATCGGTGACATCATGGCTTGACTGCGACTCCCCAGGGATAAAGGCCTACGCCGACAGATTTAGTCACTTGCTGATTTTCAAGATCGATAATGGAAATATCATTACTGGTGCCGTTAGTGGTATAGAGTCTTTTTTGATCAGGAGAAAACGCCAGATTCCATACGCGCTGCCCAACCAGCAGGTATTTTTCGACTTCAAAAGTCTGCGCATTAATCACTGCGACACGATTGGCTGGGCCCAAGGCCACGTAACCCCGGCGTCTTTCCTTGTCAATCGCTACGCCGACCGGCTGAATTTTATCGGCACTGACGCCTTGTACGGCAAACTTGATATTTTTGACAATTTGTTTGCTGCCGGCATCCACTATCATCAAGGTGCCGGCCATTTCCGAAGTTACCCACAGTTGCCGGCTATCGGCGGTAAAAGCAACGGCACGCGGGCGCGGGTCCACCAGCGTATTGTCGGTAATGGACAGGGTTTTACTGTCAATCCAATGCACCATATTGGTGGTTTCAGAGGCGCTGATGATCCAGCGGTTATCGGGGCTGACGGTGATGCCTTCGGGTTCGACGCCGACTTTAATCTCTTTGATGGCTTTTTTCTTGGCGACATCGATAACGGTCACCAGGCTATCATCTTCATTGGACACATAAAGCCGGTCGCCAGCGGGGTTTAAGGCAAAAGTCTCGGGATCATCGCCGGATGGCAGTTGCCCCACTTCCTGCAACGAGGCGGCATCAATGATCTTGATGGTATTGTCATCGCTGGTGGCGATATACAGAAACTTATTATCGGGACTGATGCTGATGCCTCTGGGGCGCTGGCCAATAGGCACTGTTTTAATCAGTTTGCCTTCTACAGGATCGACAACAGCCAGGGCATTATCTTTTTCCAGGGTGACAAAAACAGTCTCGGCCTGCACTGATCCGGCCAATGCTATCAATAGATACAGTGCTGAATAATTTTTTTTCATGGTCGTGTGCCTTATTTACAGGTTGATTCAGGTTGATCGTAGCCCAGGGTATCGAGTTCAGTTTTTGGATGCAGAAAACCTTCAATCGGCGCCACCGCAACTAAAGAACGGGGTGCGGCCAGCAATACGGGCTGCCGCAATTGCCCATCCCAGGCGCGAAATGACAAGGGAATGCCTTTGTAACCCTGCAACGCGAACTGATCACTCAACAGATAGCCTTTGAGCTTGTCCAATTCATTGGATTGAGTGCGCGTAGCCGCCTCGCCCAAGGCTCTGACGGCCAGATAAGCGCCATAGTCCTGTTCTTCCATCCAGCGTCCGGCCAGCTCTTTAAAGCGATTTTGTATCTGCACCGCGCCCCATTGCTCATGGGTACGATGCCATGCTGTGGCAACCAGGCCCTGCGTGCCAATTACCGGGCGCGGGATCCAGGTTCGATAGTCGAGATATTCTCCAAACAAGCCCTGCTCATCGGCAACGACCAGGACATCATAATCATCAATTTGAGTGAATACCGCCACATCCGATTGAGCGGTGCGGCGGGCATCGTAAGTGTGCTCCCAGGTTTTTTCCGAAATAATTTTCATGCCGAAACGCTTGGCGGCCCGCCGGATGGCATCGGCAAACAAGCGATCTTCCGGTTGAGGACCGATGACCAGAAACCATTTGGTCCAGCGTTTTTTCATCATATATTGCGCCAGGGCGTCGGCGCGCATGGCTCTACTCGGCAGCAGGTGCAAAACATTATGCCGGCATTGCTCGTTGCGGAGCGCATCATCGCGCGTGGCCACATCAAATAACAGTGTCTGTCCTGCTCCGGCAATATCAGCAAGTTGATTCAGCTGATCCGCCGGCAGGTTGACCAGAACATATTGAAATTTGCCGCTGATATTTTTAGTAAATACCTCGGCAACGCTGCCCTTTAAGGGCACGATGAATTTTTTCAGGACAAATTGCTGGCCGGTAAACTGTCCGGTGGTATTGTTGTCCATAATCGCCAGCTCTGCTCCGGACTCGCCCTTGTTCTTAATAACAGGATCCAAATTGGACAATGCGGGAGGAATGATCTGTTCTTGCGTCAAATAGGCAATGCTGACAGTCTGCTTGGCTTTAGCGCAGGCTATATTAATGGTAAATAATTGAATAATAAATAAAAAACCAATGATTATTCGATGAGGCAGCTTGTACATTACATTAAGTCCTGGCCATAAAAACATATGAGGGCCTAATTTTAACGGATTCAACGAGTTTTTTTAGTTTTTCGTTGCAATAGTCTGGCAGAGCCGCTATTGAAATTTACCGGGTTAAGGGCAATACTTGAAGCATTTTTTAATCAGGAAGTTTAAACCTTGCATCATGTTCGAATTCCTAGAAGGTAATAAAGCGTTGGATGATTTTTTTGAATTTCAGCCGGAATTATTTGAGCAACCCAACCGGCGCGCATGTGTCCGTTACATCAGAAGCGATATCAAAGCGACCATCCATCAAAATGTATTGTTTAATTTTGGCGGGGAAATTCCGGTTGATTTAATTGATATCGGCAGCAAAGGGGTCATGATTGCAACCGGAAAAAAAATCGCCGTTAACCAAAAAATAACTTTAAGTCTAGCTTTTGACGGTGGCAAAACCTATAAAATCAAGGCAAAGCCCGTCTATGTATTGAAGACAGCAAGCGGTTTTCGTTATGGTATAAAATTTGATCAATACAATGATGAACTGGGTGAGACCCTGTTCGAAACGCAGCTTACACTGATATTCAAATGAAGCCCTCACCAGCAATTGGTGACATAAAGCACAGTCTTCACATTCCAGCTTATTGATCGAAACGGCATGACAGCATTTATCTTGAGCCAAATCTATGTTTATCCGGTTAAATCCCTGTCCGGTATCCGAGTGAGCCGCTGGCCTGTTACGCAAACTGGTCTTCAGTACGACAGAAAATGGATGCTGGTTGATGACGCCGGGCAATTTATTAGCCAACGCAGCGTGCCGAAAATGGCTTTAATCAAAACAGCGCTGGATAACGACCAGCTGGTTTTGGAAGCGCCGGGCATGACACGTTTATCGTTACCCTTAAATCCCGGTGATGGTGAAGTCATCAACAGCAGCCTTTGGCACGATCAATGCCATGCTCGCACGGTATCGGCGGAAGCCGATGGCTGGTTGAGTCATTTTTTAAACACAGCTTGCCGCCTGGTTTATCAGCCTGAACATGAAATTCGCCGGGTTGACCCGGCTTATGCGCAGCCGGGCGACCAGGTCGGTTTTGCCGACGGCTTTCCGTTTCTGATTATTTCTGAAAACTCACTCGCTGCCTTAAATCAAGCTATGCAGTTGAATTTAGAGATGATTCGCTTCCGGCCCAATCTGGTTATTGCCGGCTGCACAAGTTATGCTGAAGATAGCTGGCGCGAAATCAGCGTCGGCAGCATCGATTTTCGGCTGCCCAAGCCCTGTTCTCGATGCGCGATACCCGCCATCGACCCGGAAACCGCTCAAACTGGCAAAGAACCGCTGCTAACACTGAACCGGCTCAGAAAATGGCATAACAAGGTCTACTTTGGTCAAAATGCCCTGCACAATCAATGCGGCATTCTGGCGATAGGCGATAGCGTACAAATCAAACAGACCGGCCCCATGCAGCCGCCGTTGAATAAATCTGCTTGAGCTTTGGGTAACTCGTGGGAGCGACGCCTACGTCGCGACTAACGAGGATCCCGGCTAAATCTACCCGGCTTTCTTCAAAGCCCGCTTTCCCTGTATCATTTATGAGTAGCTGTTTTTTACCCGGTGACCTAATGTCAGAAAGTTATATGTTCGATCGTGATTATGCAATGGATGCACTGAAGATACCGCCCAACTCCATTCAGGCCGAGCAATCGGTTTTGGGCGGTCTAATGCTCGATAATCAAACCTGGGATTCGGTTGCCGACAAGGTCGTGGAGGTCGATTTTTATCGTAAAGATCACCGGCTAATTTTCAGGGTCATAGAGCAACTGGCCGACAAACAGATTCCATTTGATGTCATTACCGTTTCGGAAGCACTGGAAGCCATCGGTGAGCTGGACAATGCCGGCGGCTTGGCCTATCTGGGCATGCTGGCGAAAGATACGCCCAGCGCGGCCAACATCGTGGCTTATGCCAACATCGTACGCGACCGGTCGGTACTGCGGCAGTTGATTCATGTGGGCACCGATATTTCCGATTCGGCATTTAACACCGAGGGCCGCGATACCGCGGAATTGCTCGAGAATGCGGAAAGGCAGGTGTTCAAAATAGCCGAGCAGCGCCAGCGCGGGCAGGGCGGTTTCATGCCGATCAAGTCGCTGTTGGCGAGCGCGGTCGACAAGATTGAAACCCTGTATGAGCAGGAAGGCAGCATTACCGGTGCAGCGACCGGCTTTACCGATTTTGATGACATGACCTCCGGTTTGCAGCCGGCCGATTTGATCATCGTGGCTGGCAGGCCGTCGATGGGCAAGACCACCATCGCCATGAATATGGCGGAAAATATCGCCATCAAGGGCGACAAGCCGGTCGCGGTATTCAGCATGGAAATGCCTGGCGATTCCTTGGCCATGCGCATGATGTCGTCATTAGGCCGGATCGATCAGCACAAGGTCAGAACCGGCAAGCTCGACGATGATGAATGGCCGCGCCTGACTTCGGCAATCAATTTGCTGGCCGAAACCAAATTATTTATCGACGACACACCCGCCCTGACGCCGACCGAAGTGCGCTCAAGAGCCCGGCGGCTGATGCGCGAACACGGCCAGTTGGGGTTGATCGTGCTGGATTATCTGCAGCTCATGCAGTCGCCCTCCAGCGGCGAGAATCGCGTACAGCAAATTTCCGATATTTCCAGAGGCTTGAAGGCGCTGGCCAAGGAGCTGAATGTGCCCGTGGTGGCCTTATCGCAGCTCAACCGTAATCTGGAGCAACGCCCTAACAAACGCCCCGTGATGTCGGATTTAAGAGAATCCGGCGCTATCGAGCAGGATGCCGACCTGATTGTGTTTGTGTACCGGGATGAAGTGTACAACGAAGACAGTCCCGACAAAGGCATCGCCGAAGTCATCATCGGCAAGCAGCGCAATGGTCCGCTGGGCACCGTCAGGCTAACCTTTTTGGGGCAATATACCCGCTTTGAAAATTTTGCCGGTAATCCTTACGGTTATGAGGACCGCGAATGAACCCCGCCGCCCATGCCGTTCTCAATCTGGAGGCGCTTCAGCATAATTTGGCGGTAGTGCGCCGTTGCGCGCCCGATGCCCGGGTGATGGCAGTCATCAAGGCCAATGGTTACGGCCATGGCTTGCAGCGTATGGCCGAAGCCTTGCACAATGCCGATGCATTTGCCGTGGCGCGGGTTGATGAAGGTGTGCGTTTGCGTAAGGCAGGGATTAACAACAGGATTGCAGTCTTGGAAGGTTTTACCTATGCCGAAGAATTAGACGAACTGGTGAAGTATCGGCTGGATCCGTTGGTGCATTCTGTTGCTCAGCTGGATATTCTTGAAAGCAGAACAGAACAAGCTGCGTGTGCCATCTGGTTAAAGCTCGATACCGGCATGAACCGGCTGGGGTTTAAACCCCACGAATTTAACGCGGTTTATCACCGATTAAACCAGTGTTCGATCATCAGAAAGCCCATCAGTTTGATGACGCATTTAGCCAATGCCGATGACAAGCAGGACGCTACAACCCTGAAACAAATCAGCCTGTTCAATGACACACTTGCCGCGCTCGTTCCCGGGGGGCAGCCTGAAAGCGAACGCAGCATTGCCAACTCGGCAGGTATTCTGGCCTGGAATGCAGCCTTGAGCGATTGGGTGCGTCCGGGGCTTATGTTGTATGGCATTTCACCGTTTTCAGATAGCACGGGCGAACAGCTGGGATTACAGCCCGTTATGGGATTACATTCACGCCTGATTGCAGTAAAACCCCTGGCAAAAGGCGATAAAGTCGGTTACGCAGGGTCATGGGTGTGTGAAAAGCCGACAACACTGGGCGTGGTGGCCATTGGCTATGGCGATGGTTATCCAAGCGTACGCCAAAGCGGGAACGCCCGTGCTGATTAACGGCCAGCGCGTGCCTCTGATTGGCAGAGTGTCCATGGACATGATTACCGTTGATCTGGAAACCCAGCCGCATGCCAAACCCGGCGATCCGGTGACTTTGTGGGGCGACGGTCTGGCCGTCGAAGAAATCGCCCTCTGCGCAGAGACCATACCTTATACCCTGGTGTGCGGCATTACCCAGCGGGTGCAGATCGTAGAGAAGTCTGAGCAGTGAAGTAGTGATGCTGCGCTTTCATGTTCTTTCTCAGGGCGGTGATCAATTCACTATCCTGGCAATAATTCGCGCATGCCTCGACAGGCTCGGCATGAACGCTAACTCACTGATTTAAATAGGCCGTCTGTTCGCACCGGGCTTGCCGGAGTGCTGTTTTTGCGCCGGTATTCTGTCATCGACATGGCCGTTATGATGCAGAATATGAAAGTTGCGCACCGATAATGTTCGTTTCCGGTCTTGATAGGGCAATTGCTCCGGCGTCCCGCGCTTGCTGAACGGCGGCAAAAAGCAGGCCATTTAAAAAAATTTGCAGCGACAAGAGCAGTTGCTAACAACCTGCCCAGGATTTTGGCAACTGCCAGGCCGATATGTTTAGTTTGTTTAGCGTCCACGTTTTATGGATAATGTTGAATGATTTTACCACTATGATTAAAAACTATGACAGAGCAGATGGGTAGCGGAATAGAGTTAATGTTTGTCGGGATGGGGATAGTGTTCCTGTTTCTGGCAATGTTAGTGGGCGCAATCAATATCATGTCTATGTTGGTGCTGCGTTATTTTCCGGATGCTCCGTCGCCGGTGCGCACGCCTGTGCCAGTCAGTCCGGATGCGAGCACCATTGCGGCGATAACGGCGGCAGTGCATCAATATCGTAACCCACCGAAATAAAGCATTCATTTTGCGCCTAATGCAGTAAGCGATTGGCCTTGGTTTTAATTAGCACACCGCATTGCGCATTAATCAATCGACTCAAAAGGTCATGTGATTAAAGCCCTCAAAAGGTTCCAGGAGAAACAAGAACAATGGCCAAAGATATAAACAAGCCCTTAGGCATCACTGAAGTTGTCTTGCGTGATGCGCATCAATCCATTTTGGCAACCCGCTTGCGCACAGAAGACATGCTGCCGATTTGTGAAAAACTGGATCAAATTGGCTATTGGTCGATAGAGTCCTGGGGCGGGGCCACTTTTGATGCCTGTATTCGCTATCTGGGTGAAGATCCCTGGGAGAGGCTGCGCCTGTTGAAAGCCGCCATGCCGAAAACGCCCCAGCAAATGCTGTTCCGTGGCCAAAATATTCTCGGCTACCGGCATTATGCCGATGATGTTGTCGATAAATTTGTCGAGCGTTGTGCGGTCAACGGCATAGACGTATTCCGTATTTTTGATGCCATGAATGATATGCGCAATATTGAACGTGCGGTCAAGGCTGTCCTCAATACCGACGCCCATGCGCAGGGCACCATTTCCTATACCACCAGTCCGGTACACACGTTGAATATGTGGCTGGATTTGGGTAAGCAGATCGAAGATATGGGCGCGCATTCCATCTGTATCAAGGACATGGCTGGTTTGCTCAAGCCCTACGAGGCCTTTGAACTCATCAGCCGTTTAAAAAAGAGCACTCGTATCCCTATCCACTTACACTGCCATGCCACTACGGGGCTGAGTGTCGGTACCCTGATTAAAGCCGCTGAAGCCGGTGTCGATAATGTCGATACCGCGATTTCGTCGCTGAGCATGACTTATGGGCACAGTCCTACCGAGACCATCGTCGCCAGTCTGGAAGGTACCAAGCGCGATACCGGCCTAGATTTGAACAAGCTGGAAGACATTGCTGCTTATTTCAGAGGCATCAGGAAAAAATATACCCAGTTTGAAGGCAGCCTGAAAGGTGTCGATGGGCGCATTCTGGTCTCGCAAGTGCCGGGCGGCATGTTGACCAATATGGAAAGCCAACTCAAAGAGCAGGGCGCGGAAGACAAATTTGATGCCGTTCTTCAAGAGATTCCGCGAGTGCGCGAAGATCTCGGCTTTCTCCCGCTAGTGACGCCAACGTCGCAAATTGTCGGCACCCAGGCGGTACTTAATGTGATCACCGGTGAGCGCTACAAAACTATCGCCAAAGAAACCGCCGGTGTCTTGAAAGGCGAGTATGGCGCCACCCCTGCGCCGGTTAATAAGGCCTTGCAAGAGCGGGTGCTGAACGGCGCGCAGCCGATTACTTGCCGGCCGGCTGATTTATTAGCGCCGGAAATGGCCAGGTTGGTGGCCGAAGTGCAGGAAAAATCCAAGGCTGAAGGTGTTAAGCTGGCTGACAATATCGAGGAAGATGCCTTGATCTATGGCTTGTTCGCACAAGCCGGCTGGAAATTTCTGGTCAACCGAGGTAATCCTAATGCTTTCGAGTCTGCGCCGGATCAACAGGCGTTTACCGCTGCCAAGTCAGCCCAAGCCAAGAGCGCCAACAATGCGGTGGAAACCTATAGCGTCAACGTGGACGGCAGAAATTTCAATGTTGCCGTAGGTCCCGGCGGAGCCGCGCTGAATATTCAGCCCCTGGCGTCCAGTACCCTGCCGGCGGCAGGAAGCGGTGCCGTTATTGCAGCGCCCATGGCGGGTACCACCTTGAAAATTTTGGTCAATGTAGGCAGTCTCGTGGCTGCGGGTGATGTTGTCGTGGTTATGGAAGCAATGAAAATGGAAACCGAAGTCCGCGCCAAAACTGCCGGTATTGTCAGCGCCGTTCACACCAAGGAAGGTGCCGCCGTCGCGGTCGGGGATGCATTGGTGTCTTTGTAATTAGCCCCTCGCTAGGGACACATAGAGGGCGATTGTCGGATCGTCCTGTTTTCTGCATCATTCCAAAATAGAGACATTACATGGAAAATCTCATTGCACTTTGGCAAAGCACCGGTATATACAACATAACCGCCGGACAGGTGTTCATGATGCTGGTCGGCTTTGTACTGCTGTTCCTGGCCATCAAAAAGAATTTTGAACCCCTATTACTGCTGCCTATTGGCTTTGGCGCTATTCTTAGCAATATTCCGGTGGCCGGTATTGCCGAAGAAGGCGGCATCCTGTACTACCTGTATTTTGGCATTAAAACAGGCATCTTCCCGCTGCTGATTTTTATGGGGGTGGGGGCGATGACCGATTTCGGCCCGATGCTGGCCAATCCCAAGACACTGTTATTGGGTGCGGCAGCGCAGTTTGGTATCTTTGCCTCGCTACTCGGCGCTTTAGCGTTAAACGTCATCCCCGGCCTGGAATTCAGCTTAAAGGATGCCGCCGCCATTGCCATTATCGGTGGCGCTGATGGCCCAACTGCCATTTATGTCGCCTCGCGGCTGTCGCCTGATCTGTTGGGCGCGATTGCAGTCGCCGCTTATTCTTACATGGCGCTGGTGCCGTTAATACAACCTCCAATCATGCGTGCCTTAACCACTGAGGCAGAGCGCAAAATTGAAATGCAGCAAATGCGGGTGGTAAGCAAAACCGAAAAAATTGTTTTTCCGCTGATGTTGATTCTACTGACAGCCTTGCTGCTGCCTTCGGCCGCGCCTTTGGTGGGCATGTTCGCTTTGGGTAATCTGATGAATGCCTGCGGCGTGGTAGAGCGCTTGAGTCAAACGGCACAAAACGAACTGATCAACATTGTTACCATTTTTTTGGGATTATCCGTGGGATCAAAGCTCAGTGCTCAGGCTTTCTTGCAACTGGAAACTTTGGGGATTCTGGCCCTGGGGGCGGCTGCGTTCGCCATTGGCACCGCTTCAGGTGTGGTTGTGGCGAAAATAATGAACAAATTCAGCAAGACCCTGATCAACCCCCTGATCGGCGCCGCGGGTGTCTCGGCGGTGCCGATGGCTGCCCGGGTGGCTAATAAAGTGGGGCTGGAAAGCAATCCGCATAACTACCTGCTGATGCACGCTATGGGCCCAAATGTCGCGGGTGTTATTGGCTCAGCTGTCGCTGCAGGGATTCTGCTGAGTTTGGTTCGTTAGCTGTTGGGACTGTTGCAGGTAACTTGCAGAGCATTAGGAATGTAATCGAGCCGTTATTGTTTGCGTTTCCTGCGGTTACCGGAGAGTCGCTATTTTTGCCGAGAAATTTAACTGGAAAAACGGGCGCTTATGTGGAAAAAAGAGATGCTTTTTCATCCATCTGTCACTAATCACGCTGATCAATTCTTGTTTAATGACTGGATGTCACGAACAGAGAGACGACTATATCGCGGCATCGTCAATTAGCCAGAACGGATTCGCCAGAAACGGAGAGGAAATGCACAAAGTACATGGCCAGGAAATTATGGTATGGGGATTCGTAGACCACAGCAACATCTATGGGGATGATGGTGCAAAAAAAATTCTTGAAGATTGGTGGAGCGGCGATGAACCAAGTGCCACAACCTGGAGTTTCAATCTAACGATCATGAAAAAAAAGCTGCATCACCCCGGAAAATGAAAGATGCTATGCGGGAGGCGGCGGGCAGAGGTCGATCAAATTTTTAGAGATTTAATCCTGAAACCTAACGTGACCCGTCGGACTGACTCGTACCCCGGCATAAATCGTAAGAGATCGCACAGTAATAAGACCTCGGGCTGTTCAAGCCTGAAGGTGAATTCAGTCTGACATCCGCCGCCTCCCTGAGCATCAAGTTTACACCCTGGGAGGTCATGATGGAATTAACTGCAGTCTATCGTTGTGTGGCGGCGCTGGATGTACACCAAGCCAAGCTGACCGTCTGTGTCTTGTCTGAAAACGACCTGGGCGAGGTCGTCACTGAAGTGCGCGAGTTTGGTGGCTTTAAACGGGATCGGCGTGAAATGGCGGCGTGGGTAGCGTCCTTTCATCCGGAACTGGTGGTGATGGAAAGTACGGGCATTTATTGGAAGAGTCCCTATACGGCACTCGAGTGGTATGGTTTGAATTTGGCCGTGGTCAATGCTCGCCACGTCAAACAAGTCCCTGGACGCAAGACGGATATCAACGACGCCCAGTGGTTGGCCATTCTGGCCCGAAGCGGTTTGTTGCGAGGGGGCTTCGTACCGCCTCGACAGTTTCGGGACTATCGCCTGATCGCCCGGCAACTGCAAAAGTTGACCGGCATCGCCTCTGGCGAGAAAAACCGCTTGCATAAACTGTTGACCGACGCCGGCATCCGCCTGTCCGTCGTGGTCAGCGATGTGTATGGCAAATCGGCCAAAGCCATGATTACGGGATTGCTAGACGGCGAAACGCCCGAGCAATTGTTGACCCATGCCGATTCGCGTCTCAAAGCCACGCCCGACGAATTACGCGAGGCCTTGGAGGGCGATTTGTCGGACAGTCACCGTTTTGTCATCCGCGAGCTGATGATACATATCGACGAATTGGAAGCGCGTATCCTGCGGTTTCGGCAAACCCTGCTGAAGCATTTGAGTGACTATCAAGTGATACTGCAAAATTTACAAACGATACCGGGTATCGACGAATTTAGCGCGGCGATGCTATTGGTCGAAATCGGCGACGACATGAGTGCCTTTGGCTCAGCCGATAAACTGGCCTCCTGGGCCGGCGTCTGTCCCGGCCAAAACGAATCGGCCGGTAAACGCCACTCGGCCAGGGCGCGCAAAGGCAATCCTTATGTGCGACGCATTTTGTGCGAAGCCGCCAATGCCGCCAGCCGAACCCGATGCAGCTTGCAGGAAAAGTTCAAGGGCTTGCTGATACGACGCGGACGAAAGCGCGCTATTTTTGCCATCGCCCACAAATTACTGAAAACCGTGTTTTTGTTGATCCAGCGCGGCGATTATTACCGGGATGCCGATACGGACTACGAAGCACTGACTGTCCAGCGCAATGCGCCGCGCTGGATCAGGAAGCTCATTCAATACGGCTATATCGCGCCCTAACGGGTGTGTCGTCAAACATCATTTTTAAGACCTGTTTAGGTCAGGCTCGCGCTCGCCTCCCGCACAGGGCATCTTTCATAGTAAAAGCCAACGAGGATGATGAAGCGGGGCATTCGTTCTCGGTGCATGTTCCCAACGATGCATGGCGAGACGATCTGCTTAAAGTGTTTCTCGCGAACGCAAGAGCACAGAGACCGACAAAGGTCTTTGTGAAGGGCAAGATATTCAAATTCGATGCACCGACAAATTTCCGTCGTTTTACCGGCCTGTATATGGAATTACAGTCATCACAAGACATATCGCTTGAATTCCCAGGGGACAAGTGACTGATAACATGACAAAAACACAGTCGAGTCGACGTGATCGAAAGACTTGAGCCTTTTCCTCTTTCTCCTTTCCGCAGTAACCGGTAACCCTGGCTAACAATCAAGACCTATCAACCACCGTCTATCACCGCCATGGGTAGCTCATAGTATTCGAAGTCGTTAATGTTAATGGACCAGTTGTCGCCCGACTTCGACGCCTTGAGGCGCGCGTTGGGGTCGGCTATTGTCACCGTTGCGCCGGTGAAATTCAGCACCCGCGTCCCGCCCCCAGGAGGCGTGACATGGACCTCGGCCTTACCCGGTTTTCCTCGGATCACGCCGAATTCGCACTGGGCCGAGCCTTTCGGGTCGGGGCCGATCGAACAAGGCACCTTACCGGTAGCGTGATACGGCGTTCCCGGAACCTTGGCATCGCTTGATGGTGCATTTCCCAATTCGCCGCTGGCGATGTCGATTGATAGCGTGTACTTGGCTTTTTCGTTCCGGCGTGCGGCACTGCGCATCAGGTAGACGCGGACTGTGTAGTTGCCGTCCGTTGGAAGCGTGCCCGTCCATCTGTTGCCCGAGGTGGAACCGACGAATAGGGCTGTTTCTGAGCCGGGCGGAAGCACATTGAAGTAATTGCTCAAATTGTTGGTGTCCATGCTGACCGTCATCCGCTGTCCCGACTTAGCTCTCAAGCGGTAATCGAGAGTCTCACGGCCTTTAATCGAGCCCTTGATCTTCGTGCCGGTTTCATTGGGCTTGAACTGCACGTTTACCTCGCGAATATCTCCGGCAAAAGCGGCGGTAATGCCGAACAGGAGAAAGAGCGGGAAAGCCCCTGTTAGAATGGATTTCATTTTGCTACTCCTAGTTTGACCCCGTTCCAATCGCTACCTTCGAAAGCGAAAAGACCCTTAAAGCGGTCGTCAGACATGAATGTGGATTTGGTTTTATGAACGCCAGTCATGGGCAGCCGCCTTCGGCGAGATAACGCCCGGCCACCCAGCCGGTGAGGCCTTGATAGTCGATTCGGCACCAGCGAGGATTTTCCTTTAGACGATTGGCTTGCTCCGACGGATTAAGCGTTGAGTATTCTGCAAAGCTTATCCCGCCTTGGCAGCCGCGATTGGCGATACAACTGCCGTTTGGAGGTATTTCGCCCAGCTTTGCGGAACGCGCGTTGGGTTGAGCACGAATATTCAGGTTGTCGCCGTCTGCGATGCCGACAACCCGCCAATAATCCGGGCCATCCGCGTCTGCTTCCGCGCCAGTGCAAAATACAGCCATCAACAATGATAAGAGCATAAGCCGATTTACCACAAAAAATCCGGTTTTAACTGATTCACGCGACAGGTCATGATTATTTAATTAGTAATTAGTTAGTAGGCCGCAATAAGCCGATAGGCGCTTCCGGCGGATAGGTTTGCCGGAAACGCTGGCGCTTATTTCTGCCTACAATACTGAAACCGGGCCAGAGCACAATCATTGACGAAATGTTTTTATCAGTGCCCAAATGCTAAGAATCGCTTGTAATGGCCAGATGAGCAACAAATCGATCCGGATGTTCGCTTCGGGAGTCTTTGTGGTGACAAGCCACTCCCATCCCGCATAAATCATAGCGAATACTGCCGGTACAAGAATGGCGTTCGGATGCTGAATCATGCGGCTTGTGAAAAAGCGCAGCACGATCCAGACTAAAAAATAAACGGACGACACAATCAGTATATGCATCGGTTTATTCACAAGAAAATTACTCAGTTCTTCCACTTGGCTGAAATCATATACTTGCAAAAAAAAGCCACGTTGGGCGCACATGGCGAATGCCTATAAGATAGCCACCTGATCGTCCGTGCGCCTTAACCCAACATCTACCTTAAACGCTGTTTGTTGGGTTACGACGTGCCCAAGCACCCTACAAACTTAACGGCCAATAATCTGCGCGTATAATGCAACCTACGATGCTACTGCGCCCTACGGGCTTGTAGGTTATGACAAATAGCGCGCTGTGTTGCCCTCGGGCGCCGGTAAATCACATCTAAACCCAGTCCAAGACTTTGCCCTGGGCGTCGGCGGTGCAAGCAACCTTCCGGCCGGAATTGTCGGTCACGATAATTCCCAAAGCCGGGTTTAAGAGGCGTGACCGTCTGCACATAACCGGATTGGCCAAACTGGAAAGTGCAGGCTTGCTTGGCTACTTCCACGCCGCCTTGCTGTTGCGCGCCACTCTGATTGCCATTGGTACGGCAAGCATTCCAGCCGTCTTCATAGGCTTGGCCGGCATTGCCACTGCGATCATAGCCACCGCCTTTGGCGTCGTTGCAACCGCGATCCCATTCAGACGAACCTGAAGCGGCGCCATAAGCCTTTCCGCCGGGATTGGGTTGGTAGTTACTTCCGGCCGTGTTCTGATTAGGATCTA
The DNA here is from genome assembly GCA_963696315.1 of uncultured Gammaproteobacteria bacterium. Lineage (GTDB taxonomy): Bacteria > Pseudomonadota > Gammaproteobacteria > Methylococcales > Methylomonadaceae > CAWKEY01. Next base: position 162,130 of record CAVOJU010000014.1, read on the forward strand.
TAATGCAACCGCTTAGGGTAACCAGGCAGCCAACCGTGACGAGCATTGCTAATGTTTTGTAATAATGAGACATGAGTTTCCCCATAAATTTGATGTTATTGAAGTTCTTTATAGAGTAGGGTTTAGGCCGTTGATGTTACTGATCGCTCAATAGCCACGGCAGCATAGGGATGGTGGAACTGGAGCAAGCGAAAAATCCGATAAGGTTCTGTCAGATGGTCCAGTTCACGCCATTTCTAAGTTACATTTCAACCCAATCGCCGATTTTGCCGCTGTCGTCGACCGTGCAGGCGACCTGGCGGCCTTTCTTTCCGGTCAATACGATTTCCCACCAGCCAGGCTTCAGAGCATTGACTGTTTTAATTGTCGCTTTGCCGCCAAATTTGGCCATACAGGCTTTCTTGGCTTTCTTGGAGGGCTCGGTTGATGCTGCTTGGGTGGCTTTTTCACCGCCGCCTGCCTGCTGCGCGGCCTCGTCGCATTTTGGATGCTTGCCCGCATCGGCCGATTCCACCTTGTTGTTCTTTGCTTGCGTATTGATGCACTGGCCGGTTTTTGCATTGAACCACCAAGTGACGGAGTAACCGTCCGGAGTTTGGGTGTCCTCTACGCTTTTGAAACCGCGCGAGGTCATGGTGTCGAAAGCTTTGATACCGCTGCCGCCAACTACATCCTTGAATTTGGCTTCCTGGCCGGCCATCGCTGCGCCTGCTGTCAGGGCTAAGCCGCCGATAACGGTGGCAATGATTTTGCTTCTAGCTTTATGGAACATACTTTATTTCCCTCATTTATAAATACAAAAAATTCATCCGTTCAGCGCGAAGCGCTCAAAAGCTTTCTCCCGCGGGAGAAAGGATTTTTCTTGATGCTGAACAGTTACAAAATAATGAGTTTAATCTCACCGGTCCTTGAGTTCGTTGATCCTTCTCTCGTACTCGCCTTTGACGCAAGCGCGCTTATCGTCCGCTTTCCAGCAATCATTGCGCCCTTTCGACCAACCGATCTGTTCGGACTTGAGCCGCTTTTGCGCAGCGGACGGTGTGTTTTTCAACACGGTCTTGTATAGATTGGATAAACTGACATCCAGGGCTGCCAGTTCGTCATCGTTACAGATCAACTGTTCAATCTCATGGGTGGCTTTACTGCAATTAAAACTGGGTTTGGCTGCGAATGCTGGGGCGCTTAAAAAAGCGCAAGCGCCGATGGTGACTATGGCAGATTTATACATATGGGGTCCTCTCTGGTTTTTAAAAGCTCAAATAAATAGGGCATTCAACAAAATTCTCATTGGCTCAGTCACGAGCAAAAAAGGCAGGAAATCTTGAGATATTCCTGCTTTCTCTTACGATAGCTTATCGCGGAGCCTGCGGTGTGCCGTCAACTTCCAATTGCACGCGGCGGTTATTGGCCCTGCCTTCTTCGGTATCGTTGGTGTCGATCGGTCGCGTCCAGCCATAACCGCGTGAGGTGACATTGGGCAGGTGGTGGCCATCAACCAGATACTCCTTCACCGCTTTGGCGCGGCGTTCGGAGAGGTCCATGTTATGTTCGTAACCTCCGGTTTTACTGGTATGGCCCTGGACTTCAATCACTGCTTCAGGGTGGTTTTTGATTGCCTTGGCGACGTTGTCAAGATTCGGATAGTATTCCGGTTTAATCACATCTTTATCGTTGTCGAACTTGACGTCGACAATCCAGCAACCGTATTTTGAAACTTGAATGCCGCTTAACGAGGTCGGGCATCTGTCATCGCAATTGTTGACGCCATCGTTGTCCTCATCAAGCGTTGAGCAGTCGGCGACAATTACCGCCGGTTCTGGAGCAGGGGTCTCGACCTTCGCAACCACCGGCGCCGGTTTGTCGCCAAATGGGATGATGAAGCCGACGTTGACGGTCATGTCATGGAATTCATCCGTGTCGGGCTGGACTTGAGCATTGAAGTTGTTGTTGTAACGATAGCGAACATCACTACGCAGCATAAAATTATCCATAACCTCATAGGTAAAACCAACGCCCGCTTCACCAATAAAGCCCACGCCGCTATCACCACCATGGCTGGTATTCATAGCGCCCAGGCCCACAACGGTATAAGGCGAGAAGGTATCGCGATAAATGAAATATTGCAGGTCTGCAGAACCGCCGGTCAGATCCCAATTACCGGTATCGCCGCCAAAACCTTGGTAAAAACCTTTCGCTTCAACATTGAAGTGTTCGTTAAGCATTTTGCCTAAACCCATGCCGCCGCCCCAACCGTCATCAGCCCCCCGATCACCGCCGGATTTGATAAAGGTTCCGTAAGGTGCGACATACCATCGATCATCCGGAGGAGTCTCTTCGGCTTGAGCCAGAGACAAAAAGCTCATCGCTGAAAGAGTGGCAAAAGCCAGAACGTATTTTTTACGCATGCAGTTTTTCCTCTTAAAATTCAAAATTTTGATTTAAATAATTTGCAAGTTATTATTCAATTAATTTGAAGTGCATATTCCTTGATTAATGATTCAGGCCAGAGCTAGGGATTTGCCAGAACTGCTCATAGACGGGTATTTTGTGACTCTTAGGCGAGTAGGCCATTCTCCTACATAGCGGCGATTGTAATTCAGGCAGACAACTTCACACAGCGTGTAACTGTTACATCTTGTCTGATTGCGGATATAGATATGCCTGAAATTGACTTGCAAGGCCCTTATGGAGAAACAACTTTGGTGACAAAAAACAATAAAAGACACCGATATTGATCCAGATTGTGTTCGCAATTCCCTAACCCGGATACTGTCCAGTAAACGCTTCGAAGCGTCTCCCAGAATCAAGCGTCTGCTTAACTTCATGGTTGAGGCGAAGTTGACAGGTCGGACTCAACTCAAGTCCTACACTCTAGGTGTTGAAGTGTTTGATCGTTGCCCGAGTCACGATCCTCAGACCGATTCGATCGTGCGGACTAACGCGGTTCGCTTGCGGGGGTTGCTCGATGCATATTACACCGAGGAAGGCCAGGATGAACCAATCCGGATAGTGCTAAATAAGGGCGGCGATTTGCCGACATTTGCCCATGCGCCCAGCACGAAGCTCAAGACACGGCAGGGTTGCGATCGTATTCTTTTAGCCGTTGAGAAGCTCGAATTGATCGGTTCCGCTTCCGAGTTGGGGTATCTCTCTGCCGGCTTGGCCGAAGAGCTTGTATCCAGTCTCAGCAGCTATGACGAAAACTTCATCGCCGTGTGCGTGACTGACACAATGAAAACTCAACCCCGCTTTTCAAGCGCCTCACAAAAATCCAATCTACTCAACTACAGTCTGCGCGGCACGATTCGCGTGAGCGATGATGATATGCGAATCAGCTTCAAGCTAGTGGATGATGAATCTCGCGTAGTCAACTGGGGCGAGACCTTTTCCGCTCGATTGTCCTCATCGAGCCTTTTTGAAATTCAAGAGCAAGTCGCTCGCAAGGTCGCCTCCACACTGCTTGATCCGCACGGCATTATCTACCGGTCAATCAAGCGCAAACCCGCGGCGCTCAAGGGAACTTATCTCGCGGTATTCCGTTATCACGAATACCAGGAGTGTTTCACCCCTGACACACATCTGGGTGCGCGCAAGGCCCTGGAAAATGCCACTCGAGAGGAACCAGATTATGCTGATGCCTGGGCTGCTCTGGCCAACGTCTACTTGGGAGAGGCTCGTGTTCGGCTTTAACCAGACAGCCCCCCTGACCAGCATCGTCGAAAAAATTTTAGGGACTGCCCAAAAAGCCGTTGCCCTTGAACCCCGCAACGTCCTAGCGAACTACATTCTCGCGATGGCGCTGTTCTACCGTAAGGACAAGTTGCAGTTCCTGGCGATAGCAGAGCATGCCCTGAAGCTTGCGCCCTCTCGTCCGGACAATCTCGCTGTCATTGGGATGCATCTGATGCTCGCGGGTGAATGGGAACGGGGCTTGGGGTTTGTGGAAAAGGCGATGGAGCTGAATCCCTATCATCCGAACTGGCATTACCTGGCGCTGTCCCTGTATCACCTGCATAGCCGCCAGTACCCTGAGGCGTTGAACTCGATTATCCGCTTCGCCGCCTTCGACTTCTATCCGTTCCAGGTCAATCTCGCGGTCATTCACGGCTATCTTGGGAACGAGCAAGAAGCGCGTCTGGCTCTCAGACGAATGTTCGATCTTTGGCCATCCGCAGCCCAAAATATGCAGGAAATCCTGGATTTCTGGTTTCCTTTCGAGGATCTTGCCGAAATATTTAGGGCGGGCCTAATGAACGCGGGGTTTTCAATGGGAAACTAAAGTCGGAATGTACGGGTGCTTTCTATACTCTCAAATCAACATCCGATTAAAATTTGGCGGATAAAGGCGTCCATGTAAGAGACTTAAGGCTGGCTCATTTTTCGGGGTGATGGAAAGTCCTTCATGACCGTTAGGTTAACTTATGTGCAAATCAAGAACAATTTGCCTTAATTATTCAAAGAATACAGAGGATGATGGTTTTTTGTTTGCTTAGAAAGATGGTGCGGTTGGGCGCTTAGGGCTTGATGCATAGTGGGCACAGAGATTTGATTTGGCTCTGTGCCCTCGATTGTCTGCGGTGTTTTCAGAGTGGTGGGGATTACCTGGATTCTTATGGAAAAGTCCGCCTTCCAACAAGAAAATCAGCTGCTATGCTGTCGATATCCGATAGGTATAACTGAGCCGTTTGCGGTTATTTGCTAACCTGGGCTATCCAGTCTTGCAGATTGTAATAGTTGGTGATGCGGGCCACTTTGTTGTCGCGGATTTCAAAAAAGGCACCGGCCGGCAGACGGTATTTTTGGCCTTGCGCGGTGGGAAGTCCCTCGTCGGTTTTAATGTATTCACCCAGGACAACAAATTCGGCAGCAGCCCGGCGGCCGTCGGCTGTGGCCATGATTACCATGTCAACCAGTTGTTCCTTGTAGTTGTTGTTCATGCAGGCCATGAACTGGGTAAAGGCTTCTTTGCCAATTTCGCGTTTGCCCTGGTTGATGTCATGAATGACGTCGTCAGTGAGCAGGTTCAGGAAAGTGTCCATGTCGCCACCGTTGAAAGCGGCATAGTAGTTTTCTACGAGTTTGATGCTGTCGTCTTGGTTCATAGTGATCCCGTGGTTAAACAAGGTAAGTTGGAAAAAACTAGCGCGTATTTTATAGTTAAATGGCGATTTTGCCTTGCTTATTTTTCGGCAAAATATTTTTGCTTTACCACGCTTGGCGGTTGATTTTTTTGAGCCGGTCCGTGGACCAGCAATTGTGTATGGAATTCGCAGGCCGCCGCTGCATGGGCGTCTGAAGCACGTTTGCCTGGTTAGCTGAAAAGACGCTATACCTGCGCGATGCTGGCGCCTATCGCCGGCGAATCAGGGGCGATAGGACTTGGTCTTGCGTGGATATTCATGAGACTTGAGCCAAGATAGCCGCGCTCAGTCTTTTTCCCAGCTATCGCGCAGGGTTACGGTGCGGTTAAATACCCGTTTGCCGTTAATGCTGTCCACAGCGTCAAGGCAGAAATAACCGGTACGCTCAAATTGATAGCGGCTTTCAGGCGCTGCTGCGGCCAGACTGGCTTCGATGCGGCAGCCGGTGAGGACTTGCAGCGAGTCAGGGTTTAAGGCATCGAGAAAGTTCGCTGCATTATCCGGATTGGGCACCTTGAACAGACGGTCGTACAGGCGCACTTCGGCCGGTAGTGAATGCTGTTCGGCAACCCAGTGGATAACGCCTTTGACTTTGCGGCCTTCGGGATTTTTGCCGAGCGTGTCAGGATCGTACGTGCAGCGCAGTTCAATAATGTTGCCGCTGTCATCCTTGATGATGTCGTTGCATTTAATCACATAAGCGCCGCGCAAACGCACTTCACCGCCCGCGATCAGGCGTTTGTATTTGGGCGGCGGGATTTCGGCAAAATCATCCTGTTCAATCAGCACGACTTTTGCAAATGCAATTTCACGTTTGCCCAGCTCAGGCCGTTGCGGGTGATTGCTGACTTCCAGAAATTCGGTTTGGCCGTCGGGATAATTGTCAATGACCACGCGTAAAGGCTGCAGCACGGCCATGGCGCGCGGGGCATTTTCGTTGAGATCTTCCCGGATACAATTTTCCAGTACCGACATTTCAATCCAGGAGTCCTTCTTGGTGATGCCTATACGCTCGCAAAAGTCGCGTATGGCGGCGGGAGTAAAGCCCGCCCGGCGCAAGCCGGCAATGGTCGGCATGCGCGGATCATCCCAGCCGTTGACGTGTTTTTCCATGACCAGCTGGTTGAGCTTGCGTTTGCTGACGATGGTGTATTCCAGCTGCAGCCGGGCAAATTCGATTTGCTGCGGATGGCAGGGTGTTTTCAGTTCGTCCAATACCCAGTCATAAAGCGGGCGGTGGTCTTCAAATTCCAGCGTGCACAAGGAATGGGTGATGCCTTCCAGGGCATCGGAAATGCAATGCGTGTAGTCATACATCGGATACAAACACCAGTCATGGCCGGTGCGCTGGTGATGCACGCGGCGAATGCGGTACAGGGTCGGATCGCGCATGTTGATGTTGGGCGAGGCCATGTCGATTTTGGCGCGTAGCACATATTGGCCGTCGGCAAATTCGCCATCACGCATGCCTTTGAACAATGCCAGGTTTTCTTCGATCGAGCGGTTTCGGTCAGGGCTTTCCTTGCCGGGTTCGGTCAAGGTGCCGCGGTAGGCCCTGATTTGCTCGGGTGTCAGGCTGTCGACATAGGCTTTACCGTCTTCGATGAGCTGAACGGCATAGTCATAGAGCTGCTCAAAATAGTCGGAAGCATGGCGTAATTCGCTCCATTCGAAGCCCAGCCAGCGCACATCCCGCTTGATGGCTTCTACGTACTCCTCGCTTTCCTTTTCCGGGTTGGTGTCATCAAAACGCAGATTACAGCTGCCATTATAAAGGGCCGCGATGCCAAAATTCAGGCAGATGGATTTGGCATGGCCGATATGCAGATAGCCATTGGGCTCAGGTGGAAATCGCGTGATGACTTTGCCGTTATGTTTGTGCTGCTGGATGTCGTTATCAATGATATGACGAATAAAATTTGACGCGGGCTGGGTTTCGTTTGTGGACATGGGGTTTGAGTGTTGTTATCGCGTTAGGGAATTGGATTTCCAGGCAGGAAGCACAGGTTTTGGATAGCAGGCAAGCAAAAAAAATTCTTGAGCAATACTACTGCACAGATAGCTTTTAGTAAAGACAAAGCCAGTCGCGAGTTCAGGTGTGGCGCGCGCTGAGAACAAACAAAATGCGCCGGGTTTACTGGTTTGTTTCAGTAAACCGGCGACGGTTTGTCAACGCCTAACTGCGTAGTGCTGATTTAAGGGTCATTTCGAGTGCAAGCAGAAACCATGCTTACAAAGATATTTTTTATCACAAACGTGCTAATGTTCCGCGCCCTCGGAACGACAAAAAGCAAACTACGCTTTGCTTGCCTTAGTCAGCGGCTTTGGGCTTGGCCCGTTTGGAGGTGGAGCTCATTCTTTTTTTGCTTTTGACCGCTTTTTTAGCGGCCTCGTCCATTTTTGATATATTGAGCTGTTGACCGGCAACCCGCACTTTTTTCAATTCCTGGAACAGTTCCTTGGGCATGCCGGCCGGTAATTCGACCGTGCTGTAGCTGTCTTCAATGTTGATGCGGGCGATATGTTCGCCATCAATCCCGGTTTCGTTGGCGATGGCGCCGACGATATTGCCGGGTTTAACACCGTGATTGTGGCCGACTTCGATGCGGTACATTTCCATTTCAATAGTTGAACCGCTACCGAATGCACGTTTGGGTTTATGGTCTCTTTGCGGCCGGTCAGATCGTGAGAACCGATCGTCTCTTGCCGGCCTGTCGTCTCTGCTGTCGGTGGCTTTTTTAGGCAGATTTTGCATCAACAGCGGCGTTTCTCCTTGCACCAGTTTGGCCAGCGCAGAGGCTATTTCCAGCGCCGTGACATTGTGCTCCTGTTGGTATTGTTCTATCAGCTGACTGAAAAAACTGAGTTCTTCGGCGGCCAGAGTATCGGTAATATTCTGTTTAAAACGGGCGATTCGTTTATTGTTGATGATCTCGGTGGAAGGCATGCCCATTTCTTCAACTTTTTGTTTGGTCGCTTTCTCGATATTGCCCAGCAGTTTTCTTTCTCTGGGCGCAATAAACAGAATGGCATCGCCGGTACGTCCTGCACGGCCGGTTCTGCCGATACGGTGAACATAGGATTCGGTATCATAGGGAATATCATAATTGACGACGTGGGTGATGCGGTCGACATCGAGGCCGCGCGCGGCGACGTCGGTAGCAATCAGAATGTCCAGTTTGCCGTTTTTCAGATGGGCAATAGCGCGTTCCCGAAGTGCTTGCGACATATCGCCATTGATGGCAGCGGCGGAATAGCCGCGCGCTTCCAGTTTTTCGGCAAGCTCAACGGTTGCGGTTTTGGTTCTGACGAAAATAATCATCCCCTCAAAGGTTTCTGCTTCCAGAATGCGGGTCAGGGCGTCCAGTTTGTGTGCGCCGCTGACCAGGCAATAACGTTGGCGAATAAATTCAGCGGATGCGGTGGTGACTTTGATAGTGACGTGTTCAGGCTCTTTAAGATATTGCTGAGCGATCTTGCGAATGGCCGAAGGCATGGTTGCAGAAAATAGCGCGATTTGCCTTTTCTCCGGAATTTGCTCAAGAATCCATTCCACATCATCGATAAAGCCCATGCGCAGCATTTCATCGGCTTCATCGAGCACCAGAAAGTTTAGGCCTTTCAGGTTTAGCGTGCCCTTACGCATGTGATCCATGACCCGGCCCGGCGTGCCGACTACCACATGGGCGCCGCGTTTTAGCTGGCGTAACTGGGTGCTATAGTCTTGTCCGCCGTAAATAGGCAGCACATGGAAACCTTTTAAGTGCGCGGCATAGCGCTGAAACGCTTCGGCCACCTGGATGGCCAGTTCGCGGGTAGGCGCCAGTACCAGCACTTGCGGATCTTTTTGTTTGAGATCGATGCGCGATAAGATAGGCAGGGCAAAGGCGGCTGTTTTGCCGGTACCGGTTTGGGCTTGCCCGAGAACGTCCTTGCCGGCCAGCAACAGTGGAATGGTTTGTGCCTGAATAGGCGAAGGTGTTTCATAACCGACATCATCCAGCGCACGCAGCAGAGGGTCAATCAGTGCTAAGTCACGGAAAGAGGGTAATGTAGAAACATCATTGGACATGGATTTACCTGTAGGAATGAGGAAGGCGCGCGGGCCCTGGGAAATGTTTATTTAACCGGGGATTATAATGCATTGTGCCGGTATTTGCATGAATTGATTGGACTTTGGAGAGGGTGATGAAAATTTGGGTTGATGGAGATGCGTGCCCTAATGTGGTCAAAGATATTCTGTTTCGCGCCGCGGAACGCAAGCAGATAACGCTCACCGTGGTGGCCAATCAGTTGATAAGAACACCCACATCGAAATTTATTGCATCGGTGCAGGTCTCGGATGGTTTTGATGCGGCTGATAACTATATTGTCAAACACCTGCAGGAAAATGATCTGGTGATTACCGCCGATATTCCGTTGGCCGCGGAAGTCATCGCAAAACATGCCCATGCCATTAACCCCAGAGGTGAGCTGTATACCAAAGAAAATATCAGGGAGCGCTTGGCGATGCGTGATTTTATGGAAGAAATGCGCAGTGCCGGGCAGGTTTCTGGCGGGCCGGCGGCGTTTGGAATCCGGGATAAGCAGGATTTCGCCAATGCCCTGGATCGCTTGTTGGCAAAAAAGTAGCGAGACGGCAATAAATTGTCTAGTTCAGGCTGAGTTTTAGCCATTAGCTTGTTATAATGGCAGCCCTTTGCAACTGTATCAATTCTGATCGAGTGAATTCATGATTCAAGGTAGTATCGTAGCTTTAGTAACGCCAATGGACGAAAGCGGTGCAGTGGACAAGGACAGTCTGAAAAAACTGGTGGAATTTCATATCGCGCAGGGTACCGATGCGCTGGTTGCCGTGGGTACTACCGGTGAATCGGCGACGCTTGATGAAGACGAGCATTGTGATGTCATTCAATCGGTTGTCGATTATGCCGACGGCAGAATACCGGTGATTGCCGGCACCGGCGCCAACTCGACCACTGAAGCCATTACGCTGACCCGCCGGGCTAAAGCCGTTGGTGCTGATGCCTGTCTGATCGTGACGCCTTATTACAACAAGCCGACCCAGGAAGGTCTTGTATCTGCATCATAAAGCCATTAGCGATGCCGTCGATATTCCGCAGATTTTATACAATGTCCCGGGACGTACTGCCTGCGATATGTTGCCGGAAACTGTTGGCCGGTTGTCGCATATCAAAAACATCGTTGGCGTCAAGGAGGCTACCGGCGATCTGTCTCGGATCAAGAAAATCCGTGACTTAACCAGCGCCGAATTTGCGATTTATACCGGTGACGATGCCAGCAGCCGCGAGTTTTGTCTGCTCGGCGGCAACGGAACGATTACCGTCACCGGCAATGTGGCACCCAGATTGGTGCATGACATGATCATGGCCGCGATCAACGGGGATAATGCAACCGCCTTGGCCATCGATACAAAATTAACCGGCTTGCATAAAAATCTGTTTATTCAGTCCAATCCGATTCCGGTGAAATGGGCCCTGGTCGAAATGGGTTTGATGCGCAAAGGCATACGCCTACCTTTGACCTGGCTGACGGAAGACTGTTTTGACGCCGTGCGCGCTGCCCTGCGTCAGGCCGAAGTTCTTTGATGCCAATGATGAAGATCAACACTGCTACCCGCTTACTAATTGCCGCTTTGCCGCTTGTTCTATCGGCATGCAGCACCATAAAAAATTATTTTCCGGACAAGGAAAAAGACTATCAATTTACCACTGAAATTCCAGCACTGATTTTACCGGCCGATTTGGATAGGCAGGCGGCACCTGCACCTGCTCCAGCCCCGGCCTCTACTACAGATTCCGTGGCCAAGCTGGTGGAGGAGGCGGCGGAAGTGGTTGAATCCGTGATCAACCCGAAAGACATCAAGGCTGAACTGGTCAAGTTTGATAATGGCGAAGCCCGCTTGCGTATCGGCGCATCGATGACCAGAGCCTGGCGCGAGGTGGGCAGGGCTTTAAGCCGCCGATCACTGGAAGTCACCTATCGTAATCAGGAAGAAGGGCTTTTCCGTGTCCAGTACGACCCCGATGAGCAAGCCGTCGAAGACGGATCATTTTGGGATGAGCTGGTTTTTATATTCCAAGGCATGCGCGGCGGCAATGAGAAGGAATACAGCATCAAACTGGTCGAAAATAAGCAGCAGACCGAAGTCGCTGTGCTCGATGAAAATCTGCAGCCTTTATCGGAAGGTGCCGGTTTACGATTGTTGACCCTGTTGCAGGAAACCATTAACGCCAATCAGTCCGAGCAGGCTGATTAACTTCCGCACTCTTTTCAAGGCGGGTAAGGGCGGCCGCCCTTACCTGTCTATTTTCTAAATCTTTACTCGTCTGACGCTCATGCTAAAAATCCCTGGAACCTCTGCGCTGTCTGATTTTCGCGTTAACAAATTACTGACCGAACTGCAGGCTGCCGAGGCCGGCATCACGGCTGTCTCGGCCCGGTTTATGCATTTTGTTGATCTTGAACAGGAACTTGATCAGGCCCAAACGGAGATTCTAAACCAGTTGCTGGCATACGGTTCTGCGCCATCCACTGGCCACAGGGGTACAGAGCATGTATTGGTGGTGCCGCGTTCGGGGACGATTTCGCCGTGGTCCAGCAAGGCCAGCGAGATTGCCGAGCGCTGCGGATTGACGGCAGTCAATCGTATCGAGCGGGGTATTGAATATGCGCTGGAGGTGGCTGCGCCGCTATCGGCTGCCAGCAAACAGCGCATCGCGGCTTTAGTGCATGACCGCATGACCCAGACGGTCGTGCTCGACGATAGCGATCCCGATTTGTTCGCTCATCATGACCCCAAGCCCTTGCAGACGGTTGCCATTATCGAATTCGGACGCGAGGCCCTGGTTAAGGCAAACTCAGAACTGGGTCTGGCCTTGTCTGATGATGAAATCGATTATCTGACCGGCAGCTTCCAGAAACTCGGCAGAAATCCGACCGATGTCGAGTTGATGATGTTCGCGCAGGCCAATTCCGAGCATTGCCGGCACAAGATATTTCAATGCCGACTGGACCATCGATGGCGTCGAGCAGGCGCACACGCTGTTTCGCATGATACGCAATACCGCCGAGAAAAGCCCCGAAGGCATTCTGTCGGCGTACAGCGATAATGCCTCGGTGATTGCAGGCGCCAAAGCACAGGTGTTTATCCGTCACGCCACTACCGGCGACTACGGCTATGTCGAAGAAGACGCGCATGTGCTGATGAAAGTCGAAACCCATAATCATCCTACCGCCATTTCCCCGCATCCGGGCGCGGCCACCGGTTCCGGCGGCGAAATCCGCGACGAAGGCGCCACCGGCCGGGGCTCCACGCCCAAAGCCGGCTTGACCGGATTTTCGGTGTCGCATCTGAAAATCCCCGGCTACATTCAGCCCTGGGAAGACGATAACGGCAAGCCTGAACGCATCGCTTCGGCGCTGGACATCATGCTGGAAGGCCCGATTGGCGGCGCGGCGTTCAATAACGAATTCGGCCGGCCCAATCTGGCCGGGTATTTCCGCAGCTTCGAGCAGCCCGCGCCCGGCAATAAGGCTAATCATTTCAGAGGCTATCACAAACCCATCATGATCGCGGGCGGCGTCGGCAATATCCGTCCGATGCTGGTCAAAAAACAGAAAATTCCGGCCGGCTCACTGATTATCATCCTGGGCGGCCCCGCCATGTTGATCGGTTTGGGCGGCGGCGCGGCGTCTTCACAGGCTTCGGGCGCCGGTTCCGAAGACCTCGATTTTGCCTCCGTGCAGCGCGAGAACCCGGAAATGGAACGCCGCTGTCAGGAAGTGATCAATCATTGCAATTCGCTGGGCAGCGAAACCCCGATTGTTTCCATCCACGACATAGGCGCAGGCGGCTTATCCAATGCCGTGCCCGAAATCATTCATGACTGCGAACGCGGCGGCCGTTTTGAATTGCGCCAGGTGCACAATGCCGACAAAGGCATGTCGCCCATGCAGATCTGGTGCAATGAAGCGCAGGAGCGCTATGTGGTGGCGATCAAGCCCGAATCACTGGCGCTGTTCAAATCGTTTTGCGAGCGCGAGCATTGCCTGTATGCCGTGATCGGCGAAGCGACAGAAGAAGAGCATTTAGTGCTCAATGACGCCTGGCTGGGCGACAAGCCGGTGGATATTCCGATGTCCCTGTTATTCGGCAAGCCGCCGAAAATGCATCGTCATGTGCAGCATGTCCAGCCCGATTTGACCGCGCTGGATATTAGCGGCATAGCCATTGATGAAGCCGTCAAGCGCGTCTTGTCGTTTCCAGCCGTTGCCGATAAAAGCTTTTTGATTCATATCGGCGACCGCTCGGTCACCGGGCTGGTAGCGCGCGATCAAATGGTCGGGCCCTGGCAAGTGCCGGTGGCCGATGTGGCAGTGACCGCGTCGGGCTTTTATGCCCTGAGCGGCGAGGCCATGGCTATGGGCGAACGCACGCCGATTGCGGTGATCGATGCCCCGGCCTCGGGGCGCATGGCCATAGGCGAGGCGCTGACCAATCTGGCCGCAGCGCGCATTGAATCGCTACACCACATTAAACTGTCCGCCAACTGGATGGCGGCCGCGGGCTATGAAGGCGAAGATGCTGCGTTGTTTGATACGGTCAAGGCCGTCGGCATGGACTTGTGCCCGGAGCTGGGCATCGCCATTCCGGTGGGCAAGGATTCACTGTCGATGAAAACCGTGTGGAAAGATCAGGACGGCGAAAAAACCATGGCTTCCCCGTTGTCGCTGATCATCACCGCGTTTGCGCCGGTTGTTGATATCAGCAAAACGCTTACCCCGCAGTTGCGGCAGGCCGATGCCGGCAGCGTACTGATTCTGGTCGACCTGGGCGCGGGCAAAAACCGCCTGGGCGCTTCGGTGCTGGCGCAGGTTTACAAACAAATGGGCAATGACTGCCCCGATCTCGATGATCCGGCATTATTTAAAGCCTTCTTCAACGCGATGCAAACCTTGAACAGCCAAGAAAAAATACTGGCCTATCACGACCGTTCCGATGGCGGCTTGCTGGCCACGGTCGCGGAAATGCTGTTTGCCGGTCGATTGGGTGCGGCTATCGAACTGGAGTGTTTGGGCAACGATGCCTTGGCGGCGCTGTTTAACGAGGAACTGGGCGCCGTGCTGCAGGTGCGGCAAAGCGATGCGGAGGCAGTTGTCGGCTTGTTAAATCAGTCGGGATTGGCTGGCTGCACGCATGTGATTGGGCAAGTCCTTGAACAGCAGCAGCTCACCATTGCCCATGCCGGCAAAACTCTTTATTCGGCCGGCCGTGCCGAAATGCAGACCTACTGGTCTGAACTCAGCTACCGGATGCAAGCCTTGCGCGATAATCCCGACTGCGCGCGCCAGCAGTTTGAACGTCTCGCCGATGATGATGATCCGGGTCTGCATGTCGAGTTAAGCTTTGATGTCAACGAGGATGTGAGCGCGCCGTTTATTGCAACGGCCAAACCCCGAGTCGCCATTCTGCGCGAGCAGGGCGTCAACGGCCATGTCGAAATGGCGGCGGCGTTCGATCGCGCCGGCTTTGCCAGCGTCGACGTGCACATGAGCGACATCATTCATAGCCGCGTGAGTTTGAGCGATTTCACCGGCCTGGTGGCCTGCGGCGGCTTCTCTTACGGTGATGTGCTGGGCGCCGGTGGCGGCTGGGCCAAATCCATCCTGTTTAATTCGCGCGCCCGCGATGAATTTGCCGCCTTTTTCCAGCGCCAGGATACCTTTGGACTCGGCGTTTGCAACGGCTGCCAAATGATGTCCGGTTTAAAGGACATCATCCCCGGTGCCGAGCACTGGCCGCGTTTTATGCGCAATAGCTCCGAACAGTTCGAAGCACGCGTGGCCATGGTTGAAGTGCAGCAATCGCCCTCGATTCTGTTTGCCGGCATGGCAGGTTCCAGAATGCCGGTGGCCATTGCCCATGGCGAAGGCCGCGCCGAATTTGCAATAGACCCTGCTGACGCGCTTGAAGCCGGTGCGGTGGCCTTGTGTTATGTTGATAACTATGGCGAACTCGACTACCGAATTCCCGGCCAACCCTAACGGCTCGCCTTTCGGTATTACCGGACTCACGACGACGGACGGACGGTTTACTATCATGATGCCGCATCCCGAGCGCTGCTTTAGAAGCTTGCAAAATTCCTGGCATCCCGATGACTGGAACGAATACGGCGCCTGGATGCGCATGTTCCGAAATGCCAGGGTTTGGGTGGGTTGATTGGCCGGACGACTTGAAAAAAGAATCAGTGCCCCCATGTCATAAAGCGAATACCGGATTGAAACGGTTTTTTCAGTGTGTTTGTTTAACTCTACTTACTTTATCTGGAGGCTATTATGGCTATTACTCGTTATGAACCCTGGGGCTTACTGAATCAGTTACAAAGAGAACTGGAGCGCGCGCATGAAGGCGGCATTGGTGAAGGCTCGATTTCCACCGCCGAATGGGCGCCCGCCGTTGACATCAAGGAAGAGAGTGATAAATTCGTCCTGGAAGCGGATATCCCGGGCGTCAAACCCGAAGATATCGACGTCAGCATGGAAGATGGCGTACTGACCATCCGAGGCGAAAAGAAAACCGAAGCCAAGACCGAAAAGGAAGGCTATAAACGCGTGGAACGGACGTATGGCTCATTTTATCGCCGCTTCAGCCTGCCCGATACCGCCAACCCCGATGCCATCAGCGCCAAATCCAAACATGGCGTGCTGGAAATCGTGATTCCCAAGCGGGAAGCCGTTAAACCCAAGAAAATTAACGTCGCGGCGGAAGAATGATAAAAAACGGAGCCTTCGGGCTCCGTTTTTTTTTGCTGGATTACTTGTTTGCAAGCGTTGATAAGGGATGCGGAAAAAAGGTGTAAGTCAATGAGTGGGTAACACGGCGCTTAATATTTACAGATAGTAGCCGCAATGCGTCATCGACCTGTCTTGCGAGTTTTGCTTAAACCGGATTGACAAAACAACTGCTCCCGATCCTGAGACTGACCGGGAGCCGTCATTCAGGCATCATTCAACAACAAGCCGCCCCCACGAACCGTTGGCGAAAATGTGGGCAGGGCCGTCTCTGAACAACCAGGTGCCGGGTTTGGCCTCTGCTACCACCACGGTTTCGGCTTTGCCAGGCGCCATCAACACCGTCGATGGCGAACCATAGCCGGGTATCCATGCCTTAAACGTGTGTCCGTAGAGTTGAAAGCTTCTTTGCCGGGCCCGTCCAGTGGGGTGGACGACGTGGAAACGCAACTCTTCGCCAGTCTTGGCGATAAAATCCTTAAATGGTAGTGGCCGGTAGCCGGGATCGAAAAAATCTGGCGGAAACGCCACAGCATTCAGATCAAAGCCTTTTTCACCCCTGGTTTGTAAGCCCAGACGTTGCCAGAAGGCTGCGCTGTGATAATTCATCGCATGTTCGCCCAAGTCATAGGAATCATCGCAGATGAAACAGTCGGGAATTGCGGTGCCGTTTTGATGGAGGTTCAAGCCATCTTGATAAAGCACCACAAATTCGCGATAACTCTTCTGTTTGCCGCTTTGCGGATAAGTCACTCTCGCCGACAAATGACTATCCTGATCAGATTCGACTTTAGCCCCGGGTGGTTCGATCACCAAGGCTCCCACCAAACCATGTGTGCCCTGGCCGATGGCGTCGGCTGATGTGAGCGCCGCCACCGTAGTATCCTTGAAGGGTTCGAAGTTGTAGTCCTCTGGGCTGCTGTCTTCGTCCAGTTCCGGGATACCTGCATACCAGCGGTAGATTACCGATTCGCCTGGTCTGGCGTACACATTATTTACCGGATTAAATCCCGTTATCACGCCGTCGCCGGTTTCGCCGTCATGACTGACCAGTTGCGGATGCAGGCTGACGCGGTTGGATGGCGGGACGGTTTTATAGTTGCTTAAACCGCGGTCGACATTCAACGAGGTGATTTTCGGCATCAGCGCATCGCCGTCGGCATCGTCCAAAGTTGTTGGCAGCTTATTGGTCAGCGTCACGCTCAGACATTTGCCGGATTCGACGCGTAAAACCAAGGGCTCAATACTTTTTTGGCCTTGCTGATATGGCTGAGGGTCCTCTTGCAGTTTTTCTCTATCCGCAGCCAGTATATAAACCAGTGCGTCCGGATCATACACGCCGGATTGCCGGTCGTAATGCGCTTTAACTTCCTTGCCGCCAAACAAATCTTTAACCTGCCAGGCCTCAACAGAAAATTCCTGCGTGTTTTCCGGATTAAACAGATGGGCAGGGCAGCCGCCGGTTGCCGCAATCGCAGCAGCCTTGTCGGCCAGCACTTTGCCTTGCGGTCTGGACGGCAGTGGTTGCAGATGACACTGATCCAGGCGATCTTGGCTTAGCGAACAATCTGCGCGTTTAGCGCCCACGGCTTTACACGTATTGTTTTCCGA
The DNA here is from genome assembly GCA_963696315.1 of uncultured Gammaproteobacteria bacterium. Classification (GTDB taxonomy): domain Bacteria; phylum Pseudomonadota; class Gammaproteobacteria; order Methylococcales; family Methylomonadaceae; genus CAWKEY01. The sequence goes on from CAVOJU010000014.1 coordinate 179,697, forward strand.
AACAACGCCGGAAATGCCGTTGCTGTCCTTGCAACTGCCGGGGTCGAGCGCATCGGTGCCGTTAAATACCCGCAATAGGCCCCAACTGCCGTTCCATAAAGCATCTTGCGAGCCGCTGTGAAACAGATGATCGACAGTTTCCAGTCCGGTATTGCCCAAATTTAAAGTTTGTAATTCAAAATGTTCGGAAATGCCGATTTCCTGAGCATTCACCCACGGTGCATCCTTGTTAAATCGTTCACGTCTCCAGTTTAAACCGTGCATGGTAAAGCTGTGCTGCACTTCCTGAGCGCCTTGAATTAAACGGATTTGCACCCGGTCACCTTCGTAAGCGCGCAAGGGCGGCAGGAACGGATCGCCATGGGGGGCTAAAGAACTGAATACATACGCCAAGTCGCCGGGTTTGCACAGCTTGCTGTCCTTGGCATGTTGGTCACAGGTCTCTTGCTTAAGTGATGAAAAATCACCGGAACTATCGCGATCAGCGATGCGCAACGGGATCGGCTCGTGTTTATAGTTGATCAGATAAGGGTTGTGGTGATCGGTAGAAATGGCTTCCGGCCGCTCTGGCGGATCGACCGGATAGCCTTCGCGTGCGCCGATGGCGTGATAGTCCCCGGCAAATTTTTCCATAAGCAAGGGGATATGCGCGCTTTGACTGCGTTTTTGGTCGTATAGCAGTGCAAAATCGGCAATCGCCAGTGCGAATTCACGGGTATCCCGATGGTGCTTATCCGGTGTGCCGGGATGATGTGGATCCGGGGTGTTGACGATTTGCGCCCGGGTGCCTACGGCTTGTGAGTCGGTGCAGTTCGGGGTGTCATAGACAGTGTCAAGTCCATTGATTTTTAACAAACCGCAGGCTTTGTCTTTGGCTTTAAGATTTCTGCCGCTGGCGGATAGCCATTGCGAACCTTTAGGTTCCACTAACATGGCGTTGTAAAAGCCGTGATGCTGAATTGAAGAGGGCGCAAAGTGGTCATGGGTGAATACCGTGCCCAGCCCTGCATCGATGCCGTCTTGATGAAAATAAGGATCGACCCACCAGCGCTGGATGGTGGTTTGAAACACCGGTTTGTTGTGTTTGGTTTTCACAGCCAGCGGTTTAGCGACAGGACGGCCATTTTCATCGACTACCGAGCCTTTTTTATCGGCGTGGCTGGCGCGGGTCAACATGTCGATGGCTTCCCGTGAAAAGGTGCCGTCCTGATAGTTAAAGCCGTTGGCCGAGCCGTCGGAGGCGGTGACGTCAAATTTAACCAAATGAATATGCTGACCGATAATATCCGTGGGTGTGGCAACTTGAAAGGAGTCGCGTGTCAGTTTTTCATGGCTGCGGTTGGTATGCAGAAATTCCACACACTCGCCGGATTCGGCACGGAAAAAGAACGGTTCGGCAGTTTCCACGGCGCGGTGATTTTCGTAACTGGCCACTTCGTCATCCAGGACATTGATGCGCGATTGCGGATCGTGCCAGCCGTGTTCATTGGTTTTAATGTCCAGATCGATTGCCGAAGCTCGATAACGGCGAGTGGTGTAGGGCACATCGGTGCCTGCTCTATTTTTGCCGCAAGGATCGGCAAAAGGTGCGCCAGGCTGGCGTTGCTTGCCGTTGACGGCGAAGGCTTTGGCGATGCCTTCCGGCGTTTTGCTGAGGTGTTCTGGAGCTTCATGGAAACGCATGGCATTTTTTTCCAGCGTAGTGCCCTCGGCAGGAAACAGTTGCAGATTTGCACGCGTGATTTCTGCGGTCATGTCAGCGCTGGCAACTTGCTGTAAGGGCGTGGCGCCACCATTAAACTTGCGTTCGCCGCCGGTGACGATATGCCGTCCCAAACCACCGTCTTCAACCATGTCCAGTGGGGGTTGCGGCACCCGGTGTCCGGATTTTCCCGGGATATAAAACGGATAGCCCGGAAAACCCTTTACACCATAGCTTGGGGTGGGCGCCATCGCCAGATGGGGGAGCGGTACAATCGCCGGAATCGGTGTGCCGCCTTGATTGACTCCTGTCAACGGATCCGTGCCTTTGCCTGCCAGGTTTTCATCGCTGCTGCCGGGCAGTCCGCCGCCGTCGGGCAGACGTCTGGAGCCGTCTTCAAAGACATCGTGTACGCGCCATAAAGCCCACATGCCTTGGGCAAAATGCGGATACAAATGGCAGTGGAAAATCGAATCGCCTGGGGTTTGATTGAGATTGCCGCTGCCTTCGTGAGTGATTTTATAGGCAAAACTTTGTTGTGGGCCGATGGTTTGCGAATCAAGATAATTGGCGTGACCGCTGCTGCTGGATTCCCATTGATGGGCATGCAGATGGAACACGTGAGTTTCCTTGGGGCCGGCATGAGAATTACGAAATTGCACCGGGTCGTTTAAATAGCTGTGATGGACGTTGGAAGGATCGTCCTGATAACTCGCCAGCAATGCCGGGTCGCCGTTGGCCCAGGATTGCAGGAAAAATTCTTCGTATAAGCAGTCGACACAATCCTTGGCTGGGCCGATACCGAGACGGTTGGCCAGTAAAATTGTACCCATGCCGCTGGCGCCGTAGTTAATGGCAAAACCATCGCGCACCCCGGCCAGTTGTTTGGAAAAAGGCGTTAACGATTTATCGTTTTGTGCCGGCGAGAGGATGCCGAATTCGGGCCGGTAGACGGTTTTTAATTCATCGTGAAATACGACGCTGAATTCACGAAAAGCCTTGTTGCCCGGCTCGACGATAATGGCATCGAGGGGGCTGTAGATTAATTCGTAATGATTATTCCCCAGGTTTTTTAACAGATTCAAGACCGGCATGTTTTGGCTGTCTTTGGCCTCATAATTGATGAAGGCCGGAGCTTGAGCCTGGTCTTTGGCCAGCTTTAAATCGCTTTCTTTAACGGCGCTTCGATACCAGTTGCTGTCCTTGGCTTCGACATTCAGGGTGCCAAACAAGCCATGCACCAATGATCCGCCGTCGCCTTGTCCCCCGGAAGGTGCGGAAAGGCTGGAAAATAAATACGTGCCTTTGCGCTTGACCTGCCATCGATAGGTAATGGTTTCGCCTGGCGGGATGCCTTGCAGGCCGGTGATTTTGCCGTCGTTGGCGTTACCCACTGGCGTGAGCCCAGACATGGCGATGGACGCGCAGCGGGTTTTCGGGCTGTCTTTGGCGCCGCTGCTTCGTTGGGCGGCACAGGGGTTGCCGGATTCAGCCTTGATAATGACGGCATCAGAGGGAATGGGTTGCGATTCTGCGTCTTCGCCCTGATCTTCGTTTGCCAGTTCAGGCTGATTCGGATTAAGCAGATTGGTGAAGCTCACTTCCAAAATGTCGCCTTCGTTGGCGCGGAGTACTAACGGTCTTGGCCGCTTGTCGCTGCGCAGCTTGACCTTGCCGGCAGTTAATGCGTCGGTGGTTACCGTTGCTGCTGACAACATCGCGTTTCAGTGCGTAAACCATGCCGTAGGGATCGTGGGAGCCGAAGCGATTGAATAGTATGTCCTGATCCAACGCTACCACATCAGCATGGATTACGCGCTGGTTGGTTTCGGTTGAGGTGTTGGACTTATTGAAGCAGCCGGCGGTAAACAGCAAGGCGACCAGGGTAAACAGGATTTTGTAGTTCATGACGCATGCTCCTTAATTGCCTTTGAGGATTTCGATGCCGTCCAGCAGCAATCCGGAAGGAAAACGCCTGGCGTTTTTCAGTGTCGTATGGTCTTCATCAATGCCCAGAGCGAGCTGGTAACCATTGGCAATGGTCAGCCTAATGGTGATTGCGGCATCTTCCTGACAGCGCCACTTAGAGCATCGCCAGCCAGTAGACCAGGCAAAAGTGTTTTCAGCCGCTTGGTACAGAATCTGACGGTGAATTTCTGCACCATCCGGTTTGAAAATTTGCCATACCGCAAAGTCGTTAAATCCAGGTCTATGATCACTGACCAAAAAATTCCAGGTGATGGCGATTTCTTCGGCTTTATGTACTTTGATGCCGCTTCTTTCCAGCACAGCGCCGTCGATGGCGTGGGTTATTTTGCCGTGATGGTCGGAGTTGATGGTGTACAGAACAGGTGCGGCTTGTTTGCCGATGTACAGGTTGGGTATTTTTTCGTCCGGGATACGTTTGCCATCGTTATCTGCCAAACTCGGGTCATCCAGCACAGCCATGAAATGACCACTGTCGCTGAACCAGGTTTTGCTTTCCGGCTTGTGAAAAACATGTTGGGTTATTTTGCAGCGACCTTTGACTATAAAACCGTCAAAAGTGCCTTGTTGGAATGCATTGTTTGTCATGACGTATCCCCTCGAGTATTCAGTTTTTTATAAAGTCATAAACTCCATGTAATGCTGATCCGGTTTTTTTGTTGTTATATTTAGCTCCTTGATTTCAAATTACTGATGGCTGGCAAAAAATAGCTTGTGTTCTAACAGGCGACCTGTGTTGGAAGTTGCTCCAAAAAATTATTGTTGTCAAGTCTCACTAAAACTTTGCCTATGCTATGCCCCGGAAACGGAGTGGTGCGGCTCAGGTAGTCAAGTAGCGTGTATGGCATACGTTTACATGATGCATCTGAAATGGGGCGCGCAAAGCACTCGTTTTTTTACCAGGATTTCTTGTTTGCAGACGTAGCTGGCGCGAGTTCGTAGGGGCGAATTCATTCGCCTTGGGCGATTAAAAAAGCCCCTGGAAATGTCCCCGTGAAAATTTAGGGAAGTTATTTATGCCCCTATCACTAACTAAATCGCAGCCGCTCCTGTACATGCCCATACCAGGAAGTAATGTGTTACCGAATCCTGAAAGGGTCCAGAGCCAGCTTTTATTCTCAGTCGAGGTCGTATTTTCAAGCACGACAACTATAGTAGAAGCACGACTTCGAAACTGCATTCCCCGCCATGAACCACATCGACAAAATCTACCGGCTTGACAGCCTGCTTCGCGAGCGCAGAACGCCCATTTCCGGTAAAGCCATAGAAGAAAAACTGGAATGCTCAAGAGCTACCCGTGACCGCATCATCAAGTACATGCGAGAGATGCTGGATGCACCGATTGTCTATCATAGAGAGTACAAGGGTTATTGCTATGATCATGCCCATGCCGCACACCCTTATGAATTACCTGGGCTCTGGTTCAACGCCCAGGAGCTGCAAGCCTTGCTGGCCTGTCAGCATCTGCTCGCCAACGTCAGTCCCGGCATCCTGCAAGATTCAATAGTCCCCACGCGGGACGGGGTTTGTAACCCCGTACCGAACTTTTTGATGCTCCCGCTATCTTTGAGATAAACATGAAACCCTGCGGAAGGGGTAACATACCCCTTCCGGCTTTAGGGGCATATCATTACACACAAGTCACACTGCCTGAATCTGCCGCGCAAAGCTAAGGCCAGCAGCAAAGTCCATCACCCGCTGTAAGCCCAGCCAGATGGTTTTCACGCCGGGCTCGCCATCGCCTTTGCGGGCAAGAAATCCGCCTAGCATTGCCACTAATCTGAGGACTTCGTTCAGAGTAGGTGGCATCTGTGGGGGCTTCTTTTTGTTGAGAATGAAAGCACCCTGCCACTCATCCCGGTCAAATAAAAGCTCGGCATTGAGATCAGGGCAAGTTCTGCCTAAACGCATGAGTCGAGCAATTCGCCATGACACCACCATATACAAAGCCAGCGCCAGCTCCAAACGTTCGATTGTTGATAGTTGGAGGGCTTCCACCCGGCACCCGTTCTTTAACACATGAAAAAATAACTCAATTTCCCACCGAGCCCGATACCAGTCAATCAGTTCAGCAGCCGCTTCAAAAGTCTCGGCATTTCGATTGGTGAGCAAACGCCACTCAATTGCTTTAACACCTTTGGGTGCATTGACTTCACGCGCGATGAGGCAGGTGATTTCAAGTTGTCCTCCCTGCTTGGTAGGCAGCGCGACTCGCTTTAGCCAGACGTGCTGGCGCACTTCCCGTGCCTGTTGATTTTGCCTGGATGGCAGGATGAAACGAATTTCACCTAATGCCTCGCCGTCGGCTACGTCACGCCACAACTTGTTACCGTTCGGTAGATTGCGGTTATGTTTCGAGCGGATGAGCCAATCCGCCGGATAGCCCAATTCATGCGCTGTCTCCATCAGTTCCAAGAGGTCTGACTCCCGATCCGCAACGTAGACCAGTCTCGTGTCGGGTAATTCTTCGGCATAGTCGGCGATGCGTTGGTACCCTTCTGTCCAGCGCACGCTTTCCCGAATACCGTCCCGCTCTCCACACTCATCTTTGGGCTCCCGCGCCCATATCCACGCATCCAAAACCCCCAAAGGTTCTCGGGACACGCTGACAGCATAAGTAGGATGGACATACATACCCCGCTGCGCTTCATAGCTCAATGGCCCAAGCCCAGCAATTTCCTGGCCGTTGAAATTCAACTCTGTCGTATCCTGAAGGCACAATACCACGTCGTGCTCTCGCATTCGCGCCTTCGAACAAGCAATGTGAGGGGCCAGAATATCTGTCTATTCCACTTTATCCTGCGCCATAAACCTATAAGCGGCCTGCGTTTCAGCCCATCCTCCGCAAGCCGCAGGAATACTCGCCGTTGGCTTGGCGGCCAATTGTTCTGCCAAGAGATACGCTCGTTTGTTCAGACGCTTGTCGCCTAAGTCTATGTCCTTAAATTCTTCTGCTGCCCAGCTCACGGTGGTAATGATAGTAGTTGAAATTCATTATCTTACCGTATCAATGTAAAGTTGTGTGTAATGGAATGCTTTAGGGGCTACGCGGGGGTTGTCGTACACCGCCCCGTTAGCGTTAAGCTTCCTGTGCTCTTTCAAAGTTGTTGCATTAAGTCTCCAACGATAGATTGCATTCGGCTCAAATATGACTTTTTATCCAGCGGACAATATCGGTAGTATTCATGGCGCCGGACTGGCGGGCTATTTCACGACCGGCTTTGAATATTATCAGCGTAGGGATGCTGCGAATATTAAATTGACCTGCAATACTCTCTTCCTGTTCAGTATTCAGTTTGGCCAAGCGTACTTGCGGTTCAAGTGTCACAGCGGCTTGGGCATAGGCTGGCGCCATCATCTTGCATGGCCCGCACCAGGATGCCCAGAAATCGACAACAACAGGGATATCGTTACGGGTAATATGCCGTTGAAAATTTCGGCCGTCTAATTCCAGCGGATGCCCGGTAAACAAAGCCTCCTTACATTGACCGCAACGGGGGTTCTGGCTCAGGCGTTCGGATGCTATACGATTTACCGTATCGCAGTGGGTACAAACAATATGCAGCGTACTCATGGGCGGACCTTTTTGCTGAGGTTTAGTAATAGAAGATATGAGGCCATCCGGTCTAAAACTCAACATAGAAAACACAGATCGCACTGATCTGATTGAATCAACAGAGGACTGAAGCAAAATAGCGGAGCTTTTGCTTAACCATGCATCCGCTGTGAAATGTTGAACCTGTTATTAAACTGCCCCGTCTTGAGTTGAAAGCCCAATTTTTTGTAGGTGAAAAATATGACCCTGAAAATATGGATCGATGCCGATGCCTGCCCCAATGTGATTAAAGACATTTTATTCCGGGCGACATAACGCAGACAGTTGCCGTTGGTATTGGTCGCGAACCGGTTAATAGCGGCGCCACCTTCCCAATTCATCAAAGCCGTCCAGTTTGCCGGTGGTTTTGATGTGGCCGATAGTTATATTGTGCAGCAGTGTCAGGCCAATGATTTGGTGATTACAGCGGATATTCCCCTGGCTGCCGACGTGGTTGCCAAGCAGGCCTATGCGCTAAACCCCAGAGGCGAGTTGTATAACCTTGAAAACATCAAGGAACAATTGACAATGCGTGATTTTATGACCGAGCTGCGCGATACGGGACAAGCTTCCGGTGGACCTTCAGCATTTGGGCAACGGGATAAACAAGCTTTTGCCAATGCGCTGGATCGGTTTTTGGCGGCGCATTCGCATTGTTGAGCATTTATTCTGAAGACAATAAGCATAAATTGGCTAATCCGTTGTTGTGGCAACTGAGTATTTAAACTATTATTTCAGCTCCGAATCAGTTAAATTAACCTTATTTATAAGTGACGTTATTTCCATTTGTTTTTAGGATGCATCAAATTAATAACCAATTGAAAATATTATGATTTTAAAAGTTAAAACCCTATTAGATAACCGCAAGACGCAATATCTTACGTCTATTAGGGTTGCTAACAATAGTTATGCGTAATAACAAGCGACTATGACTATTGACCCAAAAACTAATGGTGTGCTGTACCATTACACGAATCACAAAAATCTTCGCAGTATCGTGGAGGATAGCCGCCTGAGGATTTCTCATGTTTACTATATGAATGACGCAAGTGAGATTAAGTACGGTGCTGAATTATTCAAAACGGTAGTGGCTGAACGCCAGAAACGAGAAAGGGACCAGAACCTTATTGATTTTTTAGTCGAGCTGAGAGACTGGACGAACCAGCTAATAGGTCTTCCGCACTGCATATTCGTGTTTTCATTAACCGAGAAGGGTAACCTCCTTAGTCAATGGAGAGCATATACACCGTTTGGTGAAGCCGGGGTTAGTATCGGCTTTAGCAAAGAAAGGCTGGAAAAGATAGCAACACAAAAAGGTTTCGAGCTAATAAAATGCCTATATGACCAGAAAGAACAATTTGGCATTTTAAACGCCGAGCTGGATGCAATTGTTGCCAACTTCGTCATTGACGCACACTCGATCAACACTACTGGACGTTCGCCAAATCAAAAATACCTTTCTTACTTCAATCAATATTCTGAAAGATTGCTAAAAACATTTTGTCGAATTAAGAATCCCTACTTTCAAGAAGAAAGCGAGTGGCGACTCGTGTCGAAGTACTATGAAAAATACACAGACCCTGAAATTAAATTCAGAGAAGGAAGAACAACCCTGGTTCCATTTGTTGAATTTCAACTTTCTGGCATACATGACGATGGTCGGTTGTTTGAACAGGTTTATATAGGCCCATCTCCAAACTTTAACTTGGCTTATTTCGCAATAAGTAGCTTTTTAAGCAACAAGAAGGCATGCAATATCACTATAAATAGCCAATCTTCACTAAGAGAACTGTGAAATACATAACACCTCGTTTTTGGCACATTGCGATGCCGTTGAAAGGGGAGGGGCCATACCATTATCCTACCGCGCTAATAATAGTTAGAAATATAGATGGAGCCGTACGGTGAAAAACTTAGTAATAGCTTTATTGATAGCAATAATTTTTTGGCTCGCTGCCATAATTATTCGTTTGGAAAATTTTAGATATGCAACCTCTGTTGGGTTTTGCACCGAAAAAGAATACACACTATTAAAAGATGGAAGCTTTTTTGAAAGATATAAATGCCTTAAACAAGTTGAAACGCGTACTAATCGATTATGGCATCTATTTTATGCAATGAAGGGTGATTATTAACCTTATTTCTAACCCCTCGTTCAACACGGACGGTCTACAAGGTGCGTCGGCTTCGCCATTCTCGCGCCACGTGAGCTCTGGTTAACTCAAAGATTAGATCCTTCGTTTGTCGAGTCTCTACAAGTACCTTCCTGCTAAGTACGTTGATGATTTCGTCAATAAAGGCGCAGTTCTGTTTCGCTCTTTGTCGTACTTTCGTGACTACGAAGACACCCAGGTACGCGGTGACGAATTTGAAGGAACGAAGATATATCGTCCGTACAACGGGCTTGAGGTCACAATTACTGCGACACAGCAGAAGGTTGTTTTGCCTCATTCCTTCCGTGTCAACCGCGAACGAAGATGACATATTCGTCTTCTGTCTCAGCACCGTTCTCAGTTCAGACTTAGCCGCACAATTTCAGGCAAGCGCGTGCGTGGAAATCCTGAATCCCATCAGATTTATCGCAGGCGTTCGCGCCGCCCTGTTACGTCGACCTTCAATCAAAAGCAAGATACTCGTTCATGGTGAGGTCAAGTACTACACACCTGACGAACCACCAATCGTCGACTGGGCGCTCCCCGAGAAAATTGCGATGTCAAAGCTCAGCTTCTACATTCCGCAGCAGGAGTACCGCATTGCGTTTGCGCTCAATAGCGCGTTCCGCGTCGAGAACACCCGCCTTCGCCTAGTGTCACCTGGCGAGCGAATAGTTCCGAGAGCAATGACACATCCAGAACGGCTCTTCAAACTCGGTAGTCTTGCGAAGCTTTCCAAAGTCCATCACTTCGGCTGAAATGCTCTAAGCTCATTGAAGTGAGGTAACAAACCTCAGCACATAAAGCACCGTATTGTTGGGATTCCTTACGTTATCCCAACCTACAATAGCCCTACTTCCCCATCAACGCCCATCTCAATTGCCATTGATGTTCGGCATCGAAAGTCTGGTGATAATGGATCGTGCTGCGCGAGCCATGCGCCATGGGCAGGCCTTCCCGGTAAACCAGGCGCTGGCTTGCTGAAGACGCCACCCGGTCGCCGGGGGTAATGATGCCGGTCAAATTTAACGGGTCGGCTGCGCTGAGCACGGTCAATTCGGCTGCTTTGGCAAGTTTGCGGATGTCTTTTAGCAGGCTGAGCGCTTCGGGCAGGGCGAATTGTTCGCCGGCAAAGCCCTGTACGAAGCGGCCGCCGCGGATGTCGCCGCGCGCTTCCAGACGGCGGTAGATATAAAGCAGTTCCCGCCAACTGGGGATGCCTTCTTCCCGTTCGAGCACTTTGCGAAACACCACGCCATAACGCAGCAGCAAAGTCCTAGCAATATGTTCGACGTGTTCATAGCTGTCTGTAAAGGGGGCTCCGGACGGACGTAATAATGACCATCGGCCTGCCGCCGCCATCGGATCATGGGCCGGGTAACGCCTGCTGCGCCGGTGCAGGATTTTTTGCGGCAACACCAGCATGCGCAGGCCCTGGAAGCTGTCGGAGGTAATCAAGCCAGAAGCGGCCAATTCACCCAGCGCTTCTTCGAGTTGCGTTTTCAGCAATCCGGTTTCGCGCATCAGTTCCTGAAAAAAACTGGCCCCCCATTCTTTTAACGCGCCATGCACTTTCAGGGCGTTGCCGGACAATTCCAGTGTGGTTTTATCGGGAAGGGGTGACAAATGCCGCCAGTAGTCCATATTGTCGCGCGAGATTAGCGCAATGGGCGTGGTTTTCCCGGCCGATTTCGGGCTATGTGTTCGCCAAGCTGTTTTAATCGTAACCAGATGAACCGGCCGGCCGTGCACAGTTGATCCAGTTCCGAGGCAAAATAGGGCTTTACCCGCTTGGCCAATATCTCCGATTCCCAGCAGGAAGCGGGCAGGTTGCAGCCCTCTAACTGCTGCAAAACCTTTGCCAGTCCGGCTTCGCCGGCGACAGGGTCATGCAGCCCATGCCAGCGGAACAAAAAGCGCATAAAGTCCGCTGGCGCTACCGGTTCTATTTCACTGCGTAACTGTTTTAAGGTGTAGCGGTGTATGCGCGCCAATAAGCCCCGTTCACACCATTCGATGGCTTGTGCGCCGGGCGTGTACTGACCTTGCAGCACGATGCCCTGCTGTTCCAGAGCCAATAATGCCAGCTCGATTTTTGATGTCGCGAGCCCCAGAGGTTGAGCGAGCTGTTCGGAGGTGACAGGGCCAAGCCCCTCCATGCGGCTGCGGATGATGTCCCGCAAAATGTCTTCGTAGGCTAAAGGCTTATCTGCCGGTACTGGCGCTATGGCAGGGGAAAGTTTAGCGTCCGGAAACAGCATCTGACATTCGTGCAGGCGTTCGGCTGCAACCCAGAGACACTGGCTTGACCGCCCAACTTCAACACCTGATCCGCCACCCGGCCCATGATGCCGATACTGGCGTCTCCGTAAACCAGTCTGATATTCCGGCTGACCAATGCTTCGGCAAGTGAACAAGCGGCGGAGGCGTATGCCTCGATCCGCCCAGGACTGGAGCCGCAATAGATACAGATGCTGTTAATGGTTCGTCATGTTTGCATTGCTGTCGAAGGGTATTGCCGGCATCCGGCTTCCTGATTAAATTAACGCTTCAGCCAAAATCGGGACGGTATAACTGCATAAACTTACAGCAAGCTGGCTGGCGGATAAAGCAGACATTACTGTCAAAACTCGGCATCATGATAAACATTCTGTACATCGTCCAGATCGTTCAACAGTTCCAAAAATTTTTCAAACAGGGGAATATCATCACCGCTAATCGTGGTCACGCTTTTGGGCAGAAATTGAATCTCGTCCACCTCAAAATCAATCTCACCCAGAGCATCCGTCAAAGCCTGTTTGGCCTTGAAGTAGTCGGCCTGGGGCGTGAAGACGGTGACTTTTCCATCATCGCTTTCAATATCGGTCACATCGACATCGGCCGAAAGCAAGGCCTCAAGAACGGCGTCTTCGTCAGCATGTTTAAATGCCAGGATGGCGGCATGGTCAAACATGTGGCTGACCGTGCCCTGAGTGCCAATTTTACATTTTGTTTTGGTAAAACATAGACGTACATCACCAAAAGTACGGTTAGGGTTATCGGTCAGACAGTCGACTATCACCATGCAGCCGCCGGGGCCATAGCCTTCGTAGCGCGCAGGCGAGAAATCCTCACCACCACCGCCTTTCGCTTTATCGATTGCTTTTTCAATCACATGGGTAGGGACCTGGTCTTTCTTGGCGCGCTCGATCAAGCCCCGCAAGGCTAGATTGCCAGCTGGGTCAACGCCCCCCGATTTGGCGCTTACATAGATTTCACGGCCATATTTGCTGTAAACCTTTGCTTTGGCATCAGACGTTTTGGCCATAGACACTTTACGGTTTTGATAGGCTCTACCCATTTTGCGGTTGCTCCGATGACAATAATAAAGCGGCAGATTTTACAGATAAGTATTTGCATAGGAAACTTATGAATTGGCTAACCATGCAGGGCAGGAACTCACAGCCATAGCGCATGAGTCCACCCTGTAGCACTATCCGGCTGATTGCTTGTGGTAATCGTTAGTTACACAGGCGATGAACGGGAATAGCCGGCTACTAACAATGGGGTTAAAAGTGCGCGTAGAATGATGAGGGTAAATCCATAAAAAATGCCCCTTCAAGAAATGGCGGTCTTGAGGGGGTGGCTGATGGTAGTTTGAAGCACTGCCTGGAATACAAAATCAGAGGTAAAGCATGAAAAAGATTTCCGAAATTTGCATTCATTTTCTGGTCGCTCTGGAAAACGGCTTATTGCGCTTTCCAAAGATGCTGATTTTGTTGATTTGCATAAGCTGTGGGCTCAGCCTGTTTTACGCGGCCGGCCATTTGGGCATTGATACTGACACAACCAAAATATTGTCGGAGGATTTGCCTTTTCAACAGGATCGAAAACGCTTCCTTGAGGCCTTTCCGCAGGATGATCAGGCCATATTGGTGGTTGTCGACGCCCAGACACCAGAACAAACCTCGCGCGCGCTGACTTATCTTGGAAGCCAATTTCGGAATCAAAAACAGCAGATTCAATCGGTCTATATTCCCGGCGAGGGGGATTTTTTCGAACGGCATGGCCTGTTGTATCAAGACATTGACGCTCTCGAGGAATTGGCCGCCAAGCTGGCGGAAGCACAACCGTTCATCGGTACGCTGTCCAAGGACAACAGCCTGAAGGGTTTGCTGTCTATTATCGGACAGGCTATCACCACGGAGGCGCGCGAGTTGCCGGTCGATTTGAATCCCTTGCTGGCTAAAATCCGCACAGCGGTTCAGGCCGTGCTGGATGGCAAAACCTATCAATTGTCCTGGCAGCAGATGATGCTGGGTGAAGATCCGCAGCTCTTGAGCACCCAGCGCTTTATCCTGCTTAAGCCGCAACTGGATTTTAAAGGCTTAATGCCTGCCGAAAAGCCGTTGGCAGCGGTGCGCACTATCGTGGAGGCAGCCAAGCAAGCTTTCCCCGGCGTTCAAATACGCCTGACCGGCGAAGTCGTGCTGGAGCATGACGAACTGGTCAGTGTGACCTACAGTGCCGAAATGGCTGCGCTGTTTTCCTTTATTCTGGTCGTTTTAGCGTTATTGATCGGCCTGCGCTCAATACGCTTGACATTGATCACGCTCAGCGTTCTGCTGATGGGTTTGCTGTTGACCACCGGCTTTGCCGCGCTTGCCATCGGGCATCTGAATATTATTTCTGTCTCCTTTGCAACTTTGTATATCGGCATCGGCGTTGATTACGCGATTCAACTATGCCTGCGCTACCGGGAATTATTACAAAAGCAATTATCCCGGCAGCAGGCGCTGACCGATGCGGTGCACAAAGTGGCGCCCTCCATTACTTTGTGCGCGATTACCACGGCGGCGGGGTTCTTTGCATTTATCCCGACGGCCTATACCGGCGTCTCCGAGCTGGGCATCATCGCCGGCGTGGGGATATTGATATCGCTGCTGATTACGCTGACAGCGCTGCCGGCGTTGTTGAAAGTGTTTCCGTTGAAGTATTCGCCGCCGGCCGCGGCAGCTGAGGGTCTATTTCCGGATTGGGTTTACCACTTTCCGATGCGGCATGCGGCGCTTGTCAAATGGACGACGCTCGCGCTGATACTTGCGGGCCTCGGCTTGCTGACGCAGGCCCGCTTCGACATTAACCCGATCAATTTGCGCGATCCCAACAGCGAGTCTGTCGCCACCTTCAAGGAATTGCTAAAAACCAAGGACACGTCGCCGATGACCTTAACGGTGCTGGCCAACACCAAGGAGGAGGCGCTTGCAATGGCACAGAAGCTAAAACAGCTGGAATCGGTTGAAAATGCGCTGACGATTTTCGATTTTATTCCCGAGGATCAGGAAGCCAAACTGGCCGTTTTAGAGGATTTATCCGTGGTGATGGGGCTCCGCTTGACGACGTTCCCGCCTGTTTACCAAGATAGCGCCGACAACAACCTGGAGGCGCTGGAAAAATTTAGACAGGCTATCGACGAGCATTTAAGCGCCAAACCAAGCAGTGGGCTAGCGGAAACCTTGCGCCCGCTGCGCGATGATCTGGAGCGGCTTATTGCGGCGCTGCAATCCGAATCTGCGCCGGCCAGAAAGGTAAAACTGGACAAGCTGCAATTCAGTTTGCTGGATACGCTGCCCGATACCATGAACGCGCTGTTAAAAGCCCTGCAAGCCGGGCCTGTCACGATCGATGCGCTGCCCGAAGACTTGAGCGAACGCTGGCTCAGTAAGGGGGGTATTTACCGGATCATGATAGCGCCCGCCAAGGATCTTAACGATGATAAAAATCTGCGCGCCTTTATTGCCGAAGTCCGGCGGCTGGCGCCCGATGCCACCGATTTGCCGGTTATTTATCTGGAATCGGGCAATGCCATCGTGCAAGCCTTTCAACAGGCGCTGGTCAGCGCGCTGGCAGCCATTATCCTGGTTTTGCTGCTCACTCAACGCAACAGCAAGGATGCGCTGCTGATCCTTCTGCCCTTGCTGATGACGGCCATCCTGACCGCCGCCTCAACGGTCTTGATGAATAATCCGTTTAATTTCGCCAACATCATCATCATCCCGCTGCTGTTTGGTCTGGGTGTCGACGGCGGCATCTATATCATGCATCGCTTAAGGAATCCGGATCAGGAGAGCAGTGTGCTGCACACCAGTACGGCAAGAGGCATGTTCTTCAGTCAGTTGACCACGCTCTGCAGTCTGGTCAGCATGGCAGTCACGCCGCATCTGGGCCTGGCAAGCATGGGCAAACTGCTGTCCATTGGCCTGAGCCTGACGATAATCTGCACGCTGGTCGTATTACCGGCATTTGCCCATAGGTTGCGCAGTTGACATGAGTCATTGATGTCAGGCAATGAATTGACTTGAGATCGGTCCGATTTCAAGGGACTTTCATTGCTCATGATGAGCAAAAATGTTAGCGTGATAATCAAAGCTCATGATGAGCAAAAATGTTAGCGTGATAATCAAAAACTTACTTTCAATGCCAATGCGAGAGCAAAAAATACTTATATCCTCCCCTCTTAAGCGGCTCTCCTGCGCGAACACCCACGACAGCTCCCAGGAGGCGAAGCGGGGAGCAGCTTTGTTTTATGATCCGGGAACTGCAAATTGAGTCTGGACTATGCTACCCTCGACGTGCTGCGTCAAAATCATCCGGCCTGGCGACTATTACTGGCGGATCATGCGCCGTTGGTTGCGAGTTTTCTGCAGCGTGTGTTCATTGAGCCCAACGTGCGCGAGATGGCGCAGGCCGATTTGGCCGAGACGCTGGAAGACGAGTTGTTTACCCTGCGTGAACGCTTGGGCGCGGAAGCATTTCCCAAATCAGCGCTTGATTACCTCAACGATTGGGCTGGCGCCGACAAGGGCTGGCTGCGCAAGTTCTACCGCCAAGGTTCGGACGAAGCGCATTTTGACTTGACGGCCTCCACCGAGAAGGCAATTAACTGGCTGGGAACACTGACCGCACGTAGTTTTGTCGGTACCGAATCGCGCTTGCTTACGCTGTTCGAGCTGCTCAAACAGATGAGTTCGGGTAGCGAGACTGATCCCAAGCTGCGCATTGCCGAGCTGCACAAGCGGCGCCACGAAATCGATGCCGAGATCGCCCGCATTGCGGCGGGTGACATGCCTTTGCTGGATGACACGGCACTTAAAGACCGCTTTCAACAGTTCATGCAATTAGCGCGCGAGTTGCTCGGCGATTTTCGCGAGGTGGAGCATAACTTCCGCGGGCTGGATCGACGGGTACGGGAACGCATCGCCCTGTGGGAAGGTTCCAGTTCAAAAGGTAAAGGCGCGCTGCTTGAAGAAATTATGGGCGAACGAGATGTCATTGCCGACTCCGACCAGGGCAAAAGCTTTCGTGCCTTTTGGGATTTTCTGATGTCCAGCAGCCGACAGGAAGAACTCTCGGGTTTGCTTGCCCAGGTCCTGGCCCTGCCTGCTGTCGCCGAACTCAAGCCCGATGCGCGCACACGCCGCGTCCATTACGACTGGCTGGAAGCCGGAGAGCATACGCAGCGCACAGTGGCGCAGCTTTCGCAGCAATTGCGGCGTTTTCTGGATGACCAGGCCTGGCTGGAGAATCGCCGTATCATGGAAATTCTGCGGGGCATCGAAGCCAAAGCTCTGGCATTAAGAGCTTGTCCGCCGCCGGGAGATTTAATGAGCATTGCCGATACGGCAGCAGACATCGAGCTGCCGATAGAGCGGCCGCTGTACACGCCGGCCAACAAACCATTGATTGCCGATATTGAGCTGGAATCAGGCGATGTCGCGCTGGATGCGACTGCGCTATATTCCCAGGTGGTGATTGATAGCGCACAATTGGCCAGGCATATCCGTCACACCTTGCAGGATAGTTCGCAAGTTACCCTGCGAGAGCTATGCGATAGGCAGCCGCTGCAGCACGGCCTGGCAGAGCTGGTGGCCTACTTGCAACTCGCCGGCGAACCTTTCAAGGCAGTAATCGATGAAAATGTGAGTGAAACAATCGTCTGGCACCGGAAAGAGCCGGACGGCCGGGAATATGTCAAGCAGGCGCATTTGCCGCGCGTGATTTTTGTGAGATGAGGATGGCAGAACCCATACTTGAAAGCGCCTGCGGCACCGGCTGATTTATCGGCCCTGATCATTTTTTTGCTAAAAGGCGTGATCTATCAAGAAACCGACGCCAAGGTTTGGAACGCCTTGCTCAACCTGCAAGCCCGGGTGCGCGACTACGTGGCGGTGCTGGGGCTGGAACTGGTGCTGGACGAGTCCGAGGGCTATGCCTTTTTGCGCTCGCGGCCGGACAGCGAAGACGATTCCACAAAACTCCCGCGCCTGGTGGCGAGACGGCCGTTGTCGTTTCCGGTGAGCTTGCTGCTGGCGCTGCTGCGCAAGAAACTGGCCGAATCCGACGCGAGCGGTGGCGATACCCGGCTGGTGCTTACACGCGATGAAATGGTCGAGCTGATTCGCGTATTCTTGCCCGAAACCAGTAATGAGGCCCGCTTGATTGACCAGATTGAAACCCATTTAAACAAGATTGTGGAGTTAGGCTTTCTCAGGCGGCTGAAAACAAGCACTACGCCGCAACCGGGGCAGGCCGCGGTATTCGAGGTGCGGCGTATCCTCAAGGCCTTTGTCGATGCACACTGGCTGGCAGATTTCGATGCCCAACTGGCGGCGTATCAGGCACACCTCGGCGCAGGTGCAACAGACGATGAGTGAAATGCAATTGGGCCTGGATTTTGTCGACGATGATGCGCTCTCGGGGTTTCGTTTGCATCGGCTGGAAGTGTTCAACTGGGGCACTTTCGATGGCCGCGTCTGGGTATTGGATCCTCATGGCAACAATGCCTTGTTGACCGGCGATATCGGCTCGGGCAAGTCGACGCTGGTGGATGCGGTGACCACGCTACTGCTCCCGGCCAACCGGATTACGTATAACAAAGCGGCGGGTGCCGATACGGCAGAGCGTAACTTGCGCTCCTATGTGCTCGGGCATTACAAATCCGAACGCAACGAAGTCAGCGGCACCGCCAGGCCGGTGGCACTGCGCGATCACAACAACTATACCGTGATACTGGGTGTTTTTCATAACGCCGGTTACGATCAAACGGTAACGCTGGCTCAGGTGTTCTGGATGAAGGACGCGCAAGGCCAGCCCGCACGCTTTTTTGTGGGTGTGGAACGCGATTTATCGATTGCAACGGATTTCGCGCAGTTCGGTTCCGACCTTAGCGCCTTGCGCAAAAAATTAAAGCTTGCCGGTGCCGACTTGTTCGACAGTTTTCCGCCCTATGGCGCCTGGTTTCGCCGCCGCTTTGGCATTGAAAACGAACAGGCATTAGACCTGTTTTATCGAGCCATTTCGATGAAGGAGATTAAAAGTATTACCGGGTTTGTTCGCAGCCACATGCTCGAACCTTTTGACATCGCTCCGCGTATCAATGCCTTGATTGCTCACTTCGATGATTTGAACCGGGCGCATGAGGCAGTCCTGAAAGCCAAGCGGCAAGTGGAGCTGCTGGCGCCGCTGGTTGTCGACTGTCAACGCCATTCATCGCTAATCACGCAAGTAGACGAGCTGCGCGCCTGCCGGGAGGCGTTGAAAGCCTATTTTGCCGGGTTAAAACGGACGTTGCTGACAAAGCGTCTGGATGGGCTGAACGAAGAACTGACGCGGCAAAACGCGCAGGTGGCTCGACTGGACGAACGCAAGCAGGAGCAACAGCGTGAGGAACGCGAACTGCGCCGCAGTATCGCCGAAAACGGCGGTGACCGTATCGCCCGCATTGGTGAAGACATTCGCGACCATGAAGATGAACTGAAGCGGCGCAAACACAAGGCCGAACGCCATGAGCAACTGGTGCGCACATTGAGTCTGACAGCGCCGGAAGACGGCGATGCATTCTTGGCTCAGCAGAAGCAATTTGCCGAATTGTTGCAAACAGCGGAAGCTCGGGAAGCCGAATTACAAAACCAAAAAACCGAAACCGGGGTGGCGTTTGCCCAAGGCCGCGAGCAGCACCGGATCCTGCAAGGCGAGATCGACAGCCTGAAAGCGCGGCGCAGCAATATCGATGCCCAGCAAATCGCTCTGCGCCGGGCTTTATGTCAGGCATTGGCCTTATCTGAAGACGAGATGCCGTTTGCGGGCGAGCTGATTCAGGTGCGCGAAGAAGAACGCGACTGGGAAGGGGCAGTGGAGCGCATGTTGCGTAATTTCGGTTTGTCGCTGCTGGTACCGGATGCCCATTATGCAGCCGTAGCCGAATGGGTCGATCGCACCCATCTCAAGGGACGGTTGGTGTATTTTCGGGTGCGTTCAGGTATTCGCGCCGAATTACCCAATCTTCATCGCGATTCACTGGCGTACAAATTAGCGATTAAACATGACTCGGCATTTTACGAGTGGCTGGAACGGGAAATCGCCCATCGCTTCGATGTAGTCTGTTGCGCAAATCAGGAACAATTCCGCCGCGAAACCAAAGCCATTACCCGTGCCGGTCAAATCAAGGCCCCCGGCGAACGCCACGAGAAAGACGACCGCCATCGGCTCGACGATCGTAGCCGCTATGTGTTGGGCTGGACCAATACCGAAAAAATAGCAGCCTTGGAAAGTGACGCCAGACGATTGGAAACCGAATTAGCCGAATTGGGCAGCCGTCTCGCCGGCTTGGAGCAGTCGCAAAAAGCCGTCAAAGCCCAACTGGACACATTGTCCAAACTGGATGAATACCGCGATTTTCGCGAACTCGATTGGCGGCCGCTGGCGGCCGAAATAGCTCGCTTACAAGAGGAAAAGCGGCAGTTGCAATCGGCCTCCGATTTGCTTAAAGAACTTACTGAGCGATTGAATAGTGCGGTACAAGCGCTAGCAGATACGGAGCGACAGCTCGAAGAGCATAAAGACAAGCGCTCCAAGACCGAGCAAAAGAAAGCCGATGCCGAGGCGTTACTTCAGCATACCCAAGCATTACTCGACGATCCCGGCAATGCAGTCCATTCGAGCCACTTCGAACGTCTGGAAACCATGCGCGGCGAGGCGCTGGGCGAGCATCAATTGACGGTGGAATCCTGCGACAACCGCGAACGCGACTTGCGCGATTGCTTGCAGGATCGGATAGACCAGGAAGACCAGCGTCTCAGGCGGCTGCGCGACAAGATCATTGATGCCATGCGCAGTTACTGCTCGGCTTTCCCGCTCGATACACAAGAAGTCGATGTCGCCATCGAAGCGGCGACCGAATATCAGAGCATGCTTGAAAAGCTGCAAGCCGACGATTTGCCGCGTTTCGAAGTCCGCTTTAAGGAATTACTGAACGAGAACACTATTCGCGAGGTGGCTAACTTTCAGTCGCAGCTGGCCCGGGAGCGCGAAACCATCAAGGAGCGCATCGATCGCATCAACGACTCGCTGACCCAGATCGATTACAACCCTGGCCGTTATATCCTGCTGGAAGTTCAGCCGGCGCCGGATGCCGATATTCGCGATTTTCAGTCCGAACTGCGCGCCTGTACCGAAGGTACACTGACGGGTTCCGAAGATGCGCAATACTCGGAGAGCAAATTTTTGCAAGTCAAACACATCATCGAACGTTTGCGCGGCCGTGAAGGACTATCCGATCAGGATAAGCGCTGGCGAGACAAAGTCACCGATGTGCGCAACTGGTTTATCTTCGGTGCCAGCGAGCGCTGGCGCGAAGACCAAAGCGAACACGAACATTACTCGGACTCTGGCGGCAAGTCGGGCGGTCAAAAAGAGAAGCTGGCCTACACGATTTTAGCCGCCAGCCTGGCTTACCAGTTTGGCCTGGAATGGGGCGCGATGCGGTCGCGCTCGTTTCGTTTTGTAGTCATCGACGAGGCTTTTGGCCGAGGTTCAGACGAGTCAGCCCAGTATGGACTGAAGCTGTTTCAGCGCTTGAATCTGCAATTGCTGATTGTTACGCCGTTGCAAAAAATCCACATCATCGAGCCTTTTGTCTCCAGCGTGGGCTTTGTTCACAACGAAAATGGCAAAGAGTCCAAACTGCGTAATCTATCGATTGAGGAGTACAGCGCCGAAAAGGCGAGGCTGGTGTTATGAACTGGAGCAGACCAGCCGATTTGCGCGCCCAGGTACAAAAGCTGTGGAATCGGGGGGAACTGCTGGCCAGTCTCATCAGTGGCAAGTCGTTATTCCCGAGACGATTGGTACTCAAGGCGCCTACGTCTGCCGAGATGTCCAGCCGTTTTGACGAAGTGCGCGCCTGGATCAGTGAAATTCGGCAGATGCCGCATTGCCGGGTGCAGATGCGCGAATTCAAGCACCACCTGTTCGGTACAAACACTATACCTCACGAGGCCTGGGTCGGGTCTTTCGAGGACGCCTTGGCATTGATTGGCAAGCAGCGGGATGCCGCTCGTTTTGCTTCGCTAATTGACTTAACCGAGCAGCGCCAACCGCAATTATTGAACTGGCTGGCGAAGCGTCCGCTGCGTGGGCTGGAACTGGCCAATGACTGGAAACGCTTGTTGGACATTGTGGCCTGGCTGTTAAATCATCCGCGACCCGGCGTGTATCTCCGACAGGTGGACATTCCCGGCGTACACAGCAAGTTCATCGAAAGCTATCGCGGTGTGTTGATTGAGTTGCTGGATGCCGTGTTACCTGCAGAGAGCATTGATCCGGCAGCCGTTGGCGTGAGTCAATTCGCTCAGCGTTACGGATTTCTCGACAAACCGGTGCGCATCCGCTTCCGTATTCTCGATGTTGAGCACGCCCTGTTGCCGGGCAAACGTCTGCAGGACATCACGCTCGATGCCGAAAGTTTTGCCCGGCTAGATGCATCGGTCTCACGCGTTTTCATCACCGAAAACGAGATCAACTTCCTGGCCTTTCCGCAGGTAAAAGACAGTCTGGTGATTTTCGGTGCGGGCTACGGTTTCGAGATGTTCCGCAAAGCCGAATGGCTTTCGCGTTGCAGCATGCATTATTGGGGTGATATTGACACCCACGGCTTCGCGATTCTCAATCAGCTCCGCAGCCAGTTCGATCATGTCGAATCGTTTTTAATGGATCGCAACACTTTATTGGCGTTTGCAATACTCTGGGGCGAGGAAGAGAAACAGACCGTTCGCGATTTGCCCAGGTTGACTCCAGAGGAAAGTGCGCTTTACGATGATTTGCGAGATAACCGGATACGCAAGAACCTGCGGCTTGAGCAGGAAGCAATCGGCTACGGCTGGGTCGAGTCCGCGCTATTGGCGCTCGTGCCTGTTCAACCAACAAACCGCAGTCAGTCCACGAAAGACATGAAAGAAATCAGAAAGGTGAGCCGAAGTGCAATATTTTGAGACTACCTAATTATCATCGAATAGCTGCCGGCAAACAGCGGCTGCGGCTCAGTGGGTAAAATTTTTCAGTGCTGATTTAGTTATTAATTCCGCAGCATGCCATAGCGCGCCAGCTTGTGCCTCAGCACATTTCGGCTAATGTCCAGCAAACGAGCGGTCTGTACCTGGTTTTTTTCGCAGAATTCAAAGGCTGTTCGAATAACGCTCTCTTCTATAATCTCAAACAGCTTGGGCGGGGCTTGATCACACAGGCGCTGCAAGGCACTTTCCAGCGAAGCGGTTGATACGGCTGGTTCATGTTGCAAGGTTCTGACGCCGGATAGTTTGAAATCCTCGGGACGTAAGCGATTGCCTGGGCAAATCAGCAATGCCCGGTGGATGGCATTTTCCGTAACTTCTCATTACCCACAGGTAGCCGCAGCCCGAATCAAATCAGATAACGGTGGAATATTGCTTTCGCCACACAACCTATCCTTAAGATAATGCCAAAATGAAATCTTGTGCTTTAGGCAGGTCTTTTTTAAGCTGGCAAAGGTATCGCGACATCTTCGTCCTGCCTCGCTGCGCGTGCTACCGCTTATTTTTCGTTTTTTAACGTAATCCCGAATATCGCGTTCGCTCAGGTTGTTGTGGAGTGGTAAATAAGGTTTGTCGAGAACCCGAAGTAATTCGTGTTGATTGTTGCCCATCCGCTGTAAAGCAAGATTCAGTGTTACGTATGCCGTTTTGGCGCCGCACATCGTTTTAAATCGGGATTTGATATCTTCAGCCTGGATTGCCGTTGGCTCAAGTTTGTAGGCTTTCAGATCGCGGTAAATCTGCCAGAGTTGTTCGCGTGTGTTATCAACGGCTTTAACATGCTCAGCATTTGAGGGAATGAGACGATTGATGATGCGTTCGGCATTAATCCAACACAACGCATGGTCAAAGACATTAAACTGTCCGGCATCATCGCTGACAATGCTAAGGGTAACGGGAATGCCTTGAGCTAATAGGCCCCCCATTAAAGCGCCTTCGGTGATAATTCGCCGATGCCGCTTGGTTTTGATGCCCTGCTGATTCAGCCATTTCTCCCAATCGAGAGCGGTTTCGATACGTACCACCTTATCGGCTGGATCCGCTAGCGGTAGGCTACACACCGCTTCACCCTGAAATTCAAGCTCAAGACGTGCTAACAGAATAGGCGGCAGTTTTTGTTGTTCCATATACGCGAAGGCACCGGTATTCAGCACATAGAAATGGTTGCTGCCTTGGCCTAAACAGCTGAGGAAGTTAATGCGGCTTTTGCTTTCCGTGCTACTAAACCAGGCAAACAGCTCATTGCCGATATGTGTGCAATAGCCGTTTTTGCCATCATGGCGCGCTCCGGTGTCATCGGTATGTATATACTGCGAGACGGACAATCCGGCTTGTAGTAATTGGTCTTTTTCATCATGGAACACATCCAAGCCATCGGTGATAAACTGGCTTAACCGGCCGCTGGATAGTTCAACCCCCAAGTCCTGCAATTGTTTCAACAGCAGCGGTTGGGTGACATGTTGATGATGGTATTGATAGAGGATGAAACTGATCAGGTCGCTGCCAAAGTGGCAGCCGTTAAGCCCGTCGGGTAGCTGTCCTGACACATAACTGCCATCTGCTGTTTGGTATTGGGCTAAGCGATAGCAGGTATTGAAGGTCTCAAATTTAATATCTTGAATGACCACGTCCCGATAACCCTTAAAAGTTGAGCCTTCTGGAATAGTATCGGGGTGGATGTCGAACGTGGCATCAATCTTAAGATGATCTGTTTTACTGCGTTTCGGCCCTTTGTTCTTTTTAGACTTGTCGCCATCATCGCTGTTCTCATCACCGTCTTCGGCCGAGTCCCCGTCCATTTTGCTGGGTTTTATTTTGGGTTTAGTGGTTTCGCCCTTGAGCTTAAGTATTTCTTGCTCCAGCTTATCTATCTGTATTTGCTGCCACGCAAGCAATTCCAGCAGCCCATCGAACATTTTCCAATTCGCGAATATTGCCCGGCCAATCGTAGTTTAGCAACGTCAATTCGGCCGTTGGCGACAGCTTGACTTCATCATAGCCTAAACGGGTGCCGTAAATTTTCAAAAAATGTCTGGCCAAAGGCAGGATATCACCTGGGCGATCGCGTAAGGGGCTTAACTGAATAGTCGCAACATTGAAACGGTAATACAAGTCAGCCCGAAAATGCGACGCGGCAACCGCTTCCTCCAGATTGACATTGGTGGCGGCAATGATTCGGACATCGACCGGCACAGGCTGCCTGGACCCCACTTTTACCACCTCGCGTTCTTGCAATACCCGCAGCAATTTGGCTTGCAAGCCTAATGGCAGGTCGCCCACTTCATCCAGAAACAGGGAGCCTTTATGGGCGGTTTCGAACCAGCCAACTTTGCTCGTGAAAGCACCGGTAAATGAGCCTTTTTCATGTCCAAACAATTCGCTTTCGATCAGGCTTTCGCTTAACGCCGCGCAATTTAGGGCTCCGAACGCATTTTTGCTGCGCTTGCTAAGGGCATGAATATGGCGCGCTACCAGTTCTTTTCCCGTGCCAGTTTCACCGATAATGAGTGCAGTAGCATCGCTAGGTGCGATGCGCTCGATTTGTTCAAGCAGCCGGCGGGAAACGGGATCTTCGAAAACCATTGCTGTCGCGCGGACAGAGAGTGTCAACGAGCGTGATTGTGTTTCATCAAAGGCTAACAGTGTCGAAGGAGTTCCCTCTTTGCTGCGAGCGCTGTTTCGGTCTAAAACTGTATCCATAATTCAGTGCTTCGTTTTTTTAGGAGTAGTTGCTTGAACCGTTGCCAGTTCACAGCGGGTTACACTCGAACAATTTTGCAAGGTGTTTGATTGTACCGTCATTTCGATCAACGGGAGAAATCTTCAGCGCTGGAACCTGGGGACAGGCTTGAAGATTCCTCGCTCTGCTCGGAATGACACATGACGCTGAATAACTGCAAAAAATTAACATAACTCACTGGCGGCACCCAGCTTTCCGGTCTCCGTCAATCGCGGTTTATGCGGTAGTGTTTCCGGCTCCAAAGGCGGTATGCTGTGTACTGCGCACATTTCATGCCATTTGCTGAGGCCATTTATAATAGCGTCCCCGGCTTCATTTTAGAAAAAAACTGTTGATATAGCAGCAGAAAGTTGCTGAAAGGGTGCTGATATATCAACACACTTCGCTAGATGTGGTTATGGGAGGGGCTTTGGCCGCGACTGCCCCGGCTAACAACAGTAGGCGCTTTAGATAAAAGTCTTTTCACCCAAGATGCGAAATATCGGGAAAACAATTCAGAATGCTGCAAAACCATAGATTTATTGACCATGATAAACCGATGAAGCGATGCTCACGAAGCTAATACACAAAGGTCGCGCTTTTATCCCGGCAAGGAAAATCCGTTGTAACTGTTCAGCGAATTTTGGCACAGAACATTTTGATCTGACGGATATGACACACTCACAACAGCTTCGGCTGGTGGGCTAGAAGCATTGATTGTTGATTGGCTGTTTATGAATAAACAGTTGGCGGTTAATGCTAATTGATCAGGCTTTTTGAGGTATTGACGACGTCTGCCTTGAGCTGCCTAAACTGTTTTCGCCGCTGCGTCCTGCAGCGGATACTATAACCGGCCGCTGTTGCTGTCATGCATGAGCAAAGCGGCCATTTCCAAGGCAGCAAATTCAATGATCAGATTATCCCTTAATCGTCAAATTGCCCTAGGCACTGTGATCGGTGTTGCCGTGGGTCTATGGCTGCAAACCTTGCCGGCTGATGACGGCAGCAAACAAACACTTCTGACCGGCGCGGAATTAATCAGCGGGGTGTTTATCGATTTGTTAAAGATGATCCTGGCGCCGCTGGTGTTTACGTCTATCACAGTGGGCGTGGCCAATTTGCGGGCCCAGCAGGATATGCATCGAATATGGCTAAGCACATTGGTTTATTTTGTGGCGACTTCTTTGATTGCCATTGGCGAAGGCTTGTTTACGGCCAATGTCTTTGAGCCCGGCAGCGGCTTGGATAGCACACTATTTCAGGAAGCCAAGCAGCAGGGGCGGCGTGAGTTCCATTTCTCCGCACGAATTCATCAACAGCGTTTTGCACGGGCTGTTCGTCAATCCGGTGTCGGCGTTGGCACAAGGCAACATTCTGGCGATCGTCTGCTTTGCATTATTCCTGGGCATTGCTTTGGTTGTCGGTGGTGAACGTTATCGCAACATGCGTTTGCTGTTACAGGAAAGCCTGGAAATTTTATTGCGCATGGTCGGCTGGATCATGCACGTTGCGCCTTTGGGGGTTATGGCGTTGCTGATCAAGCTGGTTGCCACGCAGGAGCATGGTCTGTTGCTGACGCTGGCTAAATTTGTGGCGGTCATTATCGGCACCACCTTGTTGCATGGGCTGGTGGTGCTGCCGTTGTTATTGTATATGTTTGCCGGAATGACGCCCTGGCGGTTTTGGGGCGGGGCCCAGAAAGCTTTGATCACCGCATTTGCGACCAGTTCCAGTTCCGCGACCTTGCCGGTGAGTTTGCATTGCGCAGAACAACATTTGCATATTAAGCCCGACATTGCCGGATTTGTGTTGCCTTTGGGCGCAACCATGAACATGGATGGTACGGCCTTGTATGAGGCGGGAGCCGCTTTGTTTGTTGCGCAACTGATGGGAATTGAGCTGAATGGCGTTCAGCAAGTTATTGTCTGTCTGACCGCCATGCTCGAGTTCCATCGGTGCGCCCGGCATCCCAAGCGCCGGCATGGTTACCATGGTCATGGTGTTGCAGGCGGTGGGTCTGCCGGCCGAAGCCATCGCTATTCTATTGCCGATGGACAAACTGCTCGATACCATTCGTACTGTCGTCAATGTCGAAGGCGACATGATTGGCGGATTAATTGTTCAAAGCCTGCTGCGACGCAGGCGCCGCCAGCAGCCGTGAGCTGTTGATTTAGCAACAGTTTGTCAGCATTGTTTGCTGTCTGGACAACAAGCGCTTGCTGGCGTTGATGATTTGCCTGGTCATTTTTGCTTCCGTCACCAGTAAGGCAGTGTTCCCCCGAGTCCGGCAAAGGCCTCTTGCTTGCCGGTCTGTCTGGCCCCAAGCGGCTCTCCCTACACCGCTTTAAACCTATTTTTATAGCTCACTAATAAAGCGGCTCGCTAATTGCATGGTTGTAACTGAGTGATTGTTATAAACCCTTCTTAATTTACCGCTTGAGTTTATGCATAAATTACGACTCCATCTAAATCCGCCCCCGTTCAGTTTAACCAGCTCTGATGAACGTGAAAATAACAACGATGCCTATGTTATTTGCCTGTCTTTCAATTTGCAGGAGATGCTTGCCATTGTGTTTTATTATGTGCTTTTGGGCGGCATGTTGCTGTTGGCTGGGTGCTCGGTGTAGGCATCAAGCGCCACGCCCGGTAAGACGCCGGGCGACACGGGCACATATGAGCAGCTGTCGCTGCGTTATCAAATGCGTGACTTTGCAAGGCAATTACGCGAGGCCGGGCACCGCGTGCATTATCTTGCGATTGACGCATCCGGCCAATCTTGATGTCTACCGGCAACTGGCGAAAATGGATGATGCCGCAGTACAGGCGTTGCAAGCGTAGGCAGAAGGGTTACGCAGGCGTCTGGATAGGCTTTGATAGGGCGAGCCATTGACATAAAATCGGTTGATGCGGGATGCAGCGCTGGAGGATTTGATGGCGGTAAAAATGGACTTGGGTTGTTGCGCCGAGAGTTTCGTCAACGGTCTGGAAACAATTAGAATTGCGCGACTCTTGAGTGATCAGCCCCGCCAATGCGTCAATTCCGGTCAATCAATAACCTGAATTGCCGCATTGGCGGAAATGAGCCGCTGTTTTGGACGTCCTTAAATCACCCGCACCGACAGTACGCCCTGAATCGACTGCAATTGAGTCAGTGCTGATTCGGGTATCGCATTATCGAGATCGATGAGAGTATAGGAGTAAGGGCCACGCGATTTGTTGAGCATCTCGCTGATGTTGATATTATTTTCGGCCAGCGTGGTGGTAATCGGGCCCACCATATTGGGGACATTCTCGAAAGCAATGGCTAATCTTACCCTTCCGGTACGCGGCAAGCTGACATCCGGAAAGTTGACCGAGCGCCGGATATTGCCATTTACCAGAAAATCGCGGATTTGCTCGGCAACCATCGCCGCGCAATTGTCTTCGGCTTCGGCAGTTGATGCACCAAGATGCGGTAATTCTATGGATTTCGGGTGTTGCAGCAGAGCATTGGATGGAAAATCCGACACATAGGCGTGCAGCTTGCCAGCGTCCAAAGCACTGACCACGGTAGCTTCGTCGACCACCGGGGCGCGCGAGAAATTGAGCAAAGTCGCCTGATGCTTGATGTGTCTGATGCGCTGGCTATTAATCAGACCGCGGGTATGCTCGTTAAGCGGTACATGCAGGGTGATGAAATCCGAGCGTGCTAGCAGATCGTCGAGACTGGGGGCCTGAACCGCTGAAGACGATAGCTGCCAGGCGCTTTCCACCGTCATTTGCGGATCGAAACCGATTACCGTCATGCCCAGCGCGGTGGCCGCGTTGCTGACTTTTACACCAATCGCACCCAGACCCACTACCCCCAGGGTTTTTCCGGCCAATTCAAAACCGGCAAAGCGCTTTTTGCCTTTTTCGACCTGAGCGTTGAGGCTCTCGTCATCACCTTCCAGCGTGCGGATGAAATGCAGGGCCTCCGGAATATTGCGCGCCGCCAACAGCATCCCGGCGACTACCAGTTCCGCCACGGCATTGGCATTGGCGCCCGGCGCGTTGAATACCGGAATGCCCCGGCTGCTGTAATCAGCCACGGGAATATTATTGACGCCGGTACCCGCGCGACCGACGGCTTTCAGGGTTTCCGGAATAGCGACGCCGTGCAAGTCGAAAGATCTCAGCAAAATGGCATCAGGGTTGCTGATGTTGTCGGCGACTTCAAACTCCTTGGGCGGCAATTTGTTTAAACCGGCAGAGGAGATATTGTTGTAGGTTAATATTTTGAAGGTCATGTTTATTAAAGGATGTTGTTTAAAAGAAGCGTAATGACAGACTCTATGTTTACCATGCAAAACTGTCAAGGCAACAATAGGATACTGCGCATTAGCGAATAAAAAAATGGCTTGGGCTTATCCGCATCTTGCAACAGCAGTGCCAGTGTCGCCCTGGATAGCTTGCATCTGATTAGGCAATGCGGATATTCGCCGTGAAATAACGAAATCTCTGAGCAGTCTGTCTGTACCGGGATGCCATGGTTTGTGGAAAAGTTGTCTTAAAGAGCAGCACAAATTATCGCAACTGCTGATATTCATGCAGCAGATCAACACTATCTGCCGGTTTATCAACAGTTGCTTGCGCCTCTCTGGCCGCCCTGAAATGGGGAACAAGGGGCGGGCAATTTTTTGAAGATACCAACAAGCGAAAATTTTCCCTTACTTAAAAATAACTTGCCCGGCCTGAATTGCCTGCGCTCGCCATTGCTGCCAGAAGCTTTGTGCTTGTTGCTGACGCAAACAACGCAGATAACGCACCCGTTGCGCATCGTTGAGATGTTCATGAATCAGCGGCATCAGGCCGTCTTCGACATTGTAGGCGGGCTTTTCCGGGGCAAGGCAAACCGGGACAATGTGATCCAGAGGTAAATTTAAATCTTGGGCAATGGCCACACACGCCTGTCGGATACTGTGTGCTTTAGGGCTGTCCGGCTGCTGAATATTGTAAGGCGGTTGCCATTCACGGACCGGCCGTAAGCGGTCACAATGCGTAGCCACCGCGATGATGACGGGCAAGGCCTGATTGGGGCGTTGTTGTTGAAAATACTGACGAATGGCATTCAGCTGTTGCGCATCGGCCTGGCGGGCGGCTTGCGCGGCATTGCACACCATTAAAATGACATCGACTTTAGCCCATTCCTGTTTTAACGCCGCCGGATCCTGGGGCATTAAGCCGCCATAACCGGCGCTGTCCAGCACTATGGCGTGTTGCAGGCCATCACGTTCGAGCAGGTAAGGGGTGATTTCTGCGGTAGTCGGCAGTAGTCCTTCCGCACTTTTTATTTCACCGAATAAGGCATTGATTAAACTGGATTTGCCGCTGCTGACTTGGCCTAAGATGAGGAATCGCAAGGGTTCCATCGATTGCTGGCGCGCTTCGCTTTCGGCAATATCTTCCTTTGAGTCAGGGCTTAATCTGTCAGCCGGGGCAATGTCCTCCAGGGTTATTTGGCCGCTATAGAGTTGAATCGCGTAATAGCCCAGCTTGCCAATATAAGCACCAATCAAGCGTTGCGATATTTCATGGGTAACCGTATTCAGCCCTTGTCTGACTAATAAATTGCGCGCCTTAGCCAGTTTCCCCCCTGACCAGTTAAACAGCCAATGGCCAACATTGAAAACCGATTGCAGTTTGGTGAAAGTATCGACGGCCTGTTTGGCGCGTAATAAATCGCCGACTCTCACCGCATGGCTGCCCGGAATTTTGTCCAGTACATCGTGTTGAATATCCTCACAAACCAGGGCAATCAGCTTGAGCAAATACGGCAGCGGAAATTCTAAAACAGGGTATTTGGAATCGGCATGAAAGTGTCGCGCAACCTGTGTTAATACTTCATTGGTCAGTTTTAAGGCTTTGCCTGAATCGGTCAATAAATCCGTCTGGGTTTGCCAGCGTTCGGTTAAGGGTTTAAGGTCCTGCCAGGCCTGCCGGGCTTCATCCGACCAGTTCGGATTAGGCCGGATATCCATAGACTCGACAAACACCGGCTTTGCCTTGTGACTACGCCAGTGCAGCAAACCATATACCAGGGCAACATTCACCGATAAAATACCAAGGCCTTGATAAAACCAGCCTTGCTGCCACAACCAGTAACCGCCCAGGCCTATTAACGCCAGCCATGGTAATAAAATACACCACCGCTACCATCATTCCAAAGCGTGTCAATTGCAACGGCATCGGCTAATTCGTCTTGTTTTGGCTTTTGAGTATGTGCCGCGCATGGGCGAAGGCCTCGTCGTAAGTCTGTTTTATAGTGTCACGGTCAGGCAGAGCCCCGCGTTTAACGCCATACAAATACACACAAAAAGCCTTGCCCAATGCATAAGTCATCGCTCCTGAATAAACACCAGCTACCGCCCAGCCGAATAGTGGGACAAATTTCACCAATTCCCGCCCTAATAAGCCAATACCAACGCCCGTGCCAATCAGGGTGGTAAATTCCGCATAAAGTCTACGCGTCAGCTGCAGTCCATATATTGAAGCGATACTATGAAACAGTTTGGCTTGTACACCCAGCACCACCGGCAAACCAGCCACGGGAATTGCGCCCATGCCCATATTGAGTAGTGCGTAGCCGATAATGTGCGGGTGAGCGTGTTGCGCGTGAAAATCCAGTAACTCTTTATGCTGTTCAGTTCCACGTAATAAGCCAATCACGCCCTCTGGCAACACCTCTTCGATGGTGTCCCATAATGCCTTCAAGCCATAATCACTGGGCTCGTACTCATCTTCCGGCAAGGTGAAATCAACCGGTACGAAATGAGCCGGCATTGATTTAAACCAGTCGCGTTGATGCAAGAGGACTTGTGCCAGCCCGTGAGGCACTTGCGGCGGAAAGGGCGTTTGGTGATAAGGATAGGGTTGAATATGCTCAACATCGCCGGACGCATAACCCTCATGCAAGGCGGTTTGCACGACCACAATTGGCCAGTCCGGGTGCTGCTCATGAATGTTCAGTACGGAATTCACGACCTCTGCCTGATTCAAATCCAAAGCCCGCAGCACTACCACCAGTAAATGCGCCTGATCTGCGCACCAGGCCAAGTCTTCGCTGGGATTATAGGCTGTTTCACCCAGGCCCCGTGTATCAAGAAAGCGCAGCATTGGATGGCTGGGTGATGGGAAATCATAAAACTGCGATCTTTGCGTACAGGGCTGAAAGCCATTGCCAATTTCCGCCGTATCGTTACCGGTTAATGCGCGAATCAGCGATGTTTTGCCAGCCCCGGCTTTGCCCAATAACCAGAAAACAGGAATCGGCAAGCGCTGCCTGACCAGGTGTATTTTAGAATCTACGCCGGTCGCCTTTGGGCTAAAAAGCGCGTCGCCCAAACCTTTCCAGCTCCAGCTTCCGATGATATTGATGGCGATCACTTAAAGGGTTGATGTCAACTAATTGACTTGAATACAAGCATTAATGCCATTTATTTCATGATGATCTTCTATGGCTAAGCCATTGTGGTTTATTTTTTGCAGAAATAACACTAAAATCTTGCCAAAAAATCAGCGCTTGCGGCTGTCTTAACAGCGGCCGGATCAGTGTAAGCTGTTCAGGGAGTTACCTGCATTTGGCCCGCGAGGTTGAATTCAGCTTATGAATTTTTCATTCTTATGACCTTGCTTCTTGAACGCTGTTTGGCTTGGATATAACGCTCAGGCAGAATGGGCCTGTTATTTAAAATCCTGCAGCACCGTTAAAAAATAATCAATATCCTGCGCGGTATGCTCGGCCGACACCTGTAATCTGATTTCCTGTTCGCCTTTGGCGACGACCGGATAGTTCAAACCGGTGGCGAGTATATCGCGGGTAAATAGATGCTGAACCAGCGCGCCGGTTTTGGCGGTGTCACGTATCATGATCGGTACAATGGGATGCGCGCCCGGCAAGGCTTCAAATCCGGCGTCGGCGATGCCCGTTCTGAGTCTGATCGTCAGGTTCTTGAGGCTTTGTAACAAGGCTTTGCCTTCCATGCTGTTGACAATATTGACGGCTGCTTGGGCGGCGGCAGCTTCGGCCGGCGTGATCGGATTCGAATAAATATACGAGGCGGCCGTTTCCCGCAAATAATCAATCACGCCCTGGCTGGCTACTACATACCCGCCGTTGACCCCGATAGCCTTGCCCAGCGTTCCGATTAAAATATCGGCCCGGCTTCCGGTGACTTCTTCCGTACCTCGTCCGCCTGCGCCAAATGCCCCGATGCCGTGAGAATCGTCAATTACGGTAAAGACGCCCTGTTCATAATCGGCTTCATGAGTTTGACAGCAGCTCACGATTTGGTCTAGCGGAGCATGGTCGCCGCGCATACTGAACACGCCGTCACTGACCACACAAACCCGTTTAAAATGTCCCTGGTGGGCAATCAGCAGCTGTTCCAGAGCGGCCAGATCCAGATGCGGATAAACCGCCTTGTGTCCGCATTTTGCCAAGCGCAGCGCATTGATAATACAGTTGTGGTTCAATTCATCACTGATGACCAAGGTATCTTCATTGATCAGCGTTGGCAATACGCCGGTCATGGTGGCATAGGCCGCGCTGAAAATCATCGCTGCTTCACGCTCATGAAATTCAGCCAGCGCCTGTTCCAGCTCTCTATGCGGCTGATAGGTGCCGCTGATAAACCGTACGGCGCCCGGCCCGGTGCCGTACTTTTCGATCGCGGCGGCTTCTGCGGCAATGACCTGCGGATGCCGGGACAAGCCCAGGTAGGAATTTGAATTCATCCTTAAAAACGCTCGGCCGGGGTAATTTTGCAGAAAAACCCGGGGACCATAACCGTTATGGACAGGCTGGAAACCACTAACGACTTTTTCACTGCTCTTGGCAGTGCCTTGTGCTTTCAAATTACGGACATGATCATCAAGAAGGGGGAGCAATCTGGATAGGCTCATGGCAGGTTCCTCATGTGATCGAGCATGTCTTTAACCATCGCCGGCAGATCATAACGGGGCTGCCAGCCCCATTCGTGTCTTGCGGCACTGTCGTTCATGTGTTGCGGCCAGGAATCGGCAATGTTTTGCCGAACCGGGTCTATGCGATAGCTGATGCGGAAATCCGGAATATGCTTGCTAATTTCGGCGGCCAGTTGTTCCGGTGTAAAGCTCATGGCGGTGATATTAAAGGCGTTATGATGCCTTAACCGGGCTGGATCAGCCTGCATCAATTGAAGGATGGCAGCAATCGCATCCGGCATATACATCATGTCCAGTTGCGTATCCGCTCTTAAAAAACAGGCATAGGGCTGATGGCGAACCGCAGCCGAAAAAATTTCCACCGCATAATCGGTGGTGCCGCCGCCGGGTGCTGTTTTCCAGGAAATCAGGCCGGGAAAACGCAGTCCGCGGACATCGACGGAAAAATGCTGCAGATAATAATCACACAGCAGTTCGCCGGCCAGCTTGGTAATGCCGTACAGAGTGTTGGGGCGTTGAAGGGTATCCTGGGGGGTATCGTTCTTGGGCGTATTCGGCCCAAATGCGCCTATGGAACTGGGGAAAAACACGCTGCAGCCGTATTGTCTTGCCGTCTCCAGCACATTCAGCAAGCCATTCATGTTGATGTCCCAGGCTTGTTGAGGATTGCTTTCTGCGACAGCCGACAACAACGAGGCCAAATGGTAAATGGTATCTACCTGATGCGTGGCGACAATTTCCTGCAGACGGGACACATCCCGAATATCCAGGCTGAAAGTATGTCCGGCCTGCAAATCGGAACCGGGCTGACGGCGATGGCCTACCGCGATGACATTGTCGGCGCCATACAGCTCGACTAAAGCCGGGGTCAGTTCTGAACCGATTTGTCCGGTTGCACCGGTAATTAATGTTTTCATCACATCTCCACTTCACAATGGCCAATAAGCAAAACCGCGGTTCCCCTATGAAGCTTTAATAAGCATCATACCCTTTACTGGAACCAATTGGCTTAGCGCATCAACTTTGGAACGAACGCTTATCACCGAAAGCCGTTTGCCAGTCCTGTGTAAACTGAGCAACGGCCGGCGGCACGGCCGGATGCGCCAGCATCTGTTCGGCAACATCTACAGGAAGCGTAATCGCTCCTATGCCCAGCTTCATCACCGTCATCGCCTGCTGTGCGCTTTTAAAGCTGGCTGCCAAAATTGTGCTGTCCAGCCGGTGCCGTTCAAGCAGACATTGCAGGTCTGCCACCACACCGATGCCATCCAGGCCCAGCGCGTCGATGCGATTGACATAAGGCGCCAAATAATCAGCCCCGCACAAGGCCGCCAGAAAACCTTGCTGCGCACTGTAGATGGCTGTGGCCAGTACCGGGATGCCTTCCGCCTTGATTTTTTTAATGGCAGTAAGACCGGTTTCTGTGGCGGGCACCTTTACCACCAGATCATAGGGCAGTGCGTGCAGATGTTTGGCCTCTTCCAGCATTCCCGCTGCGGTCTGGCTGACGACCTGAGCGTGAAAGCGAGCTCCAGCACCCATGATTTCAGTCAAATCGGCTAACAGCTGATTAAGCCCGATGCCAGACTTTGCCAATATGGACGGATTGGTCGTGACGCCTTGTAAAGGCAGGCACGCATTAAAGCGGGCAACTGCTTCTGCATCGGCGGTGTCAAGATATAATTCAAACATTTCCCTGATTCCTGTTAAGCATTACCGGCAACAGAATTTACGCATTCAACGCATTTTTCCAAAACTACCCACATGTGCAATTACAGCACCGAGCCCTGTTATAATCAATTAGGCTTGGCTATCCTGACCAAGAGCCCGCTTGGATTTCTGTTCCTATACGGGTGAAGTGGTTGGCAAATGACACTATTCCTGTCTCAGATTTTTGAGTATTTCTTCTAAAGGCACAAGGTTCATCGTCATTCTGAATAAAACCTCATTATTTTCCAGCAGGCCGTAACACTGGTAAGTTCTTAGCATTATCTTGGTCTGATTTAATGTGTTTTCAGGGGATTCGGGGAGTTGTTTGACCAGAATATGCAGTTTGTCGTTATTTTTAAGCCGGCTTAAATAAAGCCGGTCTACTGAAATTTCATGCGATGTGTAAACCATAGGGTTGGCTTTAAAGTCATGATTTTCCAATTGTGCCTTTTCCAGCAAGGCGCCCGAGCTTAGGCTGCAAGGAAATATTTCCGGGTAATGTGCAAAATGCGTAAGCTCATCAAAGTAATCGGATTGTTCTGCTAAAGACCCGGACAGAAAATTTTTAACAGCGCCGTTATTCATATACTTCCGTTTGAGAAAATACTCTGTGCCGGGAACGGCAGTACGATCGGGAATTTCGTTAAGGTCGGGCAGGCTGTCAAGCTTGGTATCGGCGAGGAATAGCGGCGATTGGGTTTCCTTTTTAAAGCCCAGTAATACGGTCTTGCCCTCAGACTTCATGGCGATGCGATTGCCCAGGGTCAGGGTGGGAATGGTTGTTATCAGTGTCTTTTTAATATCCAGGTAAACCGGAAAGCGTGGGCGAACAGCGTTAACAAAGGTGATCTGGTAATTGCTGAAACGCAGGTTGTTTTCGGCTATGATCTGATTTTCATGATGCGCTTCCCGGTACAGCCGCATTTGATATTCGATGAAGGTATTGAGTTGATAGCCCAGAACGATAGGACCTTTGAACGGGTTATGGGTTATCTGCAGCCATTTATGCTTGTCATGGAACAAATTAAAGTCATCAGAGGCGTTACGCGCGACTTCTATATGGATCTGGTCGAAAGTGAATGGCTGGTTATTCATGTATATTGTTTTACAAATAGCGTAATTGAGAGTTAGCTTTATAAAGTTACCGATTAGTCAGCCATTGTCAATAAGGAGATATCAGGTCATTTTTCAGCAATCGAAAAAACGACCCGATTCCCTGAGCTTGCCGGCATGACGGACTTTCACAAAGTGTTGGTTTTTATAACACGCTCTGGGATTACTGTAGGTTTGAATTTACGCGGAGGAGTGTTATGAAGTACGTGTGTTTGCCGATAATGGTGTCGGTTTTGTTGTTCATGGTGAGTTCCACGGTAATTGCCCAGGAACTGATACCGGAGCTCAATGACAAGCTGACGATCCAGCAGGAAAATGGCAAGGCCTTGCAATGTGTGGCGTTCAGTCCTTATGTGGGGCAGCTTAATCCGGACTATGGCGCGCATCCGTCCAGAGAATTGATTGATACTTTGCTGGATCAGTTGCTTAAAGAAACACCCTTTCGCTGCATTATGACATACGGTGTTATCAATGGCCTGGAATATACCTTTGCCGCGGCCGAGGCCCGAAAGCTTAAAGTGATTGCGATAATTTGGCTGGATAAGGATGTGGCGGTTAATTCACAATCCATCGCCAGCGGCATTGAGGTAGCCAAGGCTTTTCCCCAGACCATCATCAGACTGAGCTGCGGTTCCGAAGTCAGAACCCGCCACGCTTATGCCTTTGACGGTGAAATCAGCCGCTGCATCGATAGCCTGCGGAAGGCCGGCGTCAAGCAGCCGATCACCACGATCGATACCTGGTGGGAATGGTGCAACCGGTCTTGGCCTTGCCATCAAACCAGTTTTGGGTCAACGGTAGACTGGATAGGCAGCAATATTTTCCCCTGGTGGGAAAACAGGCATTCCGGCCTTTTTCCCTGTACGCCGGCAGATAAGGCGGCCGATTTCCATATTGCACGGCTGGACGATATACGCCGCACCTATCCCGGCAAGGACGTGATCGTCACTGAATTCGGCTGGCCCGATGGGCCCGAAGGTGCGACAGAAATCAATGTGCATACTGGGCAGCAGTGCGGCGTGCCTAGCGAACAGAATCAGCTCAGGGTCGTGCGCGAGACTTTTGAAAAACTGGCGAAAAGGCAATGGTCAGGGGTGGCCTTTGAAGCCTTTTCAGAAAACTGGAAACCCACAAATGAAGGCAGCTTCGGTAGCAACTGGGGCATTTGTCAAGGGCTGCCGCCTTATACCTGTGCACAGGGATTGATACACTCTGACCGGAAGCGTAAAAAGCACCGGTGATTTGTTAATTCAATGATGCTGGTGGAGAGGTTTTAACTGCGAGGAAGCTTGCGGCTGGTTACCAACGGTAGGCGCTTTATTGCTTCAATCTGTGGAACCCGGATCGGCAGGGACGGTTTTTTTCCGGTGCAGATAGCTGCGCATATCGTCCGCTACCAGATATAAAGAGGGGATCAGAATTAGCGTAATCAGCGTGGCAAACAGGATGCCGAAACCCATGGAGATGGCCATGGGGATTAGGATGCGCGCCTGCCGGGACGTTTCAAATATCATCGGCATGATGCCGCAGAAGGTGGTCAGCGTGGTCAGAACAATGGCTCTGAAGCGCTGAGCGGCGGCCATTCTGATAATCTCGGCGGGTGGTTTATCGCTGTCTTTCTGCAAGTGCAGGGCATGATCTATCAACACCAGTGAGTCATTAACCACAACGCCGGATAAGGCGACAATGCCCAATAGACTCATGATGCTTAGATCGTAGCCCATCAACAAATGCCCGAAAATGGCGCCGATAATGCCGAACGGGATAGTGGTGATAACGATCAGCGGCATAACATAGCTTTGAAACGGAATGGCCAGCAGCGCATAAATAGCCAGCAGGGCCAGGACAAAACTGATTTTCAGACTGCTCATGCTGTCGGCCATATCGGCTTCCTGGCCCTCAAAGCTGAATTCCAGCCCCGGATATTGATCCACTAGCCGCTTTAATTCGGTGTCTTTCAGGTCATTTAAAATTTCGCCGGCCTTGCTTTTGGGCGTAACATTGGCTTTCACCTGCACATTACGGCGGCCATTGTGCCGGTTAATTTCGGTGTAGGCGCGGCCTCGTTCGATATGCACCACTTCGCGCAGGGGAATTTCTTTGCCGGTGCTGGTCCAGATCAGCAGGTCTTCAATATGTCGTTCTGAGACGCGCTCATTTTCCGGCAACCGTACCATGATTTTAATTTCGTTGCGGCCGCGTTGCTGGCGCAGCACTTCAGCGCCATAAAAGGCGTTGCGCACCTGTCTTGCCACCATTTGTGCAGTCAGCCCCAGGCTTTTGCCCTCCGGCAATACAGTAAAGTCCAGTTGTTGCTTGCCGGCACTGAAGCCATCATCGACATCTTTTACGATAGGGTAGGCGCGTAAGGCATTGGCTAATGCCTCGCTGGCTTTTTCGAGAATGTGAATATCGGGATGATTTAATTCAATGGTAATTCCTGAGCCGGCGCCGGGACCGCCGGCATCGGATTCGTATAATACCGATTCTACGCCGGCGATATCGCCGCTCGCTTCCCGCCAGCGATGGGTAAATTGTTCGGTGGTGATAATTTTTTCGCGTATTTCTGGATCGGCGAGATAGACTCTGATAATCGCTACATGACTGCCAGTTTTTCCCATTTCGGTAAATATGCCCTGAATAAGCTGATCACCGTTTTTGAGGCTATTAGCGGTTGTGCGTGCGGCAGAGATGATTTTTTGTGCAACGGCCTGGGTTTTTTCCACGGGCGTTCCGTAAGGCATGGTGACGGTTACCCGGGCATAATCAGCATCGGTCTTAGGAAACATGGACATGCCCATACGTCCGCTTAACGCATAGGACAGGGTGGCAATCAATAAAGCGAATGCGGCGATGGTGGTCAGATAGCGATGTTTCAGCAGCAGGTCAAGAAACGGGCCATAGCTGTCCAGCACCCAATGCTTAAAGGCGCGGCTGAAGCGTTGTTGATGATGATGAATCCAGTACAGCATGCCTGTTCGTTAATGTGTTGTAAACGGCCGATATGGCTGGGCAAGATAAACAAGCTTTCTATCAGCGAAATCACGAAAACTGTAATGACCACGATGGGGATCATAAAAAATATTTTGCCTATTTCACCAGGGTATGAAAAACAGCGGTACAAAGGTGGCGATATTGGTCAGGATGCTGAAAGTCACCGGTACCATCATTTCTCTGGCGCCCTGGATGGCAGAGCGCATCGGTGGCAGACCCTGCTGCCGGAAGTGATAGACATGTTCACCGATAACGATGGCGTCATCGACCACGATGCCCAGCGTAATAATAAATGCGAACAGGGAGATCATGTTCAGCGACACCCCCAGTAGCGGCAGCAATAAAAACGAACCCAGCACAGAAGTGGGGATGCCCATCATCACCCAAAACGCCAAACGCAGTTCAAGAAACAGGGCCAGGGTAATAAAAACAAGCGTCAGGCCCATGGCGCTATTGCGCATTAACAGGTCTATGCGTTGGGCGTATTGTTTGGAGGCATCATAACGGATGTCGGCATGGATGCCTTCGGGCAGTTGTGAATTGACGTCTTGCTAAATGCCGTTTAACCGCATCGGAAACTTGCACCGGGGTTTGTTCACCGACACTGTAAACCTGCACCATTACCGCGGGCTTATCGTCATAAATGGCCGAGTAGTCGGTGCTTTCATAGCCATCATTGATAGTGGCGATGTCTTTTAGCAGCACCTGGCTGCCGTTGGCGGCGGTAATAATCGGGATGCGGGCAAATTGCTGGCCGTAATCCTTGCGCTCTTTCATGCGAATTAATATTTCACCGCCGCCGGTTTTAACGCTGCCACCGGGCAGGTCAATGCTGGCATTTTTTATTCGCTGCGCTATTTCTGCCAGCGACAATTTATAACGGCGCAAATCAGCCTGGTTGACATCGATGCTGATTTCCAGAGGTCTTATCCCGGCCAGTTCAACTTGCGTAATCGCCGGATCCTGCAGAAGCCGGCTGCGCAGCTGTTCAGCCAATTCATGCAGAACTTGTTCTTGCGCATGTCCATACAACACCAGTGACAATACTTGCCGCTTGCGGGTGACGACGCTTATTTTGACTTCTTCGGCATCTTCGGGAAAGGTGGTGATGCGGTCAACTTCCTTTTGGATATCCTGGGCCAGTTGCTGGATGTCCGTGCCGCTCAGGGCGTCAACGATAACAGTTCCCAAGCCCTCTTTGGCGGTCGAATTGACCTCGTCTATGCCATCCAGGCCGCTGATGGCATCTTCAATAGCCAGCAACATGCCGTTTTCAACTTCCTCGGGACTGGCGCCGGGATAGGCGATGGTGACGCTGACAGAATCGATTTGAAACTCGGGGAAAACTTCCTGTTTGATGGTGGACATGAACAGCAAGCCGCCACCCAAGCAGGCCAGCATGAGCAGATTGGCGGCTACCGCGTGGCGAGCCATCCAGCTGATAGGGCCGGTGTATTCGGGTTTAGTGGTCAAGGACATGATAGGGCTGCTGTGTTCAATCAACGGCGGCGCTGCGGATATGCATGCCGGGTACCGGGGCGGATAAGTCGCTTGTAATAATGCGGGCATTATCAGGCAACTGATCTTTGCTTAAATAAACGCTGCCTTGTTCGCTCCAGACGGGATTGACCGTGCGTATTTCCAGGGTCTGCTGGTCAGTCATCAGCCAGATTTGGCTGCCGTCATGCAGGACTGTTTCGGGAATACTGATGACTTCATGGAGCATTTTTCCGGCAATTTCAACGCGAACAAAGGTGCCCAGCATCAACGGCGGCGCTTGTTTGTTGGCGGGTTTTTGGCTAAGCGGATCATCGATTTCGACGATGACTCTTGCCATGCGTCCTTCGGGTTCAAGTTCCGCCTGCAGGCGTTTGACTGTGCCTGCACGATAAACGCCTTTACCCCAGCCGGTTTCGTAGCTTATTTTTGCCGGCGAGCCATGCCGGCTGTTAATGCCGGGAATTTGAATCCAGCTTAACTTATCAATCGGTACCGAGGCATTTATCCAGAAACTATCGGTGCCTACCAGTTTTGCCAGCGGCGTTCCGGTTGAAAAGGCCGACATCCAGGCGCCGATATTAGCGTTTCGTGTGGTAATGATGGCATTGAACGGGGCCACCGGGCGCGTACGCGACAAATCCAGATGGGCCTGTTGCAAGGCCGCTTCGGCGGCCGCCAAGGCGGCCTTGGCGGCATTCAAATGGGGTTTGCGCAATACCAGTTCCTGTTCCTGTTCATTCAGATCAGCGCCTAACAGTTGAAATTCACGCCTGACGATGGCTTGCTGCCCCAATTCCAGTTTCAGGTTGAATTTTGCTTTCGCGACTTCACTTTCTCTTTGCTTGATGGCTAGGCGGTAGTCGGTCGGATCCAGTTCAACCAGTTCCTCGCCTTTTTTTAGCATGCCGCCTTCAATAAAGTTGGGACTGACGCGAATAACCATGCCGCTAATACGTGGTGTTAAATTGACGCTTTCCGAGGCCACTACCGTGCCCATCGCATAAACAGCCGTTTGATAGTCGATAATCGGCGCTTGCATCAGCTCAACCAGAGGCGCGAGCGGTTTTTGGCGGCGTCCGCTGGGCGCGGGCTTTGTTGGTCATCCAGTAATAAGACAAGCCCAGCGCAACCATCACAATCAGTATTATCGGCAGTAATTTCAGTATTTTTCGGGTCATGTCACTGTGGTAGGGTATTGAGTAATGGCTGGCTCAGGTGCTTGGAAATGGATTGAAAATTACAACTGTTCCGTGGTCTTCTCAAGCGGAAGGGGAAATTCGCCCGCCAGGGCCCGGTATAGACTGATACGGTAATCAAGCAGCTGCTGCTGAGCCCGCAGGCGATTGCGTTCAACACTTTGCTGGCTGAGCAATGCGGTCAGCAGGCGCAGAAATTCTATGGCGCCATAGCTATAGCGCGTAAGTATCTGGGTGGTAGCCAATTGCGACAAGTGCACCTGTTGATCAAGCTGCGTAATTAACTGCTGTTGTTGCTGTTCCTGAATGAGCGCATTTTCAACTTCTTGAATCGACTGGATTAGTGCCGTTGCATAATTATTCATCGCTTCGGCAGCAACGGCTTTGTTCCGATCAACTTCGGCAACGCGCCGGCCGCCGTCGAGGATGGGCGTGACCAGATTGCCGGCAATGGTGGCCAGCCAGTTATTAAACAGTGATTGTAAATCCGGTGCGCTGGTGTTTATGCCGGCCGCCAGGCTGAGTTTGGGAAAACGGTCGGCGATGGCAGAGGCAACGCGCTGATCGGCGGCCTGGATTTTGACATAGGCCCTGCGAATATCCGGCCGGCGTTGTATCAAGCTGGCGCTTAAGCCGGTTTCGGGAAGGGCGGGCAAGACTGGGAAATTATCCTGTATGGGAATAGTGGTGGTGCCGGGCGCCTTGCCGGTCAGAATAGCCAAAGTATTTTCCAGCACTTTGATAGTGGCGATAACGGTCGCTTTTTCGCCGGTGACTGATGCCAGTAATTGCCGTTGCTGGAAAACATCGGCAGCGGTCGCCTGGCCAAGCTGAAAGCGGGTAAGGATCATTTCAGCCGAGTCGCTGTTGGTTTTTATTTGCTTGTCCAGCAACTGTAATTGTTGACGTTGTTCAATCAGGCGATACCAGGTGCTGGCTATTTCGGCTGTCAATGATAAAGCGGCGATGGCCAGATCTTCCTGGGCCGCATTGACGTCCAGTTCGGCTGCTTGGATATTGGCGCGGATACGGCCCCAAAGATCCAGTTCATAGCTTGCTGCCAGTCCCAGGATGAAATTATTGAGGGTCGGAGTGTCGCCTGATTTTTGGCTGGCGATAATTTCGTTGCTGATTTGCGGGATGAGTTCCGCGCCGCTTTTCCTGGCTAAAGCCCGGGCCTGTTCAAGCCGGTTAAAGACAGCAAGTAAACTAAAATTATCGTTGAGCGCTTGTTCGCATAACTGATTGAGTGTCTCATCATTAAACGCCTGCCACCATTTTTCGGGCATTTTGCTTTGCCCGCTTACGGAAAACTGCTCCGGCAATATGACTGGAGCCGGGACGTTCTTGACCTCGACGGAACAGGAGCTTGCCAAGGTAAAAAATATCCCTAATCCTACTTTGATGTTAGTCATCAATCCGTTCCGGTCTCATGGTGAATGTCATCACGAATGGCCGCAATGCCCGCCAGGGAAAATTTCACGACATGCTCGGCATAGGCTTCGGCATCATTTAAATCCAGCACATACTGGCGGGTTTCGTCACTTAATTTCATATGCTTTACCTTGAGCAAATGGAAACATTGGCCGACGATGCTGGCATGACAAAACTGCACCTGTTTGTCTGTTGCCTCAGGGCCGAGGCATTCGCGTATCAAAGCATTCAGGGCAAGGCGTTCCGGATTAATTTCCTGTTCCATGATGATGGCTAACAGACGGGTTTGCTGGGCCATTTCCTTATGAACGATGGAAAAAAAATACGATTGAGGGTCGGCAATGCGGGCAAGCAATGATTTGATGCGGCCGGCAAGGCGCTTTGGCGCAGGAGTGTCAACGTCGATGCCGCCATCGGATGGATGTTTTTTAAGGTCTTCCTGTAAAGCATAGCGCCAGGCTT
This sequence comes from uncultured Gammaproteobacteria bacterium, assembly GCA_963696315.1. GTDB lineage: Bacteria > Pseudomonadota > Gammaproteobacteria > Methylococcales > Methylomonadaceae > CAWKEY01. Next base: position 224,589 of record CAVOJU010000014.1, read on the forward strand.
CCAGGTAGAGGTTTTCTTTGTCATTGAAATGATAATTGACCGAGGCGATATTGGTGTTGGCCTGCTCACATATGTCCGCGATGGTTGTTTCCTGATAGCCCTTTTCGGCAAATATACGACTTGCAGTAATCAGCAAGCGCTGGCGCGTTTTTAGCGGCGTTCTATAGTCGTTAAGCATTAACTGATGGAAAGTTTCTAATAAATATTTTAAATGGATGTTTGAAATATACATTAGAAATATTATGTCGACAATCAGTAAAAGGAAAATTACTCAACAGTGTGTATGCCTGTCTAAATGATTAATTGCGCCGCTGCCGGCGCTTGGTTAAAGGAGTGGAGTAAACTACCCCGGGGGTGTGAGATAAAATGATGGTCTGTTTTTTGAAAACAAGTTTGTTTTGTTTTTGCAACAAATTAATAAAAAATGTAACTATCTAGCAACTTTTCGTATTCATGTTATATAATTCAATCGTTGTTAAAGACTAGGTGAGCGAAATTGTTTGCAAAGTCTTAGAAGTAATTGAATTATATGAAAAAGTTTTATCGCAGAAAAGCTAAGGTTGCTTGGATTGCGCAGCTATAAATAGTACATTTTATTTGGTTTGATAGTTTTTATTGTTAATTTAAGGAGAAAGTTATGTTCAAAAAACACTTAATTGCTGTTATTACAATGGCAAGTATAGGGTTCATGTCGGCGGCTCAGGCTGACGAAGTTCAGGATGATCGCTGGTACGTTGCTCCTTTTGGCACGTTTATCCAGCCGGGCGGTGATCGGGGCTCTAATAACGGCTGGGGTGGCGGCATGGGCTTCGGCAAGATGATTGATGAACATTTCAACGTCGAGTTGAGAGGTTTTTATCAAGGCTTGAGCGGCGGTAACCAAACCGGAAACTGGGATTTGACTGGTGGTACTGCGGATGTGCAATATTTCTTCACTCGCGATACCTTTGCGCCCTATACCGTGTTCGGTTTAGGCGGCATGAACAGCAGCCATAATGGTGATAGCGGCGCAGGCTTCATCGGCGAAGCAGGTGCAGGTTTTACCTATGAAGTTAGCGATAATTTCCTGGTTCGCAGTGATGTACGCTATCGCTACAATCAAAATTTCAACGCTGATTTACAGCCTGGCACCAATGAATTCCATGATATGACCGTTAATCTTGGTTTTGTCGTACCGTTCGGTGAAAAGCCAAAAGGCGGCCGCTGCTGAAGAACCAGCACCTGTTGCAGCAGCGGATTGCTCAACACTGGATTCCGATAACGATGGCGTCAACAATTGCTTGGATCAATGCCCCAATACCATGGTCGGCAGCAAAGTGGATGCCGATGGCTGTCCAATACGGATAGAGCTGAAAGGTGTCAATTTCGAATACGATTCAGCCGAATTTGACTTCAAAACGCCATGACTGTTTTGGACGGTGTAGCCGCAAGCCTGATATCTGCTGGCGAGAGCAAACCTATCGAAGTTCAAGGACATACCAGCAGCGAAGGTAGCAATGCTTATAACTTAAGATTGTCACAACGCCGTTCGCAATCCGTTGTTGATTACCTGAAATCAAGAGGTGTGACCAACTCACTGTCGGCTAGAGGCTACGGTGAAAGCATGCCGATTGCAGATAACACAACTGAAGAAGGCCGGATACAGAACCGTCGCGTCGAGTTGGTTTGGATCAACGAGTAATCAAGAGCTAAAGTCAAACCCGGATGGGCAAGCAGCAGTTTTGCCCATCCACATCGTAGTAAGGACACAAAATCGTTGTCCTATGAAACACAATCAAGCCGGCATTATCCGATAATGCTGGCTTGATTTTCCAAGTCTTCTTCGCTGTACATCATCAAATACTTCACGCAATAAGCCTGTTTTTTTAAGACTTAGCTTATGGGCTGCATTCCTCAATCCAAAAAATGTTTTTGCTTTTTTGAACTATAATTTTCGTCAACTTTAGTAGACGCCCTTGGCGTTGTTTTGTGCAAATGCATGTTGCCTCGCCCGAGTTGTAGATGCTTGCTGTTTGAACAATCGCACGTCTATTAAAGATCACATTTAACGCTCACTGATAAATCGGTCTGAGACTCACGGGTAATATGCCGATTTATGATTTTTGATGTGTTACTTTCTGTAGTGAAAGCATTGAGAAGAATAGTGAATAAAACTTTGCAGTAAAAAGGTTTTTAATTTTCAATTTAGTAATAATGAGGTGAGAAAAGTGGATGTAGCGTCCTTACTGGGTTTTGTACTGGGTGTAGGCATCATTTTTGCCGCTATTTTTACGGGCGGGGATGTGATGATGTTTCTTGATGTGCCGTCTGTGCTGATTGTTTTTGGGGGAACCTTTGGTGTCTCGTTAATGCGTATACCCTTGACTGATTTTTTTCGTTCTTTTGCTGTTGTGGGTAAGGCCTTTTTTAACAAAAAAGAAGATCCGCTGCTGTTAATTGAAGATGCCGTGCGTCTTTCTGATGTGGCCAGAAAAAATGGTTTGCTGGCGCTCGAAAACGAAGAGGTTGCCAATCCCTTTATGAAAAAGGGTATTAGCCTGTGCGTCGATGGCCATGATCCCGCCTTTGTAAAAAAAATGCTTTCTCAGGAAATCAATCAAATGATTTCCCGAAATGAAGTCGGTCAAAATATGTGGAAAGGCGTTGCAGATCTGGCGCCGGCCATGGGCATGATCGGTACCTTGATAGGTTTGGTGCAGATGCTGGCCAATATGGCCGATCCTTCCAGTATCGGGCCGGCAATGGCAGTGGCGTTGTTGACGACATTGTATGGCGCCATGGTTGCCAATTGTTTTGCATTGCCGGTGGTTGATAAGTTGTCATCGGTATTATTGTATGAAAGAACCAATAAAGAACTCATTCTCGAGACCATCAGCGGCATTCAGGAAGGCATGAATCCAAAAATCCTGGAAGCACTGTTGAATTCTTATATCTCCGACAAGAAACGGAAAGCAGCGTAGGTGAAAAATGGCTGACGAATGTCCTAAATGCCCCCCGGTAGGCGCGCCGGCTTGGCTGGCAACTTTTGCCGACATGATGTCTTTATTGATGTGTTTTTTTATTTTGCTATTGTCCTCTGCAACCCAGGATGCCAAAAAATACAAACAAGTAGCGGGGTCGATGAGAGAGGCATTTGGCGTGCAGCGAGAGGTTTTCGCGCCGGATCAGCCCTTGGGTACCAGTGTGATTGCTGAGCATTTTTCACCCGGGAAGCCTGATCCTACGGCACTGGATGAAGTCAGGCAGTCCACCATGCAGGAATCTCAAACTTTGGGGGCTGATATGGAAATAATCAAGAAGCAGGTGATGGAGGCAGCACTTGCGGAGATTGAAGCAGAGTCTGAGAAGATTAAGGAGTCGCTTAAAGATGAAATCAAGCAGGGATTGGTCACCAGTAGAAACCCAGGGCTTGCAAATTATCCTGCGGATTGAGGAGAAGGGTTCTTTTCCTTCCGGCAGTGCCGAACTTAAGCCCGGATTTGAAGTGGTGATGGATAAAATTACCGATTCAGTCAAGGAAGCCAAGGGCAAAGTCAGAATTGCAGGCCACACCGATGACATTCCCATCAGTACCAGTTTCTACCGATCGAATTGGGAGTTGTCTTCCTCGCGAGCGGTAACCGTTGCTCACTATATGTTACGTAATAAGGATGTTGAATCAGGACGGATTGCAATAGAAGGCTATGCCGACACCAAGCCATTGGTGCCCAATAATTCCGTTCAAAACCGGGCAAAAAACCGGAGAGTTGAAATTATTCTGGTTCAGGACGATCCGACTCTGGCTTTGGATCATAACTAAATAATAAGGCCTATTTTTTGATTGACTCAGGCAAACAAGAAAATTTTTGAGGATGGACATTGTGGACGAGAGCAATATACCGAAAGTTGAAGAAAGACGCCGGTTTTTTCGGATTGATGATGAAGTCAATCTGGTGTATAAAAAAATAGATGAAAAAATTGCGACTGAGCCCAGTTATACTACTGACCACATTCTGGGTAACTGCTCATTGTCAGCGGCGATTGAGATGGTGTCGCAGGAATCGAAATTATTGTTAAACCGGCTGGAACGGAGCCAGCCTGAGGTGGCAGATTATTTGCACTTGCTGGACAATAAAATTGATCTGCTGGTGCAGGCTATCATGATGCAGAGTAGTCAGTTTACCGAGCAAACTACCCGAAATGCTAATCTTAGCGCAGCGGGATTGGCTTTTGAAAGTGAAGAAGCGCTTATCCCGGGAGAATATCTTCAAATCAAGATGACCCTGTTGTCTTGCATGGCGGTCATTGTCACTTATGGCAAGGTTGTTTATTGCAAACAAAACCCGGCGAACGACAGTCAGTTTCCTTATGTTGCCGGTGTTGATTATATTAATATGAAAGATCAGGATCGTGAATTGCTGATAAAGCATATCGTCAAAAGACAATTACAGCAGATTAGAGATAAAAAAGAGCTGCACAATCCCCAATAAAGCCTGAGCAGGAATTATGGCTTGCTATTATGGACAATGACGTTGCTCATTTCTGAAAAACAAAAAAAAATCCTCACTATTCTGGCAGATGGTGAATTCCATTCCGGCACTGAATTGTCCTATGCGCTGGGCATTAGCCGCAGCGCAGTATGGAAACAGTTAAAAGGGTTGGCCGACCTGGGTTTAAAACACTCCGCAGTCAGCGGCAAGGGTTATCGGCTCAATAGAGCGCTGGAGTTGCTGGAGCAGGACAAAATTCATCAAGCGCTTAATGACCAGAGTCTCCCGCTTATTTCCGCACTGGAACTGCATCAGCATATTCCTTCCACCAACAGCTATTTGTTGGAACAATCACACAATAATGCCGCATCCGGTGCGGTGTGTTTCGCGGAATATCAAACCGCCGGCAAGGGCAGGCGTGGCCGTCAGTGGGTTTCGCCTTACGGTAATAATATTTATTTGTCGATACTGTGGCGTTTTCAGCAAGGTCCCGCGGCTATTTCAGGCTTAAGCCTGGCGGTCGGCGTGGCGGTGATCAGGGCGTTAAAAGAACATAGTATTGCTGACGTCGGTTTGAAATGGCCCAATGACATTTATAGTCAGGGCAAAAAACTGGGCGGTATTTTGGTAGAAGTGACCGGTGAAACTGATGGCCCCTGCGCGGCCGTTATTGGTTTGGGTTTAAATTTATTTTTATCTGAGGCTGAAGCCGAAGGTATTACACAGGCTTGGACCGATGTCAGCAAAATGCCCAGTTCACCCCTTGTATCAAGAAATGAACTAGCCGGCGCGCTGCTAAATCACCTGCTGCCCGTGATTGCGGGATTTGAAGGCGACGGCATTGGGATTTATCTCGATGAATGGCGGGATTACGATTGCTTGAAGGATCAAGCGGCGACGCTGTATGTTGGCCAGCAACAGTTCGACGGTATTGTTACCGGTATCGATCATAACGGCTTGTTATTGATTAAACGGCCTGACGGTAATGTTCAGGCGTTTGCCTCCGGTGAAGTCAGTTTTAATGCCTCGTCGCTATGAATTTGCTGGTTGACATCGGCAATACCCGTTTAAAGTGGGCCATGATAACAGAGGGGGCTCTCATAAGCGGGAAGCCGCTGCTTCATTGCCAGCTTAAACGAGAGAACTTGCTGGCGGCCTGGAAATGTATTGGCCCGCCTCAACGCATGGCCATTTCTTGTGTCAGCGCAAAGCCCTTATTGATGCAAGTTTGCTCAGTGGCTCTGGAACTTTGGCCAGGCATTGATATTGTTCAAGCGAATTCGCAAGCCAATGCATGCGGGGTTTATAACGCCTACCCGCAACCCGAAAAGCTTGGCGTTGACCGCTGGTTAGCTTTGCTTGCCGTGCACCGGCTTTATCCCAGGGCGGCTTGTGTTGTCGATTGCGGCACGGCCATTACCGTCGATGTAATGGATGCAGACGGTCGACATCGGGGGGGTATGATTTGCCCTGGTTTGGCGCTGATGAAAAAATCGCTGCACCAGGCTACGGAAAATCTCCAGTACAGCGAGACAAGTTATACCCTAGGCTTAGCCAATTTTACCGAAGCCGCCATTTATAGCGGTACTTTATCCGCAGCAATCGGCTTGATCGAGCAGGTTTATGCAAAACTGCCCGAACATACGCAATTGATTTTGACCGGTGGCGATGCCGAACTGATCGCCAGGCATCTTGCCTTCAAGGCGCAGATTGATGCCGATTTGGTGCTGCGTGGATTGGCCATGGTATTGACAGGTTAACGCATGAAAATTGTTTTTTTTATCGTGGCATTGGCTAATGTGGGCCTGTTTATGTGGGAATACAAAACGGGGGCTTTTGAGCCGATTAACAAAACAGAGCAGGGGGCTGATCTGAACCAGGAAAAAATTTATCTGGTGAATGAGTTGCATGGCTTATCTGGCTCGGGAAGCGCCAAGCGTGCAAGCAGCGTTTCAGGGACGGACACCGCTAAGCAGGCAGCCACATTGCCTTCGGTTTTAAACAGGCCGTATACAATGGACAGCATTACTCACGGCCGGCCTATGTTTTCTGAAGTTTTGCCTGAGCCCAGTTTAACGGGTCAAGTGACTGAAAATGCGCTGCCCGAGCAAAGCCAAGCAGAACCCGCCATGGCAGCCTTACCACAGTCTGAGCCGGGAAAAATACCAGAGCCCATAACCAATACGGCTGACGAAGCAGTTTCTGAGACAGCCAGGACTGAGGTAAGCCAACAGCCTGCAAAGCCCGATGGCATTGAAAAAAATGACAGTAACAAAACCGAAAAGCCGGTTATTTGTTATGAGGCAGGACCGTTTTCCAGTAAGAGTGCATATCAAACCTGGGTCAAGCAGTTGAACGTCGACAAAGCGGCAATTAAGCCGCTTAGTCGAGATGAGGAAGTCATCAGTGCTTATCAGGTCTATTATCCTGCGGCGGAAACAATGGCTGAATCTGAAGCCAACATACAGATGCTCAAGGAGAAGGGCGTAACCGATCTTTTTCTTGTGAGAACGAGCCAGGAGCAAGGGCAAATTTCGCTAGGCGTGTTTACTAGTCAATCGCAGGCTTTATTGATGCAGAGTCAGATGCTGGCTAAAGGCATCAATACACTGATTAAGCCAAAGACCAAAACCAAATTGCAGTATTATGCCTTGATTGCTGACTCCGGCGAGGTCTTGGCACGCTTAAACACATTGGAAAAAAACAACCTCGATATGTCCGTAAAAAAACTTAACAAGTGTGAGGAAGAGTAATTCGAGCTGATGTTTATGCGCAATATGTATCCATGCATAAATTCATCATGCTGTTAAGTTTTTAGGCTGCAGTGGATCTTAATTTATAGATTCTGGCTTGCGGCTGCTCCTCAATCAGGTAGAAGCCAGAGTTTTTTTGCAGAGTAATGCCGGCAAATATAAAGAAAGAACTGCACGCCGAAAATAAGGTTAGCCATCAGCAGATGTATAGGCTGAGCAATCGGCGGTAGTGCCAGTCTGTCCAGGCTGATGCCCGCCAAAATGGCTATGACGACCAGCGCGGCAAGTCCGTAACCGGCACGAACAAAGAGGCTGGTTTTGTCTACCGATTGGACAATTTTCCAGACCAGCCACAGATTGGTAAACAGAATAACCGATGAGAACGACCGGTGTACGTAAAAGATGATGGGGAAATCATCGCCCCAGTACTGGCGATCAATATAACTGTGTTCATGAGCGATAAAGTCGACTGTTTCTCTGACTTGTGTCCCCATGGCGACTTGCAGCAATGTCATGATCATGGCAGCAATCAAGACGGTATCAAATTTATCCGGCAGCCGCCGGGTATCCATTTGGCTCAGGGCGTCGCGCTGCGAACGGGCAATGGTATAAATCAGCAATGCTACTATAAATAAGGCCAGCAGCATGTGCAGCGTGATCATATAGGGCTTGAGATTGCTGGCAACCAGGGCCGAGCCCAGCCAGCCCTGAAAACCCACCAGAAAAAAAACACTCAAGGCCAGATAAAAGATGGTTTTGTCGGTTTTGAGAAAGATGCGCGACGACCACGCTGTTAAAAAGATTAAAAATCCAATGCTGACCCCAATCAGGCGATTGGTATATTCAGTCCAGGTTTTAACCGGATTAAATTGGGTGTTCTCATAGCCGCGTTCGGCATAAATTTCATGATAATTCGCCGGCAATTGCGATTCATCGGTGGGTGGAATCCATTGGCCGAAACAGGTTGGCCAGTCCGGGCAGCCCATGCCGGCGCCCGAGGCTCTGACAATGCCGCCAGCCAGAATGACAAAATAAACGGCGAAAATGGTTAATGTGCCGAGACGGCGAAAGCGTAGGACTTCTGGGCTGTTAATCATTGGGTTTCTGATAGGTCTATTTAGAAAAACGTGCTGCGGGCTAATTCAATTTCATCGGAAACACCCTCAATTTCCAGCACTTCAGTGTCAGGTGAAAGGCCCAATTTGGCAAACGAGGGTACCAGGGAGCAATCGACCCGGCAGGCGGGATGGTCGGTTCCTGCGATGCTTTGTAAAAAAGCAACTTGCACGATGTCCACATAGTCTGCCCTGGCTCCTGAATCGTATTGGAAATTGATATATTCATAGGCAACAGGTTTGAGATTTTCGGGAAAATCCCAGACATCCATAATGAGCTTGCCGACTGCAGGATGGGCTTTTTCCAGTAATTTAGCCATGCGTGTAGGGCTGTCTCTAAATTCAGGGATGTTCTCAGCCAGGGTCAGAATAGGCAGTTTGCCTATTTGATGGATAAGCCCGGCCAGCATGGCTTCGTCGGCGTTCAGATGCGGAGTGAAAGCAGTCAGTGCGCGGCTGATAGCGGAAATATTGACGCTTTGTTCCCAGGTTTGTCTGAACAGGGTTTCCAGCAGTTTAGTTGACGGATGAAACATCTGCTGCATGACCAGGCTGGTTACCAGGCTGCGCACGGTATTGTTGCCGAGCCTGGCAACCGCCATTTGTATATTGTTAATTTCTGTTGAGCCCCGGTAGAGCGGACTGTTTGCTACGTGAATAAGCCGGGTAGATAAGGCGGCATCCGTTATTATCAAGGCGGATAATTCCTGAGCCGATGCATCGCCTTTGGCAACAGCGTTTCTTACCTTGATGGCGACATCGGGCAAGGTAGGCAAGACTAGGCGGTTGGCATCCAGTTCTTTTTGAACATGATCAAGGAAGCCCTGAACGGAAGTGAATTGCATTGTGGTGAAAATCTCGGTTTGAAATATGCTGAAATCAATTATAGCGTTAGTAAGGTGATTTTGTCTTGAGGCGAGTCCTTTAACTTTAGCTGATAAGCATGTGATTTCGAAACTTGTAAAACGATGAGCATTTTACAAGTCTGCTGGTGAGTTTGCGCCAGTAATACTTTGCCAACCTCCTGTTCCGTGCCGGCGTCCGCATGCTCATCGATAATGACGGCATTGGCTTTGGGCGGGTCTAGTGTAGTGCATTCGGCAAGAAACATTTCTCTTTTGGTTTTGCCCAGATAGTGGGTGCGCGCGATAATTTCCTGACCGGTATAACAGCCTTTGGTAAAACTGATGCCGCCCAATTTATCCAGATTGAGCATTTGCGGAATGAATTCTTCCGATGTGGCGGTAGTTAACCAGGGCATGCCTGTAAGAATATCCAGATAACGCCACTCGTTGGAAGCATCGGGTAGAAAATCCTGTTCGCGAACTTTTTCAGACCAAAAGTCCATGGCTTGCTCTGGCGTCAAAATATGCAGATAGCGGTTTTCTGCCGGTGACAATTTGATACAGGGAGGGGCTTGCTGAGCGCATGCAAATAGCGGGGCAGGATCTGGACTGGCGGTATGGTATAGGCCTATTAAACAAAGCGTCTCCGAGCTGTCGTCGATACGGACATCCGCGCGCAAGACGTACATTTGTAATTTTTTTTTGACCGTTTCCAATAATTCTTGGGGTAATACCATTAGAAACGCATCCGCTGTTTTTATCAGTAAAAAAGTGCTGATGGCGCGGCCCTTGGGGTTGCACATCGCGCCCAGATTGCCTTGTGTTTCAGAAATATCATGAATATTGCAGGTAATCTGGCCTTGTAACAATGCTGCCGCATCTTTGCCGGTAATGGTCAAAACAGCCAGATCGGCAATCGGATAAATGCGCTTATTGTGCTCATGGGCAAGAGCGGAAAAGACGATGCCGTTATCCTCTTCAAACAAGGCATGTTCAGCGAGCAGATAATTTTTCCAGTTTGCATTCATGGATCGGCGTTAATGTGAAGTGAATAGTAGTATATAATTATACCGCTGTTCACATTCGTGTAATATTTCAGGCATGTCAAAACAACTCGACTTACCTCTGCTGCTTGAGCCTAAACCTTCGTTATGCTTAAAACGCATGCTCGTGCTGGCACATGGGCTTGCATTATTAGCCTGTGCAATCAGCTATTTACCGATAGGCTTCAAGGCAACTCTGGCAGCGGTTATTTGTTTACATTTGTTGCTCGTTGTCAGGAATCTAAACAGTACGCAGCACACGATTAAACATAGCGAAGCATTTGCGTGGCAAGTGTGGGGCGAGCATGGTTTTGAGCCGGTTGAAATTCTTTATTCCACCGTTATTACTACATTTGCAGTCTTCCTGCATATTAAACAGGAAAATGCACATAAACAGACTATTCTTGTCTTGAGCGATATGCTACCGGAAGACGTTTATCGCCATTTGATTATTAGGCTGAGAACGACGGTCATCAAATAAGACAAATTCATGGCAATAGAAGAGAAAGTCAACTTGCAAATTTTAAGGCTCAAAAATCTGCCCAGTCTTTCTGTTGCCAATGCAAAAATTATCGATGCTATAAATGATCCGGATATTTCGATTGAGGAGCTTGCGGCGTTGATTTCGGTTTCGCCCTCCCTGGTGGCAAGATTATTGGGCTTAGCTAACTCAGCCTATTTTGGCCGTGCCGGACAAGTGCAAGATATAAAGGTCGCTATTGTGCGCATATTGGGGCTGGATCTGGTCAAGAGTCTGGTCATCAGCGTTATCTTGAATCTGGAGCTGGATACCTGCAAATGCAGTCGCTTTGACAGTGAGCGGTTCTGGATGACGGCCTTGTGGACCGCTATGCTGGGTCAGCAATTCAGTCAGCTTATCCGTGACCGGACATTAGTCCCTGCTACCGTTTATACGAACGGCTTATTGTTAAATATTGGTTTGATCGTGGCGGTCTATCTGTGGCCGGAACAAACCAATCAGGTGTTGTTGAATGTAGAAAACAATGCCAGTTCGGTTTCCAGGGAAATGGCTGAGCTGATCGGGCAGGATCAATATGAGCTGGGTAGATTGTTGTTGGAGCATTGGCGTTTACCGGGCGTTTATCACACCACATTGAAGGAATTCAAAAATGCCGGCTACAGTGGTGACGAAAGAAAAATGCTGGATTTATTAAGGCTGTGTTTTAGTATGGCCAAAAAAATTCTTTGTGATCAGCGCGATGATTTAGCGCCGATAATTCAACAGTTGCAAGCTTTTGAACTTTCCGGACAACAGATTCAAACGGTCATTGATACTATGCTGAGCAAGAAAGAGGCTATCAACATGGCAGCACTGTCAATTAGCGGGGGAAAAGTGTGACAAAGGATGAGATAAAGGCCAGTATCCCGAAATTCGATGTGCAAGACATTATTGTCGATTTATTAAATTCACTTTCTGCGATCAAAGAGCTTTCAGAACTAAATTCTCAGGCCAGTGATGAAAAAGAGCTGGTTTCCAAAGCCCTGTCAGTTTTAATTCAGAACCAGGATATGGAGCGCTGCTCTTTTTTTGTACCGGATCATGAAAATAATCTGATTAATCTGACTGGACTCAGTTGTCAGGAATCCTCTGGTGCGGAGCGAACCCTGCAAACTCCCCTAAAATTTCGGATCGGCGAAGGCATTATTGGCCAGGCTGCGCAAACCGGCGATTTGCAACATTGCAAAAATTGTCAACTCGACGAGCGTTTTTCAAATCATGGTCTGCCGGCAACAGGAGGTCTGCCGGGTTCAGTCATAAGTGTGCCGGTTTTCGCCCTGGGCGAGTTATTGGGTGTGTTGAATATCTCCCACCCTGATGCGCATTATTTTTCTGAATGGCACATTCGCCTCTTGCATATTTATAAAAATATGATGGGCGAATTAATTTCCAATTATCGCTTATTGCGGCAAATGGAAGAGCAAATCGCCGGGCGGACACAAAAGCTTGAAGCTGCATTGGAGGATATTAACCGGCTAAAACAACACTATGAAAACATATCCATGATGGATGAATTAACCGGGCTATTTAATCGCCGGTATTTTTATGCCCAAATTGGTACGGTTTTGTCAAATGCAAGACGTTACGGACAATCGTTCTGCATACTTGCATTGGATCTTGATCGTTTTAAAGAGGTCAATGATGTTTACGGCCACGGTTTTGGCGATACCGTATTAAAAGATGTCTCGCTTGTTTTACGCGAAGAAATTCGTGAATCCGATATTGTCGCCCGTTTTGGCGGCGAGGAATTTATCATCATATTTACCAATGCCTTCAACACTGAAGGCAAATTGTTTGCTGAACGCATTCGCAAGAAAATAGCATCTTTAACCTGGCTTATTAATGCGAAAGAGATCAATATTACGGTTAGCATTGGTGTGCACTGCCAGGCCGGCCAAGCACTTAAACAAAGCCACCCCGATATTGATGCATTAATACAAAATGCCGATAAAGCCCTTTATGCAGCCAAAGCCCAAGGCAGAAATCAGGTAGTGATGTTTTCGGATACGGCTTGCTATCAATAAAACCTCTTTTATGCTTTTTAGAATAAAGCGCTTGCTTGTATAATCCAGCCCCTGTTTGGCCTTGAGCATTGGGCTACTCACTTCTTGTATCAAAATCCTATTAAGAGAATCCTATGGCGCTGTACTGTGGAATCGTTGGTTTACCCAATGTTGGCAAATCAACCCTGTTCAATGCATTAACCCGGGCAAAAATCGCCGCCGAAAACTATCCTTTCTGCACGATCGATCCAAACGTAGGGGTAGTGCCGGTACCCGATGCGCGCATGGAAAAACTAGCCGAAATCGTAAAACCCGAACGCATTTTGCCCACCACCATTGAATTCGTTGATATCGCCGGCCTAGTGGCTGGCGCATCAAAAGGCGAGGGCTTGGGCAATCAGTTTTTGGCCAATATCCGTGAAACCGATGCCATCGCTCATGTTGTGCGTTGTTTCCACGATGACAACGTCATTCACGTTGCCGGAAAAATTGATCCACTCTCAGACATTGAAATTATTAACACCGAATTGGCGCTTGCCGACATGGCCACCGTTGAGAAAGCCTTGCTGAAATCAGCGAAAGCCGCAAAATCCGGCAATAAAGATGAGCTGGCGAAAAAGCAGGTACTGGAAAAGGTCATCAAACAGCTCGATGCGGGTGGGATGGTGCGAACCATGGGTTTAAGCGATGATGAAAAGGCGCTGATTAAGGACCTCTGTTTGATCACCATCAAGCCGACCATGTACATCGCCAACGTTCAGGATGACGGCTTTGCAAATAATCCCCTGCTGGACAAAGTGAAAGCATATGCCGAACAAGAAGGCGCAATTGTGGTGCCGATATGCGCGGCTATTGAAGCAGAAATAGCGCAACTGGCTGATGATGAGAAGAAAGAATTTCTCGATGACCTAGGCCTTGAAGAACCCGGCTTAAATCGTGTAGTCAGAGCTGGCTACGCCTTGTTGAATTTATCCACTTATTTTACCGCAGGCGTAAAGGAAGTCAGAGCCTGGACCATTCCGGTAGGTGCAACTGCACCGCAAGCTGCGGGCGTTATTCATAGCGATTTTGAAAGAGGTTTTATCCGTGCTGAAGTCATCTCTTATGATGACTTCATCGCCAATAAAGGTGAGCAGGGTGCTAAAGACGCCGGAAAATGGCGCCTGGAAGGCAAGGATTACGTGGTTAAAGACGGTGACGTCGTGCATTTCAGATTCAACGTTTGACAAAGAAATAGCGGGTACCTATAATGCCCGCTCTTTACAAACCCGCTTTCAAGGCGATGTAGCTCAGCTGGTTAGAGCACGGGATTCATAACCCCGGGGTCGGTGGTTCAAGTCCACCCATCGCCACCATTTAAATCAACAACTTAACTATTTTTTGAGTGATATTACATTATCGGTTGCAACCGATTTTGCAACGATACCACTCACTCGTGCGGCATGGTCCGACAGATGCTCTGGAGCAAGGTGAGCATACCGTTGTACCATCGAATAACTAGACCATCCGCCCAATTCTTGTAAAATAGCTAATGGTGTACCTGCTTGGACATGCCAACTAGCCCAAGTATGACGTAAGCCGTGCCAACAAAAATTTTCAATACCAACCCGTTTTAATGCAGCGCGCCATTGCTTGGTTCCAGCTTTTTCAACTGGCTGACCACAATAAGTGAATACCCGACGATGGTGTTTGCCCAACTCCTGTCGCAAGATAACCACAGCATCATCATTGAGGGGAACTCGAATGATTTTGCCATTTTTAGATTGATCAGCGTGAATCCAAGCAATACGCCGTTGCATATCTATTTGATTCCATTCAAGGTCGGTTACATTGGATTCCCTTAATCCGGTCGCTAACGTAAAGGTTGCCATTGCACGAGTGTGATCAGGAAGTTCTTTTAGTAACCTGACCGCTTCATCATGCGTAAGCCAGCGTAAACGTTGACCTTCCTCCTTGAATTTCCGAATATGGGGCACCCTGTCTATCCACTGCCATTGTTTGCAAGCTTTATTCAAAACAGCAGAAATCATGCCAGTGGTTCTGTTCACCCTTGTGGTAGGGTGCGATTAAAAGTGCGGTTTAAGTTCAAGCGGCTTGACGCTGTTGATTCCAGTATTCATCCCATTTGTTATTGGCTCGACTAATCCTTAAAGCCAACATCGAATCCACGTTATTGGGAGTCCACCATGCGCCGGGTAGCTTTAAGCGTTGCTGAATAATATATCGGTGTGCACTTTCTATTTCCCCAGAACCGATGGGCAAACCTTGAGCCAACGCCGCTTTATAATCTAGCTGATGAGTACGATTTTTGATATACCGGTGGCAAGCACGTACGGGTGCGTTCTGTGATTCTATCGTGCCTGCCTCTAAAAAAGCCTCCAGTTCGTCCAGAACATTTTGGTAATCATTTTGTTTTAAACGATCTTTTTGTTTGTCCAGCCAAGCTTTCTCATTCTTGGACGCACAAGTGTTTGCGGCTGCCGCAAGATAGCCACAGAGATGATAAAAGTCGATCAGGTAACTCCCTTGAGCGCCGAATCGTTCGTCAATCTGGTCAGCTATCCACGTAGCACCATCACCCACGGCGTGTAATTGTGTCTTTTTACCGAATCCCGCTTGCACGGCACAGTGATAAAGCTGCTTTCCTGCATCGGCTACCGTGCCTGAAAAGGTCGCGCCAAAAGTGGGTGTTGTGCTTCCCGCTTCATGGACTAAACACAGACGCGCCTCTTGCCATTGTAGCGTTTTGTTTTTACGTTTATCGTCTGCTTCCTCGTCGACCTTGACGATAGGAATCATGCTGCCATCGATTTCACCTATCAGAATTTTACAACCGTCAGCCTTGGGTTGATCAGTCATCCATTCTTCAGCTTGATAAATTTGCCCGGCATGGTACTCAGTAATAGCCCGTACGGTACTCGCCGATAGGACGATCCCATAATGTTCCTGTAACTTTTTCGGCACCAGACCAAACGCATGGTCCGCTCCAAAATCCGTGATGACCCGTTGCAAGGTGGTTGAGCAGCTTCGACAATGAACTTCGGCTAAGCTGCTAAAGGGCCGAAATCGGTGCTCAGAAACTCTAAACTCTTGCTCATAAACGGTTATCTCGCCGAAGGTAGTGTGCCACCAGAGTTTTTTTTACCACTCTTTATGGCACTGCGGTGTGCCTTGTCAAAATCCTCTGTAGTTTGCGCTATCTTGTGTTCCGACCAGCAATGAAGGGCTTCGCTGCCCATCTGGCGTAGCTCTTCTATCACGCGCATTTCTGCTTCATTGGCTTTTTGACAATCCCCGGCACTGTCTTCAATGATATTAATTAACAATTCAATTCGGTTTTTAAGCGAAGGATACTGGCTTAGGCGTTGTTCAAGGGTTATATCAGATTTAGCTAAAATCATTACAGTGACTTTCTATCGTAGCAGATTATAAAGATTCTATAATACACTGAAAAACCGTACTTTTAATCACACCCCCCTTACTAGGCATGACAAAAGTGGTGGGAGAAGACAGTGCGCGTAATGGCTTGAAAGCCATTCCAGAAAATGAAGGCGTCTTCTGGCTGCAAAAGCATTTATATCAATCCTATAATCCATTACTGGCATTGCCGTGGATATTGGATGCGGATGTCACCGTCAAAACGTTATATGGCCACCAGGAAGGGGCCATAGTCGCCTACAACCCACACAAACCCGGCCGGCCATCGCACACACCTATCACACCTACATGATCGCCAATGTGCGCCTAATCCTGGAGGTAGAAGTCCAAGCGGGCAACCGGAGTACATCCGCTTATACTGCCCCTGGGTTATGGACATTGCTCGACCGCATTCCCCGTGCGCATTGGCCGGCCTTTATTCGGGGCGATTCCGATTGGGGGAGTGACACGATCATGTCCGAAGCGGAACAACGCGGGGTTGACTATTTGTTCAAACTCAAGAAATCCACCTTAGTGAAGAAACTTATCCATCAATATCATTGCAAATCCGGTTGGGGAAAAACGCACGAGGGCTTTGAAGCATTCGCCACTGAACTGAAACTGATCACCTGGAAAACTGCCCGCCGGGTGGTGATCGTTCGGCGGCGATTAGGTAAAAAACGCGCCCAAGTCCAGGACAATGCCTTGCCCCACCAGTTATCGCTGGTTGAACCGGCTGAAGACCTGTCCGCATTCGAATACAGTGTCTTAGTGACCTCGCTGGACACCGAGGTGGTAACAATTGTCCAGCATTACCGTGACCGTGCTGATTGTGAAAACAACTTTGATGAGATCAAAAACCAATGGGGTTGGTGCGGGTTTGTCACCCAGAAGCTCGCCCCCTGCCGTTTAATTGCACGGATGATTGCGCTGGTCTATAACTGGTGGTCATTGTTCGTTCGCTTGGTCGAAGCTGATAAACATTACGAAGCCATTGTGTCCAACGTCCCGATAACCCTTAAAAGTTGAGCCTTCTGGAATAGTATCGGGGTGGATGTCGAACGTGGCATCAATTTTTAGATGCCCGGTTTTACTGCGTTTCGGCCCTCTGTTCTTTTTAGACTTGTCGCCATCATCGCTGCGCTCATCACCGTCTTCGGCCGAGTCCCCATCCATTTTGCTGGGTTTTATTTTGGGTTTAGTGGTTTCGCCCTTGAGCTTAAGTATTTCTTGCTCCAGCTTATCTATCTGTATTTGCTGCCACGCAAGCAATTCCAGCAGCCCATCGACTAGCGGTGTGCGCTCTTCGTTACTGATTTTGGGTAATTGTGGCTTAAGTGAATCCATGCGACTATTTTAACTTAATTCTTAGGTGCTACCCGCAATTAATGAGAAGTTACCAATATTTGTCATAAAATATTGAAATAGCTAGAAAAATACTTGCATTCCCGATTAACTTCGCTGAAGTTTTTATTAAAGATTTTTCCCCTTGTCGGAATCTATTATTTCTTTCATATTAGTGCTATAGTGCCTTCGTATATTATTAAGGAGGCCACTATGTCGACAGCAACTACACAACCTAGCGTCAAGGTCATTGGCGCTAATGGGCAAATCTCACTGGGGAAGCATTACGCTGGCCGACAAGTGCTAGTGGAGGAGCAAGAACCGGGGGTCTGGCTAATACGCACCGCAACTATCATCCCAGACAACGAAAGCTGGTTGCACCAACCAAAAGCAGCTGCGGATTTACAAAATGCCTTGTCTTGGGCGCAAGCAAATAAGCCTGCTGAAAGTAATTTGGATATCATTATGGAGAAATTAAGTGGTGAAGCATGACCGAGACAAACTGGTCAGGCTTGATCTTAACAATCCCGTTTTTCAAGAAAACCTCCTTTCACTTCAAAAGCCAGATAGACACGCAGCCCTGGACTCCCTCAACAAAATACGGCAAATGACCTGGAACCAGATTTATCGAGACGGCGGCTTAAAGTGGGAAAAAATCATTAGCGTCAAGACACCAGCAGGGATCGATGCAATTTATTCGTTCCGGATCACCCAAGCCCGACGAGCCACCGCCTATCGTGATGGTGATTTTATACGTCTTCTAACCATTGCGCCTGACCACGATAACACCTATGGCAAAAAGTGATTCGCCTTAGATACCGGTTTTTCAATTGTCCTTAAAAAAATTAAATTGATCTCATGGCAAATGCCGAGCTTCTCAATAGCAGTTAGTCACCAATGTCATTTTGGGTTCAAATCAAAATAGACTAAACCGACCCATAGCTGAACCAGATACTTAAGTTCGGAGCGGCGGTTATTGACCCCACACCTGCCTTCAGATTACTGTTGTAATACATGATTGCAAGACCCCGTCGCTCTTTGCTCATGCTTATTGCCGCATATCAAGCTATCTGCAAACCATGGCAAACAAAAGCTATACCGCTTATCGCGATTCAAATGGCTCTTGCAGGCCATTGGCTCAGCAGAGGGCGAGAAGTTGCCCTATTCTTTAACTTTTCTTAGATTCTCGATCATCTCGTTTACCTGCGTGAGCGCTGTCTTTTGCGCCAGCTCCGTTTGCAGCATCTCCCGCATACTGTTCGTCTTTTCCACCTGCTTATCAGACATTCGAACGGCGGCCACTGTCACGAAAGCGTCGAGCGAGCGCAGCAGCAGGGCCGAACACTCGTTTGCCAGATCATCCGCATTAATATGTCTGGCTGCGTATCGGCCAAGCTCAGATGCGAGCATCATCAGTGCAGGCTGACCGTTCTAATTCCACGTGTAACCTGTCGCCGAATCATACTCGTTAGGCCGGAATTCGACGCCAGCTGTATGCATACCATTTCGTTGACGTGCCGAATGTCCTCGGTACAAAGTGTCCCGAGCAACACGTGTCGCGCGAAGAAGGAAATAAGCGCACGACTTGGCACTGGGTATTCGTTTATCAGGCTGAAGAAGAGCTGGCTGTAATCAGTGTGATTGCTCTCCGACGAGCGTATCAATGCCTGGATCGCCGATAGATATGCATGGTACTCAGCTTGGCTAAGATTGCTTTCCGCCATTGGTTTGTAGTGTGTCTTTATGCTCGCCCGAAGGAAGTATAGCCAGCGATTGTCAATATCTTGTACCGCATCGGCGACCATTTCACGCGACTCACGCAGCTTGCGTTCAGTTTCGTCGATGTTGGGGAAACGCTCGCGGCGTATACAGTCGCCCGGCAGCCAGCGCTCGCCATTCGTGGTGCGACTGGCATGGTAGTCAGCTAGCTGGTGGAAGTCCAGCCATTGCCCTGTGAGAAGGGAAAATGTAGGCGAAGGCAAGGGTGTCCAAAGAAACTCTGAGTAGCTACCCAACAGGGGAACACGGTTACCTTTAGCCAATGCGGGATCTGAAGGAAGCCCTAGCCAAATCGGTCACCTAAACGCAAGTGAACCTTCGTAAGGCGGCAACAAGGGGGTAAGGTGCCCGCGACCACCGACGCCCGATATTCTCACCGTAACGTGTTGTTGTATTGAAGGTGGGTAGACCGAGACAGAGGTGACTATCTTACCCAGTGAAGGGCCGTCGGCTTTGGGTCGGTGTAACTGCGACACTTTAAGCCCTAAGCGCAGCAGTAATGTTGACGTTATGAACCGAGGGTCTGCAGATGAAGCCGTAGTAATCGTAAAGTTCGGTGCCGATGAACTCATGGTGACATGGAGGAGGGTAAAACATCGAATCAGTGACAGGACGTTGGAGGTGAAGGGTGGAACATGTAAGCGGCCATGGCCGTTGATTATAGACCGGAGGACTGAGATCAGCCTGACAGGAGCGGTTGACTATTTGCGTCGTAAACAGTGAACGAATCAGCCGTGCGAGATTGACGAAAGTTCTCTGCAAAAGAGAGTGAAATAAACGAACATGAGCCAATTGATTGAAGAACCCAGACTCTTTGAAAACCTTTGCTCAATCTTGTATTTGGGCATAGGCTTTATCTTGGTGAAAAGGAACCGAGGCAAACCCGGCAGTGACGGCGTGAGCATAGCGGACTTTGAAGCCAATTTAGACGAAGAGCTAAGTCAGTTGCAACAGGAATTGAGCAACTGGACTTATCAACCTTCGCCGGTACGCCGAGTCGAGATACCCAAGCCGGGAGGTAAGGGGATGCGACTTCTAGGCATCCCGACGGTGCGGGATCGTGTGGTACAAGCAACGCTAAAACTACTGCTGGAACCGATTTTCGATCCGCATTTTTCGCCGAACAGTTACGGTTTCCGTCCCGGACGGAGCCAACATCAGGCGGTAGAAGCGGCACAACGGATTGTTAACAGTGGTAAACCCTATGTGGTGGATATTGACCTGTCGAAATTTTTTGACCGTATCCATCATGACCGGCTGATTGCCCGAATGGGTGAAAAGGTAACCGACAAACGGATACTCCGGTTGGTGGGTTTAATGCTGCGTAGCGGCATTATGCTCAACGGCGTTGTTATCCCCAGCCAGGAAGGCGCGATGCAGGGCGGCCCGTTAAGCCCGCTGCTCAGCAACATCGTTCTGGACGAACTGGATCAGGAACTGGAGAGGCGAGGCCTGGAATTTTGCCGGTTCGCCGATGATTGCAATATCTTCGTGAAATCGCAAAAAGCGGCCGAGCGGGTGATGGCAAAGGTCAGCCAATTCATCGAAAAGAAGCTAAAACTGAAGGTGAATCAGGAGAAAAGCCAAGTGGCTCTCTCCGATAAGGTCAAGTTTTTAGGCTTTACCGTGGTCAACGGGACGATTGCGATAGCGCATAAAGCCCTACAGACGGCTATGGAAAAAGTCAAAGCACTGACACCGCGAGGCACCCATAAAGCTCTGGAGCCGGCTCTGGACAAGATCAATCAATGGTATGTGGGCTGGTCGAACTATTACAGTTTGACCAACTACCCATCCCAATTGCATAAAATCGAAGCCCATATCCGGCGGCGATTACGATCAAGACTGGTGAGTCAGCAAAAGAGAAAACAGCATCTTTACCGAAATCTGGTCAAACGTGGAGTACCACGAAAACAAGCATCAAAAGCTGTCTTTTCAAACAACAAACGGTGGGTGCTATCAAACGCCCGAGCGGTGACGAGAGCCTACCCCAACAGTTGGTTTATTAACCTGAAAGGACAGGAAATACGATCCGACCGAAAGCTGGCGCATTGGTTTGAAGTTTCTCAATGGATACGCCTTGCATGAGGAGCCGTGTACGGACCCGTACGCACGGTTCTGTGGGCAGACGGAGGCTGCGGCCTCCTCTGACCCGATGGCGTGGACACCGGCGGCAGCAAAGCAGCGTCTGTTGAATGATTGTTAACATCGCATGGAGTCGACGACCCCTTGACCGCCTCTGACGCTTTATCCAGTTCGGTGATGGCATAGGTCAAATCCAGTCCCGAGAACTTGTTGTTGGCATAGTCATAGGCGGCTTTCCAGGCGCCTGCCATGGCGGTGCGTCTGACCAGTTCCATGACTGCTTTCTGGACCCTCGGGCTGATCATGGACAGATCAAGCACGCGGGCTGATTGCGCAAAGCTGGCATCGGTTTCGTCGTCTCCATTGACAGCATCGACTCGACTCGCGCTGCCATTAAGCACGGCGCCTTCGCTCAGATCGTCAATGCTTTTGCCGTCCATTTCCTCGGCGGCATACCCGCATTCCTCGGGAAAGGCGGCTCGCAGAGAGGCGGCTTTACCGCACTTGGCCAATTGACCCTTGGGTCGTTTGATCCACATCGCGGTCGGCACTTGCGAGTTTTTACCGCCCGCCGTGCTATAGGCTTCCAGCCAGTACACTTCTTCAGTGAAGGCACAGCGGCGGCCGCCGACCATTCGATAAACGGTGACAGCAACCCATTCCGGAAAGGTCACTGTGACCGTGCTTTCCTGCCAGGTATCGTTATCGTCTTTGAAACGGCCGGTAAAAGACTGGGTCACATCGGGCCCCCAAGCAGGTCTGTCGATGCCTGCCCAAAGGCCGGTCCGAGAGGCCGTGGTCTGGATTTCCATAATCGACGGCCAGACAGTCTCGACACTGCGTCCCAAGGCAGCACTCCACATCGGCACCACATGCACGGGTTTTTTGAAAATATCCAGCTTGCGGGCCTTGCAGTAATCCAGCGCCATCATGATGGCTTCCGGAGTTTTGGCGGTGGGAAAAGTCACTTCGGTCAGGACTTTCCAGGATTGCTCCGAAAGGCCATAGACCTGATGGACTTCAACCGGCATCAGCAGGTTTTTTTTTTTTTTTTTTTTTTTTTTTTTTTTTTTTTTTTTTTTTTATATATATATATATAAAAAAAAAAAAAAAAAAAAAAAAAAAAAAAAAAAAAGGGGGGGGGGGAAAAAAAAGAGGGGGGGCGGGTTTATGAATACTCAAACTGGAAAGCGATTTACACCCTTTTTGTAGAGCCGCTGATCGAATCCCTCAGAAGTGACTGTCATCGTCGTACTCGTCAAAATTGTCCAGCGCATGAGCCACATTGGACGCAACCGGTTGTGGCTGAGCCTGATGATTGGTCGAAGGCTTGGGCCGAGGGTGAACGATTTCGCCTGGGTTTGGCGGGATTTTGCTGGCCGCGAGGACCCTGAGCCTCATCGTGTTCACTTGCCCGATCGAGCATGTGCAGTTCTTTAGCGATGACTTCGGTGGTATAGCGTTTCTCACCGTCTTTATCCCATTGCTGGGTACGTAAACTGCCTTCGACGTAGATCTTGCTGCCTTTCTTCAGAAACTCACCGGCAACTTCAGCCAGGCGGCGATAAAATACCACCCGATGCCATTCGGTGCGCTCCTGCTGTTGGCCGTTCTGGTCTTTCCAGGTTTCTCCGGTAGCCAGACGAATCGCCGTGACCATGCCGCCGGTAGGCAGATAACGGATATCAGGATCGGCGCCCAAGTTGCCGACCAGGATGACTTTGTTAACACCACGACTTGCCATATTCTTTCCTCCTCCGGCCGCGCCCGGATCAAGACTGGAATTAAACCCACTTGCGCGAAGGTGGGCTTTAGTCCGGGAGGAAAACA
The DNA here is from genome assembly GCA_963696315.1 of uncultured Gammaproteobacteria bacterium. GTDB lineage: Bacteria > Pseudomonadota > Gammaproteobacteria > Methylococcales > Methylomonadaceae > CAWKEY01. The sequence continues at coordinate 247,792 of CAVOJU010000014.1, forward strand.
AACAACCCCGACCGGGGAAATCGCTCTCCCAGAACAGGATTGAAAAAAATGGTTAATACTGCAAATATCATCGGGCTTAACGCACCCTACTCGTCGATGAAAGCATCCACGCCGCCTGCAGGCGGAACGCCGACGAAAAGTCGGATCAAGACGTCTCGAAAGACGCCATGACATTTTTGGTTTCCAGGGGATGGCAATACGCCTAGAAAAATAGAAACTGATTAGTCACGATTCAGCGGTATTGTCATGCCGAACAGCGTGAGCAATCTTAAGGCTGTACACGTACCCCAACGCTTAAGATTTTTCTCCAGGTGGTCAAAATGACAGCGCAATTGCAGGGTATTGAAGCGGATATCAACCCGTCTGTGTCTGCAAAAGATCGTTAAAGCAGCCATTTTTTGCAGGGCTGGCTATAAAAAATAAACTTACCATCGGGTGTAATCCACCACCACCCAGAGAAAAAGGCATGGCAGACCATACAACGCCGGAAAAGACCGTTCGAACAGCTATCGCCGTCCGGTATTTGAACGCACCATCAAAATTCACAGCGAACAAGCGATACGGGTGATACGCCGCAGCTATGGCCGTCTGATTCGCTCGCTGTATGCGATTGATGTCACCTTGCGCATAGTCGGACACGAACAGGCGATTGATGATGTCGAGGATATCGTCAGCAACATGATCGGCGACTGCGCGCAGCATCTGCAGCAGGAAAAAGCCCGGCTCGACAAACTCTGCGCCGATAACGGCATTGCCGAGTCGCCAAGATATACTAACCCCACGGATTTCAAAGCCCGCATCACCTCACCGCAAATTGCCCAGTTTGTAGAACTAATCCGCTTGCTGGATCAGCTAATGATTGCCATGGATACCCTGTGGCTGTGCCAGATATTAACCAGCAAGCAATGTTCAACTGCAAGGTATCAATGGCAACAACGCTTACACCGGCTAGCCCGGCGTATCGTGTCGATAGAACAACGGGCGCATCAGGCGGCTTATGCGCAGGGGCGAGGTGAAGAAGTGCGTGTAGCCAGGGAAGAATCGGGGTTAATGGCTGAACCGGAGGCTATGACGGTACACGACAATGAGCGTGAGCTCGACGACAAGGATGTTGAAAATTGATTTGATGAAGGAGCTCTCTATATGTTGAATCAGAGCTCAGAAATTAGCGTAACCACTTTATTCTCCGATCTGGACGCGTGGATTTGGCGCAATTATTAAAAAGCTATCAGGTGAGTTCATCCAAAAAACTTCAACAAGTTATTAAGCAATTTCACAATCCAAATTCAGATAAAACGAAGCCTCTCTTTCTTGATTATCTTGGTGTTGATGTAGCATTGGGTTGGATTTGGGCTAACATGGACCCTAAAATCACAATAAAATTTAAACGACTGGATATGGAAGCGCGGAGAAGTAGTTTTTTGCTCTAAATTGTTTGGCAATGGTTCGCCAGTAGCGTACTTAAGGGAGCGCTATGAATCGTAATTTAGAGCCACATTCAGGTGAAAATACTTAATTTAGCATCCAGAATAGCAACTACAAATTTCAAGGGGAGGTGAGCTGTTGATGTTAGAATGCCCTGAGTTTGTTTCGCATTTTTTATTATAAGCTAGCTATTACAGCGTAACTTCAGCATTACAATTTGAAACATGGAAAGTCTGCAAAAATTTTTTAATGCAAGAAAAGTCTTATTTGGCGGACATGAGACTTTTGCCCTCTACTACTTTTGGTTGAACAGAGGGTTTCAGGCACTCGATAGCAACAGCGCTATTTATTCATTAGTAGAATCTACCATTCATGCCAGACCTTAATCGCGATGAATCATCTACCCGAACCGAGCTGATCGATTCCCAACTCGCCCGTGCAGGTTGGTCGAAGCATAGTAAAATGCTAATCGAAGAGGTGTTGTTGCAAGTCGCCACGCCGGACCAGTCTTGGACGGAAAAGACCAATTCGCCGATTACGCTCTGCTTGGCTCCGACCTTAAACCGTTGGCAGTGGTTGAAGCCAAGCGCACCTCGCGCGACGAATTAGCCGGAAAACGCCGAGTGGTGGATGATGCCGAAGCGATCAAAGCCAAGACCGGCATTGATCCGTTTGTCTTCCTAACTAACGGTAAGGAAATTCAATTTTGGGACCGTGACCGTTATCCGCCTAGAAACATTGCCGGTTTTTACACCCGCGACGATCTGGAACGTCGCAAGCACGAAAAGCAATACGCCCTGCCGGTGAGTGAAGTGACTATCAATGCCGAGATTGCCGGCCGCGATTATCAAAACGAAGCGATTCGCCGAGTTACCGAAGGCGTCGATGCCGCCAAACGCAAATTTTTGTTGGTGATGGCAACCGGGACCGGTAAAACCCGCACCACCATTGCCTTGGTCTATACCCTGCTGCGCGCCAAACGTGTACAAAAAGTGCTGTTTCTGGCCGATCGTCGCGAATTGGTCCGCCAGGCGATGAGCGAGTTTAAAATATCTACCCAATGAAAGTGCGAGCCGAGTCGAAGGCGGCGCGACATCCGGCGCCCGCATTCACTTCGCCACTTATCCCAGCATGATGCAGGTCTATCAACGGCCTGTCGGTGGGGTGTTACGACCTGATCGTCGCGACGAAAGTCACCGCTCCATTTATAACAACCGTTACAAGGCCATCCTGGACCACTTCGATGCCATCTCACCTGGGTCTGACCGCAACCCCGACGGACTATCATCGACCACAACACATTCGAACTGTTCGACTGTGTGACGGCCTGCCGCTGATGACTACAGCTATGACGAGGCCGTGCGACGATCGAACTTGGTCCCCTATCGCCCGTCCACGTCGCCCACCGATTTCCAATTGACGGTCTTAAGCCTGAGCCTTGCCGGCGGAGCTGCGTCAACATGGTCGAGAGCCAGGGCGCCGACCCGGACGACTTCCCTTCGAGGGCACCGACCTCGAAGAAAGGGTCTCCAATGCGGGCACCAACGATTCGATCGTCGCGCGAGTTCATGGAGCAGTCCATCAAGGATGCCGCGGCACCGTGCCCGCCAAGTCCATCGTCTTCGCTGTCAGCCATGCCACGCCCTGGAGCTGTACAAGTCCTTCAACCGCCTCTATCCCCACCTCCAGCGGCAGCGGCCTGGCCAAGGTCATCGACAGCCACATGGAACGTGCCGAAGGAGACCCTGGATGAATTCAAGTTCAAGGACTTTCCGCGCGTGGCGATCTCCGTGGACATGCTCGATACCGGCATCGACGTGCCCAGCATTCGGAACCTGGTCTTCGCCAAACCGATCTTCAGCAAGGTCAAGTTCTGGCAGATGATCGGGCGCGGCACCCGCAGATGGACGGCCGCGAGCGGCGAAGAAAGCGGACTTTCTCATCATCGACCACTGGGACAACTTCGATTACTTCCAAGTCAATAAAGACGGCGCACTCGATGCGTCCCAGCGACCCCTGCCTTTACGCTTGTTCCGCTTGCGCATGGAAAAGCTTCAGACGCTCCTATGGCCGGACGGACACGATGCCCAACCCTCGATCGATCAGCTACAAGCGATCCTGGCCGGCTACCCCGCCAAAAATATAAATATGCGGCCGCATCGGAACGAATTCGGATCACTACTCTAGCGCACGAGCCGACAACCTGACCACGCAAACGTCTGAGCATCTAACCCATACCATTGCGCCGCTGATGCGTTTGGCGCCGCATTGCGGAATCGACGAACTGCAATTTGCGCGTCTGGCGCGAGCGGCTAACCGTGGCCTCGGTTGACACAACCGATAAAGCCGAACCACTCAAGGAAAGCAGCGTAATCAAGAAGCCTCTCTCCACCTGTCCGACAAACATCCCGGAAGTCCGCAAAGTGCAGGAGCAACGGGTCTGGGTCACCACGGCTGGTTTTTGGGAGCATTTGGATTTGGCCCGTCTGAACAATTTGCAAACCACTTTTGCACCGCTGATGCGTTACCGCACGGCTGCGCCCAAAAACACAGTGGAAATCAACCTGCCGGATGCTATCAGCCAACGCAGTTGGAATCATTGACGGCCCAGCGGCGAAGGCGCTTTCGCGGAAAGTTACCGAGAGCAGGTCGAAGCCTGGATCAAACGCCTGGCCCACGAATTGCCGGCACTGGCCAAACTAAAAAGCGGTGAAAGCTTGAGCGACGATGAGTTTGACAGCATCGCCACCACCCTTAATCAAGCCGATCTGTTCGTCACCGAAGACACCTTGCGCAAAGCTTTCGAAAACCAAACCGCCGCACTACCGGAATTCCTCCGCCACATTCTATGCGAAGATGCGCGCTTGCCCGACCGCGAACAGCGCGTCAATCAAGCGTTCGAAACCTTCATCGCCCAACACGGCTACTTGGGCGCCAATCAGCTTAATTACTTGCGCGCGGTTAAAGCCGCGGTATTACGTCACGGACGTATTACCCGCGCCGCTTTGAGCGAACCGCCGCTATCGCGCGTCGGCCGGGTCGAGGCGTTATTCCCGTCGCAAGACATCGAAGAACTTATTACCTTCGCCAACCAACTGGTTGACGATGCCGCTTAACCCTCGTCGACACAAGTGTCGTCATACCCGCCGGGAAGCGGGTATCCAGTGCCAAGGATGGCGAGCTCAAATCGTCCCTAAGCTCCGAATTCCGGCAATCCGCCGGATGTGTGTAACGACGATCGCTTAACCTACGAGGAAAAAACCGTAAATGCTAGCTCCGCATATCAAGAAAAAAGTCGACAAACTCTGGGACCGCTTTTGGTCAGCCGGACTCACCAACCCGTTGGTGGCCGTCGAGCAGATTACCTACCTGTTGTTTCTTAAACGGCTGGAAGATATTGATAAGACCCGCGTTAACCGCAATTTACCGTCGATTTATGACCTGACGGACGAAGAGAAAACAAAAATAGCAGCGGCAAAGGAA
>CAVOJU010000015.1:0-31298 GCA_963696315.1 uncultured Gammaproteobacteria bacterium
GAAATGAATATTGAGTATGCGCATAAGTGTTTGTTTTTTCTTTTTGGTGCAAAGTGATGCCGCGCCATTGGGTGAACGCATGAGTACACAGCGTTTATTATCTACATGGTACACGATGGAACTGATTGAGAAAACCGCGCAAAAAAAAGGCCGGTGTTAGCCGGCCTTGATATCTACATCCATGGACATCGAAACGAATCTGTAATTCCCACTCGCTTCAGAAGCTGAAACAGCCTCTCTGCTGTTGATGAACAGGGAGCAGATCGTAAGTTCGAAATCAGCACATCTGACGGCATCGATTCTAGTCCATGCAACACTAACGCGCTCTTATACTTTGACAGTACTCGACCTAAACCTGCCCGCGATCACAGGCTGACCTGAAACGTTAGTTCTCCCGAATCTGCCCCGGTTTTAGAAGCTTTGCATCGAGTTCAAAATCCATGCGGATGCGCTGGGCCACGGTCTTGCCTTCCTTTTTATTCTTAAACGGGCCAGCGATAACATGATAGGCGCCATCTTTTTCTATTTTGCGCGCAGGTATGGGTGGCCCCTGATGGTTAAGCATGACCGCCAGTTGCTGTGCATCGGCTTCGTTATCAAAACTGGCCGCCAACAGCGCCCAATCGCTAGCCTTGAGCTCTCCGGGAACAGGTTGTCCGTAAAGTTGCCCAGGGTGTTCCAGTGGCAGGGCATTAGCCGATAATTCCCCTATATCCGGGCTTTGCGCAAGTATCGGTGTCGGTATGCCATCCGCCCGTTGCAGGATACGTTCGACTTTTTCCCAATCAACAGTCAATTTTTTTTCCGCGCTCATTGCACGCAGATCTTTCAATAATTTCTTTTTGAGCACCGGTTTTTGCCTGGTCCATTTTTCCAGGGGTTCATGCGCTTCAAGATACAGCATGTTCTGATTCCATGCCGTCATATAAGGCTGGTGAATGATCCGCACCGGCATGCCAATCCTGGCTTGCTTAAACAGCACCTCAATGTCCTCGGGATAAAGCTGCACACAACCATGACTGATCTGCATGCCGATGCCGTAAGGCTTGTTGGTGCCGTGAATTAAATAGCCGGGAAACCCCAGCGGCATGGCATAGCTTCCCAGGGGATTATCAGGGCCTGAACGTACCACTTTCGGCAATGGATCGCCTTTCTGCGCATGTTCACGGTGTATCGATTCGGGCACCGTCCAGACCGGATTGGCTTTCTTGTCGGCGATGCGCGTTACCCCCATCGGCGTATTCCAGCCTTGACGGCCTATTCCGACGGGATAGGTGAATACAGTGTTCGGCTGCTGCTTGGGATAATAAAACAAGCGCATATTCGCCAGGTTCAGAACAATGCCCTTATGCGGCGCATCAGGGAGAATAAAACGTAGAGGCAGCAGAACGCGCTTGCCCGCTCCCGGCGTCCAGGGCGTGATGCCCTTGTTGGCAATGGTAATATCGTTATAGCCCAGACCAAAATGCCGGGCGATATCCGGCAGGGTATCAGTTTCGCGCGTTTCCATGACCGCCAGCGTACCCACCATATTCTGTGTGTCGGCTAACTGAAACTCATGGCTATCAATATTTTCGCTTTTTGCCGGCACAAGCACCGGTCCGTTTTCTTCTGAAGAAGAAAACAGCGGCATATTCTGACAGCCAACCAGGAAGGTACTTAGTACGATTACTGATAATAGCGGGGCAGGAAAGACTGCGTTTTTTAATTTAATCATCATGCGTAAGCCGTTGGTTCCTAGGATATAGCCAATAGTTAACAACAGTTTATCGCATCTTCATTAAGACACGATTAACGTTTGATTAAGACGCCATAAGCATGAGCAAGAAAGCACACAATACTCTCTCATTTGGAACCACACGGCGACCAGGCTGCCGGCTGCCTGCATGAACAGCATACCATTCACAACGTGTGAAGCCCCACGCTGGCCGGAATACCAAAACAACTGATTCCGGCGTACTCGGGGTCGTCAAATGATCGCCCTAATGGCTTCAGCCAGCAAGCTGTCGAGCTTGATGCTGGCGGCTGGATGATCGATGCTGTCCGTACTCCAGATGGCTTTAATGCCGGCGCTCAGGATATGCGTCAGCGCATCACCGCAAAACAGCGCATGCGTGACCGCCGCATAAATGTCTTTGGCGCCGGCGGCTTGCAAGAGTCCCGAGGCTTTGGCCAGGGTTCTGCCGGTGCTGGCCATGTCGTCGATAATAACAACCGGCTGGTTGCGGTAATTAAGTTCCGGTAAGCTCATGTCAACCTGTTGGTCGCCACGTCTGTGCTTATGCGCGATTGCGTAGTCAAATCCGATGTTGCCGGCGATACTGCTGACCCATTGTTCCGATTCGGCATCCGGGCCCACCAATAAGGCATGTTCGAATTTTGCTTTCAGAAAGCCGCCGATATCGTTGGCGGCGCTCAGACTGATGGCATTTTTTATCGGTATGGCTTGATTAAGCGCCGAAATGCGATGCAAATGCGGGTCGACGGTAATGACATCATCAAACAAATCGGCCAGCATGCTGCCGATGATGCGCTGACTGACGGCCTCGCCGGGCTGGTTGGCGATATCCTGGCGCATGTAGCACATATAAGGTGCAACCAGAGTGAGGCGTTTGGCGCCGAGTTCCCGCGCTGTTTTGGCGCACAGCAACAACTCGATCAATTTGTCGTTGGGCTGGTTGAGGCTGCGGCAAATGATCAGGTGTTCGGGCAATGACAGGGGCAGCCGCACGAAACTTTCACTGTCGGGAAAATGATGCAGCCTGATTTCGGCCAGGCCGGCATCAAGACGGGCGGCGAGGCGTTGACTCTGACTTAAATAATCGGGGAAGGCGAGTATCAGCATGGCCTGAGCTTGTTCCGGTTAAAAGGCAATCAGTGATTTGATAATCTGTGCTTCGTTGCCAATAGTATAGCCATTGTTATGTGCGGCCAGTTGCTGAGCGAAGTTAAAGTCGGCAGGGAATTCTGCATAGATGCGGTATAGAATCTCGCCTTTTTTGACAGGACTGCCGAGCTTTTTTAACAAATCGACACCGGCCTTTTTGATCATGGGCGCGCCGGCCATGCGCGCGATTTTGGCCATTTGGAAGTTGTCGATACTGATCACGACGCCATCACAGTCGGCAGTCACTTCGTGGCAAAGCGAACCGGGATGCAAATCTATCTCCTTGGGACCCTGGGCCTGAATCAACGCATTCATTTTTACCAGCGCACGCCCGGATTCGAGTATATCCCGGGCGATGGCATAACCCTGACCGCCGCGGACATCGGGGTCAAACTCGATAATTCTGCCGGCCAGATGCAAGGATTTCTGACGCAAATCGGCGGGCGCATCCGGATCATTTTGCAGCACCTGCATGATATCCCGAGCCTCGAGTACAGGGCCGATGCCGCGGCCTATGGGCTGACGGCCATCGGTAATCATGACTTCCAGATGAATATCAAGCCGGTCGCCAACAAATTCGAATAATTTGCGCAATGCCAATGCCTGGCGCATTTGCCGCACTTTTGCGGTCGGGCCAACCGGTATATCGATAATCAGGTGCGTGGAACCGGCGGCCAGTTTTTTGGACAGAATGGAGGCTACCATTTGCCCCTGTGAATCGATTCCCAACGGCCGCTCGACCGAAATCAGCATGTCATCGACCGGCGCCAGCCTGGCCGTTCCGCCCCAGGCCAGACAGCCGCGTTCCTGACGCACGATGTCCTGTAATTGGTCCGGCGTCAGATTGACCTCGGCCAGCACTTCCATGGTATCGGCGGTGCCGGCCGGTGAAGTGATGGCGCGGCTGGATGTTTTCGGAATCAACATGCCATGCGCGGCAACGATAGGCACGACCAGCATGGAGGTGCGATTACCGGGGATGCCGCCGATACAATGTTTATCAGCGACCAGCGCTTCATGCCAGTCCAGGCTGTCGCCGGATTGCAGCATGGCGCGTGTCAGATAGAACAGCTCGTCACGATCGAGATTGTTTTGCCCGGTGGCGACCAGAAACGCTGCCATTTCCATTTTTGAATAGCGGGCATCGACTATATCGTTGGTGATACTGGTAAAGTCATCCTGATTGAGGCGTTCGCCGTCAATTTTACGCCGAACCGCATCCATAGACTTGGGCGCTTCGGCATGATTGATGGTAACCAGACTGCTTTCGTTGGCATTGAGTTGGGCAAAAGCCTGTTCGGACAAGCCCAATTGGCCCGGCTGCACGATACTGGCATCATCGACGACATTAAGCACGGCGAGTACTTTATTCCCATTCGCGCTGACCTGAATCTTGGACAGCGCCTGGAAGCCCTCGGCACGATAAATCCCGCATTCTCGATGCATGTAAGCAACGTTCTCATGATAGGTATCAATAGCGATGCGGCGAATTTGCAGGGTATCTTTGCTCATGGCCTAAAGGTGTAGTAAATGACAATGAATGATGATGCGGTTTGAGCTGGCTATTGTCAATAAAACAGGCCGGTAAGATGCGCCAAAAATGGGCTGCGCAAATGGGGCTTGAAAGAGCCAACAAGCGATGCGAAGAATTGTTCGACAGTAGGGAATCTTTTCCGGGTAAACTCGCCGCTGATCTCGCCGAAGATGAGCTATATCACTGTATAAACAGAACACATCCCCTACCGCATGCTACTCACCGATTTTGTGATTGGCAATTATGGCTGATACCTCTGGTTGTTGCCCGCTCCCCCTTAGAAAGCTGCTTTCAGACTAATCCGGAAATTAATCGGTTCAATCGGATGAAAATGAACATCATCGATACCCGCAGCGTCTTCGCCGGGCAGCCGGGATGCGTAATAGTAGTCAATGGCGCTGTCCTTTCTGTTAAGCAGATTGAACAGCTCCGCCTGTACTGTCCAATTTTTGTTGAACACATAGCCCAGCATTGCGGACAACATGATAGTCGGATCAGAACGGACACTATTATCTTCGATCAGTGAACGCGGGCCAAAGTAGCGCAGGCGCGGACCACCGAAAAAGCCGCCGTACAGATCATGAAACGTAGCGCCCGAGGCAATAACGGTTTCGACCGAGCCCGGAATATGATTGCCTTCCGGAGCATCTCCACGAAAACGCGACCTGGAAAAGCTGAAATCTGCATCGAACGTCAACCAATCGGCAGGCGAGTAGAAATTTGCCCACTCTACGCCGTAGCGCCGGCTAGGCCGGCTGGCTTCTGTGGTGCCGGCATCGCCTACGAACAACAGTTCGGAATCAATATCCAGCCACCACAGCGCCAAGGTGCTTTGCAAGCCCTTAATCCAGTTGGTGCGTAAACCGGCTTCAGCGCCATACGTGCGGGCAAGCGGGACAGCCGGTTTAATGGGATTTCCCTCAGCATCAAGCGATTTCCCGGTAGCGGGGTCAACGCGTGTGTTCACACCGCGCGCATCGTTACTGTGAAAACCGAGGCCGCCGTTGAGATAATATTCGGTATCCGCCCAGGGTCCGAAGACGATGCCGAGCTTTGGGCTAACCAGGCCGTCGGTAGTGTTGCCATTGTTTTCGGAGATATTGCTGTTAGCCACATTAAAACGAAATCCGTCGAAGCGCACACCCACGGTGGTGCGCAGCCAGTCATTCCAGCGCGTTTTGTTTTCCGCGTACGGACTGACACTGCTCACCCAGACATCATCTTCGCGTACAGTATCATAAGGTATCTGGGCTTGTGTCAGCAGCAGGCCGTTATGGATATTATCATTACGGATTTGCAGCCCGAGGGTACTCTCGGAATCGGCTGCGCCGATTCGATGAAAAAAGGTATGACTCGCCTTGAGACCCGAAACCCAGCGTTGATCGGGTTGCGCAAACTGATCGCCGCGCACCGGATCATTCAGGAAGTAGGTGAAATTCGAATACAAATCCATTTCGGTATAAAGTCCGTACGCCATCAGTTGGGTAGCGCTGGCGCCGTTCTGCCGGTGCCATTCGGTCGTCAGACTGTAACGCTGGCTGCTGCCGCCATCGGTCGGGTCTATATTCCCGAACCGGTCAATCAATCCAGAGTCTACGGCACGCTTGGGAATCTGATCGGTCGAATTCCAATCGGCTTTATACGCCATGGCCGTGACGCTCCAGCCGGAATCCTCTTGCTCTTTACTGTAACGGAGCACGCCGTTAAATTTAAGATAATCATTACTGACTGTCCACGGGCCGCCGTTATTGACGACTTCGCCGGCATAAAGCAGGTTGCCTTCGCCGAGTTTGTTCGATCCAGTAATCAGGCCTCGATAGTAATCAAAACTGCCGCCGGTAAATTTAACACTGTTGCCGGGCAGATCGCTTGAAGTATTGGATATTGGCTGCGCCGGTGCTGGAAAAGTCGCCGTTTTCCGCGTAATAGTTGCCCTTTTGATAGCTGAGCGTCTTTATCAATTCGGGAATCAGAAAGTTTGTGTCCGTCCAGCCTTGCCCGTGTGCATTGGAGACCTGATTGACCGGCACGCCGTCTATCTGGGTCAGGAAGTCCGTACCGTGATCGAGATTAAAGCCACGTAAATAATACTGGTTCGCCTTGCCTTCGCCACTGTGCTGTGAGGCAATGAGGCCCGGCACGGTTTCGAGTATTTCTCCGGGACGGCTGATGGGGCGATATTCCAGTTGCTCCTGACCCACATTGCCCTGCGAGGCGCTGCCGGCAAAACCGATCTGTGAATCAGCGCGCTGGGTCACAAGCATTTCCGAAAGCTCCAGCAATTCCCTGTCCTTCGCTGGTGATTCGGGCTTGCCGGTTGCGGCGTTTCCAGATGGCTCGGCGTAAGCGCTGTTGCCGAGAAAATAAGCGAAGGCCAGCAGAACCAGCCGCGCCGTCAGGATACCCGCGCCGTGCAAAAGCAAAGTTGCCAGCATGAAGCCGAGAGCGAATGACAGCAGACTGGCCGAAGCAGGCATCTCCTGACCGTGCGCATAGCCATGAAAAAAGGCGAAAAAAACCACGATAAGTACGCTCACCGTTGCTTGAACACGGATAGTGCGCACGACCAGAAAACCGAAAACCAACACGGAGAGCAGAATCATTGTTTCCACGCCGGGTACGGACACTCCCATCATTCCGGCCAGCCCACCGATACTCATCACCCCGACGAACGCCAGCGGAAGCTGCCATACAGCCTTACCACCCAGTTGCGCCGCCCAAACGCCGACCGCGAGCATGGTCAAAAGATGATCCCAGCCGTGCAGAGGATGATTGAAGCCATTGTACCAGCCGCTCATTGTAATGCTGCCAGTATGGGCCTGGACGAGTGAGGGTGTTAATAACAGAAGTAGTCCGGAAAAGGACAACTTATTTTGATTTATGCGCATAAATTTCCTGGATCATTGTCAAGTTTGCATCGGGTTCCCGGCTGTTAAGCTGCGCCCCCAATTTATCACATTCAGGCACTATTTTATTAGCCTGCGAACACCATCAAAAAAATGATGAAGATGATTTATAGATGCAGGTATCCATTGCTTCCGCAATGCAAAGCCGTGCTTTAGACGTTGCCCAGCAGTAGCGTAGGCTATGCTGAAATTTCACTCCGGCTATTAAATTTCCGAAGTTCGGGTAACACAATACCCTACAATACGCCCGCAGAAACACTCTCATCAGCATTCTAAAGCTACAGGGATAACACAACACCATGCATTCCATTGAAACACTTATCGCAACACTGTCGGGCTGGGTCTGGGGGCCACCCATGCTGACGTTATTGGTCGGCACCGGTCTGTATCTGACCATCCTGTTGAAAGGGCTGCAATTTCGTGCCCTGCCGCTGGCCTTTCGTATGATTTTCCATAAGGATCATAGCCACGAGGGTGACATTAGCCATTTCGCTGCACTGATGACCGCACTTGCCGCCACGGTGGGCATCGGCAATATTGTTGGTGTCGCCACTGCGATTACCCTCGGTGGACCCGGCGCCGTGTTCTGGATGTGGATGACAGGACTGGTTGGCATGGTAACCAAATACTCCGAAGCGGTTTTGGCGGTCAAATACCGCGAAAAGGGTGAACACGGCATGCGCGGCGGACCCATGTATTATCTGGCCAATGGCGCAGGATTGCCCAAACTGGGCTGGTTATTTGCACTGTTCACCGCGCTAGCAACTTTTGGTATCGGCAACATGACCCAGGCAAACTCCACTGCCAAGATTTTAGAGGCCACGTTTCACATAGAACCCTGGGTCACTGGGACGGTGCTAATGCTATTAACGGCGCTGGTCATTCTGGGCGGTATCCGCTCGATTGGAAAATTCACCTCTATTCTTGTGCCGTTTATGATTGTGGGTTATGTAGGCGCCTCACTGACGGTGCTGGCACTCAACTTCAGTGAAATTCCGCACGCCTTTGGCTTGATTTTTCAACATGCGTTCTCACCGGCCGCCGCCACTGGCGGTTTTGCTGGGGCAAGCATTGCCGCCGCCATGCGTTTTGGTATCGCCCGCGGGGTGTTCTCTAACGAATCAGGTCTGGGTTCGGCTCCGATTGCCGCGGCCGCAGCGCGTACCCATGACCCCGTCAAGCAGGCATTGGTCAGCATGACCCAAACCTTCATAGACACTTTGGTGGTCTGCACCATGACCTCTCTGGTTATTTTGACGGCCAACGCCTGGACACAAGGTGTCAGTGCCGGCCAGTTAACCAGCGTCAGTTTTGCAGAAACACTGGGCAGCCCGGGTGAACTTATTGTGGCGCTAGCGACGGCGTTATTTGCCTATTCCACGCTCATCGGCTGGAATTACTATGGCGAGAAAGCCATCGAATATCTGTTTGGAGCGCGTGCCATCCGCATCTACCGGATTTTGTTCATCGCAACAGTAATTGTTGGCGCGATGATGAATTTGGAATTTGTCTGGAATTTTTCCGACCTGATGAACGGTATGATGGCCATTCCCAATTTGATAGGCCTGTTGATTCTGTCCAATGTCGTCAAGAAAGAAACTGACCGCTATTTTAAATCCTGACCCGTCCTGCCGCTGATTACGACCGGTTTTCAGTCCATAGCCAGCATGGAGTCCGGGGCATCATATGGGGCCGATTTTTTGAAGCCATCACAGGCTGTTGAAAATGCCGTTCTCAACAGCCTGTTTAAACTCACTCGGCTTGATGTCTGGCTTTAATTTCTTTGACATAGTCGTCCATTTCATCAATGGAATGGAGAAACTGCCAGGATCTTAAAGATTCCTTGACCAGCCAGCCATTACCTTCAGGAATCACTTCATAACCGTAATCATGTAAAAAATCGACAAATTCTTGTACCCTGATTTGCTCAGAGGCTGGAATATTCAGGCTTGGATGAAACGGAAAAATCCACATCTGGTAGAGCGACACGGCAATTTGAATCATCATGGATAGCCCCATCATACCCCCCGCGCCGACCACAATATAGGCAAATGCCGGCATGGTCCGGGCGGGTATCCACGACAGAATGTCAATGAGCATGGCCAGAAAAGGAATGATGACAATCACTCTTTTGAATGACGAGTTCATCTCGGAAAGAATGAAAATTTTGCCCACAAAAAACAGGATAAACGCAATACCGAACAAATGTATATGCGATACCTTGACCAAGGTGGGTAGTGATGCGCCTTTGGCCTGAGAAACTTCCATGACACTCTGGTAATCGGTCAGGTTTGGTATGGAGGCATTGACAGCGGGATTATGACAGCTGACACAATCCCGATTGAAAATGGGCGCAATGATTTCGTTATAGGCTTTCTCGCTTTTACCGGTATGCAGCCAATTGATTATTTTTTGCTTATCGGCGGGTACGCTTAAATTGGCTTCCATGATGCCATTGATAGCGGCTTCAAGCCGGGTGCTGTCCTGCGCACCATAATAAGCGATGCGGACATCCTCGACAGAAAGACCAGGCTTACCGTCGCGGGCGCTATGTGAGTAATAAATGTGGGTCAGCGCAAAAAGATAGCCTATGCCTATGGTGAGGAGAAACAGTGTATCCAGGAGTCGTTCACTGACGGAAATATCCCTGAATCTGCGGTAGCGAGTGGCCATGTTTAATAATCCTTAGTGGTGAGATGATGGGGTTAATTTTTTTTGTGTCAAATTTCAATGCTTTGAACTATTTTACATCGTCTTGAACATAGCTCTACAAACAACTTACGACCAGAGTTCGACCAAATCACCAGAATGGTAATTCATTGATCATGAAAAAAACCTGCCGTCCGAGTTCTGCCTCATCGTCCAGGCTATAAACCTTGGCCAGTAGTTGAGCTTAGAAGTTAACAAATTATCTGGTTTTGGGTTTTGATGTTTAATCTCAATTTAAGTGCTATGAAAATCACCGGCTATGATTGAACCAAATAACCGCAGTCTTTCACGCTTCGACGCTCGGCACGAAAGGTTTGCACACGCTTCAAACAAGATGCGCGGCGAAATCTGCTAGCCTATAGCGCCGCGTTTCAGAATGACTGGCGGCAAAAAGGTGTTTTTGCACTAAAAAGGCGCACACCACCATGATCAATTGGCAATATCTCACACTTTTGGCACCGGTTTTGCGACTGGCCCAAAAACAACTTTCTAATATGAAATGCCGGAGACATTAATTTTCGGGATACGCCATGCTAAGCAATGGCTAAACCATTAAATCGATGTTTTGGTTCGATTATTGCTTTATATTTGTGTGACTATTCAGTCTATCAAGCATGTGGCGCTTGTGGCCACACTGGATTCGCAAGATTCCTTGTGGGAGCGACGCCCACGTCGCGAACGGAGGCTTCAAATCGCGACGTGGGCGTCGCTCCCACTGACGGTTCCCAACATGCTGAACAGTTACAATTACGTTTGAATAAGCAATTACCCTTAACATCAGGAGAATCAATGAGTACCATTCATCTTATCGGCGGCGAGAAAGGCGGCGTAGGCAAATCGGTCGTAGCCCGTGTGCTGGCTCAATACATGATAGGCAATAAAATACCCTTTATCGGTTTCGATACCGACCGTTCACATGGCGCCTTGATGCGTTTTTATACAGACTATGCATCGCCAACTATTGTGGATAATTACGAAAGCCTGGACGCCATCATGGAGGCTGCCGCCGAAAATCCTGAACACCGAATTTTGGTCGATCTCGCTTCTCAAACTCATTATCCGCTGGCAAAATGGATAGACGAATCCGGCGTGCTCGAATTGGCAGAAGATTTAGGGATTGCCCTGACCTATTGGAACGTGATGGATTCCGGAAAAGATTGCGTGGACTTGCTCGACAAGTTGCTCGACCAATATGGTTCGCGCCTACATTACGTACTCGTGCAGAACCAGATTCGTGACGATAGCTTTTCTATTTTAGAGTCATCAGGCGTTAAAGACCGTGCATTGGCGTTGAATGCCAAAGTCATTACATTAAAGCGTCTGCATGCACCGGTAATGACCAAAATTGATCGCAACAACTCCAGTTTTTGGGCAGCAACGAACACCGACACTGAAAACCTGAATCCTTTGGGTTTGCTTGAGCGTCAACGCGTCAAAATGTGGCTAAAACATGCCTATGAACAGATTCAATGGGTGGGTCTTTGAACCCGTCAAGCATGAATCTCATGAGAATAAACTCGGGCGCTCAGCTATGAAATTGCAGGTCAGTTGTGATCTTTGTTTCCAGATAGATGCCGCGGCAGCGTTAATCTTGATGCTGCGGCCGTTGAGGGGCGCAGCCCAAAGGCTTACAAAATCCAGTTATAACGTTGAACCTTGCGTACAAATCATCGAGAGCAAAGACAGTTATGGCAATTTGTGCCAACGCCTGGTTGCGCCCCCTGGAGAATTTAAGGTTCATACCTCGGCCGAGGTCATCACGGCTGATTTTATTGATAGGGAACCGGGCGCTGGTTTTGTTGAAATCCAGAATCTCCCTGAGCCGATTCTGCCGTATCTGTTACCGAGCCGTTATTGCGAATCCGACCGGTTTGGCGATCTTGCCAGGGAGATAGTAGCCGAGGCGCTGCCAGGTTACGATCAAGTCAGTAAAATTGATGACTGGGTTCGCCGTTCCATTCAGTACATTCCCGGTTCCAGCGACGCTCCCTTGTCGGCGATTGAGGTTAATAACCGCGGCTATGGTGTATGCCGTGACCTTGCCCAACTGGCCATCACCTTATGCCGGAGCATCAGTATTCCTGCGCGGCTGGTAGTAGGTTATTTGTATCAGCTTGAACCCATGGATCTGCATGCCTGGTTTGAGGCCTATATCGGCGGCCGCTGGTATACCTTCGATCCCACCCAAAACGAACTGCGTGGCGGCCGGGTGATAATTGCTTTCGGGCGCGACGCGGCTGATGTGTCGATATTTCATCAGTTCGGCGGAGGCTGCGTATTGAACAGCATGGAAGTCCGGGTCAATTTGCTGGACCGGCCCTCTAAACCGTTGGTTTAGCAAGTCGCTATTTATCGCGGCAGGCCTCGGTGCTGCCCCTTGGGAGTTGGCGCGCTGTGCGCTCGCTACACGCAAACCCCGGCAACTGACAGGTAAAATAACTTGCTCAATCCAAGAAACAATTTTTTTTGTAGGTGCGGTTTTACCGATTGTGCGAATAAATTCGCACCACCGGTCAACTTTTCGTGCGCTTACTAGCTGGCAAATTCACATTCCAAGCCTTCAACCCGTTGAAAGCCCCGGGGCAAGGCGCTGCCGCGGTTGGCCCGATTGCCGGAATAATGTGCGATGTCGGCGGCTTTCAGCGTTAAGAAGCGTTTGCCGGACAACACTTTGAGCTGGCCGTTTTCCGGTATTGCGGTAACCGCCACTACATAATCCTTGCGCGCCGCCAGATCAGCCCCTGGAATCTGAATCAGCTTGTTGCCTTTGCCTTTTGCCAGCTCGGGTAGTTCGGTTACCGGAAAAATCAGCAGGCGGCCTTGCAAGGTCACGACGGCAAGCAAATCAGAATCGCTTTGCAGGGGCGCAGGCTTGAGCACTTTTGCGCCCTCGGGCAGCGTAATCATCACCTTGCCGGCTTTGTTTTTACTCAACAGTTCTTTTAACTGAACCCGGAAGCCATAGCCAGCATCACTGGCCAGCACGATCCAGTCATCCGGGCTGCCGGCCAGCAAATGGCAAAATAAGGCGCCCGCCGGCGGATTGAGGCGTCCGGTCAAGGGTTCGCCCTGCGTTCTGGCCGAGGGCAGATCGTGAGACGATGTGCTGTAGGCGCGGCCGGTGGAATCCAGTATATAAACCGGCTGCGTGGTTCTGGTTTTTACCGCATCCAGAAAACTATCGCCGGCACGGTAACTGAGACTGTTTACATCAATGTCATAGCCTTTTGCAGCTCTGATCCAGCCTTTTTGCGACAGGACGACGGTGAGCGGTTCATTGGAAATCAGCTCGGTGGTATCGAGCGCCTGGGCAGCTTCTCTGGCGATCAGGGGCGAACGGCGATCATCGCCGTATTTCTCGGCATCGCGTTCGAGTTCTTTCCTGATCAGCCGGTTTAACAAACGCGGGGAACCCAGGGTCTTTTCCAGCGCGGCGCGCTCTTGTTCCAGCTCATCCTGTTCGCCGCGGATTTTCATCTCTTCCAGCTTGGCCAGATGCCGCAGCTTCAATTCCAGTATGGCTTCAGCCTGAAGATCGGTCAGCGCAAAACGCGCCATCAGCACGGGTTTGGGATTATCTTCAGCGCGGATAATAGCGATGACCTCATCGATATTCAGATAGGCAATCAGCAAGCCCTCAAGAATATGCAGACGCGCCAGCACTTTATCCAGACGGTACTGCAAGCGGCGCCTGACGGTCTCGGTACGGAAGGTCAGCCATTCCACCAGAATTTCGCGCAGACCTTTGACCTTCGGCCGGCCGTCCAGGCCGATCATATTCATATTGACGCGATAGCTTTTTTCCAGATCGGTGGTCGCAAACAGATGCGACATCACCGCCTCCACATCTATGCGTTTAGACTTGGGTATCACCAGCAAGCGGGTAGGATTTTCATGATCGGATTCATCGCGCAGGTCTTCAATCATCGGCAGTTTTTTCGCCAGCATTTGCGCGGCGATCTGCTCCAGCAATTTGGCCCCGGAGACCTGATGCGGCAAAGCGGTAATGACGATGGTGCCGTCTTCAAGCTCGTATTTGGCGCGCATTTTTATCGAGCCGCCACCGCTGAGATACATTTTCTGTATGTCTTCGGCGGAGGTAATAATCTCGGCATCGGTCGGATAATCCGGGCCCTTGATGTGGCTGAAGAGAGATTCCAGGGTGCTGTCGGGTGCATCCAGCAGCTGAATGCAGGCATTGGCCACTTCCCTGAGATTATGCGGCGGGATGTCGGTCGCCATGCCGACGGCAATGCCCATGGTGCCGTTAAGCAGCACGTTCGGCAGTCTGGCCGGCAACAGTTCCGGCTCTTTCAGGGTGCCGTCAAAATTATCGCCCCACTCGACCGTGCCCTGCCCCAGTTCGCTTAACAGGGTTTGCGCGTACGCGGTCAGGCGTGATTCGGTATAACGCATGGCGGCGAAGGACTTGGGGTCATCCGGCGAGCCCCAGTTGCCCTGGCCGTCGATCAAGGGATAACGGTAAGAAAAATCCTGTGCCATCAGCACCATGGCTTCATAACAGGCGGAATCGCCGTGCGGATGGTATTTACCCAGCACATCACCGACAGTTCTGGCCGATTTCTTGTACTTGGCCTGCGCGGTCAGGCCCAGTTCGGACATGGCATAAACAATCCGCCGCTGCACCGGCTTCAAACCATCGGCAATATGCGGCAAGGCCCGGTCGAGAATGACATACATGGAATAATCCAGATAGGCTTTCTCGGTAAAATCCTTTAACGGCTGTTGTTCAAAATTTTCTTTAAATACAAGCATATATTGCAAAAACGACCCATGGAATTAATCGGTGCAAAAGTCTATCATTTTTAATCGGCTGTTGCTGCAAAGAATCCGTGATTCCGGCGGGCAGTGTAACTTATGGCTTGCTTGCCCAACGGCTGGTCTGCAGCATCGTCATGCGTATCTGTCGTGGGAGGGGCTTTAGCCGCGACTGTAATGGGCGGACATGACAGCCGGCGTCGAACCGGGCGCTATCCTTAACGCCCGGCTGGAGCAGGTTTAATTCAGGTGCGCCAGTTTGTTTTCCAGCAGGCTTTCCAGCAAGGCCTCATAATGACGCTTTAATACAGAATCGGTAGGACGGGGAAATAAAGAAGCTTCAATCTCCGACCTTAACTGGGTAAGGAAGTGGCGTCTGAGCACCGAGTCTTGCGGTATTTTTGGCAAGCTGACTTCGGTCTTTTCAACTTGCTGAATTACCACCGGCTCCGGTTTAGACCATTGCTGCACACGGACGCTGCAAACTCGGCTTTCATCATGGTCTCATAATGCCGTCTTAGCACCGAATCGGTTGGATACGGATTGGCGCGCGCCTCAATCTCCGCGGCTTGAGACGCTAAGTAATGGCGTCTAAGCACCGACTCTTCCGGTATTTTCTCGGCTGTATTTTTTTCCGGTTGCTGAACAGCCAGAGTCTCCGGTTTACCGGCAACTTGTACTTTGACGGGCGGCTCGGTCAGGCTGGATGCAATTTTTTTCAGTTTTGCCTCAATTTCATCGAGTTTATTATTGCGCTTCTTGATTCCGCTCCAGTCCTCAAAAGGCATGATCAACCCAATCAGGGCAAGCACTGCGGACGCGGCAGCCAGCTCGATAAATGCACCTTGCCAGAGATGATACGCCCAACAGGCAAAACCGGCGAAAACCGCAATGCCGAAAATGACCTGGATAATAAAACTTGGGCTGCTGCAAGCTCTTTTCTTAATGCTGCCGGATTTGAGCTCGTGTTTTAATCTGTCAAAATCCTGCTGGCTGTGCGTGCGGCTTTCCGCTGTTGCCAGCAAGTCAATATCATGATTCAAGCGCCCGCTTTGAATATTTCTGCGGACCGTTTTTATTAAGATGATTAGTGCAATAACCAGTGCGCTGACCAGTGTTGCAACTGATTCAATAGCTGTCATAACTCCTCCCCATATTTGTCTAGTTAAAATCCTAAAACCAACGATTTCAGGATTAAGGAACTATCTACCTCTAATTAATCATAAAATCAATTTTTTTGGCGCTTGTTCAGGAAATTGCATGAAAAAAGATGTTGAAACGCACGCGCAAGCCGGCGGCGGTGATCTGGAATTTGATCCGGCGCAGTAATCTTACTTGCAAGCATTGAAAAACAACGTCTGCCGATATTGATTTCCCGGGCGAATTAAACACGCCGGAAATCTATACGGTGATGAATGAGTTAAAACCCAGATACTGATTCTAGGTAAAGCAGCAGGGATAAAATGGCGAGTGCCTGAAGAATGCGTTTATGGGGGATTTGTTAAAGCGAAATCGGGTTCTCCATATCCAGCCGCAGATTCGGCGACGCCGGAGCCCCAATCCCTGCTCAGCAGGCCAAGCCGCACGTAGCGATGGAAGGATGAGTACGGCCAGTCAATAACCCGCTGGCTCCATCCATGTTTTACGGGATTCCAATGGATGTAGTTGACATGGTGTTCGTAATCGCGATCATCTCGTATCGTGTGTTCCCAAAATCGCCTTTGCCATAACCGGTACTCGCCCCGATCGTCGCAGGTCAAGTCGGCTCCCGACGCCCGCAGTTCGCGGGTGAAACTCGATTTGATCGCCCGCCACCGTCCGGAATAATCGGCATCGCCCTCGGGCAAGGTCCAAATCGCATGCAAGTGATCGGGCAGGATGACGATCGCATCGATGGCGAAAGGGCGTTCGGCGCGCACCGAACGAAAGGCCCCGCGCAACAAGTCGATATGCCGAACCAACATATCCGACGAGCGGTCTCGCAAGGTCACCGTAAAGAAAAATGTCCCGCTCGCAACCCGATTACGCCGATATAAAACCATGCCACCTCATCCATGCATTTACCAAATCGTTGAATTGTAGCCCGTATGCAGCGCTGCGGAATACGGGAAGTTCGAAGACACGAAAGCCCCGGATTCCGCAAGCTCCATCCAGGCTACCTTGCTACCTGACCTACAAGCCGGACGCGGCTTTTGCCCCCGTCCGTAACGTTTCAACTGGCTATGGACAACACCAAATGTTAAGGAGTATATCCACTGCATTTATGACGGATTGCTAGCGCGAATCCATGAGAAAGACAGCTGCGGTGGGCAACGAAAAGAAGTTGCCCACCGGCTTAACTAGCTCATTTGATAGAGGCTTGGACCGAGTTCGTGCCACTGTCATTGCCAATACTGAGATCAACCGTCACCGGATTCGTAATTCCGCTGAAATCGACCCCAATGCCACCCGCTTGGAACCCATAACGGTTCACACCCAATTGTGTAATCAGCACTTCGAGCTTGACCTTATTAATCGTGCCAGCATAGGCGAATGGCAACAATTTGGATGCCTTACGGAAGGAACCGGCTGGAATTGTCGTGGTGAAGTTACCAATCTTGAAGCTTACTGGTTCTTTTAAAGGATCAATACTATTTCCCGTACCTAATGTGAAATTCGACAATAGAAAGAAGGTCTTGAGTTTCTTGTTGATCAACAGTTGCGTGACCTTGAAAGTATCGAATGGGTTACTAACCACCTCAATCTTCATCACGCGATAAGTGGAAATCACAACCGCAGTATTGCCCGCCTGATCTTGTGCCGTCACGTGCAAAGTTCTTACTCCCAACCATGGCGGTGTCGAATGCACTTCCGGAGGCTACCGGTCCAGAGCAGGAAGCAACACCCGACGTAGCATCACTACAGGTGTAACTAGCGTTTTGCGTTGTTTGAAGCAAGTAGTCAGTGCCCATAGCTGGTGCTAAAATGTTGACGGTTGGCGCTGTTTTGTCGATCTTCAGTATAAGTGTCCGGGTTTCCTCCTTATTGCCGAAGAAATCGGTTGAGTAGAATTGCAGAGTGTGTATCCCTTCGGTCATGATGACGATCGGGCTGGCGCTGTCGTAGGTCTGCCAAGGGCTGTTGTCGAGAGAGTACGACGTAGCCTTAACACCTACTCCACTGCCGTCAGTAGCCGACAGGGATACGGTCACATCGGATGTATACCAGCCATTTTGCCCGGTTGTGCCTTCAACAGAATGGGTGGTTGTAGGGGCTTGGTTATCGCTTAATGTATTTCCGGAATGGGTCGATGAGTAATCGACCCTACCATCACCATTTGCATCGACACTCATTACAACTTGCACATCGCCGCTGATAACCTTATCCCAGTCTAAGGAATAGGTGTATTTACTTGCAGGATTGTCGGATTTTCCTGAGATGTTGATACTGTGCTCCACACCACCCCTGTCATTATTCAATACCAACTCATAGGTTCCGGTGATCGAAGAAATCGAGACTGTGTCGTTGTTTTTTGCGATAAACAATTCAGTACCATCAGTATCTCCTTGTATCTTAGTCTCAATTTGACTATCAGGTGTCCACTTTATTACCCGAACCTCGCCCCCTAATGAAGGGATAGTTTGCAACCGCAGATTTTGCTTTAGATTACCCCGAAACCAAGCGCCGTTGTGTTTCTCATCATTGTTAAAGACTGCGCCTGCTGGTGTAAACAGAGAAATATCAGGTATTTCATTGTAGTCAGTCGTTGAGGTATAACCTGTTTGCAATCCACTGTCAGATAAAATTATGCTGCTATTTACACCTTGTACGCTAATATTGCTAGGATATGTCAGCCTTTTAACGCCACTGATATCATACGCAGCAACATTAGTTAAAAAAATAGTCTTGGGGTTGTCATTTTCTCTACCACTCCAAGAAAGCAGGTGATCTGGAACGGTAGATAGCGGCCAAAGGACGAATTTCCAATTCCAAATACCATCCACTTTCGTGAAAGTTACATAGCGTTTATCAAGGTCTTTTTCGGAACCCAATGCGAGCCGATTTGGGTCATAAACATAAACTTTGTATGTCGTATCATTAACAGTTTCAATTCGGTAGGGTAATACAACATGCCCTTCGTTTTTCCCATCGATCTGTCCTCTTAAATTGAGAATATGATTCGTTATATTTTTACCTTGGTTTTCTAATAATGTCTCGATTACATCGTAATTTTCGTTCACGTTATCGGCAAATTGAGATATCTGATTTTCTATAATATAGCTAAGCACGGGGTTTATTTCACCGAAGGGAATTTGAGGGGTATCCCATTTTTTTCCACTTGGACTTTTGCTTGGTTCTGTGAGGCTATGGACAGAAGGATTATACGGGGGGAAGCCTTTGGCTGCCTTAATGGAAGACAGCGCCATTCCAAAGCAATTGCCCTCTGTTCCGTATGCTAGCGCACTTATTGCGCTAAATTTTTTATACGATGAACCATCAACTTCAAAAACTCTATCAAATATCTCGTATTGATACGTAATATATGGGTTTTTGTTTGGAATATTGGCGAAATTATATTCATCATATCCTCCACCTTGGAGAAATATCTTTTCCGCTGTAGCCATGGCGTCGACACTTGGAATAATAACCTCTGCTGTTCTCGGTCCGACTACCGAAGGTTCAAATGCTATGCTGAACCAACAAGAATTATTTAGAGGGCTGGTTTCAAGGGTTTTGTTATCACAGTTATTTTCGAGCAACAGAAAGTCATCTGGGTGTTCGCCCGTTTTACTCAAAACTCCGAGCTTTAGATTCGCGGCGCCAGTGTTCGTCACCGTGATTGTCTTAGTTAAGCTGTTTGCCAGTAAAAGATTGCCAAAATCCAAATTGTTGGTGTTGACAGATATTACCCCTTGAGGCGGAGGTGTAAGCGTGCCGCTGCCGGTCACGCTTCGTGAGTCATTACCGCCGTTACTTGAAAAATTGACTGTGCCGTTAAAAGGCCCTTCGGCAGCAGGACTGAAGTTCAGTGCTATATCGGCAAACTCATTAGGCGCAAGAACGTAGGCACAGTCTCCAAATGCAAAGCTAAAAGGAAGTGCGGTAGTACAACTGACGTTCAGCATGGCATTGCCGGTATTTTGTACCGTGAAATCCTTATTGGGTGAAGATTGCCCGACTGTAATAGGCCCAAAATCAAGGGCGGTTGTTGGTATCACATTCAGGAAGCCAGACTGGGTGGTCGGATCAAGCAAACCCGTGCCAAGCATGAATTCCTGTCGATTGGTCAGGCCGTCACCGTCCGCGTCCAGGGCTGCGTCGGCGGGATCGTTCTTATTGAGTCCGTATTGATCCTCGTACCAGTTGGGCAGGCCGTCGCCATCGGTGTCAACCAGAGTACCAGTGTCTACGAACGATACCGCGAGTTGGTTTGTAGCTGTATAGACGTCGTTTGGGGTTGCGCCTGTATGATCGTCATACTCTATAAAGTGCTCCCAGAAGTCACAGCCGCTCGCTGCTGTGTGACCCCATCCTGACAGTACGTCCGGATAATTCCACGTATGGCCATCAACGGTAAAGGCGAAGACGTACCTGTCACCAACACTCATATCGACGTACGTCCCAAACGAAAATGACACCTCTGATGCTGTTTCGCCGACTGTCGCTAGCTGGCTATCGGCAATGAGTGCTGCACTAGTTAATGGATCCAGTGCGGAGCTGACTTTGTAGATTCGCAACTTTACCTGCGCATTTGAAATATCCGTAGTTTGCAACCATGCCCTTACCACGTCAAAGTGTAAGGGAATTTTCGAAGTGACATCAAGTGTCCCCAGTCTGTCGCCGTATGTTTGCTCGAAAATGTATGCGGAATTACTCGTGCCGCAACTTGAGTTTGAGAACACGATGGATGGTGGCGTTCCAGTAGACTGCCGTCCTGTGTGTTGCGGATCATGGCCGAGCATAGGCCAAGGTGAAGTGGCAAGCCCGCCTGAAGTAAGATTGAAGGCGTAGAGTGTTGCGCCATTTGTTGCTATTAGCGTCCCATCGGCAGTTAAGGCTGGTGAATTTAATGACCATGCCCCTTGGCCATAAGTCCATTTCTCAGTCCCATCGGGATTAATTGCATAGAACTTATCATACCCACCAACGTAAATCGTTCCATCGACTCCGACAGCAGGATAGGAGAACCAATTTGGTTGCTTTTGGGGGGAAAATATCCATTTCTGAGTTCCATCCGGATTTATAGCGTATAACTTGCCTCCATATATGTCCGTTGCCACGTAGAGCGTGCCATCTGGCGCAATAGAAGTACCGTCCGCTACTCCCTGTACGGGAGCTATCCACTTCTGAGTGCCATCGGGATTGATGGCAGTCAGCCGTCCCGATCCTCCAGCATAGATGGTGCCATCGGCGTCTACAGTGGGTGGGTTGAAACTCCCGCCATTTAAGAAGAATGTCCACTTGAGGTTGCCATTGACTTCGAGAGCATGGAGGTTGCTATCACAACCATACACATAGATAGCCCCGTCACGAGCAATAGCCGGAGAGTTTCCTCTATAGACCGAACTAGACGTCCATTTTATTGTTCCGTCCGCACTATTGAGCGCATAAAACAGGCCGCCATCGCTACAGTTATAAAGGCTACCCATATAAATCGTGCCGTCCTGGCCAAGCGCAGATGCGCTAAGGGCAGTGGGTGATGTAAAAACCCACTTCTGAATCCCATTAGGATTGATGGCATATAGCTTCGATCCAGCCGTATAATAGATGATGCCATCTGAACCAACAGTCGACGGAGTAAAATCGGAGTCGGTGGAGTCAATTGGAAAGACCCATTTCTTAGTGCCATCGGGATTAATTGCAGTGAGAGCATACCCTTGCGGTGCGGTATAAGAATATGTGCCTATATAGATCGTACCGTCTTGACTAATTGAAGGGGGAGAGGTGAAATGGCCCCCTTCGGGTGCAGGCCGTGTCCATACAGGGTCGCTTTCTGCGGCCATGACATTACCAAAATGTCCAAATGACAGAAGAAACATGAGCACCCAGATACGCGCACTCAAAAAATGTTTAATAGCATTCAAGCTCATCGCAGACCCCTTTCCGATTTCAATTTCTCATCGCCCGCGCAGGCAAACAAAAAAGCCGGGCTACCTCTATGTCCATGACGATGGTCACATTCGGTAGTCCGGCTTTCCTTTTGTATGGGATCCGCGACTTTCTGTCCCTACCTTCCGATAGGTTTGGCTTTGAAATACATTTTTGGAGATTGAATCATATTTTTTCAAAATTTTCTACTGAGCTTTTTAGTCACCTTTTGCAGGCTTCTACCCTGCTTGAATACAGGGAACGGCATCGCTCATAATCGATGCATCAACATTTCACTATTTTTGCACTGCTATTATGGCACCGGAGGAAATTGAGTTGACCCTATCAGCACGCTATGGCCTTATCGACCTTTACGGTATTTTTTAGAAATTGGCTCCTCGGCCGGGGCCCGAATAGCCGTCGATGCCACTTACGGTTATCATGAAAACAAAGACGACGCGGCGCGGGTGGCGTTTTTGTTTGAACGCTATCGAGTGTTGCTTGAATGATAACAAATTTGTTACCATTTGATCATGAATTACAGCATACGCTATTACAGCGAAGCAGTCCGCCGCGACATCGACGAGTTGCCGTTAACATTACGAGCGAGATATGCCGCGCTGACTTCACGCATGATTCTGCACGGAGCAAATTTGGGCGAACCGCATACTCAAGCATTGGGCGATGGGTTGTTTGAATTACGTTTGAAAGGCACAGAAGGCATTGCTCGGGTATTTTATTGCACATTGCTTGGCCGTCGTATTGTCATGTTGCATAGCTTTATCAAGAAAACCCAGAAAACGCCGTTGAAAGAACGGCAAATCGCAGTCACTCGCATGAAGGAGATAAAAAATGAACCCTGAACGCACTCCACCCATTTTGACCCATGAAGAAATGGTTGCTGAATGGATGCAAGACCCCGAGTTTCGAGCCGAATATGAGCGCCTGGAACGCGAAGAATTCGCCATCCTCGACGAAATGCTGACCGCCCGCCGCGCCGCAGGTCTTTCCCAAGCTCAGGTTGCCGAACGCATGGGCACCAAGGCCCCGGCGGTGGCACGTCTGGAATCATCGCTGGCATCCGGGAAACATTCCCCCAGTATCGACACCTTGCGCAAATACGCCAAAGCGCTGGGCAAGCGTTTGGAAGTGCATTTAGTTTGATTAAATCACCGAGCTGACGGCGTTTGAAACCTCAGCACACCTGAATAGTTACGAAGCCACCGGCTTCCCACATCTACAGCGTAGGCCCCCTTACCATGTTCAGACTCAGCCAGTACATGCGCGAACTGATCGACCCGACGCCCCTAAAACCCGCGCGCAAGCCGGCGGCGCCGGTGGTGATCTGGAATCTGATCCGGCGCTGCAATCTTACCTGCAAGCATTGCTACACCACGTCTGCCGACATTGATTTCCCGGGCGAATTAAGCACACTGGAAATCTATACGGTGATGGATGATTTGAAGGCGTTCAAGGTGCCGGTGCTGATTTTGTCCGGCGGCGAGCCGCTGCTGCATCCGGATATTTTCAATATTTCCCGGCGTGCCAAGGACATGGGCTTTTATGTCGCGCTATCCAGCAACGGCACCAAGATTTCCAAAGACAATATCGACGAAATCGCCGCGATCAATTATCAGTATATCGGCGTCAGTCTGGATGGCATTAAGGATACCCATGATCAATTCCGGCGTGTCAAAGGCTCTTTTGATGAAGCGCTGCGCGGTGTGCATTTGTGCCTGGATAAAGGTATTAAGGTCGGCATACGTTTTACTTTAACGCAGGATAATGCCAGGGATTTTCCGGCCCTGTTGCAGTTGATGGATGATAACGCCATCGACAAATTCTATTTATCGCATTTGAACTATGGCGGGCGCGGCAATAAAAATCGCAAGGATGATGCGCATTTTGCCATGACCCGCGCAGCGATGGATTTGCTCTTTGAAACCAGCTATGAATGGCTGAAAGCGGGCAAGGACCGGGAGTTTGTCACCGGCAATAATGATGCCGATGCGGTTTATTTTCTGCACTGGGTCAAGCAACATTTTCCCGATAAATGCGATCATATCAAGGCCAAGCTGGAGGAATGGGGCGGCAATGCTTCCGGTGTGAATGTCGCGAATATTGATAATCTCGGCAACGTGCATCCCGACACGTTCTGGTGGCATTACGATCTGGGCAATGTTAAAAAGCGGCCTTTTTCAGAAATCTGGCAGGATACCTCTGATCCGTTGATGGCGGGACTTAAACAAAACCCCAGACCGCTGCAAGGGCGCTGTGGTACTTGCCATTATCAATCGATATGTAACGGCAATACCCGGGTCAGAGCGGCGCAAACGACAGGCAACTACTGGGCTGAAGACCCGGGTTGTTATCTGACTGATGCCGAGATTGCGGCACAGTAAAAGCGAACGACCCATGGCATTACTTGGTCTTTAACGACAAGCCGGCAACAATCTCCTTATTTTGCCGTTCAGGGTCAATCGCGACATCCAGAATATACACGCGATCATTCGAGACACCGCCTTGTTGCACGACGTATTTGGCAATGCTCTGCGCCCGATCTGCCGCCAAGTGTTTAAGACGCATTTCTTCCGGCTTGATAATGCCTTCCAGCTGCTTTTTCGCCACGGCATAAAAATCACCCCCTTTCGGGTCCTTTAAGCGCGGCGTACCCAGCAGGGATTTTTCTGCCAGTGCGGGAAATTTTTCAATAAACAGTTCCGCCAGCAAGCGCTTGTAATCTTCATCGGAAAGCTCGACATATTCCGAGCGTATTTTTTTGCCGCCCTGCTTGTTGATTTCAGCTGCCCGAATTTTTTTCAGCTGATCATATAAGGCATCGTCGGTCAACGCCGGCCAGTCCTGTTCTTCAAAAGCGGCACCTTTAATTTCGAGCGTCAGCATCGGCCGTTCATTCAGCGCCTTGGATAAATGCCGCAGTTTAATTTTTTCCGCTTCAGCCAGATCGGCTCTGCCGGCGGCAAAAATGACGCTGCTTAAATCTTCCTTACTGCCGATCAATGAGGCGATGGCCCGGAACGGTGCGGTAACCACTTTGCTAATGGCGTTCACCAAAGCATCGGCAATAATGGCGCGCAGGCTAAACTGCGGATCTTCCAGACTGCCGGTAATCGGTACATCAATTTTTATTTTGCCGTCGCCATCTTTCAGCAACGCCACGGCCAGCTCCAGCGGCAAAGACACTGCATTGGGGTTTTCAACCTTCTCACCCAGCTCAAACTGATCAATCAAAATGTTATTTGCCGCCGTCAACTTACCGTTGGTCACGTTATAGATCAAGTCCAGCGACAGCTTGCCTTTTTCCACCTTATAGCCGGCAAATTGCACCATATATGGACTCACCAACGGCATCGGCATGCCTTTAAAACTCATGATGACATGGTAATCGCCCCGGTACGGACTGACTTCGGCTTTTATATCAACGGGCGATAACTCATAGGCGTTACCTTTCAGCGAGACCTTAACTATTGATTGCGGCTCTGAGGAAATGCCGCTGGCGCCGCCATCAAGGCTTTTTATATCTGCCTTAAAGGGCAAAATCAGGGACAAATCGGAAAAGTAGGACGAGCCGTCGATGACTTGCACGCTGCCGAGTTTAAAATGCAGCTTTTGCCGCTCCGAGGACTCAGCAGTCTGTTTTTTAACTGCCGGCCTATGGTTTTTATCGACATCGGCATGCAGGATGTCAGAAAAATTGATCGTTTTATCTTTATTGATCACAACTCTGGCGTAAGGCTGATGAATAACCAGCGCGTCGGCACTATAGCGGTTTGCCAGTACATCGGCATCGAGATTTTTTAAGCTTAACTTTTCCCATTTGATGAAGTCCTTGTTTTGCAGCTGATCGCGCGTTAGCAAACTGGCAATGCCGGTGTTGCCTTTGAATTTAACATCAAGCTGACCGGCTTCCTGCCTGGCAACAGTGGCATTACCCTCGACAGCCAGCTGGCCGTCGATAATATCGACCCGGACAAATTTGTCGACATAAGGCTGGAATTTTTCCAGCTCTATATCCTTGACCATTACCGCCAGCTTGGCCGACAAGGGCTCAACCACAGCTTCGCCAGCAAGCTTGATAGTACCGGTTTTATTGACGCCGGCAGACAGCTCTACTGGCAATCGCACACCGCTCTGATTTGTGAAATTTTTCAGTTTCAAATCAATGGGCGCCAGCGTCATCAGCAGCGGTTTTTTCAGTGTGCGATCTTCAAATGCCAGCTCTGAATTAGCCAGATTAACGCTGTTTATTTTGATATCCCAGGGCGTGTTTTGAGCGGCAGCGGCCTTATCGTTGGCCATATTATCGGCCGGGTTTACATCGGTGCTCTCGCCGGCAAATAAGGTCAGGTAATTAAAACTGCCATCGGCATTGAGCCATGCCTGAAGTTCGGCATCGTTGGCGGCCACAGAATCTATGGTCACTGCCCGATCATTAAGATTAAAGCCGATGCCGCGGCCGGAAACAGCGGGTATTTTAATCAGTATTGCGTCCTGGCCGGTTTCTGAGAGCTGGAAACCCTGAATGTCCAGCTTGCCCTGGGTAGCCGCCACATTCAAGCGCTGATCAATATGACTGACGGTTAGTCCGGTTTCAAGCGTAATGACCGGGATATTGACCGACTGCTTGGCTAAAAACTGGATATCCCGAAGCGCCAGTTTGCCCTGCGGAATACCAAGATTCAGCTTATTGTCTGCATAACTAAGCTTATAACCGGCATCGAGAGTAGCCGATGGAATCTTTAACGTCAGCTTGCCAGGCTCTTTTGCGGAAAACTGGAAATCACGAAGACTCAGTTTGCTCTGCTGAATATCAATATTCAGTTTATTGTCCGCATAACTGACTTTATAAGCGGCATCGAGCTCTGGCTCGCCCTTCACCTCAAACGGCAATTCCGCCAAAGCGAGCTTTTGAATGGCCCCCAGCTTGAGCTTGGCCAGTTTGATATGCCCCTCTGAAGACAGTGGATTGATGCCTGTGCTTCCCTGCCAGTGCAACTCTCCCCCCGACTGCAGCGCCAGGGACAGGGCCAAACTGAATGTGCTGCCCGCCTGAGTAGTGAAATTTTCAAGCTCAAGATTGATTGGCGTGATGGTTTCGGCAACCGGCTGCGGATTAAGCGCATCAGCCCAGGCCAGCTTGCCCCCGGTTATCGACAGCTTGCCGATGTTGACCGGAATCATCTTGCCATCTTCCTGTTTGGCTGGATCTTCAGGCTTAATCAGGCCGGTAAAATTGAATACCCCATTTTTTTGCCTGGTGATCTGCACAAACGGCTTGCCCAGCACCACCTTATCCAGCACCAGCGCCCTCTGCTGAAAGGATTGCCGCGCATCCATGCTGACATAAAAGCTCTCGAAACTAACAAAGGGGCTGCCGTCTTGTTCCTGCATTTGGAAACCCTGGAGTTTGAATTGCAGCGCGAAGGGATCGAACTCGAGCGTGTTTATGGCGGCCTTTCTGCCGGTTTGCAGCTGGATCATCTCAGGCAGCTTGGACTTTAATAACAAGGGCACGATGTAAAAGCCCAAACCGGCATAAACAGCCGCTAGCAAAGTGACCGCCAATACCGTCTTGGCCGCTATAGATAATAGGCTTCGAGTGCTCATGCTTTTCCTTGTCGACCAATCAGCTTTATTAGGCAGGCATTTTAGCAAAAAAAAGGCGACCGAAAGGCCGCCTTTTTTCTGTCAAAGAGCTGACGCTCAATAGCCTTATAAATTCTGGTATCCGGTTTCTTCATGCATGATAATATCCAGACCCTGCTGCTCTTCATCGGCAGTGACACGAATACCAATCCATTTATCCAATACTTTTAAAATCAGATAACTGAATACAGCGCTCCAGAGTATTGTAACCACAATAGCCAGCGCCTGAACACTGACCTGATCGATGATGGACACGCCTTCAGCCAAACCCAGACCGCCCAGATTGCTGGCCGCAAAAACCCCCGTCAGCAAGGAACCGGTCACACCGCCCACGCCATGAACAGGAAATACATCCAGTGAATCATCTATTTTTAATGTCCGTTTGACATATTGGGTCGCGTAAAAAACACGGTACCGGCGGTAATGCCAATCACCAATGCACCGGCAGGGCCAACAAAACCCGATGCCGGAGTAATGGTGCCCAAGCCCGCCACCATACCGGTCACAATGCCCAATACACTGGGCTTGCCAAAGCGTTTCCATTCAATAAACATCCAGGTCAAAGCGCCGGAAGCGGCGCCAATATGCGTCACCAGCATGGTCATGCCGGCATGGCCGTCTGCAGCCAAGGCGCTACCGGCATTAAAACCAAACCAGCCTACCCATAACATGCCGGCACCGGTCACCACCATGGTCATATTGTGGGGCGGCATCGCCGTACCCGGAAAACCTCTTCTGTTGCCTACCACCAACGCCGCCACCAAAGACGCGACACCGGCATTCACATGAATAACGATGCCGCCGGCAAAATCCATCGCACCCAGATCAGCCAGCCAGCCGCCGCCCCACATCCAATGACAGATTGGCATATAAACAATGATCAGCCACAAGCCGCTAAACCAGAGCATCGCGGAGAATTTCATGCGTTCGGCAAAAGCGCCCACGATCAGTGCCGGTGTAATGATGGCAAACGTCATTTGAAACATGAAATAAACGCTTTCTGGAATATTACCGGTCAGCGACCCTGTACCTATATCCGGTAAAAACGCCTTGGACGCCCCCCCGATGACTTTTTGGAATTCGCCGCCATTATCAAAAATAAAACTATAGACGCCGGCCAGCCAAAGTATCGAAACCAGGCAGGTTATGGCAAAACACTGCATTAATACCGACAGCACGTTCTTGCTTCTGACTAATCCCCCATAAAACAGAGACAGCCCCGGAATGGTCATGAATAGCACTAATGCTGTCGATGTCAGAATCCATGCGGTATTGGCCTGATTCAGTTCATCCGCCATGGCAAGCCCCGGAAACAAAAACAAGGCCGCCAATACTTTATAATTTATTTTAAGAAGCATCATTTTTTCCAGGCAACACTAAATAGCATCTTCTCCGGTTTCTCCCGTTCTGATGCGGATAACCTGCTCCAGATTGGCAACAAATATTTTGCCGTCACCAATTTTTCCGGTATTGGCGGCTTTAACTATGGTTTCGACGGCTAAATCGACCACGTTATCGGCCACCGCAATTTCCAGTTTAACCTTCGGTAAGAAATCAACCACATACTCGGCACCTCGATACAATTCAGTGTGGCCTTTCTGACGCCCAAAGCCCTTCACTTCAGTTGCAGTAACGCCTGCAACCCCAATCTCGGATAACGCTTCTCTCACATCATCCAGTTTAAATGGTTTGATAATCGCAGTTATTAATTTCATGCCGTCCCCAATATACAATGTTAAAAAATTGATTTAAGCCGCTTTTATTTACCCGGCAATGATAATTAATTCTTGTGAAACATACAATTTGATCCGCCCTGAAGCAGCACAAACGCAAGTGCCCAGAGCTTCTGCGCAAGCAGAAAGTCCGGGCTATTTGCAAGGCAATGAAATTAAATGTGATATGCCGTTTCGCCGTGTTCGGAAATATCGAGGCCTTCACGTTCGGTTTCTTCACTAACCCGAAGACCAATAATGATATCCACAAACTTGAAGGCAATGAAGGACACCGTGCCTGACCAGACTATGCATAGTAAAACACCCCACAGTTGACTGATGAATTGGGTGGACATGCTGTATTCTGCTACCCCGTTGGCAACGTAATCCCAAACGCCGGTTCCGCCCAGTGCCGGGCTCGCAACTATAGAGGTACCCAAAGCACCGATGATCCCACCAATACCGTGTACGCCGAAAGCGTCCAGAGAATCGTCGTAACCGAGCGTAGTTTTCAGGCTTGTGACTGCCCAGAAACATGCAGCGCCAGCGGCCAACCCCAGGCAAATAGCGCCCATGGGTCCAGCCCAGCCACAGGCAGGCGTAATTGCAACCAGTCCAGCAATCGCGCCGGAAGCGCCGCCCAGCATACTGGGTTTACCACGTACTATCCATTCAGCCGCTGTCCAGGCCAGCGTAGCAGCCGCACTGGCCAGTAAAGTGTTGACAAAAACCAAGGCAGCCAGGCCGTTTGCTTCCAGATTGGAGCCGACGTTAAAACCGAACCAGCCCACCCACAGCAAAGATGCGCCAATCATAGTCATGGTGACACTATGCGGGGCAAGAGATTCCTTTTTGTAACCGATACGTTTACCCACCATCAGGCAGCCTATCAATCCGGCAATACCTGCGTTGATATGCACAACCGTGCCGCCTGCAAAGTCCAAAGCCCCTTTCTGGAACAAGAATCCTGCCGTTGCCGCCGCAGTTTCTCCGGCCTTGGCGTCGGTGTAGGCGTCGGGGCCCGCCCAATACCAAACCATGTGCGCCATTGGTAAATAGGCAAAAGTAAACCAAATGAACATAAATACTAATATGGCTGAAAATTTTACGCGTTCGGCAAATGCGCCAATGATCAGAGCGGGAGTGATGCATGCAAAGGTAAGCTGGAAGACAACATAAATATATTCAGGAACGTAAACGCCTTTGCTGAAAGTAGCAGCCATTGATTCAGGTGTTATGCCGCTAAGAAACAGCTTGCTGAACCCGCCGAAAAAGGCATTGCCCTCGGTAAACGCAATGCTATAACCATAAATCGCCCACAGCACAGCCATCATCGAGAAAATCACGAAGACCTGCATTAACACTGAAAGCATGTTTTTGGCGCGCACCATACCCCCATAAAACAATGCCAAGCCAGGGATGGACATGAGTATGACCAGCACGGTCGCCACGATCATCCAGGCGGTATCGCCTTTGTTGATACTAGGCAAAACAGCTGCAGGCACAGCAGCGGGAGTTGCAAGTGCTGTTGTTTCGACAACGGTAGTCGTCAGCTCTTCGGCAAAGGACGCGCCTGCAAAACCCAAGAGTGCACAGAGCAGGAAAGTAGTTAAAATTTTTTTCATCGTTATCACCTGAAGGTTAAAGTGCTTCTTCGCCAGATTCGCCGGTTCTAATCCGGACGACCTGCTCTAAATTGGTTACAAAAATTTTCCCGTCGCCAATTTTGCCGGTATTGGCGGCTCGGGTAATCGCCTCAACAGCCTGATCAAGCATCGCATCCCCCACGGCGACTTCAATTTTGGCTTTGGGTAAAAAATCAACCACATACTCTGCGCCTCGATACAATTCAGTATGTCCCTTTTGGCGGCCAAATCCCTTTACCTCGGTTACGGTTACACCAGAAACCCCTACGTCTGAAAGTGCCTCACGCACATCATCCAGTTTAAAGGGCTTAACAATTGCGGTTATCAGTTTCATAGAGTGCCTCTTGCTTAAGTAAACTAATCGTTATTAACCAAAGCACGGAATGTGCC
>CAVOJU010000016.1:0-6745 GCA_963696315.1 uncultured Gammaproteobacteria bacterium
TCCGTGTGTTCAATCAGGCAGAGGATGGCCGGTATCATGCCATGCGCACGGCGATGGCCAAGCATGCTTCTCTGGGATTCCTGATATTTTTCCTGTTACAGGCCGGTTTTATCTGGATATTGTCCCTCGCCTTCTTTGCGGTTGCCCAAAATAACCAGCCGCAGTTGCCGCTGGTAGCTGCTGCCTTATTGCTTGCCGGCCTGGCCTTATGGGGCGAAACCAGTGCCGATTTGCAATTGGCAAAATTTAAGCGTGACCCTGACAATCGGGGTAAAAGCTGTCGCAATGGCTGGTGGCGCTATTCCCGGCATCCCAATTACTTTTTTGAATGGCTGCACTGGTTCGCCTATCCGTTAATGGGATGGGGAGGCCCCTATCAACACTGGTTATGGCTGGCGCCGGTCATCATGTTTTGTTTCTTGTATTTTTTTACCGGTATTCCATTTTCCGAACAGCAGGCCTTGCGCAGTCGAGGCGAGGATTACCGGAAATATCAACAGGCAACCCCTGCTTTTTTTCCCTGGTGGCCGAAGTCTGAGTGATAACGGCTTGGCTTTCGCGTCACACAGACGCTGCCCAGCACTATTGTTTACCCCTAATTTAGAGAATCAACCATGAGCGCTATTACACTTGCAGAACAGGGCCTGTTGCCTGACGGCCTGGTTCGGTTTGGAATTCGAAAATTATTGAAACAACGCCTGCAGGATGAATTTGCCAATGATGTAGAACAACAAAATCAACGCTATCGAACATTACTGGAGCAGTTACGGCACAGTCCCATTGCCATAGAAACCGATTCGGCAAATGCCCAGCACTATGAAGTACCCTCTGAGTTTTATCAACTTGCATTGGGTAAACACCTGAAATATTCATCGTGTTACTGGGATGAGTCAACTGAAAATCTGGATCAGGCCGAAGCACTGATGCTCAATCTGACGATGGCACGAGCGGAATTAGAGGATGGTCAAAATATACTCGAATTGGGCTGCGGCTGGGGATCCTTGACCTTATGGATGGCACAGCATTTACCGCACAGTCGTATCACCGCTGTGTCCAATTCCAACAGTCAACGCGAATACATCCAGCAGCAGGCACAGTCGCGTAATCTGACTAATATCGAGGTGATTACGTGCGATGTCAATCAGCTAAATTTGCACGATCACTATGATCGTGTCGTTTCAGTCGAAATGTTTGAACACATGCGTAACTATGACAGCCTGCTCGGCAAAATCGCCAACTGGCTAAAACCGGAGGGTAAACTGTTTGTGCATATTTTTTGTCATCGCTATCTGGCTTACCCCTTTGAAACCGATGGCGATGACAACTGGATGGGGCGTTATTTTTTTACCGGCGGCCTGATGCCGGCACGCGATACCTTGCTGCACTTTCAAAAGCATTTGCAATTGCAAACCCAATGGGATTTATCAGGTACGCATTATCAGAAAACGGCAGAAGCCTGGCTAAACAATACCGATCAGCACAGCGCTGCAATC
The DNA here is from genome assembly GCA_963696315.1 of uncultured Gammaproteobacteria bacterium. Lineage (GTDB taxonomy): Bacteria > Pseudomonadota > Gammaproteobacteria > Methylococcales > Methylomonadaceae > CAWKEY01. Next base: position 1,494 of record CAVOJU010000016.1, read on the forward strand.
CTGCAACTGTTTGCAGAGACTTACGGTAAAGAAGCAGCCAGGCGCTGGCTGCAACGCTGGCGAATTTTTTTTATGGCTTGCGCCGAATTGTTTGGCTACAACAACGGTAATGAATGGCTGGTAGCGCATTATATTTTTACCAAGCCCGGCTAAACCATGAGCAGGAGCGGACTGCATTACAAACTTATCAAGGCCTTCTTACTGCAAATTTTGTTGATCAGTCTGGCTACCTTATTAGGTGTTTTTTCAGCGGGAAAAATTGTCGAAAAGGTCTTAGTACGTCAAGCGCTGGTGGGCGAGGCCGAGCATTTCTGGCAGCGCTACCAGCAAAATCCAGAGTTTCCCAAACCAGACACCCTGAACCTAAAAGCTTATCTTGCCGTTGGCGGCAATTTTCAGGAAATCCCCAAACAGCTGCAAGGCTTGCAGCCTGGATTTTTTCGTACTGATTTTAATGGCCGAAAACCCATTATCTATATCGAAGATCAGGGCAACGCGCGTTTATATCTGATTTTTGATGAACAACAGGTCGCTGCCTTGGCTTTTTATTTTGGCGTCGTGCCGCTCAGCCTGGTATTGGTGCTGATCTACCTTTTTGCCTGGTTAGCATACCGGCAATCGAAAGATGCCATTTCCCCGGTCATCCAACTTGCCCGTATTGTGGAAAAATTCGATTTCCGCAGCCAGAGCCTGGCCCAGCTGGATTTGAATGCATTACGCCAGATCTCCGATAGTGACGTGGTCAAGCTTGTTGATGCGCTTGATCATTTTACCGGGCGCATGGAGCAATTCATCAAGCGTGAAAAGAATTTTACCCGTGATGCCAGCCACGAGTTGAGAACCCCCTTGGCTGTCATTAAAACTTCGCTGGCCTTGCTGCAAAAACGTCAGGATTATCAGCCTGGTGAGCGTCAGTCTCTGCTGGTGATCGAAAATACCCTGCGCGATATGGAAGGCCTCATCGATACGCTGTTGCTGCTCGCCCGGGAAGAATCTTCGCCTTTGCCCGTGGAAGACGTATTGATTAATGATCTGTTGATCAACCTGGCTGAAGCCATCAATCATGCCCTGGGGAATTCTAAAATCAGCCTGGAAATCCAGCAAAATTGTTTGTTATCGATACCCGCCGCTGAAAAAGTGCTGAATATTTTGTTTACCAATCTGCTGCGCAATGCCTTCAGCTATACCCAGCAAGGATCCATCGTGATCACAATTGATAAAAAACAGGTTAGTGTAGCGGATACCGGAATGGGCATGAACCAGGAGCAATTAGAACATGTCTTCGAACCCTTTTATCGGGCGCGTATCGATAGCAAGGGTTATGGCCTGGGCCTCACCATTGTTAATCAGTTATGTACTCGCTATGGCTGGCAGTTGAAAATGCGCAGTAAGCAGGGTGAAGGCACTCGCATCACGGTTGTGTTTCCCAAGGCCCGTGTTCTCGGCACAAAATAACCGCAATTGCACAGCCTACTCGGGCGCAACAATTCGAAACCCCACGCCCTGCTGGGTCTCCAGTAAGGGATGTTCAAAGGGTTTATCAATCGCTTTACGCAATTTGTATAAATGGCTGCGCAAGGTATCACTATCCGGCGTCAGCTCACCCCAAAGCTCGTGCTCCAGCTGCTCACGGCTCACCAAATGGGGCGATTCACGCATCAGAATGCGCAGAATTCTAAGGCAGGTAGGGGACAGGTGGATTATTTGATCTTTACGGACAACCTGCATGGTGCGCGTATTCAGACTAAGATCCTGAATTTTGTATACCGCCTCATCCAACTCGCCTCGCTCGCGGCGGATCAGCGCCATCATCCGGGCCTCCAGTTCCGGCATATCGAAAGGCTTGACCAGATAATCGTCAGCACCTTGCTGGAAACCGCTTAATTTGTCCTCCAACTGGTCTCGTGCGGTGAGCATTAATATCGGTGTGGACAAATGTAAATCCTGACGTAAACGGCGGCATATTTCCAGGCCGTCTACTCCCGGCAGCATGATATCGAGGATTATTGCGTCATAGCGCTGCGTCGTCGCCAAGTGCAGCGCGCACAGGCCGTCATAAGCATAATCCATGGTAAAGCCGCTGCTTTCAAGATAACTCCCAATGGCTAAGGCAAGGTTCTTATGGTCTTCTACCAGCAGCACTCTGGCGTGGTTGATTGTATGCAAGCCCTTCAACAGACGACCCCTCAAACAAAAATTAGTTGTTACTCTATGGTATACCAGAAAGCCTCTTACATAAACGCGCCCGGCATCAACATTAGATAGCCGTAAACAAGCGGCAGTGGCTATCAAAATACCGAGATTCTCATTTTTGACGGGAAAATGTCAACCGAACCTAGCGATACTGCAATTTGCTCTCGGAATGACTTGTACATCCTGTGGTTCTGTTGGCGAAACTGTTACTCCGAGATATCCTCCTGTCTCGCACCGCGCAACTGAACAAACGGCATTAAATGGATGCCTTCAGCGAGTAATGAAATGGTGACCTGTACCCCATAGCCCAGGTTATTGCGTCTTGCAACATGCACGGGCACGGTCATCGCAATGGCGATTTTTAGTTGCTGGTCGACCTCAACGCTTACGCTGACATGATCTCCCAATACCATGTATTCAATAATCGTACCCGCTAACGGATTCTCGCGATCACCATTGGATTGCCGGTTGCGCCGATGCAGCAGAACATTTGACGATTGAATCATCCAGCAGACTCTCAGACCTGGCGCATATTCGGGCTGATAACGCGCTTCCAGAATAAGCCCGCGCCAGCGAATGAATGTTTGCCGAGTGTCCGGATCATGCCTGATGACTTGCGCGGTAAACAAATTTTGCTGATCCATTAAGCGGGCAACGGTTGCTGTCAACGGCTGTGCGGCAACTTCGAGAGGTGGGCCGGATTGCAGGGTGACTCCCTTGTGGAGAATACATAAGCGATCGGCCAGCAAGGCAGCTTCTTCCAGGTCATGAGTGACCAATATAATGGGTATGGCTATTGAACGGCGTAATTCATTCAATTCACGGTATAAGCGGCGCCGGGTCACTTGGTCAACGGCGGAGAACGGTTCATCCAGCAACAACACTTTGGGTTCTCTTGCCAATGCTCTGGCCACTGCCACCCGTTGTTGCTGGCCGCCGGATAATGCTCTGGGATAACGATCTTCCAAACCACTCAGGTGTACTCGCCTGAAGAGCTCTCTGGCACGTTCATGGCGGACATTTTTTGGCAAATGTGCCAGGGCCTCCAGCACATTGCCTAAGGCAGTAAAATGGGGAAACAGGGCGTAATTCTGAAACACCAGGCCCACTGCCCGTTGATGGGCAGCCAGATAAATACCCTTAGCGCTATCCTGCCAGATTTCACCCTGACACTTAACCGACCCGTTTTCAGGGTGATGCAATCCGGCAATGGCTCGCAATACCGTGGTTTTGCCGCTACCGGAAGGCCCAACCAACGCCAATACCTCACCGGGCTGACAATGTAAATCAATAGCTAGCGGTATGGGCTGAGTCTGTATCAGTTTGACTTGTATGCCCTGTGCGCTTTGCACATCATCAGCCATAAGCATTTTTATTGCGATCAGCAATCAAATACGTAAAGGCTATAGTAATCATCGAAAATGCCAGCAGGAAGGCAGACATAATGGCAGCAGACTCATTATCAAACGCCTGAACGCGGTCATAAATAGCGATGGCAATGGTTTTGGTTTCTCCGGGAATGTTGCCGCCCACCATTAGTACCACGCCGAACTCGCCCAGGGTATGCGCAAAAGTCATCACCATCGCGGAAACGATGCCAGGCCAGGCCAAGGGTAATTCAATCCGCCAAAGCACTTTCGTGGGCGTCATGCCACAACAGGCGGCGGCTTCTCTGATTTCTCTGGGGATTGTCTCAAAAGCACGCTGCATCGGTTGAATGGCAAAAGGCAGATTAAAGAGTATCGATGCGATGACCAACCCTTCAAAATTAAATACCAGCGTATGTCCGAACAGTTCTGCCATTACGTTCCCGAACCATGAAGCACCACCCAGTGACATCAATAAATAATAGCCCAATACCGTTGGCGGCAGTACCAGCGGAATGGCCAGTAAAGCCTGTACCAGGCTTTTACCGTAGAACTGTCTATATGCCAGCCAACGGCCTGTAGCAATACCAACAGGCAGCAAAAACAGCACCGTCAGGCTGCTGAGTTTTACTGACAATAATAAGGCTTCCCAATCCATGTTAATTATTGGGGCAACACAAAGCCGTATTGTTCAAAAATAGTGCGCGCTTCCGGTTTTAACAGGTAGGCATAGAATGCTTTGGCCGTTTCACCCGCATGTTTTAACAACACCATGCGTTGCCGCAACGGCTGGTGCAATGTTTCAGGCAACAAGACAAAACTGCCCTGTTCCTTAATCTTCGGTGAAAGCGCCAGCGAATACGCGAAAATACCGCCCTGAGCGGCACCCGAAACAGCGAATTGTGCTGCCTGTGCAACAGTTTCACCCAGCACCAGATGAGGCTGCATAACATCCCATAATCCGGCCGCAATCAATGCCTGTTTTGCCGCGCGTCCATAGGGCGCATGTTCTGGATTGGCGATCGCAAATCGCTTTATCTGAGCTGTGTGCAGGGCATCACTTAGGCCCTTCAACTCTGCATCGGGTATTAGCGGTGAGTCTTTAGGTGCAAATACAACCAGCCGGCCTATTGCATACAATGCACCCTGGTCCACCGTCAGGCCTTGTTTGGCCAGATCAAAAACATACTGTTCATCAGCCGACATGAACAGTTCAAAAGGTGCACCCTGACTTAACTGGCGAAAAAAATTACCGGATGATCCGAAGCTCAATTTCAGGCTACGTCCCGTATCTTTGGAAAACTGTTGCGTAATCTCTTCCAGTGCAAATTTAAGATCGGAAGCAGCAGCAATGACAGGGACTTCATCTGCCATTGCCGAGGTATGGACAAACCCGGGTAGCATTCCCAAGATTACCAGGAATAAGCGCAAAACCATTCTGGAGAGTGTTTTCATTTTCCTATCACTTATCAAAGTTAAAAAATAAACCCAGCATTATATGTACCAGCTTAGACATTTGACACGTTCTCACACTAACCAACAGTGTCAATTCCTGGCCGCTGTTGTTCATAAAATTCAACCCTTTTTACTCGCTGACCAAAGGTGTAGAAATGCTGGGTTCGCTAAGCCTGCCGAGATTAACGGCTTGAAAGCGTTGTTCACGAGTGTTCAAGGCCAGGGTATTTTTACCAT
>CAVOJU010000017.1:0-17893 GCA_963696315.1 uncultured Gammaproteobacteria bacterium
ACGGCCAAATGATAGCCAAGTCTGAGAAACCAGGCGCCCGACAGCAAAGCCAGGCTTAACTGTAAATACAGCGGTCCCGAGCCGGTGAAGGCATACCATGGACCTGCGCACATCATGCCAAAAGCCCAGCACACATCAACAATTCCAGCATTATGGGTTTTTTGTTGCCAAACCCAGGCTAATACCATGGCTACAACGCTGACAACAGCCACTACCGTTAAACTACTCATATTTTTGCACCTCTTGCCCTGTTTGATTCCACTGCCCGGCCAGCCACAATAACGCGGGCAGGGCAATGGCCCAACTGACACCCAAGCCGATAAGCCACAGCCAGGATTCAGTAATGATCTGCACGCCGCCCAATTTGGCCGCCGCCAGGTAGGAAAATGGACTGGCCAAGCCGCTTAACAGGGCGGCCAGCCACAAGCGAGATTGTAGCCAGGCCAGCGAGTGATTGAGTGTCAACGCCAGGCCGGCCCATAACAACAAAATCCACAGCGGTGCTATGTCAGCTGCCGGCCACGGGGCTCGCATACTCAAGCCATCCTAAATGAATCCAGGTCGTGTCAAGAATGAGCTCCAATCACCACGGCAATCAGCATCAGCTTAAAATCGCCGTCAACAGCGTTAACAGCCCTGGATTCCCAAATGGCAAACGCTATCAGAAGTACGGGAGCCGGCCAAACCAAGTCATCGGCCGCACCGATAATCGCTCCAAACCACAAAACCTGCATCCAGGCCATGTTGAGCAGATTATTCAATTTCATAAGCGGGCAGCCATTGTTGGCGACGGTTAGCGGGTTTGGCAAACAATAACTGCACGTTGGAAATGGATTTTTCCCTGAACCCGCCTTCACAGTAACAGAGATAAAATTCCCACATCCGGATAAACTCTTCGCCATACCCTAAGGCTCTGACCTGATGTAAAGCCGACATGAATTTTTTGCGCCAGCTATGAAGCGTTATCGCATAGCTCTCCCCCTGATCTTCCAGATTGATCAGGCGCAGATCAGTAGCCCTGGATGCACTGTTTACAATGGCGCTGACGCAGGGAATGAAGCTGCCCGGAAAGATATAGCGTTTGATGAAATCGACGCTTTTCAAAGCCTGGTGATAATGCCGGTCTTCGATGGTGATGGCCTGAATCAAGGCTAAGCCGTCAGGCTTTAACAAGGCCGCGCATTGTTTAAGATAGGTATCCAGATAGTGATGTCCGACCGCTTCAATCATTTCGATGGAAACCAGCTTGTCATAACGGCCTTGCAGTTCACGGTAGTCCTGCATCAACAGCGTAACCCTGTCGGCAACGCCGGCTTCGGCAACTCGCTGCCGTGCGGCTTCGTACTGTTGTTTGGAGATTGTCGTCGTAGTCACTTTACATCCATACACGCTGGCGGCATAGGCAGCAAATCCACCCCATCCGGTACCGATTTCCAGGACATGATCTTCCGGTGTCAAATCCAGTTTCCGGCAAATGCGCTCGAGTTTCGCAGTCGAAGCCTGTTCAAGGCCAAGATCGGCATGGTAAAAGGTCGCCGATGAATACATGCCGTGCGAGTCGAGAAACAACTCAAACAAATCATTTCCCAGATCATAATGCGCGGCTATATTTTTTCGGCTGCCGTGCCTGGAATTGCGCTTGGCAACATGCCATACCTTAAGCAGTTGATTAGCCAGTGTCGCCAGGCCGCCTTCCATGCTGTTCAACAAATCACGGTTACGGACGAATATTTGTATCACCCGGCACAGATCATCCGCCTGCCACAGCTTGTCCATATAAGCTTCTGCTGCACCAATCGAACCGCCCAAAGCCAGTTGGCGATAGAAGAACATATCGGACACATCAATTCTGGCGCTGAGACCATCAGGCGCCGCACTACCCAAAACACATTCGCCCAAAGGATCGGCGATGGTCAAAAAGGCATTTTCCAGCCGGCCCAGTTTGTCCAAAAAGGCCTTGCGCAACATCAAATCAAGCCGGCTATGGTCTTTAGATAAAATTTCAGAACTCGCATTCATGGGTGGGGTTCTCCGGAATTATGGCTTGGGGTGATCGTGAAAAGGTATGCCTTTCAACCACAGGCGCAAGGCCTGCCAGTAAATCAATAGGACTACCCAGCAGGTCAAAAAGGGATAGCTTAAGGGCATGGTCAACATTGACCGGGGTGTCATCTCCTGTGACTTCAGCTGCAAGGTCGCATCAAAACAGCATGCATGTTCCTGTTGCAACTGCATGTGTATGATCAGATCGGGGCCGCGCATACTGAATTTCCAAATATAAAGCAATTGCATGGGCATAAACGGCGAGACATGAAAAGTCTTGTCAAATTCAAACGTCCATTTGCCCCCCTGTGAAGGACTGTGTCGAGTATCCAGCACATAACAATAACGTTCATTCCAGGGGGTGTTGTTGATTTCAGCCAGAATGTATCGGGGCTGTTCGGAGCCTTCGGGGTAGCAAAAATAAAAACTGACCGGATTAAAGCAAAACCCCAAAAAGCGCAAATGCGTTAAGAGGCAAATCCTGCCGCAAAAAACATCACCGGTTTGCTCCTGAATCCGTTGTTTAACGGCACGGGTCAAATCCTCCTGGGCATCGCCCAGATAATCCTTCCGAAAAAAGCTAACCAGGTTAAATCGCTCCAAAGACCAGCCTCGACTCATGGCCATGACCTGGTCCAGTTCATTGAGGTCCAGCCAAGTCATGAACACAGGATAACGGAAAGCGTGCGCTTTGGGCTTGAACCGGCGATGTCGAATCCAGCCTTCGAACAGGCGGCTATGCAAGGGCTTCATGACGGCTGGGTTAATAGTTCAACCACTTCCTGGGCACTTTTGGCGCCATCTTCGTGAAAGCCCCAGCCCCAGTAAGCGCCCGTATAATAGGTCAAATGCTGGCCATTGATTTCGTCACGACGCTTTTGTGCCGCCAGGCTTTCTGTCGTATAGACAGGATGATGATAGAGTCTTGTTTGCAGGATTTTTGCCGGATCGATCCGGTCCGTGCAGTTCAGCGTAACCAATAAAGGTTCCGGTGCAGACAGGTTCTGCAGCAGGTTCATGTAATAAGTCACCGTACAGCGGGATTGGTTTTGATCGAGTTTTAAGGCATTCCAGCTGGCCCAGGCTTTGGGGTGCCGGGGCATTAGCGTGGCGTCCGTATGTAAAACCACTTCATTTTCCTGAAAAGTCATGGCGCCCAGAATCTCGCGTTCATTGTTAGTGGGGGCTTGCAATAAACCCAGGGCCTGATCGCTGTGGCACGCAAAAATGACGCGATCAAATTGCTGCTCGCCGGCCGAGGTCTTGATGCTGACGGATTGTTGAGTGCGGCTTACCGACTGCACACAGGCGTTAAGCCGTAAGTCGCCCTGAAAATGGCGCAGGAAAGCCTGGATATAGGTCGAGGAGCCGCCGGTAATGGTGCGCCACTGCGGCCGGTCATCGATGCTCAACATTTGATGGTTAGCCATGAAGGCCACGAAATAGCGCGCCGGATACTGTTTGACCACCTCGGAAGGGCCCGACCACAAGGCGCAGCCCATGGGCAAAATATGGTCATCAATAAAGGCGCTGCTGTAACGCTTGTTTTGTAGATACTCGCCCAGCGTTAACGAGTCATCGCTGCTGTTCAACAAGGCCGGCGCTTCACGGTAAAACCGCAAAATATCCATGACCATGCGATAGAAACGCGGACGCACTAAATTACGCCGTTGACAGAACAGTTTGTCCAACGTGGTGGCATTATATTCCAGTCCTGTAAGCGCATCGGCAACGCTGAAACTCATGTCAGAGGGTTGAGACGTCACGCCCAGATCATTCAGGAACCGGCAGAAGTAGTGATAATTGTGTTCGTTAAAGACAATAAAGCCGGTGTCTACCGGGTAGTTTTGCTCTCCCAGAACGATGTTATGGGTGTCGGTATGTCCACCCGGATAGGGGTTGGCTTCGAAGATCGTCACCTGATGATCTGGACTCAGATAGCGAGCCGCATAAATCCCCGAAATACCGCTGCCAATAATGGCTATTTTCATGGCTTGGGTTCCATTTGCACGAGGTTGGCGTGCAGCTTTTTGGCCGGCACGGCTTGCAAATCCCAGATCAGTCCAAACAGGGACATTAACTTGAGCAGGTAGTAGCTGATGTCAATTTCCCACCAAAAAAAGCCCTGTCTGACTGATATCGGATAATGATGATGATTGTTGTGCCAGCCCTCTCCCAGCGTCAGCAGGGCAAGAACGCCGTTGTTGCGGCTGTCGTCATGGGTGTCATAGCGCTTCGAGCCCAGCATGTGGGCCAGTGAATTGATGCACAGGGTGCAATGAATCAGCACAATTGAAGAAACAAAGTAACCCCAGATCAGCATTTGCGAGGCATTGGTATTGAGTTCGGGATAATAAATTTCCAGCCATTTGCCTAGTCCCAGCATCATGAAGGCATAAACAATCGGCACCACGATGTCAAACCGGTCCAGCCAGCGCAACTCCGGATATTTGAGCAAGTCGCGTACGCAATTTTCGCGCGTAGTAAAATTTTTCAGGCACAGAAACCAGCCCATATGGCTCCATAAAAAGCCGTGCCTGGGGCTATGGATATCCTTGTCTGTGTCGGAATACAGATGATGCCGGCGGTGGTGGGATGCCCACCAGATTGGCCCGCGCTGTGTGGCGGTGGCGCCCAGCAAGGCAAACAGGAATTGACAAATTCTGCTGGTCTTGAAGGCTTTGTGAGAAAAATAGCGGTGATAGAATGCGGTGATTCCAAACATGCGAATCAGGTAGGAAAACAGCGCTACCCACAATGCCACAGGGCTCCAGCCGACAACAAAAACCAGCAGACAGACCAAATGCATCAGGATGAAGGGAATCACCCTGAGCCAATCAATGGCTACGCCGACATTATCGGCTTCCTTTACATTGCTGTTATCAAACCAACTCAATAGCTTGGTAAACATTGCTGCTAAAAACATCACTGACTCCGTCAATAGGGATTGGTTAATATTGAAAAACATTTCACGTGACCATTGCGTGAACATAATTGTTCCAATCGTTCACGCGATAGCGCAGCCTGTATTGAATAATGACCGCAAAAATACGGAGGTGCTTATGAAACGTTTTGTGATCTTGTCATTGCTAATTTTACTACTGAGCGCCTGCAGTCATGTGGAAAAGAATTCAGTGCAGGAATACCTGGCCTTGGCGCCTGCCGGGGTAAATATCCAAGCGCAGGAGCGCGTGCAAGCCTTAAAAAAGCTCTATGACCAGCTCGAGGACGGTCCTCTTGAACAACAGATTGTTGAAACTTACGCCGAAAAACTCTATTTCAATGATACGCTGGTCACTCTTCACGACCGGCAGAGCCTGTTACGCTATCTGAAACATACCCAGCAGCAGCTGGACGACATCAAATTTGACATCCTGGACATCCAGAATAATGGCCATGATTCCTATGTCCGCTGGTTGATGCAGACCCGATTCAGAGTGATGGGACAGGATCTTGATATTCACTCGATCGGGATGAGCCATTTACGCTTTGATGCTGCTGGCAAAATCATCCTGCATCAGGATTACTGGGATAGCATGCAGGGTTTTTATTACCACCTACCGCTGATTGGAGGCATTTTGCAATGGATAAAAAATGGTTTGTACGATTAATGTCTGGCTTGTTGATAGGTTTCTTTGTGCTCATGCCGGCTGCTCGAACTGCCGAGCAACGATTTCCCGCCAGTGTCAATAGCGCAAACACCCGGCTCAAGCTTTGCAGTCAGGCTGAACTCAAGGCCTTTCGCTTGATTCATGTCGGTAATGCCGCCCTGTATCTGGAAAATTGTACCGCTCTGACCGATATATTTTCAGTCACGCCCAAGCGGATACGATTTTTATACGATAAATCCATTCCGGCAAAAGCCTTTCGGGAAGCTTCCATTGAGTACCTGGAAATCAATTTGGGAAAAAAATTCAATCAATGGAAAACTGCATTTGAAAAGTTCAACAGCTACTATCAGGATATCAAGGCCGGCGATTACTATGATTTGATTTATGATCCTGCGAGCGGTTTATTGCTGCAATTGAATGGCAAGGATTTGGCCGCCATCCAGGATAAAGACATCGGTCTGGCGTATTTAAATGTCTGGTTTGGCAATGAGCCATTTTCCGAAGAATTGAAAAAGAGCTTGCTGAAAATAGACGATTAACCAATGATTTCAAAAATGAACCAGCTTGATACTAGTCAATTTGATAATCAGCAAAAATCAGTTGGTTGGTGTTTTAAAGACGTAAAAACAACTATAACAACACAATGAGGCAAGCGCATGAAACAATACAATTACTTGTGGGTTTTTATTTTGATGCTGGTTTCCAGCACGTCCTGGGCTTACGGCAGCGGCAGTAGTTCCAAAGCCTGCGAAAAACCTAAATTTAGCGATTTTGTTCCGGCTGAAAATGCCGAAGTGGCAGCGGGGACAAGCTTTTCGTTCACTGCATCCAAGAATACTTATCCGAACACCATCAAGGTTACAGTAAAAGGGATGCCTGCCAGCATTAGCGTCGCGCCAAAAAATGCAGGGAGTTTTCAGGTAACAGGAACGCTGCCCGGGTCATTGGAAGGCGCCTACGCCAGAATTGGCATCACTGCTGAGGGGCAAAACAATTGCAAGGGTGCTGGCGGTTGGCTGGTGAAAATCAGCAAATGAGTTCGAAGGGCTTCGGCCCTGCACTAAAGCAGGTCTGCTAAGGAACGCGTGTCAAATAACTTGCGCAACTCTGAGAAGCAATTTTCTGTGTAGGTGCGGATTTATCCGCACCGTGCGAATAAATTCACACCTACACTTGTTCAACTTATTTCGTGCCCATTACTAATCCAAGATCAGGCCAAAAATCAGTGGTAACAGCAGGAAATGGGCCTGCTGTTCAACAGGCAAAAAGCGGAACAGGCAGAATGAACTATAAGTCTCGCACGGCTTATTTTGAGCACGTTATTAGCCATAGCGAATTGCCGCCTGTTTGCGAAAGGATTCAACCATTGAATCGCAAAGCTGTTTGAATAAGCCGCCTAAAGCGACGCCGAGTAATTTATTGGAAAAGTCGAAGTCAAAATGTAAGGAGATAATGCACTCATTTTCTCCAAGTGGCGTAAAACGCCAGGCCCCTTTGAGCGACTTAAAGGGGCCATGCTCCAGACTCATAGCGATGGAGCGGCCCTTTTCCATGGTGTTCACCGTGGTGAATTGAAAGCCGATTTTCCCCTTGGCGATCTTGATAGTCGCTCTCAATCTATGATCCTGTTCTTCGTGAATTTCAGAGGCAATGCATAAAGGGATGAACTCTGAGTAGGCATTAACATCATTAACCAGATCGTACATTTGCTCGGCGGTATAGGGAACCGTCACTTGTTTGTTGAACGTGGACATGAGCGCTTAGGAGTTTTGCAGTTTCTCGATGGCTTCGGCTAACCTTTTAATTTCTTGCTGAGCCAAAATTTGCTCGGTTACGTCGTACTGAACGCCAAGGAAGTAAATCAGTTTTCCATCTTTGCCAAAAAGAGGCGTGATGGACAGGCGGTTGTAAAAAAGCTCGCCGTTTTTACGGAAATTTTTCAGGGTGACTTCAACAGGTTCAGCCTTTTTGATGGCATCACGGATTTGTCTGCAACTCCGGCTGATCTTTATCCTGATCATGAAGAAAACGGCAATTACGCCCGATGGTTTCCTCTTTGCTATAGCCGGTTATTTGTTCAAAGGCTTTGTTGGAATAGACAATCGGGTTGTCTTCCTGGTCCGGGTCGGAGAGGGTAATGCCATTGACGGAACCGTCTAATATCTGGGAAAGAATCTGAGGGATAATGCCGGGGTCTTTTTCGACTTGAAAATTCATAGTTGCACTCCAAAAATTATATTTTTTTATTATTGACAGGGGGGTATTGGGTCGCCGCTTGTGTTTACGAGGCCTCCACCAAATTCTTGATATTTTTAACGGTACGTTTAGCGCCTTCCTGGACGGCAATTTGGATTAGCTTTTCAAAAGGCAGCATAAATAATTCCAGCTTGAGCAATTCAAACGTAAATGTTATTTGAGTATTACTGGACGGGTTTGTTGAGGCAAAGTCATAACTGCAACGGTAGGGATTAGAGACGCCTTCGAAGACCAATTTTTGACCAGCCTGGTAAGTCGTTATCTTGAATGTCGATTCACTGCGTTGCCCCTGATCAATCCGTACCTGGCGAACCAGGCTGTTCAAGTTGCAGGGGCGGTTCCGACAGCAGCTCCAATTCCAGCACTTCCGGCGACCAGCGCGGGTAGTTTTCAAAAAAATCCACGGCGATAAAGCTAAAGACCTTATCCACTGGCTGATTAATGCCAATACTGGCAGTTCCGGTAGCTGTGTGACTTGAGGTTAAACCAAACATTTTCTGCTCACTTTTTTAAGTTCAAATCAATAAAGACGATGCCTTATTGTCATTTTGAAGCACCAAGCTATCACCATAAACACAATCAGGCATTTTGCCCGGCGCATCAAAAGATATAACTATCGACGCCTGACAGCAACAAGTCATATTGCGCCTCAATGGCTTCTTTGGCCATAAAAGCGGGCAACCCGCTGATAATATTATTTTTACTGCCAATCCAGCCGACGGCATCGTCGGGCCCCAAGCTAAGCAGATAGCCCTTATCCTGATGCATATAGGGCAAACAAAAGCAAAGAATGCCGGCTTCTCGGAGAATATTATTGGCCGCTGCCTTGCCTTTGCGTATGGCCGACTGCGATGTCATCAGGTTTGAGCCCAACTCATCGTAATGGGAGCAATCGCCCGCCGTGAAAATAGACCTCAACACTTTACCCTCCAGCACAACCTGACCCGAAGTGTTTGCGTGCAGCAATAGTTCAGGTTTTTTGCCCAGCAGTAATAAAGTAAGGTCAGAGGGCACGACTGATTGGGCGTGCGAGTGGCTATTTTCAAGCCTGATCTCCAGCCCCTGATTGCCCTTGTAAAACTGGCTTTTAAGCACTGAAATACGTTTTTCGGATAGGCGCTTTTCCACATAACGGCCTATTGCTGCCGGGAACGCCGTGAGTAAATGATCGCCGCCCTCTATCAAATTGAGTTGATAATCGACATGGCAAGCCATCAGGACGTGGTCGATTTCAAAGGCAAACTGGATACCGGTGGGGCCGGCGCCGACGATGTTGATGGTTTTTTGATTAACGTCCGTGCTTGCTATGAATTGCTCCAGCACCGAGTTAAAACACTGTTGACTGATTGCATTGAGATCATAGACATCAGGTTCATTAACCACGGAGCTGGATAATGCGCCGGTCGCGATCAACAGATAATCAAACGGCAGGATTTCCTCGTCAAGCTGGATGGTTTTTTCAGCGTTCCAGCGTTCAAGCAGCGCTTCATCAAACCTCACGGCTTGCTGTTTATGGATAAAATCAAAGCGCTTGGCTAACAGGCCATAAGGTACCTGGAACTTTTCCAGAGGACGGTGCACGGTTTCATGCAATCGGGTAATAATCAGATGGCAGGCGCGCGGATCAATCAGCGTGATTTCGGCATCGGGCACCTGTTTCCTCAGGGAGATTAACGCCGTCAGGCCGGCATAGCCACCGCCAATAATGATCAGTTTAAGCGGCTGAGTTTTTTTTCTTGTTACAAAATTCATCATCCCTCAATATCAATGTGGATTTCATTACGACGCAGAAACGGCAGTGTCCAAGGTGGATCGTACGCGGCAGACCTGGGTTCGGAAATGGCCTGGTAACCCTGTTGGCTTAACCAGTTTTTTAAGTGTTCGGATTTTTCTTCAATGCCCTGTTCGGACAGGCTCCCGGAATAGCGAATAACGGCGATTTTTTTGCCGGGTATCTCTTTAATTATTACAGCGGAATCCAGCGGCACTGGTGCGGTTGAGACTGAATACTCCGCCGGGAGAACAAAAGCCATCAACCAGACTGTTCCCGATTTTTGCTGAATGACAGGCGCTGTCATGGCCATGGTTTCAGCTTCCTGCTCTTGGATAACAGGGGCTGTCATCGCTATTTTTTGCTGTTTTTTGTTGTTGCCGAAAATATACCCGGCGAGGCGCTGAAAGCCCTGGCTGCTGCTGTTTTTATAATCAGCAGTAACCTCGGTTTGCGCGACAACCATTGCCGGATAATGCCTGATTTGAATGTCTCCGAAATCATTGAGTACCTGATAACTGGGCTCCTCTGCCGTGCGTAGGCCAAAGACGCTACAGCCCGCCAGGAAAATACTGGTTAATACACTGAGCAATTTTTTCATCAGGTCCCTCGTTGAAGACTGTTTGCCAAACGCACTTAAGTAATCATTTTTATGCCTGGAAGCACTTTATCCAGGCGATTTCGAGACAAAATGATCCGCGCTGTTTGTCTGCCAGCAGAAAACCAATCTGCCTTATTTGTTCGGGCCTTAAAACCGGTGCATCTGCAACAGGCTTGCCACTGAAGCTTGCGCAAAAACTATCAAAGGGCAGGGCGATGATTTGCCATTGCCGGGCATCGGTTGCAAATAGTGCACGGTAGGCAGTGCCATCATCCTGATCATCCGTTTTTACCCGGAATTGATAGGTTCTGCCATCGCCCTTAACCTTGAGCATGACGCCGGCACACGCTTCAAGGTTGTAATGCGCAGGCCGCCTGCGTATGGAGGCAAAGCCGCCATTATTGTCGAGCGATAGCTGGCCGCTGAATAAGCCGGTAGCTGCCGGTGATAATTCAAGCCGGCTTTGCGACCTGCCGCCCATCACCGTATCATTGATGGCCATCCAGCGTTGGCTTTCATCGGCGTCGCTAAAATCAATCAACATAGCGTCCATTGTTGTTCGGCTCAGGGTATAACATAATTCTGCCAGCGGCGAAGACAATACAATCACTTATCAATAATCTACCACGAAGCCCATCAAGATCAAGAAGCACAGCAAGAATCCTCGAGCGCTTCGAGATTAAAAGGCTCAAATCCATTACGGGTAACCTTGGTCAATATCGCGACAAAACAACAAAGCCAGTGTACCTTAACACGCTTGCAAATTATGATTTTGTAAATCAGAGATGCCACTATGAAAAAAGACTACCCAGGCATTGAACATCAACGCCTTGAAGCCCAACGTAAGGGCGAGGAAAACTGGCAGTTATGGGGGCCATACCTCGCTGAGCGGGCCTGGGGTACGGTACGCGAGGACTATAGTGCCGGATGGCGAAGCCTGGGAGTATTTCACGCATGAGCAGTCGCGTGCGCGCGCCTATCGCTGGAGTGAGGACGGGCTGGGCGGCATCAGCGATAAGGATCAACGCTTGTGTTTTGCACTGGCGCTGTGGAATGGTTGCGATCCCATTCTTAAAGAACGCGCTTTTGGCCTCACCAATAGCGAAGGCAATCATGGCGAGGATGTTAAAGAAGCCTATTTTTACCTGGATGCCACGCCCACGCACAGCTACCTGCATTACCGTTACAAATATCCGCAGAGTCGATTTCCCTATGATCAACTGGTGCAGGAAAACAGCCGCCGCAGCCGGCAACAGCCGCCCTTTCAATTGCACGATACCGGCATTTTTAACGAAAACCGCTATTGCGATATCAATGTCATGTATGCCAAAAGCAGCCCGGAAACCATGCTGTGCCGTATTTCCGTCACCAATCGCGGACCGCAAACGGCAAGCCTGCATGTTTTGCCGACGTTGTGGTTTCGCAATACCTGGTCCTGGGGCTATGGCAGTCAGCGCCCGCAACTGATAGCGGGTGATCAAACCGAAGGCATGGCCTGGAGCATTGAAGGCTATTGTTCCGGACTGGGCACTTATCGCCTCTATGGCCGGACACCCGCACAGCTTTTATTTACGGAGAACGATAGCAATGCGGAAAAACTGTGGGGTCAGCCCAATACCTCCCCGTACGTCAAAGACGCGTTTCATCGTGCGCTTATTGACGGTGATCAACAGGCCGTCAATCCTGCCAAACAAGGCAGTAAAAGCGCGGCCTGGCATCAGCTGGTTATTGAGCCTGGCGCTGAAGAAATCATCGATCTGGTGTTAAGCAATGATCAGAGCGTGCTTACACAGGCCGCTTTTGAGGCAGTATTCAGGCAACGGGGCGAGGAAGCCGATCAGTTTTTCGAAAGTTTATTGCCTGCGCAGGCATCCCGTGAAGATCAGCGTATTTTTCGTCAGGCGCTGGCCGGCATGATCTGGAACAAACAGTTTTACCACTTTGATGTGGCGCGCTGGCAGGATGGCGATAAGATTGCGCCGCCCCAACAGCGAATAGGCATCCGCAATCGCCATTGGCGGCATCTAAAAGCCCATGACATTATTGCCATGCCCGACTGCTGGGAATATCCCTGGTTTGCCTGTTGGGATCTCGCTTATCAGGCGATAGCGCTGTCGGTTATCGACATTGACTTTGCCAAGCAGCAAATGGAATTGCTGTTGAATGAGCGTTATATCCATCCGAACGGCCATTTGCCGGCTTATGAGTGGGACTTCAAGGACACCAATCCCCCTGTGCACGCCGCTGCGGCCTTATCGGTTTTTCGCGCCGAACGTGAACGACACGGCCGCGCTGATTTTAATTTTTTACAGCGCATGCTCAACAAACTGTTGCTGAATTATGCCTGGTGGCTGAACCGCAAAGACAATGAGCATCACGATCTGTTCGAAGGCGGTTTTTTGGGGCTGGACAATATTTCCGTCTACGATCGTTCACAGCCGCTGCCTTCCGGCTACCGGCTTAAACAGGCTGATGCTACCGGGTGGATGGCCATGTTTGCCTTAAATATGACCATGATGGCGCTGGAGCTGGCTGCGGCCGGCCGTGACTACGAAGATATAGCCATTCAATGCTACGCCCAGTTTCTGTCTATCGGTAAAGCCATCGCGGGTTATGGCGAGCACGGCATTTCCTTGTGGGATGCGCAGGATCATTTCTTTAAAGACCTGATTTTAACGCCTGAAGGCGAGCATCGCCGGCTGGATGTGTTTTCCTGGGTGGGCATCATTCCATTGTTCGCGTGCGAAGTCGTTGATGCGCAAATGCTAAACCGGGTGCCGCGTTTCCGCGCCATGCTCTATGAACATCGCGGCGGCATGTTTGATGGCCACACCATTTGCGCCTGTCCTGAACACACCAACGCCAATGGCGAGCATCTCTTGTCACTGGTTGACCATACCATGTTGCCCGGCATACTGATGCATGTGTTCAACGAGCAGGAATTTTTATCCCCGTACGGTATCCGCAGCGTCAGTAGAATTCATGCAGAACGCCGCGACCTTGGGCTGATGCCCGGAATTGGCCAGGCCTTGATCGACTATGTACCGGGAGAATCCAATTCCTTCCTGTTCGGCGGCAATTCCAACTGGCGCGGACCGGTATGGTTTCCGACCAATTATTCGCTGATTGAAGCACTGGAAAAATTTCACCGCTATCTGGGGGATGATTTCAAAGTGTCTGCTCCGGGTCTGGCAGCGCATGCGCTGACCTTACAGGAGATCAACGC
This sequence comes from uncultured Gammaproteobacteria bacterium, assembly GCA_963696315.1. Classification (GTDB taxonomy): domain Bacteria; phylum Pseudomonadota; class Gammaproteobacteria; order Methylococcales; family Methylomonadaceae; genus CAWKEY01. The sequence goes on from CAVOJU010000017.1 coordinate 13,509, forward strand.
TCATCTGGCAGAACGCTTGATCAATCTGTTCCGCCGCGATGCCAACGGCTTGATTCCTGCCTATCCCCTCGATAGCCCGCTTGCAGCATGACCCTTACTGGCAGGAGCAACTGTTATTTCACGAATATTTTCATGCCGAAACCGGGCAGGGGCTGGGTGCTGCCCATCAAACCGGCTGGACTGCGCTGGTTGCCAAGTTGCTGGTAAAGCACAGGGCTTATGGAAAGCAATAAGCCCATGAGTAATAGTGGCTTCCGGCATCAAGTTATCGCGTTTGCGGGAGGGATTGGCCCATAAACATGGCAATAAACGCCATTTAGATATCATGTCCCTTTTGTTAAAAATAAATGTAGTAAACTATCAAGCAGCGTAGGGTGGATTATTCGGAGCGCAGCGACAATCCGCCAAACCGCGTCTAATAATACGGATTGCTGCGCGAATCCGCCTTGCGGGTTTATTAAGATAAGAGCAGCATCAAACGTTTGGGACGGGGTTGAACCCAAGGATTACAAACATTGGCGGCAGGTGCAACAGTTGATTTAAACGCTCAGGATGGAAACATCCAGCGTAACCCATCCCTGATTTCAACTTATGATATGCCTCCCCACACAGCAAAAAAATCAAAAATAACTATCCGCCGCGCACCAGCAAAACTTAACTTGAAATTGAACAGAGTCTACGCGCTGCGCCCCAAATAATGATTTGTAAATTTATCGGCCTTAAAATAAAATACACACATTAATGTACACACATTGGGAGTGACCTATGTCAACTTTAACCACACGAATTTTTAAAAACGGCAACAGCCAGGCAGTGCGTATCCCGCAAGAGTTTCGCATTGATGCTGCCCAGGTCGAAATCAGCCGTAACGCGAATGGTGATCTCGTTATTCATCCGCTACCCTTCGACCGTGGCACAGCTTTATTGGCAATACTCAATGGTTTTGATGAAGATTTTGTAAGCCAGCTTGAACAAAATTATCAACAGCAACCAGCCATGCAGGATAGAGAGACTTTATGATTTACATGCTGGATACCAACATCCTCATCTACCTCATAAAAAACAAACCGCCATCCATCGCCGCACATATCAATGCCCTGGATAAAGATGCTGTACTCTGCATGTCATTTTTTACCTATGCCGAGCTACTCAAGGGAGCAGAGCGCAGCACACGCAAAACACAGGTGTTACGCCAGCTTAATCAACTCACGCAGTTGATACCCGTCCAATACGATACCAACCATAGCTTGTGCGAGCACTATGCCGCGCAATTTACCCAACTTAAGGAAGCAGGCACCCCAATAGGTGCTAATGACCTTTGGATTGCCTGCCATGCACTCTCTAAAAATGCCACGCTCGTCACGCATAACCTGCGTGAGTTTGAACGCGTTTCAGGGTTAAGGTTGGAAGATTGGGTAATATAAAGGCGTCTTAATTAACCCGGCCATTCAGAAAACCAGACGGGGTATATTAACCCTTCAGCCATAAGTATCTACACAAGTGTTGTGGCTCCTTCTCCAGAGGGAGAAGGCTGGGATGAGGGGGGAATATAACTGGTTGATTTTATTCTCCACACCCCAACCCTCTCCAGCAGGAGAGGGAGTTTGTGGTTGGTGCAACCCCTTGTTTTTATTCCGCAGAAAAGTTGTGTAGATACCGGTGCCCTTCAGCAGGGATTATCGCATGGCTCTAAGTTAGAGGCAAAGTCAAAACGTTCGGGACGGGGTTGCAAAGCCCGCCCCGCGTGGGGGTGATCCGCCAAACTAGCCCCCATTCATTCCCGCACCCACATCAGAATATTCGTCGCGATAGCGATACCCCAATCAAATACCCGTAATCAACAAATCCACCGCTGCCAATATCTCGCTACGCAGTGCATCAAGCTCTGCAACCTTGGCGCCCAGGTTATTTGCCGGGATAGCGGCCATTTCCTGAATAACCAGCAGATAGTGCTCTTGCTCCCATTCAAAAACCGGATTCAAGCGGGTGATGGGTTTTTGGTCGGCCAGTTTGATGGCAGGAATGACCAGCCGTGTTTTTAGCGCATCCAAAAAATCGCTTTGGATGTCGAGCAAAAAAGGATAACGCCCTTGGGTTTGGCGGTTGGTATTGCGATACAGTGTGAATTGCGCCATCAAAAATTCCGCAAGCTATCGCTGAAACAACCTTCCGCTTCGACACGTTGATTGTATTGCATGATCGATTGCTGATTATCTTGCAGCCACTTTTCGCGTTGCTTGTTACGAATGGCTTCGGTCAAAGCCTGTTCCAGCGTGGCGGACAAGTTGATTTGCAAGGCTCTGGCCTGAGTCAATAAATCGCTGTTGATGCTGAGATTGGCGGCTTTTTTGGGGGCACTGTGATTGAAGGCGGTTTGCATGACGTCTCCCTCTGGGCTGTTGATGCGCATTCATTATACGCAGATAATTTGCGCTTTGACAGTTTGTGATTGACACTGAGATTACCGAGACAGTGCCCAGGAAATCTTCATTAGCCCACTTCATGCACCAAGGTTTTTGAACCTACGGCAGTTTCCCTGATAGTGGAAAGATCTTCCGCTGTCATGGCTTCCATTCGGCGGAACCCGGTAAACCGGTTCCGCCGAAGGGCTTGCTGGAGGCCTGATTATGCTTGGGTACTTTTGACTGAAAGGAAGTGCATTCTGCAGCCACACTTCGGGCAATTTAATGCGTCCATAGCTGTAGCGGCCCGGCTATTCGAGAGTGATGCCGATATTGATGCCACAAGAATCCACCAATCCCATCAATATCAGCGCAGCCGGGTCGAAAGGCGACACAGTTTTCCAACTCTATCAAAGCTTCGGCCCTTGTCTGGCATCCGGCGGAACCTATCCCTGGTTCCATCTTACCGGTTACTACCACAAAAAACCAAAAATCACTGTCCGCCGCGCACCAAACGAACGTGGGAAGTTGAGGGTCTTAAGGTCGTGGGGGTCAACATCGCCACTGTAGAAGACTACGCCCCACGCGCGGGTTCGAATGGTTGGCACTACGGCGACGAAGACCAAACATACGAAGCAGGCGTATTCGGAAACGCCGTGCTATTGATGGCAGGATTGAAACAAGCCCGCTCCACAATACTGGCCAGTTCGTTTTTATTGGGCAGGCGCCAGTCGCTGTAACCGGAAAAAGCGTAACTATCGGCCGCTTGTAGCGCAGCTGACCATGTATATCCTTGTGACGAGCCGCTACAGGTAGTGCCGTCCCAGGTTTGACCCAGCTGACAGCGCATCCACATCAGGCCGGTGGTGTTATGCGTAACGGTGCCATTGTTGTGGAGTGTAAAGGCATTATCGGGCGTGGTTTTTGGGATGGCATTGTTGCAGTCTGCCACCGCCATTTCGGTCGCGGCTAGCGTGAATAGTAAAACAAAACAGTGCTTGATTAACATAGAGCATCCTCGGTAACTTCTCATTACCCACAGGTAGCCGCAGCCCGAATCAAATCAGATAACGGTGGAATATGGCTTTCGCCACACAACCTATCCTTAAGATAATGCCAAAACGAAATCTTGTGCTTTAGGCAAGTCTTTTTTAAGCTGGCAAAGGTATCGCGACATCTTCGTCCTGCCTCACTACGAGTGCTACCGCTTATTTTTCGTTTTTTAACGTAATCCCGAATATCGCGTTCGCTCAGGTTGTTGTGGAGTGGTAAATAAGGTTTGTCGAGAACCCGAAGTAATTCGTGTTGATTGTTGCCCATCCGCTGTAGGGCAAGATTCAGTGTTACGTATGCCGTTTTGGCGCCGCACATCGTTTTAAATCGGGATTTGATGTCTTCAGCCTGGATTGCCGTTGGCTCAAGTTTGTAGGCTTTCAGATCGCGGTAAATCTGCCAGAGTTGTTCGCGTGTGTTATCAACGGCTTTAACATGCTCGGCATTTAAGGGAATGAGACGATTGATGATGCGTTCGGCATGAATCCAACACAACGCATGGTCAAAGACATTAAACTGTCCGGCATCATCGCTGACAATGCTGAGGGTAACGGGAATGCCTTGAGCTAATAGGCCCCCCATTAAAGCGCCTTCGGTGATAATTCGCCGATGCCGCTTGGTTTTGATGCCCTGCTGATTCAGCCATTTCTCCCAATCGAGAGCGGTTTCGATACGCACTACCTTATCGGCTGGATCCGCTAGCGGTAGGCTACACACCGCTTCACCCTGAAATTCAAGCTCAAGACGTGCTAACAGAATAGGCGGCAGTTTTTGTTGTTCCATATACGCGAAGGCGCCGGTATTCAGCACATAGAAATGGTTGCTGCCTTGGCCTAAACAGCTGAGGAAGTTAATGCGGCTTTTGCTTTCCGTGCTACTAAACCAGGCAAACAGCTCATTGCCGATATGTGTGCAATAGCCGTTTTTCGC
>CAVOJU010000018.1:0-7359 GCA_963696315.1 uncultured Gammaproteobacteria bacterium
TCATCCGCACGACTACCGCTGCAAAATAATTTCCAGCACCAGTTTGCTGCCAAAATATGCCAGCAGCAGCGAGACAAAGCCGATTAACGTCCACTGTATCGCAATTTGCCCGCGCCATCCGTAACGGCTCCGGCCAATCAGCAAGGCTGAAAAGATCAGCCATGCCAGTATCGATAAAACTGTCTTATGCGCCAGATGTTGCGCAAACAAATCTTCTATGAATATAAAGCCGCTGACCAGTGACAGGGTCAGGAAAAACAGCCCTGTGCCGAGCATTTGGAACAACAGAGATTCCATGGTTTGCAGAGGCGGCAAGGATTGGATGAGACGCTTGGGCGGGTGGCTTTTTAATTGCTGATCCTGAATGGCAAGCAAAATGGCTTGCAGGGCGGCGATATTCAACAGGCTGAAGGCGATGATCGAGGTCAGAATATGGGCGCTCATTTGCCAAGTATAGGTTTGCAAAAGATGCGGTTTGTCCGGAAAGTACAGTTCCAGGGCCAGCATAAGGGCGGCAACCGGAAACACGGCGATGCCCAGTTTTTCCACCGGTTTGTTAAGGCTTGCGATCAGCAACAGCAGCGCCACGATCAATGAAACCAGGGAGGCGGTACTGATAAAGTTGAAGCTAAAGCCAGTTGGTTGCAGGAAGGTGCCGGCGGTGTAAAGGCTGTGTGAGCTTACGGCTAACCAGGCCAGATATAGTGCACTGCGGCGCGGGTTGTGTTGGGTAATTTGGCTGACAATCAGCAGGGCGCTTCCCAGGTAGGTGCAGATTGAAACAACGGCAAGTACGATGGTGTTCATGGCTTAGTGGTGTGGGCAGTCTTCACTGGGCGTTTTGAAGAAATTTCGACGAGTGCAAAGGCATTATTGGGTATGGTAGACTATTCATTTGAATAGTCCTAGCGCATTTGTTGCAAGCGCGTAGTTTCCCTGATCAACAATTAAAGACGTCGATATGTTTGATAATTTAACCGATAGATTAAGTAGCACGCTCAAGAAAGTTAAGGGTCAGGGCCGCCTGACTGAAAGTAATATCAAGGATACATTGCGCGAAGTGCGCATGGCTCTGCTTGAGGCCGATGTCGCGCTGCCGGTGGTCACGGACTTTATTGAACGCGTCAAAGAAGGCGCTTTAGGCCAGGAAGTTCAGACCAGTCTTTCACCCGGTCAGGCATTGATCAAGCTGGTTCAGGCTGAACTGGTGAGGGTGATGGGCGAGGCTAATGAAGGCCTGAATCTCAATGCTGTTCCTCCAGCCATTATTCTGATGGCGGGCTTGCAGGGTGCAGGCAAGACTACGACAGTGGCCAAATTGGGCCGTTGGCTGAAGGAAAATCAAAAGAAAAAAGTCGGTGTGGTGAGTGCTGACGTTTACCGACCAGCGGCTATCAAACAGTTGCAGATGCTGGCCAACGATCTTGAACTGGATTTTTTTGAAAGTGATATTTCCCAAAAACCGGTAGATATTGCCAGGAATGCGATCGATGCGGCGAGGAAGAAGTTTCTCGATGTAGTGATTGTGGATACGGCTGGCCGTCTTCATATCGATGATGAGATGATGGCCGAGATCAAAGAGCTGCACGCGGCTATCAATCCGATCGAAACCTTGTTTGTTGTCGATAGCATGACCGGTCAGGATGCCGCCAATACGGCCAAAGCCTTTCATGATGCCTTGCCTTTGACCGGCGTTATTTTGACCAAGGCAGACGGTGATGCGCGTGGCGGTGCAGCCTTGTCCATTCGTCATATTACCGGCAAGCCTATCAAGTTTATTGGCGTGGGCGAGAAAACCAACGCCCTGGAGCCGTTTTATCCCGATCGTGTTGCGTCCCGTATCCTGGGCATGGGCGACGTATTGGGTCTGATTGAAGAGATCGAGCAACGCGTTGACAAGGAAAAAGCGGCAAAACTGGCTCAAAAAATCCAGAAGGGCAAAGGCTTCGATCTGGAAGATTTTCGCGAGCAATTGCAGCAAATGCAGAGCATGGGCGGCGTCGGCTCCATGCTCGATAAATTGCCCGGCATGAGCAGCATTCCCCAGGAAATGAAGGATAAGGTCAATGATAAGGAGCTGGCCCGGCAAATCGCGGTGATTAATTCCATGACCATGAAAGAGCGCCGCTTTCCTGATCTGATCAAAGGTAATCGAAAAAAACGTATTGCCGATGGCTGCGGGCAGCAGTTGCATGATGTCAACCGGATTCTGAAGCAATTCAAGATGATGGAAAAAATGATGAAGCGCTTCAAGAAAGGCAATATGGCTAATATGATCCGCGGCATTAAAGGCAATATGCGCGGTATGAGAATGTAGTTTTACCGGCGCCGTAGCGATGCAGCCAACAAATTTAACGCTTTGTTAATTTGTACTTCACTTATATGGGAATTCGCGTAAAATAGGCAGATTAAATTTTTGACTAAACGTTTTTGAGGAACTTAGATGGTAACCATTCGTCTCGCTAGAAGCGGTGCAAAAAATCGTCCTTTTTACCATGTGATTGTGGCGGACAGCAGAAACAGCCGTGATGGTCGTTATATCGAGCGTCTGGGGTTTTTTAATCCTTTGGCCCGTGGCAATGAAGAAAAGCTGCGTTTGGACACCGAGCGCGTTGAATACTGGAAATCTCATGGCGCACAGCCTTCTGATCGCGTCGCCAAGTTGATTAAAGACGCACTTAAAGCGGCTGCATAAACTGTTTGTCAGGACAGCAAGAAATCAACGTCGGTAAGATATCCGGCGTTTTTGGCATTAAAGGCTGGGTCAAGGTATTTTCCTTCACCGCCCCGCGAGAAAATATTCTTGCTTATTCGCCATGGTTGTTAAAGAAAGGCAGTGAAATCAGGCAGGTCGATGTCCTTGCCGGCCAGCTTCAAGGTAAAAGCCTGGTGGCCCAACTTGAAGGCGTTACCGATAGGGACCAGGCCGCAGCATTAATTGGCTGGAGTATTTTCATCAGCCAAAGCCAATTGCCAAAAGCCGCTGCCGGCGAATATTACTGGTCTGATCTGATTGGGCTGAAGGTAGAAACGGTCGAGGGCATTCAGTTGGGCGTGGTTGAGAGCCTCCTTGAAACCGGCGCCAATGATGTTGTTGTCATCCAGGGCGAACGCGAACGGGCGATACCGTTTTTGCAGGGACAGACCGTGATCAGTATCGATCTGGATGCTGGCAAAATGATCGTTGACTGGGACCCCGAGTTTTAATTGCCCATCATGCGCTTTGATGTGGTGACTTTATTCCCGGAAATGGTAACAGCCGCCGCCAGTTACGGGGTAACAGGCAAGGCGATCGAGCGTGGAATAGTCAAGCTGTCGGTATGGAATCCACGAGATTATACCCGCGACAGGCATAAAACAGTGGATGACCGGCCTTATGGCGGTGGTCCTGGCATGGTTATGAAATACCAGCCTTTGCACGATGCCGTCGTGGCAGCAAAACAGGCAGGGACTGGCAGTAGTCAAGTGGTTTATTTAAGCCCGCAAGGCAAGCCGATGACGCAGGCCTTGTTGGCCGAAGCATGCCATGTTTCGCAATTGATTTTAGTGGCAGGCCGCTATGAAGGCATAGACGAGCGGTTTGTCGACCTGGTGTGTGATCAGGAATGGTCTATCGGCGACTATGTGATCAGTGGCGGCGAGCTCGCAGCGCTGATTGTCATTGATGCCATGACCCGGTTATTGCCCGGTGTGCTCGGTGATGAAGACTCGGCTCAGCAGGATTCACATAGCAATGGCTTACTGGATTGTCCGCATTTTACCCGGCCGGAACAGCTTGAAGGGCGTTCGGTACCGGACGTGTTACTAAGCGGCAATCATGCCGAAATACAACGCTGGCGTATGAAGCAGGCGTTGGGAAGAACCTGGCAGAGACGGCCGGATTTGTTGAAAAAGAAGAATTTAACGGCGGAGCAGGAAAGTCTGCTGCAAGAATTTATTGTGGAATTGAGTTAATAAGGTGTGGTATGAGCAATATAATTGATGTATTGGAAGCAGAGCAGCTGAAAGAAGTGCCGGAATTCGGCCCTGGCGATACGGTTGTTGTGCAAGTAAAAGTAAAAGAAGGCGACCGTGAACGGATTCAGGCTTTTGAAGGCATTGTGATTGCAAAACGTAATCGCGGCTTAAATTCTGCATTCACAGTCAGAAAAATTTCTCACGGCACAGGTGTTGAGCGTGTTTTCCAGACACACAGCCCTATAATCAGCGAGATTACTGTTAAACGTCGCGGTGATGTCCGTCGTGCAAAATTGTATTACTTGCGTGACCTGACCGGTAAAGCAGCGCGTATTAAAGAAAAACTGGGTTAGATTTTTTTTGATGCGAGCCAATTAAAGGCAGCCTTGAGCTGCCTTTTTTATGTCTGCAATATTTGCTTCAATTGTTTCGGGTTTTTAACATGCCATTTGTCATTCAATGGGTAGAGAGTTGTGCGGGTGATAAGGAAGTTGTGAAGATCAAAACGCCTGCCGGTCAGCTTGCGCTAGTCGTCTATGGCGATGTGATAGCCGAAGCAGATTGGGAGCCTAATGCCGGGCCAGAGCTAAGCGTTGGTATGCACCTTCTGCAAGCGCAATTAGATGCCTATTGGTTACATCCCGAAACAGTCATTCAGGTCAAACTGTTAAGGCAGGGCAGTGACTTTAGAAACAAAGTCTGGGCCGAGCTTTGCCAAATAGCCATTGGCGAGACCATAAGCTATTCAGCCTTAGCTAAAAAAATAGGCAGCGCAGCGCGGGCCGTTGGCGGCGCCTGCCGGGACAATCCTTACCCCCTGTTTATTCCCTGTCATCGGGTGGTTGCAGTGCAGGGCATGGGGGGCTATTCTGGAAACACCCAAGGTGACTTTATGGCCATCAAACAGCAATTGCTGGCCTTTGAGGCAAAGCATAAAAAATGAATGCGAGCGCTTTGATCGATCAGTTTCTCGATGCCGTCTGGGTGGAGCAGGGTTTGAGCGAGAATACGCTTGCCGCCTATGGCAGTGATTTGAGAATTTTTGCGCTGTGCCTGCAAGGGAAGTCTCTGCTGGAGGTTGATAGCGCGGACATCTCGAAGTTTCTGGCTATACGTTATAAACAGGGCATCGGTAACCGCTCATCAGCGCGTATTTTGTCGAGTTTGCGGCGTTTTTACGGCTATCAGATCCGCGAAAACAAGATGACGGTCGATCCGACCGCATTGATAGAGTCGCCCCATATCGGCAGACCGTTGCCGACATCGCTTTCCGAACAGGATGTCGAGTTATTGCTGGCAGCCCCTGAAGTGACTAATACTTTAGGTTACCGGGATAAAACCATGCTGGAAATGCTCTATGCCACGGGGCTCCGAGTCTCGGAGCTGGTGGGGCTAAAGTTTGAACAGATCAGCTTCAGGCAGGGGGTGGTCAGAATTACCGGCAAAGGTAATAAGGAACGCCTGGTGCCTGTCGGCGAGGAAGCCATGAGCTGGCTGGAAGGTTATATGGATCAGGCCAGAAAAACCCTGCTGGGTGAGCGCCAGTGTGATTATTTGTTTGTGACCAGCCGGGCCCAGGGCATGACAAGGCAGGCCTTTTGGCATATCATCAAACGCCATGCCAAGAAGGCCGGCATCGGCAAGACCCTGTCACCGCACACGCTGAGACATGCGTTTGCTACGCACTTGTTAAATCATGGCGCCGATTTGCGCGTCGTGCAATTATTGCTGGGACATTCAGACCTATCGACCACGCAAATCTACACGCATATTGCCCGCGAAAGATTAAAAGATTTACATACCAAATATCATCCAAGAGGATAATTTACATGGCACAACATATCCACCCCACTGCATGTATCGCACCGGATGTATCATTGGCGGACGACGTTACCATAGGCCCGTTTGCCGTTATCGAAACCGGTGTTGAGATGGGCCGGGGCTGCCAGGTCGGTGCACATGCCGTGGTGCAGCAGTACGTAAGAATGGGCGAGGGCAATATCCTGCATCCTCATGCCGTGTTGGGCGGCTTGCCACAAGATCTCGGCTTTAAGGCAGGTACCGTGTCCTGGCTTAACATCGGCGACAATAATGTCTTTAGGGAAGGCTTTACCGGGCACCGTTCCTCCAGGGAAAATGCCGAAACCCGGATTGGTTCCAATTGCTTCTTTATGAATAACAGTCATGTCGCTCATGACTGCACGATAGGCGATTACACCATATTTGCCAATAATGTCGCGATTGGCGGTTTTGTTGAAGTGGGCGATCGGGTTTTTATGGGCGGGGCCGTGGTGGTGCACCAGTTTTGCCGCATCGGCTCATTCGCCATCGTGCAGGGCACGACCGGGATCAATATGGATGTCATTCCTTTTATGCTGGTTGGCGGACGCCCCGCACGGCATTACAAGTTGAATACCGTCGGTTTAAGGCGGGCCGGCATTACCGGTGAGCGCTATAAAGTATTGTCCGATGCCTTCCGGCGCTTAAAAAACAAGCAAAGCCTGGATGACTTGGAAGAAACAGTCGAGTTAAGGCAATTGAAAGACTGGCTGGCGGTTAAAACCAAACGCGGTGTTCATGGTTTTATCGATGTGTCGGTTTAGGCTGAATTTAGTCTCTCGGATTTACACCCCCGAAGCTCTTCGGAGAAGCTTGAGAATCATCGAGACAGACCTCAACGCGATAAATGGCTGCGCTAATTTAAGGGCGCTGCCGACATAGGAAGCTATGTTTTAATCAGCGTTCAATATTTTCCGCTTTCGGCTTCCAATTTTTACCAGGTTGAAAATAAACAGTTGATGAAAACGATGTGATAGAAATTATTGCCGGTCAGTTTTGAGGCTACGGGCTGGTAAATATTCGACGCGCTTTCAAAGATTGCAGCCGAGCACAAGATCTATTAAGCCAAGAAGGGGCCTTTTGGGCACAATTCAGGGCATCATCAAGAGTAACAAAATCTCCCCAGCATCTTAGGCACCCATTAATTAGGAAATGCACTGAAAATACATGTTCAGTACGAAGGATGAAAGGTGATGTTGGAGTATATCCATGCTGCAAAAACGGATTAATTAAACACCCGTCGATAAAATCTTCCGCCAAATACTCAGTACCATCGTCAAGTTTAAACTTAGCCATAATCATGACCCTCCATCTAATTCTTGGATTGTTAATCTGTAGCTGACAAAAAATGCCTGACTTAAGAGGCGTTTTTGCTTTTAATCAGAGGGTAACACTCACTACCTTAAGTTTTCTTTAAATAGCCGGTCTACTCGTATGAGCCAGCGTCCAATATTTTCCACTTTCGGTTTCCAGCTTTTCCAGGGTTGAAAATAAACAGTCGATGGAAACGATGTGATAGAAATTATGACCGGTCAATTTTGAGGCTACTGACTGGTGAATATT
>CAVOJU010000019.1:0-55366 GCA_963696315.1 uncultured Gammaproteobacteria bacterium
TGTGTCAGTCCCGACGAAACCTTGAACGTATCGCTCCCCAAACCGCCATTCAGCGTGTCGTTGCCGTTACCGCCGTCAATGGTGTCATTGCCGTCGAGCCCCTTGATATTGTCGTCGCCGCCAAGACCGTTGAGGGTGTCGTCGCCGTTCGTTCCGAGCAGGGAATCCGGACCGTTTGTTCCGTTAATGATTGATCCGCTCGTGGAAAGAGTGATGAGCTGGTAGTCGGTGTTTCCGATATTGCCGGCACCGTCCACCACCCGCGCCTGATAGGTGAAGCTGGTGCTGTGCGAAGACCTGATCGACGTAGCTCCAGGTGTTACCGCTGACGCTGGCATCCGCCCAGTTGTTGCCGCCATCACTGCTGACCTGTACCTTCTCGCCGTCCCCAGTGCATCGTAAGTGCCGGATATTTCAGTGTGGTGTCGCTGGTGACAAAGTCCCCCAGCGTGCCGTGTCGTCTTCAATAGCCGTGATCGACACCGCCGCCGTCGGAGCCGACGTATCCACTGTGACGTTGAATGCCGCCGAGGGGGCACTGGTGTTGCCGACCGTGTCAGTGATTTTGGCATTAAAGGCGTAGGTGCCGTCGTTCTGCGAAGCCGGCGTAATGTAGGTGAAGCCGGTCGCGATGTCACCGCTGGACAGGATCACCGCGCTGCCCAGCGCAGTCATGCCGTTGAACAACTGCACATTGTCGCCGGCCACCGCAGCGGTGCCACCCAGGCTGATCCGCACCGTCGGAGTGGAATCATTCGTGCTTCCGCCATCTGCCACCGTCCCGGTGACCGGCGCAACATCGTCGGTGACCTGGCTGATCGTGGGCGCAGTCGGCGCCGTGGTGTCCACCACCAGGGTGCCATCGGGATTGGTCAGCGCACCCGCCGTGTCGGCGTCATTGCCCTGGGCATCCTTAAGGGTCGCGCCATTCAGATTGAAGGCGGTGACCGCCAGGTCGGCGGTGTTCTGTCCGGCCTCGACGGTGTAAGTGAAGGACAGCTGATTGGTGTCGAACCACCAATCAGAGTCGCAGTTCCGCCAGTATCTAAGGAAAAGACTCGGCGTACCGCCCGCGACGGTCACGTTTTCGCTGAAGTCACCGCGAGGGTGACGGTTTCGCCCCTTTCAAGGTCCCGTCGTTGTCCCGTAGGCCACGGAGGTGACTGTGGGCGATGTGATATCCAAAGTGCCGCCCGCGCCTGTCGTGAATGTTGTTCCACCCGCGAATTGGAAGTTCTCGACATTGGTCACCGCATCGGTGCCATTCGGTGAACCCGTGCGGTTATCGATGACCGTATAGGTCGAGCCATTCAACGTGATGGTGTAATCGGCGCGGTTACCCGAGAAGATAACCGTGTCCCCCGCCCCGCCTCCCCCCGTGATCGTGTCATTGAAGCTGCTGCCGGTAAGCACGAAGGACTCGTTCTGACCTCCGAGGTTTATCGTAACACCCGCCGCTGCAGTGGCCACGGAGATCGCCTCGACGTTATATATGGATAGATCTTCCAATGTGTTTAGATCGTTCGAGGTCGAGGTGAGATTGATCGTATCGGTACCGCCTTGAAGATCGATCACCCCTGTGCTCAATCACGATTGCATCGAGTTGAGCGCCGGTAAGCGTAATAGAATTATTCGCGGTGGACCGGGGAGACCCTCTTTCAACATTGCTGATACTAGGCGTCGACATCAACGACATATCCGCCTCAAAAAACACTACAACACCAAAATCGTCATTGGCGCCGTTTCCCATGTCGATTGTGCTTAAGCCAGTATATTGCAAGCCGGTAATCAGAATGTTCTGGTTGCCATTACCCGACGTCAAGTTTTCGATGCCAGTTAGAAGTACATAAAGCGGAACTCCTTATCGCCACCCGTGAAATTCAACGTATCGATGCCCGCACCACCATTGAAACTTTGCCAGCGTAAGTGGTATCACCTTCGGCCAAATTGATCGATCGTTGCCAGGACCCGCTACGATGGTGTCGGCTCCCCTAGCGGAATAAACGTGTCGCCCGTATTGTCCTTAAGTTCTGCTACAGTGCCACCGGTGAAACCCGTGAGGATGTCGGTGCTGGCATCTGGCCATATCGTTCCCGGTCGTACCCGTAAAGGTGGCCGATCCCGGCATAAAGAGTGATGGCCTGGCTGTCGGTATTGCCGATGTTGCCGGCGCCGTCCACCACCCGTGCCTGATAGGTGAAATTGCCGCTGTGCGTGACCGGATCAACGTAGCTCCAGGTGGTGCTGTCGGTCGTCTAACATCCGCCCAGGCGTTGCCGCCGTCACTGCTGACCTGTACCCTCTCGCCCGCAACCAAAGCATCATTGGTGCCGGATACCTTCAGTGTGGTGTCGCTGGTGACAAAGTCGCCCGGCGTGCCGGTGTCGTCGTCAATAGCCGTGATCGCCACGGCCGCCGTCGGAGCCGACGTATCGATATTGATGTTGTACTTCGCCGAGGCGTTGCTGGCGTTGCCTACGGCGTCGGTGATCTTGGCATTAAAGTCGTAGCGCCTTCGGTCAGCGCCGATGGAGGAATGTCCTTGAAACTGGCAGTGATGTCGTCGTTGGTCAAGGCCACCGCGCTGCCCAACGAGGTCGTGCCGTTGAATAACTGCACGTTGTCGCCTGCTAGAGGCGCCAGTATCGCTCAGGCTGATCCGCACCGTCGGGGTGTTATCATTCGTGCTCCCCCCATCTGCCACGGTCCCAGTGACCGGCGCAACATTGTCGGTGACCTGGCTGATCGTGGCGCATGTAGCGCCGTCGTGTCAACACTGCTGCTGATCGGACCAGTCGGTGTGCTTGTCAGGTTTTCCGCTGTGCCCTGCCCGTCGGTATAGGAGACCAAACCCCGGAGTTGTTGCCCTATAGGTCATTACCCGGCGTGAAGCTGTCATTAGTCGCACCGCTGATGGCAGTCCAAAAGGTTGCCGTTGGGAGTGGCCTGCCACTGGTAGTTGAACGGCCCGAGGCCGTCCACGTCGGCAATGCTGCCGGTGTTGGCGGTCAGCGGTTGGCCTTGTATGGCCGTCCCGGTCACCACGACTGCGCCGGCGGGAGCGTCGTTGACCGGATTGATGGTCAGCGGCAATGAGGCTGGAGTGGCTTCACCCTTGCCATCGTTGACGTTATACGTGAATGAAACCACGCCGTTGTAGTTCGGCGCCGGGGTGAACAGCCAAATGTCCACGCCATTCGCTGCAATCGTGCCATGATCGGCGGTGAGGTTGGCGACGCTCAGGGCATCGCCGTTGGGGTCGGTAAAACCTTGAACAGGGCCGTCGCGGTCAGCGTAACGGCCACATCTTCATCAGTTGCGGCAAGATGGCCTGAGGGCCCGTCAGTACCGGCGGCTGATTGGCCTGGGTGCCGCCTATAGTCCACAGCCCGCCGGCTTTGACTGTTGGCATCATAAGCTCCGAAGTAAAGAATCCCATCGGCATTGAACAGCCCGGCAGGCGCGCCACATTGCTCGGTAGATGGCACAGGGATCGTACCGGTTTCGGTGCCGTCGCTTTGCCACAGTTTTGGGCCGTTGATGCCATCATCCGCCACGAAATAGAGCATCCCATTGAAATTGGTAAGACTTTGAACATTGGAACTAAGCGCTCCCGGCCAGATATCCTTGACCAGCACGGTGCCGGCCTCGGTGCCGTCGCTCTTCCAGAGTTCAGTCCCATGGGTCGCGTCGTCGGCCGTGAAAGACAGCGTGCCGTTGACGTTGGTCAGGCTGGTGCGGCTGGAATGCCTGTGCCCGGGTAGATGTCCTTGACCAGGACGGTGCCGGCGGCGGTGCCGTCGCTCTTCCACAGTTCCTGCGCCGTTGGTCGCCGTCGTTGGCCGGGAAGAACAGCGTGCCGTTGACGTTGGTCAGGTTGATCGGGGTGGAGCCATTCGCTCCCGGCATAGATGTCCTTGACCAGGACGGTGCCGGCTGTCGGTGCCGTCGCTCTTCCACAGTTCGTCGCCGTTGATGCCGTCGCTGCGCCTGAAGAACAGCGTGCCGTTGACGTTGGTGAGCAACTCGGGGCCGGAGCTACTTGCTGCCCGACACGATGTCCTTGACCAGGACGGTGCCGGCGTCGGTGCCGTCGCTCTTCCACAGTTCCAAGCCGTTGGTGCCGTCGTTGGCCGTGAAGAACAGCGTGCCGTTGACGTTGGTGAGGCTGCAGGGGAGAGGAGCCGCTGTCGCCCGGCGTAGATGTCCTTGACCAGGACGGTGCCGGCGGCGGTGCCGTCGCTCTTCCACAGCTCGTTGCCGTTGGTCCCGTCGTAGGCGCCGAAGAACAGCGTGCCGTTGACGTTGGTGAGATAGCGTACGGGACTCGAGCCGCTGCTTCCCCGGATAGATGTCCTTGACCAGGACGGTGCCGGCGGCGGTGCCGTCGCTCTTCCACAGCTCATGGCCGTTGGTGCCGTCGTCGGCCGTGAAGAACAGCGTGCCGTTGACGTTGGTGAGATCCGTGGGACTGGAGCTGACCCGCACCGGCGACGATGTCCTTGACCAGGACGGTGCCGGCGGCCGTGCCGTCGCTCTTCCAGAGCTCATCGCCGCTGGTTGCCGTCGTTGGCACGGAAGAACAGCGTGCCGTTGACGTTGGCTGAGCTCGGCGGGGCCGGAGCCGCTGCCCGCGATGATGTCCTTGACCAGGACGGTGCCGGCGGCCGTGCCGTCGCTCTTCCACAGCTCCGTCGCCGTTCGTGCCGTCGTCGGCGCTGAAGAACAGCGTGCCGTTGACGTTGGTGAGGTATGCGGGATCGAGCCGACCGCTCCCGGCTAGATGTCCTTGACCAGGACGGTGCCGGCGGCGGTGCCGTCGCTCTTCCACAGCTCGTAGCCGTTGGTGCCGTCGGCGGCCGGAAGAACAGCGTGCCGTTGACGTTGGTGAGATAGCTGGGACTGGAGCCGCCGCTCCCGGCGACGATGTCCTTGACCAGGACGGTGCCGGCGGCGGTGCCGTCGCTCTTCCACAGCTCGAGCCGTTGGTGCCGTCGTAGGCGCGAAGAACAGCGTGCCGTTGACGTTGGTCAGATTGGCGGGGCTGGAGCCGTCAGCTGCCCGGGTAGATGTCCTTGACCAGGACGGTGCCGGCCGCGGTGCCGTCGCTCTTCCACAGCTCGTAGCCGTTGCGTGCCGTCGTCGGCCGCGAAGAACAGCGTGCCGTTGACGTTGGTGAGGCTGGCGGGGCTGGAACCGATCGTCCCCGGCATAGATGTCCTTGACCAGGACGGTGCCGGCCGCGGTGCCGTCGCTCTTCCACAGCTCGGTACCGCTCGACGGGTCGCTGGCCGCAGAAGAACAGCGTGCCGTTGACGTTGGTGAGGTTGGCGGGGCTGGAGCTACCCGACTCCCGCGACGATGTCCTTGACCAGGACGGTGCCGGCCGTCGGTGCCGTCGCTCTTCCACAGTTCAGTCCCGTTGGTGCCGTCGTTGGCCGTGAAAAACAGCGTGCCGTTGACGTTGGTGAAATTGGACGGGTTGGAGCTGCCATAGTAACCCGGCGGATAGATGTCCTTGACCAGGACGGTGCCCGCCGCGGTGCCGTCGCTCTTCCAGAGCTCGGCGCCGCTTGTGTCCATCGTCGGCCACGAAAAACAGCGTGCCGTTGACATTGGTCACGTTGGTGGGACCGGAGCCACCCAGCTCCTGGCAACGATGTCCTTGACCAGGACGGTGCCGGCGTCGGTGCCGTCGCTCTTCCACAGCTCGGAACCGCTCGTTGGGTCATCGCCGCAAAATACAGCGTGCCGTTGACGTTGGTTAGATAGTTCGGACCGAGGCCTCCCACGGCGATGTCCTTGACTGGGACGGTGCCGGCTTCGGTACCGTCGCTCTTCCACAATTCCTCCCCGCGAATACAGTCGTCGCACCCAAAATACAATGTGCCGTCGACGTTAGCGAAGCGCCAGAGCGTGGAACCGGATTCATAGAACATACTAGCCTTCACCAACGTCGGTGCCGCCAGCAGGCCCTGAAAGTCATAAGTCGGCCCCAGCGTCGGCGTCTGCCACGACTCCGCTGGCGAATTCCAGGCTCCAGTCGCCGCCGAGCGCCGCACTGCCGGTCGGGTCGGTGGACGCCGCCACATCGGCGCCGGTCGCGGCCGCCAGGTGATCGATGAAGGCTCTGGCCGCTATCGCCCGCCGCCACATTGCAGCCATAGAGCAGAATGTCGCCCTGCGCCGTGAGGCTGTGCCCGATCTGGGCCAGCAGGGATTGATGCTCTTCGAGGTTGTCACCATCGAGGACGGTGGAGCCCAGATGCAGGGTGCCCTCAGCACCATGGGAAACGATGTGGAGGGCGTCGATGTCGTGTCGACCCTGCAGCGCCTCGGCGATCTGCGCCAGGCCCTCGCGCCCGGGATCCAGCTGGATCACCTGGACGTCGGGTCCGACACCGGCGACCAGGCTCTGCCAGTTCTGGACGCTGGTGTCCACGACGATGATTTGATTATTAAGGGAGAGCGTTTCCTCGGGTTTATTGTTATTGTTGCGCATGGTCGTGCTCCTGATGATGTTTGGTTATGGCTGGTTGACGTCAACCGTCGATTGTCGCCATCCGCCGGAGAAATCTTCTGGTAATCACAATCAATAGCGTCAGTGCGACTCGATTGATTCTGAAAATATGTTTAACGCGCACTGATTTTGTAGATTGCCTTTCATGACATATTCCTTCTAATTGTTGATTGTTATTTTCTTCTTCATATCAATTGAAACAGCCTACTCTGGCATCTGGACACGAATCTGTTTTTGCGCCAAAAAAAAAGCCGGACTGCCGAATATGACTTTAACGAAGTCATATTCGGCAGTCCGGCTTTCCATTTATTGTGGATCCGCGACTTTCTGCCCCTACCTTACGATAGGTTTGGTTTTGGTAAAAAAATTCGGAAAGAAATTACCACAATTTTTGTAATATTTCTACTGAGTATTTTAATCAACTTTTGGGTGCGTTAAGCTAACCAGTGATCGAGGGATCTTTTGATTTAACGATGCGGCCTCTTGAATGGTTCTTGCCATAAGAGGAGAAAAAGGCGTATAAAAGTTTTCATTTCAGGTTATTCAGTGGCTTATTTTTAACAGAGAGTCCGGGCTTTTTCCTTTAAAACACACCGATCTTCGCGAACCGAATTTAATCCGAAGCAGAAAATGTAAAATAAGCGCATGACTCAAGGTTGGCAAAAAAATAAGTTGTCTCGCCTGTAGTGCCTGTTTTTGGATACAGGCGAAATTGTTTTACGTCAAGGCCACTCGAAAACCTAAGCAACCAGGCTTGGCGCATTGGGTACGACACCGCGCCGATTCAGGAATTGCTGCGCCGCGGCACCCCAAGCACTGCTGCCGCATAAAGGCGGGATAGCAGAGGATTTGCAACGCATCACAAAATGCCAATTCATTGAAATATGGGTCTGTACTTATCACTCAGCACATTTTCGCATAGGGGGCGGGAGGAGCTTTAGTGGCGGCTAAAGCCCCGCCCACAACCTTATCTGCCAAGGTAAAGGCGTACAATCGCTGCATGTGTTAACTTCATATTTTTTGCACATTTGCACTCGACAATAGGCTACCCAGCAACAGAGCTATCTCGTGCCCAAATCAATCCGCGTCAAATTATTTTTAAGTTTCCTGCTGACCACGCTGCTGGTCGTTGCCGGCATGTATGTGTTTATGCGCTGGTCGCTGGATCGTGGTTTTAACGAGTTTATTGAATCGCGGCAGCGCGAGCGCGTGGATAACCTGATCGAAGGGCTCAGCGAATATTATGCCGACGCCGGCAGTTGGGAGACACTGGCGGGCAATAAACGGCAATGGATTCAGTTGCTGCTGCAATCCGATACCCGTCGTCACCGGCATCCGGCGCCCTGGATGGAAACCGCGCTTAAGCGAACCGCCAATAGCTGGCCTCCTGCCGGGGCCGAGATTTATGAAAAAAGACGCTTCATGCCATTGGAACTGCGGGTGATGTTATTGCGCGCCGATAAGTCGATAATTTTTGGCCGCCAGGAAGCGCTGGCCCAATTGACGCTGCAGCCTATTCATTATCAGCAACACGTCGTCGGTTATCTGGGACTGCTGCCGGGAAAACCGGTCAACCAAATTGGCGAGCTGCGGTTTATCGAAGGGCAAGCCAAGGCCTTCGTCTGGATTGCGCTGTTGATGGTTGCGCTCTCCGCCGCGCTGGCGCTGGTACTCGCATACGCCCTGGGCCGGCCAATCAAGCGCATCACCGCTGCCGCCAAGGCTTTGGCGGTAGGCCGTTATAATGTTCGCCTGCCGGTCGAAGCAAACGACGAACTGGGGCAATTGGCCCGGGACTTTAACGATATGGCGGCCGCTCTTGAGCAGTCGGAGCAGGCCAGGCGGCGTTGGGTCGCCGATATTTCCCACGAACTGCGTACGCCTTTGGCGGTCTTGCGCGGCGAACTGGAAGCCTTGCAAGACGGCATCCGCCCGCTGACCCGCGCAGCCATTGATTCTCTGTTTGGCGATGTCATGCGGCTTAATCGCTTGACGGAGGATCTTTATCAGTTGGCGCTCTCCGATCAAGGCGCGTTAACCTATCGCAAAACGCTGACTGACCCGGTGGCAATCCTCAAAGAAGATCTGGCCGCGCTGATGCCGGAATTCACCAAAAAACAGCTGAGCGTGCAATTGATCGACAACACGCCAGGGCTCATCAGCTTGTATGCCGACGCAGATCGCTTGTCGCAACTGTTCCGGAATTTGCTGAACAATAGCGCCAACTATACCGACAGCAGCGGAAGTGTGCAGATCACGGTTGCCAAAAAAGCCAATACCCTGCTGATCGATATTGCCGATAGTGCGCCCGGCGTGCCCGAACAGGAACGAGACAAATTGTTTGACCGCTTTTACCGGGTCGAAAGTTCGCGCAGCAGGCATCACGGCGGCGCGGGACTCGGTCTGGCGATCTGTAGTAACATCGTGGCCGCGCATAATGGCGTTATTCAGACGCAGGCTTCCGCCCTGGGCGGGCTCGCCATTCACATTGAATTTCCGGTGCAGGCATAACGATGACTGAAGCAAGCCGTATTTTGATCGTTGAGGATGAAGAAAAACTGGCCAAACTGGCCGCGGATTATTTGCATAATGCCGGTTTCGCCACCGATACCCTAAGCAATGGCGATGCTGTCATTCCTTGGCTTAAACAACACCATCCTGATCTTATTTTGCTGGATTTAATGTTACCCGGCTGCGATGGTCTGACGATCTGCCGCGAAATCCGCAAGTTTAGCAGCGTGCCCATCATCATGGTCACCGCCCGCATCGAGGAAATCGATCGCTTGCTGGGCCTGGAAATGGGTGCCGACGACTATATTTGCAAGCCGTTCAGTCCGCGCGAAATGGTTGCCCGCGTCAAAGCGGTATTGCGACGATTGCAGCCTCAAACTGCGGATCAACAACCGCAAATGATAACCTTGGATGCCCATAGTTTCCGGGTGTTGGCCTCAGGCCATGACATCGAATTAACCACAGTTGAATTTCAACTGTTGCAGGCATTGTACCGGCAACCCGGGCGCATCTTGTCCCGGTCCAGGCTGATGGATCTGATTTATTCCGATCAGCGTATCGTCTCGGATCGCACTATCGACAGCCATATCAAAAAACTCAGAAAAAAACTGTCTGAACTGCTGCCCGGCCAGGAGCTGATTCATTCGGTGTACGGCGCCGGTTATCGTTATGATCCGCAAGCGCTTGACGATAATTAAATTTGCACATTATTTTCACAATAGCTACCTATTGTTTGCGCTTTTCACCAGTAAAGTAGACATCGAAAACGGCGATAAACCGTTTGATTTTCCCCAATCAATGAGAGACTTACCATGAACAAAAAAATCATCACCCTCGCGCTGGCGTTAACCCTGCCTTTGACTGTAGCTGCATTTCCAGGCGGTGGCGACGGAGACCGATCTGAAGGTCACCGGGGCGACAGAGTGGAACGCATGGCCAAAGACCTGGATTTGAACGCTGAACAAAAAAGCCAGCTGGAAGCTATTTTTAAGGAACAGCGGGAAAAATTCGAGGCCATTCATCAGGACACCCATGCACGTATCCAGAAAGTGTTAACGCCCGAACAGCAGGCCAAGTACGACGAATTAAAAAAACAGCGTCATGAGCAATGGCAAAAACGCCATGAGGAATGGAAAAACAAAAAACCAGTTGATACCCCAAATTGATAGCACCTCACTCTGCATTAAAAGCGCTGCGTCCCCTAACCGGGGCCGGCGCTTGATGTGTTAACCGCCTTCGTTGAGGCAGACAAACATGAACATGCTAAAACTCAAAATTGCAGGCTTGATCGGCCTGATGATGCTAGCCAGTCAAACAACCGTTTTTGCCGATAACCGGCCGCCTTCACATCGAGGCGCGCCGTACACGCATTGGCAAAAAACGCCCGCTCATCACTCCAAAGGGCGGCATCGTTCCGGCAACTACCGCGATATTCCAGCCCCTTACTACCAACACTATTACAAGCCCGGTTACCGGATTAATCCCTTGCCTTACGGCCATAGCAGAGTTTTTGTTAATGCTGCCGAATATTATTTTTTCGACGGCTTCTTTTACCGGCCTTACGGCGGTGGCTATGTCGTCGTCGAGGCGCCGATTGGCGCCATTATCGCCACACTGCCGAGACTGCATCACTACATTCATTGGCTCGGCCAGCCTTATTTCGTTGTCGGCAATACGTTTTACCGCAGACACCCCGGGGGCTATATCGTAGTGCCGGACCCGGGTTATGGTTACGGCGTTGAGGCTTCACCGAGCAATCAGGCCCGTTGTACAAATCGAAGGCTGCAACCGATGCCAGTGATTTTGATCCAGGCGTAAACGCCAAGCGGCGAGCTTGAGAATCTTTTGAACAAAGTACCCATAAAAAGACCTAATTCATCGATAATTGAAGCCCAAGTCAAGGCGTTGAGGTAGTGAAAATGTTAAAAATGAAGCTGTTTTCAGCCGTGCTGGCGGTTTCCGCAATGGCATTGAGTATTGGAGTTGAAGCCCACCCACGGGGTGGTTACTATCATCACCCGCGGTTTAGTTTTTATTTGGGCGTACCCTGGTATTCCAGTCCCTTCTATTCATATTATCCTTACTATTATCCGTATTATCCACCGGAAATCGTGACGGCACCGGCTAGCCCGCCGGTTTATATCGAACGTGGCGGACCTCAATCGACAGAACTTCCCGCGGGCTACTGGTACTACTGCAGCGATCCCGAAGGCTATTATCCCTATATAAAAGAATGTCCTTCTGGTTGGCTGCAGGTTGACCCGGTCCCCCCATCGCCCAGATAACAGGAAAGAGCCGTCATGAATTATCAAAAAAATGTTACAGGATTTGCCGTAATAATGTTGCTGTCCGGCTGTGCTTACATGCCGACCGGCCCCAGTGTCATGGTGCTGCCCGGTACGGGTATGTCGTTCGAACAGTTCCGCCAGGATGATTACGTGTGTCAGCAGTTTGCGAGCGGACAAGTAGGCGGGTCAACTGCTAATCAGGCAGCAGTGGATAGTCAGGTTGGCAGCGCTGTTGCCGGCACGGCACTTGGAGCGGCGGCTGGGGCGGCAATGGGCGGCGGCAGTGGTGCGGCAATAGGCGCTGGAACCGGTTTGGTGGCCGGTAGCTTAGTGGGTAGCGGTGAAGGCAGGAGAGCGGGTTATGCGACCCAGGAAAATTATGATAATGCCTACATTCAATGCATGTACGCCAAAGGGCATCGTGTTCCGGTTTCGGGGCAATTCATCTACGAAACCCAGACAGCGCCGGCAAGATCACCGGTACAGATTCCTCCCCCGCCAACTGGATTGCCACCGCCGCCGCCTTTGAAATAAAAAACAAGAGGCCTTTTGGTGGCGTCGCGCTGTTATTTGAACCCCCTCAACCCCGTCTTCTCCCTCTTGAGAAGAAAAAAATGGAGAACTTATTGAACACTGTAAAGCGGTTCAGAGCACATCAAGATTAACGCACAATACCTGATGCGCGGTGGTTTTGCGATGAATTACACCCAAGGCTTAAAAGGACGCGGCCGGCATGGGCTATTTTTTGCCATTTGTGTTCTATGTGCCGGGGAAGAATCTCTATTGTTGACTTTCGATATATTCACTAGAACCTTGAGCGGCAAGACCCAAAATCAATTGTTGGCCGTGTCCGCTATTCTGGTTATGCTGATGGGACTGATGATGACGGATCGAGAGCTTAAGATGACCCAGTCCGGTTATAACTTCGCGACAGTTATGGAGCCGTTTTCAGCGTCGCGAGTGGAAAATTTCGCCATCATGCGGTAATGATCCCTATCCAAACTAGTTCTGTAAGTTTAAGTTATTGAGGTATCAAGATGAACAAGTATTTAGTGATGGTTAGCCTTACCGCATTGCTGGCGGCGTGCGGCGAAAAAAGCGAACAGGCTCAAATTCCGGCAAAAGTCCCCAAAGCGGCAGAACAGGCACAAACCGCCCCCGCAGCCAAATCTGCTGCCCCGGTTGATAAGGTGGCACTGGTTGAACAAGCCAAGGCCGCCGTGCAAGCCTTGGGTGGCGCATTGAAAGCCGAACTCGAAGCAGCCATGAAGGCGGGTGGTCCAGTGGCGGCCATGAGCGTCTGCCAGATCAAAGCCCCGGAACTCGCCAAGGCTATATCTGCCGAACAAGGCATGGCAGTCAAGCGCGTCAGCCTGAAAAACCGCAACCCGGTGATGGGGGCGGCAAACGAATGGCAAACCAAAGTTCTCAACGACTTCGAGGTCCGTAAGGCGGCCGGTGAAGACTCTGCAACGCTGGCTTACGCCGAAGTGGTGGATCACGAATTCCGCTTTATGAAAGCCATCCCGACGGCAGCAGTCTGCCTTGGCTGCCACGGTACTAACCTGAGCCCGGCTGTGACTGCCAAGCTGACTGAACTCTACCCGCAAGATAAAGCCATTGGCTATAAGGAAGGTGACTTGCGCGGTGCGTTTGTGGTCGTGAAAAATCTGCCGCAATAAACTTAAGTTCTGGCTATTCCTGGCCTTCAGGCCGCAATAGCCAGAGAGGGTGTGCATCGCTTACCTTTTTGAGTCTTGATTTACCCGGAACGCTTTCAAAAGAGTGCGCAATACGTACCCTACTACTAAATTTTTTCAGCCACAAAGATTGAGGTTCTCATGTATTACATCGTTGAAACAGATAAATCATTCGAGCTAGCAGCAGCAGATCTGGAGTCAGCCGTTAAAAATCATGGCTATGGGGTATTGCACGTCCACGACTTGGGCGGCACGCTCCGCAGCAAAGGTCTGGCGTTTACTAATGAATGCAAGATTTTTGAAGTCTGCAATCCAAGTCAGGCCGCAAAAGTATTGTCCATCGACATGCGCCTGAACATGGCCTTGCCGTGTCGGATTTCGGTGTTTACTGAGCAAGGCAAAACCAGTATCGGCCTTATCAAGCCGGTGCAGATGCTTTCAGCGCTATCTCAGGATGCGTCGCTAATTCAGGTTGCCAAAGAGGTGGAGGAGAAAACCATGCAAATGATTGACGAGGCTAAGTAAGTATTCGGCACATAAAAGCTTTATTAACTTGAACGTAAATAGGACAAAATACAATACTTAAGGCGTCATTAGCTTCGTTTGCCGTTCAAGCAATTCCTTCCGTGAAGTGGTTTTGCGCCAAACCAGGCCGATAATACGTTGAGGCGTAGGTGCTTGAAAAGGAACATAGCGAATGCCGTCTTCGGGTTCATGAATGGCGATTTTGGGCATAAAAGTGATGCCCGTTCCTGCCCTGACCATTTGCCTTAAGTTTTCAAGCCCTGTCGCTCTGACATCCTGCTGCCCTTCCGCGCCGTTTGACTGGCAACTTTGTAATGCTTGACTGCGCAGGCAATAGCCTCCATCCAGCAGCAGTAATTGTTGATGGGCAAAGTCATGCAACTCAATCGATGATGCTATTGCCAAGGTATGTTCAGTGAGTACCGCCAGAAAGAATTCACGAAAGATTAATATGGCAGGGGATGACAAAACTAAATTATTCAATGCCTCCTTGGAACAATAGCCAAGCCCAAAAGTGAATTATCAGTTAACGAAATAACAACCGCTAAGAGTTATTAACATGAACCGCACATTCGCCAATATCATCATCGACCTGGTCGCCGCACTGCTGTTTTTGGGCATGATTGGGACGGGTTATCTGCTGCGTTTTCCGTTGCCGCCCGGCAGTAACAAAACCCATTCGTTGTGGGGCTTCACTCGCCACCAGTGGGGAGACATCCATTTCTGGATCAGCCTGGGGCTTTTGGTGGTGTTAGTGATTCATCTGGTGCTGCACTGGAACTGGATTGTCACGGTCATAGGCAAGCGCTGCTTCCGGACAACAGCCGCACATCCTTCGCTAATCCGTAGCGGAGTTATCAGCTTCTGCACCGTCATGTTGATTTTTACGCTGTTCGCCTGGGCCGCTCAAAACAGTGTCGAAACAACTGATCGTCCGATGCGGCGCGCGCATGACGCCTATGGCTTGGCGAGCGAGCAGACTGTTGCACCACCGGTTCAGGCGGGTGGTGATCAATCCGAGCTTGTTTTCCAGAATGAGGTCTATCCGATTTTTGAGAAAAACTGCCTGGCCTGCCATGGGCCGCAAAAACAGTTTGCCGGATTTCGTGTGGATCGGGCGGAGGACTTCTTCAGCAGCAAGGGTTCTCAACCACTGGTTTTTCCAGGACAGAGCGCGGCCAGCCCGCTGATGGCAATTGTGTCCGGCGCCAGAAAGGATATGCCTATGGCCGACAGGCACACACTTTCACAGCAAGAGCTGTCGATCATCAAAACATGGATTGATGCAGGCGCCAAGTGGCCTGAAAAATCCGGCTCTGGGAAATAGTTTCCGGTGATTTGATGTTGATAGGCTATTTTGCCGGGGCCAATTCAAAAATGATTAATTCGGCCGCTGCTTCACCCTTGTTTTCTACTGACATTAATTGTCCTGACTCCCAAAAAACTTCGCCGGCAGAGTAGGTGTTGGTTTTGCCGCCTTCTACGACTTCCAGTGTGCCCTTGACCACATAACGGGGGCCGGGTCCTTCATGAGTATGCCAGGGTGTTTTGAAGGCAGGCGGGATTGTAACCCGTATTACTCTTGCATCAATATTTTTGCTGGGCAGTTCAAGTTTGTTTGATAGCAGCGTTGACCGGTTTAATGCCGGCTTTTCCTGAGCCGAAACGGCGTGTACGTTAATCACTAAGAGAACAGCGAGCGTAGTCAGAACAACATTTGCCGGTTTAACGGAGGATATTTTAAACATCGGATGGCCTCTGGAGTTGAGTGTTAAGGGGGCTTATTGAGTCAGTTGATTTTGTTCAACCCTATGTACTGCGACATTTGTTTTTTAGTCATAATCTTGCTGATTTCCGGCAAACTGTAGGGTGTGACATTAACCCTACCGCCGCAAAGAGCACAAGCTTTCATTACGATGATGTTCTCTGGCTTATTTAAACGTCAGACAGACTTACAGGCAATAAGCAGGAAAGTTCCCCAGGCAATAAAGCCGACACCAACTGCTTTGCTAATAAACTTTGCTTGAAGAGGTATGGATTTCTCTAATACCACTAGCAAGGTTATCAAAGCCATTCCCAGCAAGTTCATCACGCCCACGGCAAACATGATCAGCATTTGTGCCCAGCAGCAGCCTACACAGTTTGCGCCGTGTTTCAGCCCCATCTTAAATGCGCCTGCGGCGCCATCCTGCCATTCATTTAGCAAGAAACCCATCGGGGTTCTGCAGTGTGTCAGACAGGCATTTTTTACCGGCATAAACTGATAAAAGCCTGCCAGAAATAAAATTCCGGCGGCTAACAATACGTTTTGATTATCCATCATGGGGGATAACCAGTCCAGTCCATGCATTTGCCATTGCAACAGCGTTAACATGCAGCTGAATAACAGCCAAATTCCCAAATAAGCTGAAATGAACAGGTAAGTGAGTTGATAGGGCGCTTTATTGTATTTTTTACAAACCCTGGCAAACGCCAGAATCATGGGAATGGCCGAAGGCAGCATCATGGCCGCCATCATCACAGCCCACATAAAATAAACCAACATAAAGTCTATAAAGCACCAGGCCAAGGGCTCTGAGGGAGGCATCCACATAGTCGACATCGGCTGGGATGCCATTTGATGATGGTGATAAAAAAGATAGCCCCAGCCGGCAAAAATCCATGCCAGCACAACAGCGAAAATGGAAGTTTGCGCCTTATACTGGTCCATTAGGGCCGGTAAACAAAGTCTGAGAAATAACCATTACGCTCAGAAAACGTCCAGTTTTTATCGAAATCCTGATAGTGATAATTCTTTGATTTGGCGACAACAGAGGGATGACTGGTGACCACGCACAACGGCGGATTGTTTATGGTTGCCTGTCCGCCTGTTATGCCTTGAATGCTTTCAATATCGGCCTGGGCGATACCGGGAATAACCAGACTCCGGGTGTTGCCCTGCTGCTGGTAGTCAATTTTTGCTTTTTTCACGCCCAGGACTTCACCAACAAAGCTCATTAAAATCGCCGGATGTCCGCTTTGTTGACCGCTAAAGATTTGCACAAGCGCATCAAACTGACGGTCATCGGCGCGCTCGTCAACGTATAAAGCTGCTTGCCAGTTGCCGTCTTTCATGTGCCCCGGCGCATGACA
Source organism: uncultured Gammaproteobacteria bacterium (assembly GCA_963696315.1). GTDB lineage: Bacteria > Pseudomonadota > Gammaproteobacteria > Methylococcales > Methylomonadaceae > CAWKEY01. The sequence goes on from CAVOJU010000019.1 coordinate 16,677, forward strand.
CGCCATGGCGACATTCAAACCGTCCAGAGATAGCTCATCCAGATGGCCCTGTTCAATATGCCATGCTGCCAGCAGCTTGCAATCGCCGGTTGTGGGCGGTTGCAGCCAAACACAAGGGCAGGCAGTTTCGCAGTTACAGGTTTCAAAATAACTGCCCTGCAAAATCCAGTTTCTGGTTTCCGGCATGTGCCTTTCCTAAAACGGTTCTTTAAAGGGCCGCAAGTCCAGCTCATGAGTCCACGCGCTGGGGTGTTGCTGGTGTATGGCCCAATAGGTTTCGACAATGGCGTCCAGCTGCAACAAGCCATCCTGGCCTTTAGCCTTCACATAGTCCGGGAATTGCGTTCTCGCCCGTTCGCCAGCAATCACGCCGTCAATAATGGTATGCACCACATGGATGCCTTGAGGGCCAAACTCTCTGGCCATGCCTTGCGCCAACGCCCTTAACCCGGCTTTCGCAGCGGCAAATGCCGTAAACGGCGGTTTTGCCCGTAATGACGCGGTCGCTCCGGTAAAAAACAGCGTGCCCTTGTGGCGGCCGGTCATGGCCTTAAGCGCTTCCTTGCCGAAGAAAAAGGCGCCGAGGCAATTTTGCCGCCAAAGCGTGGTAAAGGTTTCTGCATCCGTTTCCAGTAAAGGTGATGGAATATTGCTGTCTACATTGTAGGCAGCAATATCAATAGGATAACCATCCAGTTGCGCCATCTTGAATAAATGCGCCACATCGCGCTCAACTCGTTGCATCGGCAATCACGGTGCTGACGGTGCCGCCCGCCTGCCTGAGTTTTTTTGCGATCTGCTGAAGTTTGTCTTCACTTCGGCCGGCGATGAAAACATGCAAACCTTTTCCGGCAAAAAATTTGGCAAGCGAGGCGCCAAGCCCTTGTTCGGGACCAACTCCGATGATAACGGCTGAACATTTTTGCTCCACTCTTATTTTCCGGCCGCTGTGGCTTCTGGCACTTCGATTAATGCGCCAGATGTAACGTCATAGATATAGCCGTACACAGGAATATTCTTTGGCACCAGCGGATGCGACTTGATGCGCACGACATCCTCAAGAACGCTCTGCGCCTGATCCTTGATGGTGAGCCAATCAATATACTTGGCTTCTGCGGAACCTGGGCCTTCACAACAATCATGCCAGCCGCTGGCATCGACCGATGCGGTTTTTAAACTGCTGGCCAACAAGCCGCGCATAATTTCGTCGGTAAACGTCTCCATGCCGCAATTGGTATGATGTATGACAAACCATTCGCGCGTGCCGAGCAATTTATAGGAAATGACCAGCGATCGGATAGCGTCGTCGCTGGCTCTGCCGCCGGCATTGCGGATCACATGCGCATCGCCTTCGGAAAGACCGGCATATTTGGCGGGATCCAGGCGGGCATCCATGCAGGTTAAAATGGCAAAATGCCGGCCTGGAGGCATCGGCAAATCACCTTTGTCAAAGCCGGCAACGTAGTTGCGGTTGGCCATTAATACTTCATTCAATACATTGCTCATGGTTGTTCCTCGTTATTATTGTTTTCTGCCAAAGATCAGCGAAAAATTGTTGGCAGGCATGTTGATTTGCTCTTTTAATTCCAGGCCGTGATTTGCCGCTGCCTTTTTCAGATCGGCGACATCTTTTAAACCCCATTCTGAAACACCGGCAGAACTTAGGGTCTCATGAAACTCTTTATTGGAGTCCGTGGTAAAAGTACCTTCCACCTGAAACGGCCCGTAAATCAGCAAAAAACCATCGTCATCCAGTAAATTGGATGCGCATTGCATCATGCCGTCGGCAATGGAAATGGGCGCTACCTGAAAAATATTGATGCAGAAAATGGCTTTAAATGAACGGGGTTTGCCGGCATTGAACCAGGTTTCAGGATTGGTTAAATCCAGATGCACGGGATCGGCAATATTGTCGTTCTTGTGATCAATGGACAGTTTCTTGATGTTATCAAAAACTTCCTGGTCCTTATCGGAGGGATGGAAATGCAAGTGCTCGAAGTGCGGCGCAAAGTAATTGATGTGCATCCCGCTGCCGCTAGCCAGTTCCAGAACATTGCCCGGATCTTTAGGCAATTTTTCTTTCAATACACCTAAAAGCGGTTCCCGATTGCGTGACCCGGCCCAGGCGACATATTCGCTTAATGGATGTGGATCTAAAGGGGGTTTTTCTTGGTTCATTGTTGACTCCTCATTGATTGTAAGTCCTGATTAGCAAGAATCATCCGCTAATTCGTAACATATGCACCCTTCCGTCGTTCCGGCATGGATTGCCGGAACCCAGAAGCCAAGGAAGGCTTGCGTAGATCACATCCATGTAGCCTGGATACCGGCAATCCATGCCGGTATGACGATGTCTTCGTTTAGCGGGCGATTCTTGCTAATCATGTTGTTAATTGCGGTTCAATCACAGCAAATATTGCGCCAAGGATTATTAATAATTTTTCCTTTAAATTACATGGACTTGATTTTTAGCTTTACCAGAATAGCGAAGCTGTGCTTCAATCAGAGAAAATTTACTTCACAAAGCATTATGAACAACAACTCTTTTGCCGATTTAACGCCGGTTTTTTTTCTGCAAACCTTCATCCTTGAACTGATGCATGCCAGCGAACAACAGGGACAAAAACACTGCGAACAATTGATTGAACACATTGCCAAAACTGCCGGGTGCTTTTTTGAAGAGACCTATCGGGAGGAAACCCATAAAACCGAACTGCTTGACAAGGAAAGCTATACCGAACTCATTCTCGGGCTTAAAAACAATATCGGCGGTAAATTTTCGCTGGCATCCAGCAATCAGGACTGCATTACCGTTACCAATAGCTGCTGTCCTTTTGGCGAGCGGGTGACCAACTTCCCCGAACTCTGCCGGATGACTTCCAGTGTCTTTGGCGGTATCGCGGCCAGAAATTTCGGTTACGCCAAAGTTGAAATCAAAAAGAGCATTGCCCGCCACGATGGCAAGTGTGAAGTGTGTGTATACACCCATCCGAATGCGGCCAAAGACCATCCGGGCATGGAATACACCGACACCACACCGGTTAAAGAAATGCAGGATATTAACGAGCTGCACTCCCGCATTGAAGAAAGCATGCAGCAGATCTGGCGCAAACAATGCAAACAGACGGCAAAAAAACACCAGCCTCCGGCGATTATTGCCAAATCACCTACCATGCAGAAAATACTGCAATCCATCGAAGTGATTGCTCCGACCACGGCAACCGTGCTGATTCAGGGCCAAACCGGTGTCGGCAAGGAATTGATTGCACGAGCCATCCATGCGATGAGCGAACGCTGCCAGAAGCCCTTTATCCCCATTAACTGCGGCGCCATTCCGGAAAGCCTGATCGAAAGCGCCTTGTTCGGTCATGAAAAGGGCGCGTTTACCGGCGCTATCGAGGTACACCCAGGCTATTTTGAAAGGGCCGAGGGCGGCACCCTGTTTCTGGATGAAGTCGATTCGTTATCGCCAGCTGCGCAAACCCGTTTGCTGCGCGTCATTCAGGAAGGCGAGCTGGAACGGGTGGGCGGCAAACAGACCCTGGCAGTGGATGTCAGAATCATCTCGGCGACCAATCAGAATCTGGAAGAACTGGTTAAGCAAAGTCTGTTTCGCAATGACCTGTACTACCGCCTCAATGTGGTTCAGTTAAGCATTCCGCCGCTGGCCGAACGTCCGGAAGATTTACCCTATCTGGTGCAATTGATTGTGCAGCGCTTGAGCAAAAAATATAACAAGGCGGTTGAGTCGGTCAGCCGCGAAGTCATGCAGAAAATTCGCGCCTACTCTTGGCCGGGCAATGTCCGCGAGCTGGAGAACATGCTGGAGCGCAGTCTTTTGTTTGCCACGGGAAAAGAAATGACCGAGCTGGATTTGCCCGTGCCGGCCAACACAAAGAATCTTGATGAATGGAAAGACCTAAAGGAACAGGCCCTGGCCGGGGTCGAGCGAACGTTTCTTGAAAATGCATTAACGCAATATCAGGGCGATATCAAAAAAGTAGCCGAAAGCATGGGCATTACTTCTCGCGCTGTTTACACCAAACTGAAAAAGTATGAAATCAATACCATGGCATATCGTACCTAAACCGGAAGATATGGACTGAGGCGAGCAAATCGACTCAAGCAATTCAGGGAAGGAAGAGAGGCGTTAAGCTGCTGACAATGGTGCAAGGTAAACTGTGGTCGGCAACTTTCAGATTAAGGATGAGCTACTACACATAAACGCCAGTTTATTGCCCGGCTCTGCTGTTTCTAATGGATTTGAATAGTTTGTAGTTCCAGGGCGCCGGACGCCGGTAAAATGTTTTTGCCAGTAGCTGTTATTGAGGCTGGATACCAAAACTCTTCCTGTGCGGCGGCTAGGCGCATGGATAAAATCATCGTCTTTGACCAAAAGACCTACATGTGAATACCTGCCGCCATCGGTATTAAAAAACACCAGATCGCCTGAACGAAGATCGTTTTTTTCAATTTTTGGCAAAGAGCTTGCCATTTTACGCGCTGTTCGCGGCAAGTAAACGCCATGCCGCTCATACACATGCTGAACAAAACCGCTGCAATCAAAGCCCTCTCGCGGCGATGCTTTGCCGTAACGATAAGGTGCACCTTGTAAGCTCAGGGCATAATTGACTACAGGCGAGAGCGCCGGCTTAGCTACCGGCGGTGTCATTTTCGGCACACTGGAACAGCCGGTAACTAAAACGATTATTAATGGCAAAACCAGTTTTGTGAAAAAACGCGCGTTTTGTTTGGCTAGAGTATTCAAGAGGGTAATTTTGTAATAGCAATTATTATATATTGTACCCACTGGATAAAGGGTGCGGCAATCAATTGAATGCTTCAGGTCACATACGCTCGTGGCATGTTCTCAACTCGATCCGTGCGGCTTTTATTAAAGTCGGGCAGCGGATCAGGTGAACAAATTGCCCGTCGATGCGATCAGCAGGTAATAGATGATGATACGCGGAATCCGGAACAGTAGTGAAGCGGCCAGCACGGTCGTCCAGCGCAGCCCCACGATGCCGGCAGTCCAGCAGGTGACCGAATAGGGTAAGGGCGTGGTGGCGCCCAGCACAATTGCCCAGAATCCATATTTGCGAATAAATTCCCGTTGCTCGTCATTGAACTGGCCGAAGAGGCGCTGGACGAACCTTAAATGCCCTAGCCAGTAGCCGATGCACCATCCCGTCATGCCGGCGGCAACAGACACCAGGCTGAAGACCAGTACATAAGGCAGCCACTGCTCGGCAAGATCGCTTTTGGCAATTACCAGCAACATAATATCCGGCGAGAAAGGGGTAACCAAGGAGTCGGTTATAAACAAAATCAGGCATAATCCAGCAAAGCCGATGCGGTCGACGAGCCAGTTCGTAGCCATGCTCATCTCTTCCTCGAGCCAAAAGCCAAGCGCAGCCATCCCGAGGATCAAGATAAGCAGGCCGATGAGGGCTTTCAGCAAGTTTTCCTTGAGCATGGAATTTCCGTAGTTGGACAAAATATTGTCAAGTGAATAGTCTACATCAGTTGCAGATTAAGGCTTGCGCTTGCTAACGGGCCGTTTGCCGGCGCTTTGCCGCCAGTTACGCGTATTATAGTGGCTGGCGGCGGTGGAGAGTATGCGCATTGAGGGTGAGTATAGCGAGTCCAGGCATACTACCTTCGGGTACAAAAGGGTTGAGCATTTAAATAGCTCAATCCTCCATTGCGGACTTAGGGGGCTAGCGCATAAGGACTTCAGCGGCTCTTTGCGCCATGATGTCATGTACAGCTTTGGTCGGGTGTATCCCGTCCCAGAACAAATAGGTATCTGGCTTCTTGCATTTATATTTGACAAGACGTTCAAATTAATTTGTAAATTTGCTAAATGGTCATTAAAAATAAAGTATGAAGAAATTGAATTTGTCAGGAAATAAGCCGCACCCAAAACCACAATTCAAAAACGGCGCCTATCGCAAACGCCGACCATCCCCAGCCGGCGTATCCCAAAGCATAAAATACCACCGCAGCCAGCAGAAAGATAACGGTTATAGAGTGGGATTTCATTTTTCTCTCCTGATGAAACCATTAGCGTAGTCATTATTTAGCTTCATTCTACTGTCTTCTCCATTTTAAGGCCTGGATGTGGCGGCGGGGATGTTGTTTGAGATTGGGTATTGATGAGAATAAAATTCTAGAATCTTAACAGCTGATTGAAGGTATGGCCCATGAGCCAACGCATCCTTTCCTGTGAGCTGCATGATTACCTTGAAATTGCCTGCCTTTATGGTTATCGGGTGAGACTGACGTTAAAGAATCATCAAGCCATTGAGGGCAAGGCACTGGATACGCTTAGCACCGCTGAAAAGCGGGAATACCTGCTAATCGATACCGGACACGGGCAGCAGCGAATCGAGTTAAACCAGCTCGCCAAAATGCAGGTGCTGACGCCTAATGCCAAGTTCAAGGACGTCACCTTTTAGATCAACGCCAGCTTCCGATTGGCTAGCCAGCTGCATCTCGAGATTACATGCATCGAGTGTGCGAAATAATCAAAATTGGAATTCAAGTCGAATAAGTTGCTTGTAGTTTCGAAATGAACGGCATCGAGGCTGCCTTTCTGAAGCCTCAGGTCAACTTATAAACTGATGACAGTCCCGCCCATGGCCTCGTAGCCCGTGACAGAGGGCCCCCAGGCCGAGCCGTTCCACCATTTGTGGTACAGCGCGCTGTCGGTGCCGGTCACGAAGACGTCGAGCCGGTTCGGGCCCCAGGCGGTGACGCGCGGCATTGAGGTGCAGACGCCGCCCATGGCTTCATAGCCGGTGAGCGAGGGCCCCCAGGCCGAGCCATTCCACCATTTGTGGTACAGCGCGCTGTCGGTGCCGATGACGAAGACATCGAGACGGTTGGGCCCCCATGCCACCACTTCTGGCTGGCCGACGCAAACGCCGCCCATGCGTTCGAAACCGGTCAGCGAAGGCCCCCAGGCCGAGCCATCCCACCACTTGTGATACAAAGCTCCGTCCGTGCCAACCACAAAGATATCGAGCCGGTTCGGGCCCCATGCCACCGCACGCGGCGCGGACATGCACACCCCGCCCAGGCGTTCGTATCCGGTCAGCGACGGTCCCCACGCCGAGCCGTTCCACCATTTGTGATAGAGCGCACGGTCGGTGCCGATGACGAAGACATCGAGCCGGTTGGGTCCCCACGCCACCACTTCCGGCTGGCCGACGCACACACCGCCCATGCGTCTCGTAGCCGGTCAGCGAGGGCCCCCAGGCCGAGCCGTTCCACCACTTGTGATAGAGCGCGCGGTCGGTACCGATGACGAACACATCCAGACGGTTGGCGCCCCACGATACGATTCTTGGATCGCCGACGCACACCCCGCCCATGTTCTCGTAACCCGTGACCGAGGGTCCCCAGGCCGAGCCGTTCCACCATTTATGGTACAGCGCACTATCCGTGCCGGTCACGAAGACGTCGAGCCGGTTAGGCCCCCACGCCACCACTTGCGGCGAGCTTGTGCAAACGCCGCCCATGGCCTCATAACCCGTTAGCGATGGCCCCCAGGCCGAGCCATTCCACCACTTGTGATAGAGCGCCCGGTTGCTGCCCAGCACGAAGACGTCGAGCCGGTTCGCTCCCCACGCCACCACTGGCGAAGAACTCTGCCGCGGAGCGGTTGCTTCCCTGATTGCCAGCCGCTGCGCGATAACTGCCGCATTCATCTTGAGGATTTCTGACGCAAGTCCGTAGTGAATATGAGCAAGTGTGTCGTTCGCGGTATGGATGTTGTGATTGGCAGTATCGGCGCCCTCAATGGTCAGCAGTGCCGGCAGTGAGGCGTTGATGAACGGGACATGGTCGCTTGCGAAGGGGTTGAGGGACGTTTGTACCGTGAGTGAAGTGTAGTCATGTGCGGCATTGCTGAGATCGTTCATCAAAGCCTGCGACACCGGAGCACCCTCAAGCAGCACAGTCAGCGTTGGCGTATTGAGCGTTGCTATCATATCCATGTTGATCACGCTGTCGAGGCGGTTGCGATCGGCCTGACCCAGAGACGCAACATATTGCTGGCTGCCGTGCAGGCCCTGTTCTTCACCGCCAAACAAGAGGAGACGCAGATCGTGCTCGGCAAACTGCGCCGCCAGGACGTGGCCAATCTCAAGGACGCCGGCTGCGCCGCTGCCGTTGTCGTCGGCACCTGGCGCTTCTGCTGTGACGCCGCCCGCGGAATTCACTGAATCAAGGTGCGCTGTCACTATGACCAGCCGCCGGTTAGCATTCAAGCCCTGTTTGTCGGCAACTATATTGAAGCTTGTGCCGGTGCCGACAGAAATAGGCCGCTTTTCCACAGTGAAACCGAGAGCTTCCAGCTCAGCTTTCATCCAGTCGGCAGCGGCCGAGAACTCGCCCGTTAGCGAATGGCGTGTGCGAAAGCCGGCCAGCCTGGTCAGCGTAGCGGTTAAGCGTGACTGAGACACTGTTGCCACGAGCGCTGCAATCTGCGGATTCGGCTGGCGTTGAGTGCGCGTCCGCGTTTCGAACGCGATCGTGTTTTCGGCAAGCGGGCAAAAACCAAAACAGGCAGGTTCCTGCTGGATATACTCAACCTCTTCCGCTGTCAGATCGACAGCAAGGTAGCGCCCTTTATTGATGGCAACGCGCGCCCATGGAAAATGGGATAAAAAAGCATTGCCAACTTGCACAACAAGATAAAGTTCGCCCTGCGCTGTTTGCGGCGGGCCGCCGAGCAGACGCAGTTCATCGGGTAATGAGCGCTCGCCATCCGGCATTGCCCAATAAATTGTTTCGTCATTGAAACAACACCACTTCACATCGGAATGACGCGTGGCATAATTTCGAGCAGCCGGAGCTGCCGCGGCTTGGATGACGGTAAACGCGAGCATGACAATACTCCTTGATTCTATGGTTTCAGAGTTTGCGAATCTTCAGAATCGACGGCGTGTACTCCAGGACTTCAATGGCCCGGCCGGGGGCGTCTGTTGTTCCGCCCAAACGAAAGCGGTTCATGCCGAGCGCCGTCCAGTTGCCTGCTCTGTCGCGCGGACGGTCGTCCGGCCCCGGCATTCGTTCGGTGAGTTCGCCCCCCGCACCGAATTCCAGGGTTTCGCGCCCCCGCGCAGGCGGGAACGCGAAACCCTGAGTCGGGCGATAAACCAGGACGTCGCCCTGGTCTTCCTCGAACGAATGTGTCCAGCTGCCTTGAATCGATGCTTGGTTCATTGTTGTTTCCATTTCAGTTTTCCCGGGTCAAAACGAGGATATTACTCCGCCCATGGCCTCGTAGCCCGTGACCGAGGGCCCCCAGGCCGAGCCGTTCCACCATTTGTGGTACAGCGCGCTGTCGGTGCCGGTCACGAAGACGTCGAGCCGGTTCGGGCCCCAGGCGGTGACGCGCGGCATTGAGGTGCAGACGCCGCCCATGGCTTCATAGCCGGTGAGCGAGGGCCCCCAGGCCGAGCCGTTCCACCATTTGTGGTACAGCGCGCTGTCTGTGCCGATGACGAAGACATCGAGACGGTTGGGCCCCCATGCCACCACTTCTGGCTGGCCGACGCAAACGCCGCCCATGCGTTCGAAACCGGTCAGCGAAGGCCCCCAGGCCGAGCCATCCCACCACTTGTGATACAAGGCTCCGTCCGTGCCTACCACAAAGATATCGAGCCGGTTCGGGCCCCATGCCACCGCACGCGGTGCGGACATGCACACCCCGCCCAGGCGTTCGTAGCCGGTCAGCGAGGGTCCCCACGCCGAGCCGTTCCACCATTTGTGATAGAGCGCACGGTCGGTGCCGATGACGAAGACATCGAGCCGGTTGGGTCCCCACGCCACCACTTCCGGCTGGCCGACGCACACCCCGCCCATGTTCTCGTAGCCGGTCAGCGATGGCCCCCAGGCCGAGCCGTTCCACCACTTGTGGTAGAGCGCGCGGTCGGTACCGATGACGAACACGTCCAGACGGTTGGCGCCCCACGATACGATTCTTGGATCGCCGACGCACACCCCGCCCATGTTCTCGTAGCCCGTGACCGAGGGTCCCCAGGCCGAGCCGTTCCACCATTTATGGTACAGCGCACTGTCCGTGCCGGTCACGAAGACGTCGAGCCGGTTAGGCCCCCACGCCACCACTTGCGGCGAGCTTGTGCAAACGCCGCCCATGGCCTCATAACCCGTTAGCGATGGCCCCCAGGCCGAGCCATTCCACCACTTGTGATAGAGCGCCCGGTTGCTGCCCAGCACGAAGACGTCGAGCCGGTTCGCTCCCCACGCCACCACTGGCGAAGAACTCTGCCGCGGAGCGGCCGCCTCTGTACCAATCGAGCTGCGCGGGACATCGAGACAAGCCTGCATGCGCGCCACCTGACCGGCGGTAAACATGAACATTGCTGGATCATCGACGTAGTCCATATAGTTCATGAACATGTCGCCGTTAGGCCCATTGCTGCACGAGACACGAGGGAAAGTCGGCGTACCGGTATTGGCTCCGGCCTGATTAGGCGTGTCGGCAACATTGTCTGTGCCTGAGCACCCTGTGCCGTCATCCCCCCAGATGTGATTGAGGTTAAGCCAGTGGCCGATTTCATGGGTTGCCGTGCGTCCAAGATGGAACGGTGGCGCGGCGGTTCCCGTGGTGCCGAATGCCGAATGCAGGATCACTACACCGTCAGTTGCTGCGGGGCCGCCGGGGAACTGCGCATAGCCGAGCAAGCCGCCACCCAGTTGGCAAACCCATATGTTGAGATACCGGTCAGCCGGCCAGGCGTCTGCGCCGCCAGTTGCCTGGGCCTTCACGGCATCGTTGCTGCCAAATGAAGCGACAGTTGTTTGTCTGCGGTTGATTCCTGTGCTCGGAGCACCGTTAGGATCGACGTTGGCGAGGAAAAACTCGATCCTCGCATCAGCAGTCAGCGGCAAAAAAGGTGCAGGTGTACTATTCACATCCGGGTTGGTGCGACGAAAGTCGCGGTTGAGAACGTCGATCTGGCTGTTGATTTGCGCATCTGAAATATTTTGCTGGGGCGTGTTCCATACCACATGGACGACGACGGGAATGCGGGTTACTCCGGGGCGCTGCGCGGCTTCGGGGTTTTCTGCAAAGCGCAATGCCAGGTTCTCGATTTCATCCCTGGCCCGGGCATAAGATGGGACCTCCGATAACAGCCGCCGGTGCACATCCATCGTGCCGCAAGTCCGCGACCGCGGCGTCTCATCACCCTTGTCACTGCCGCCACTTCCGTTACCACTCATGCCACCACCGCCTGGCATGCCACCGCTTGGTTCCTCTGCATTATCGCTGCTCATGCCGCCTCCCGGCATGTCGCTGCCAGGTTCTTCGGCACTATCACTGCTCATTCTGCCACCTGGCATGCCGCCGCTAGATTCTTTACCACTATCGCTGCTCATACCGCCTCCCGACATGCAGCCGCAATCCTCAGTACTCCTGCCATAGCTCGCGTTGTCTCCCGGCATTGAGTAATCCTTTTGTTCGTCGCCTATTTGTATGCCTTTGAGTGCTCCCGGCATGCTATTGCTTTCTTCGCTGCCGATACCTTTTTCAGTTTGAGAAGATTTCTTTGTGGCCATGATGAGTAACCTCGTTTCTAGGTGATAAAGAAGACTGCTGTTGCGTAAGCACAGTTGCCTAACAAGTTGTTATCTAAGTCTGGATATTTTGAGCTCCCTAATTAATTCAGTTGATAAGATTGATTTTCAGGTCTTGATTTCCAAATTGGATAACACGCAAACTCACATACATAACAGCTTCCGAATGACATCGGCTGGGCGCCCTTATCCTTGGATATAGTGGATCCGTTCCACATCGATGAGTTGAAGTCCTGATTTTAGCGACTGAGAGACGTTCAGAGTTGCCTGATTAGGTAAAACGCCCATGCATTATCAGGGAAAATTGCTAATTTGGCCTCCCAGTTGGTGTGTTAGCCTAAAGTATTTCGAACTAAAAACAATACGTAACAATACCTAAAGTAATGGTTTCGGCACATGATGAGTGGTCAGCTAAAATGCGGCATTGTTCGAGTAATTTGGGTTGATTTTCTTTGACTTGAACCAGATAAAGACCTTCAGCCTGGTTGATTTGCGTGAGAGTCTCAGGATTGCAATGATGCGCATCCATACTGAGTTTATGCGCGTCTAATCCGGTTTCTTTTATAAATGCGCGCACTACCGTAATCTCGCTGGCTTTATCACCGACTTGACGAGCTTGCGCCACATCGATTCGGCTATCATGCGAAACGGCATGAATGAGGGCCTGTTTTTCACCTGATTTCAGCGTGCCTCTCATGACTTTGCCATCGATACTGAGCCATTCATGCTGAATCAATTGCGCAGTGTGTCCATCAAAGCACTGATGAATCGCATTATTTAAACCCTCCCAATCCAGGTTGGCCAGCATTCTCGGTAAATGGGCACGAGAAACCGGTGTTGCATCCTTAAAACCAGTCACCTCGCGTAACCAATCAATTTTATTCATCTATTAGCCCTAACTCGAAAAATTGGGGGCTTTGCTATTGCATAGTCCGTTCACGGTGAACAACGCACAGGATTACCCGCCTATCAGTGGCCGGTTCAGACTGGAAAGAAACTGGCTATCAGCCCAGTCAAGCAATTGCTTGGGACCCAAAGTGAGCTTGTCGGACCGAAGGGTTCATCCAGCCGGGAATTTTGAATTGCCGGTCACTGGCGGTCTTTGCAGAATACCATCTCTCTCGATGGCTTATTTTTGTTAGCCTCTCATTCATGACTTGCGATTAATGAAGTCTGATGCTGCTTGCTGTCATTCAATAATAAAATCGGCCTGGCTCAGGAGAAACGCTATAATTTCCGCAAAAAATGGACGTGACTGCCAGCCATGATAACTATCTCATTTTGGCAGTCACTTCTGTACATTCCAATCAATCACGGTGCGTTACGCATGCGATTTCATCGCTTCTGCAACACTGTTTTTTTTCAGGTCTTTACCGGATATTTGTGCTTGTTGCTTGGGGTTCAATCCGCAGAGGCGGAGTGGCATGGGAATCTAAAATTTCTCAGTGACTACGTGTACCGTGGTTATTCCAAAAGCCGAGGCAACCCAGTAGTTCAAGGCCACCTTGATTATCAGGGCGATGCCGGTTGGTTTGCTGGAATAGGATTGTCTCAGGTTAGTTTTGATGACCAGCCCAATACTGAGCGCGCCGCGGTCGAAATCAAACCCTATCTGGGCTGGAGCCTGCCTCTTGCCGCCGATTGGAGAACCGAACTATCCGTCAGTGGCTACATTTATGACAACAAAATTTTCGATCAAGAGGCGAATTACATGGAGTTTTACGCCTCTCTGCATTATCGGGATTGGTTAAGCGCTACCGTATCCATAGCGCCCAATGCCTATCAACGTCACGTAAACGTGGCCAACTATGAACTCACTTATCGCCGGGACATTTTAGATACGGTGCAATTATCTGCTGGGCTAGGTTACTATCAAGCGGGTGCTCTGCTCGGTCAAGACTACTTTTACTGGAATGCCGGCGCTTCGTGGTTTTTGACATCGTATCTGGCGCTTGATATTCGTTATATTGACGTCCACCCCAACGCTCAACTCGAAACACATTTGCATCATGACGAGTTCTATCCTCGGCAGCAGGAAAACAAATATCTGGTATCTGTCACTCTCGGGTTTTAAACAACTTCAAAGACCGTTGAACCTTTTTGCCTGTCAGAGGAATTTACTTTGCAAGGTACCTTGATAATGACAGGAAAAAATAATTTGAAGTATGCTGCATTTAGTTCATAACCAACCTCCAAAGATGCCCGATAAGACTGCTACCAAAGTGGATGAATACGCTTTGCTCCAGCGCATAGCTGAGGACGATATTTCGGCATTCGATGCGTTTTATAAGCTCTACTATCCAAGGTTGTTTCGTTTCATTTTGCGAGTAACCCGGCAGCCTGAAGCTGTTGAAGAATTGATACAGGAAACCTTGCTGCTGGTTTGGGAAAAACCGGAGCGCTTTAACCACGATAGCAAAATATCCACCTGGGTATTTGGTATCGCTTATCACAAGGCACTTAAATCGATATCCAGAAGTGCCCGCCGGAGTGGCGATCTAGATGTCGATGAACTATCGGATACCATCGGCGACCCAACTGCCAACTTAGCACAAAACAGGGAAAACGAAGACTGGCTGAGTTGCGCAATGGACATTCTACCGGCCGATCAGAGAGCGGTGATCGAGTTGACTTTTTATCATGGCCTGCCTTATCAAGATATCGCCAAAATTCTCAACTGCCCGGTAAATACCGTAAAGACCCGCATGTTTCATGCACGCAAAAAGCTCCAGGCTTTTGCAGAAACTCAGGAGGCCTAAGGCCATGAATCAACAAACTTCCACTACTGCGGATGCACACCAAGAAATACAATTGCTACTGCCCTGGTATCTGAACCAGAGCCTGGAACAGGATGAGCAGCGGCAGGTAGAAAGCCATGTGGCGCATTGCCTGCTATGTCGGCATGAATTGGTCAGTTTGGGTAAACTGGCCAAGGCAGTGACATTTGCATCCGACCTGGATGTGGCGAGCGAAGCGTCCCTGGCCGGTTTGCATGCGAAATTGCAGGCTCGTACAGCAGGCAGATTTCCGGCCGCGCCCCCCATCAAACCCTCGCTCATCGGCAGATTCGGTAATTACGCAAGCCAACGCAGCCGATTGACTCGTTTATCAAGCCATCCAGGAACGCGGTTTGCTGTAGCGGCCTCCCTGTTTCTTACCGTGATTACATTGACCGTAGGCTTTGTGCAATCACCGGCTCCGGCCGACTATTACACCCTTTCAGCAGAAAAACCTGAATTACCGGCCGGTGCCAATTTACGCGTGGTTTTCTCCAAAACCCTGCCGGATTCCGATATCGATTCCATGCTTGCCCCTATTCATGGCCAACGTATTGATGGGCCCAATAATGTTGGTGCTTTTACGGTGCGCATCAAACCCTATAGCGATAACCAGGATTTGCAGAATGCTCTCACCTATCTGCGCAGCCGGCAGGATGTTGTGCTTGCCGAGCCTGTAGTGCAGCCATGAAATTATTTCGTTTTAGCCTGTTCGCTGTCGTCTTGGCGCTATTAACGCCTGTGCAAACACGGTCGACTATTCACGGCTAGGTGATAGTCTGACAGCCGAAGATCGTCGGCTGCTGGTCACTTTTGACGACCGGACCATCAACCGGAATCTGCCGGGTAACGCGTTGGACGGCTATCGGCTGCGCGGCCAATACAGCAATTCGGGCTGGAGCGAAGGCATTGCCCATGAGCTGGCTGACCGTCATCATTTGCTGTTTGTTGCGCAGTGGCCGGTAAGCGTATTAGGTGTTAGCTGTGTCGTTTATGAGGTTCCCCAGGCATTATCGTTGCAACAGGTAATGGCGAATTTGCAAAAAGACCGGAAAGTGTCTTCGGTTCAACAGATGCAAAGCTTTCAGGTGCTGGGTAACGAACACTCAGTGGCAAAACAATACAGCGACCCTTATCTGCACTTGCAATCCGGCTTCAAGTCTATGGGGATCGCCGAACTGCATGCGATCACCACCGGCCGAGGGGTTCGCATCGCCTTGATCGACACCGGCGTCGATCTTGATCATCCGGATCTCAAAGGACAAATTCAACACTCGGAAAATCTGGCGCCGGCGCCAAGCAACGGCAGCCTGGCAGATGTGCATGGCACTGCCGTGGCCGGTGTGCTGTCAGCAAGGCCTGACAATGGTATAGGCATTGCGGGCGTTGCGCCTGAAGCGGAAATTTTTGCATTGCGCGCCTGCTGGCCCGAAAAACCAGACGCACTGGCCGCACGTTGTAACAGCTTTACCCTTGCCCTAGCTCTAAATCAGGCCATTCGTATGGATAGCCATATCATCAATCTTAGTCTCAGTGGTCCAGAAGATCCTTTGTTGCGTCGCTTAGTCGAGAAGGCGCTGACAAAAGGGATTATTGTTGTCGCTGCCGTGCCAGGCAAAGAGAAAGCTGGCGGATTTCCAGCAAATATTCCCGGCGTAATCGCTGTTGGCCAAGGCAACGAATCCAATCATTTCGAGGTTATTGCCCCCGGTCAGGACATTCTTACCACGGTTCCGCATCAGGCATATGACTTTATGACCGGCAGTTCATTTGCCACGCCTCATGTTGCCGGTGTGGCCGCGTTGCTGCTACAACTGCACCCGCATTGGCAGGCTGCTGATATCAAACGATTGCTCAACAACAAGACGAATCTTTTAACATCTTTGAAGATGGAGATGTAGCACAAGTTTCAAGTACTAAAACTGTTCAGCACACTTCTAAAGGCAGAATTTTACGCCAAACTATAAACCAAATTCCTCAAGCCAATCTTTACCTTTGCCAGTTGTATGCCGATGATGCCCCCCCAAGGCCATCTTGCGCGCCAGTTTCACAGATTTGGCTGTCAATCCGGGCGTCAACATAGCGCAGCTCGCCAGTTGCAAATGAAAGCGGACTTCGCATATCCATCATAACTTGGGCCTAAAGCCGTTCACGAAACAAACAGACGGTCTTGGTATCGGGCTTCCGGTATTCCAACGGTAAGCCCATAACATCTATAAAACCCCACTAATCCGGTAGCTGATATTCGATGTTCAGAAATATATTTTGACAACATGAGACAACCGGTCGTATTATCGCGGCATGCTTGAATCGACAAAAAAACAAATCAATCGCGAAAATCTGTTAAATCAGGGCGTAACCCTACTCATGGAGCAGGGTTATCACGGCACCGGGCTAAAAGCGATTCTGGATGCGGTGCAGATTCCCAAAGGCTCTTTTTACAATTACTTTGGCAGCAAAGAACAGTTTGGCGCGGAAGTTATCCAGCACTATATCGAGCCGTTCATTAAACAATTGACCAGGCATTTGCAGCACTCAGAAGATGATGCGCTCGGCGCATTGCAGCGATATTTTAATGAGGGCATTGCAGAACTTGAGAAGGCCGAGTTCAAGGGCGGCTGTTTGCTGGGCAATTTGATGGGTGAAATAGGCGATACCAGTGATATGTGTCAAAAGTCCCTGCAATCAGCCGTCAATCGCTATCGGGATTTATTGCAAGCCGGTCTGTCCAGCGCACAGCAGCAAGGCACGATAAGAACTGACAAATCGGCTGAAGACATGGCCGATCTATTGGTTAACGCCTGGCAGGGCGCCTTATTAAGAATGAAAATTGAAAAATCGTCGGCACCGCTTAAACAGTGCTGTCAGGATTTATTAGGGGATTTTTTTAAAGCGCAATTTTGATTACGCTTTAGAAAACCACCCGATTATTTTTACAAAAACCAGGAGACACACATGCCAAAATACATCATCGAACGCGAAATACCCGGCGCAGGTTCATTGGCTTATCGCGAGTTGCAAGACATTTCCCAGAAATCATGCGGCATTCTTTGCGAAATGGGGCCAAAAATTCAATGGGTTGAAAGCTACGTCACCGACGACAAGATCTATTGCGTTTACATCGCCCCAGATGAAGCAGCGGTTAGAGAACATGCCGAAAAAGGCGGATTTCCCGCCAACCGTATCTCCCAAATCCGCTCCATGATTGATCCCACTACCGCAGAATAATCCTACTAGTCTGACCACTCCTACCGTAGCCTCCACAAACACAAAGGTAGGCAGACCGGCCGGTCGCACTGGCGACCGGCATCGTCAACTAACAAAAAATCAGAGGAACTACGATGAAAACTAAACATATAGCCAAAGCGGCTCGCTCATTGTTCGCTTGCATCGCCTTGCTTAGCCCGGTATTGGGGCAAGCGCAAATATTGGCGATGGTAAATTACGAAAGCAAACCCGGGCAAACGCCAAGACGTGAAGGCATTGCGATTATCGACGTTGATCCAAGCTCGAAAAGCTTTGCTAAAGTCCTCAACGATATCCCGCTGCCAACTGACCTGGTCGCCCATCACATTTTCTACAATAAAGACCTCAGCAAGGCTTACATCACCTCTTTAGGCAACGGCGCGCTGCATGTCATGGACATGAACCGGGTGCCTTACCGCCCCAAAAAAATTGACGTGCCCGACTGTAAAGTCGGTGAAGACGTAGTCTTCTCCAAAGACAACCTTACCTGGTACCTAACCTGCATGGGCTCAAGCAACGTGATTGTCGGCGATGCGCAAACCGATAAACAGATCAAGGTGATTGCCGCCGATTCGGAAAGCGCATTTATTCGCTATCCGCACGGTATCAGCATCAATGACGATATCGACCGTATCATGATTACCAGCACCGTGCGGCCGTCCGATCTGGGCGATGCCGGTGAAACCGTAACCGTTATCGAGGCTTCCAGCGGCAAGGTGTTATCCAGCCATAAACTGTCTGACAAACCATCCCCTTCCGGCGTTGCGCCCGTCGAAGCGGTTTTTCTGCCTGGTTCCAATCCGCCGATGGCATACATCAACACCATGTTTGGCGGCGCCCTGTGGACGGCGACTTGGAATGCGGAAAACAAGACCTTCAGCTTTGAACAGGTGTTCGACTTTGGTGCCGTCAAACAGGGCGTGCCATTGGAAATCTACTTCAACAGCAAAAATGACCGCATGTACATCACTACAGCCAAACCCGGTCATTTCAACATCTTCGATATCAGTAAATCGCTACAAAAACCAACCTTGATAAAGGCGATACCCACTGCGGGCGGGGCCCACCATGTGGCTATTTCACCCGATGAACAGTATGCCATCGTGCAGAACAGTTTTTTAAATCTGCCGGATATGAGTGATGGTTCAATCAGTGTCATTGACCTGAACAAACAGGAAATCATAGCCAACATCGATACCCTGAAAGAGCAAGGGCTAAAACCCAACTCTATCATTCTAATGCCAAGATGGCATCACGACGCTGCGCATTAAAAATGCGGGGCTTGTCTTTTTAAGGTTGCTCAAAGAAATCACTAAAACTTAAGTAACGCTCATGGCCCGACATGAGCGTTACTTATTAACCTTACAGTTACCATTCCTGCCAGGCCAGACAAAGCACGCTAGTTTTGGCGCTAACCGACGCCTAAAGCCCCCCAATCAGACTCCGGCTATTGAGAACTATGGACTTCGCGGACACCTACGCCCTGCTTGGCCGGTCCCCTGATCAATCCTGATTCTACAACACTACATTATTTCCGTGTCCGGTCAGGCGTATCTTGTGGTTGCGAGCGAGCGTTGGGTCATTTTCGAAGCTAATTTTTAGCGGTACTCCGTTTTTTCAACGTCTGCGCAGCGGCAAGTGAGTGATATGACGCAATATTTTATTAAACTGTGTTATTTAACATAGTTTAATTAATAACCTATAGCCTTTAGCTGCTGTTTCTTCGTTAAATCAACTAGTTAGCTTTCTGGCATCAATCATGCTAAATAACCCTATGTATTTTGTTATTAAATTGCATAGCAGAGGTGAAAAATGAGTCAGCAATTAAGCCACACTAGGGTTAATAAAAACCGTAATGGCTCTTTATTTTTAGGTACTAGTTTAGTCGTTGCATCCATGATTTTAGTACCGGCTTTAGCCGGTAGACTTGGCTTGGGGGCCAGTTTGACGGGAGCGCTGAGAATTGCTCTGATGAAGGCCTCGAGTCGAGCGGTGAGTGATACGACTGACGTTTCCAAGGCAGCTTAAACAAATCCGTTGCCCATTCATGATGTTTACTAGGGTTGCTACTATAGTAAGGCGCTAGCGCGTTAGCTCCTGGTTTGCTTTAGCCAACGCCGGTAAATCTGCCGAGGCCAACGTTTTCTGCTGGTAAGCGCTAAGCGACGTGACGAAAATCGGCTTATCCCTCCGGGCAGCATATGCTGATGGCCGTTTGTTCCGGCCCCATTGCGCTCGGCGCAGCCAATGAATTTACAGGGTAACAAGCATTGCCCGCAAGGTTAGTCATTGGTGTTGCATAGGCATACGCAGCAACGCTGTTACAGGCAGTCAACACGGCCTGAATATTTATGTCATTATTCAGGCGCTGCCCAACATAAGGCGATTGCTGCCCGAAGGCTAGACGCGGCGTCTCATTGGCTATCATGGACATTCTTGAGGCATTATCGATGTCTGCCGGCTCAGCCGAGGACTTGCGTTTGCTGAAATTGACTCTTGTTTGTCTCGATAAATCATAGAGTTGCTGGTCAGGCCGCCGATTCGGATGCCGGCCTGTCTTAAAAAAATATCAGCCTGTAATTCTATTGTCATGCATATGTTGTAAGGTTAGGTTTCAGACTAACAATGCCTGCCAACTTTAGCGGCTCTCTTAACAGCGAAAAACAACTCATTAATCCTCCGCTGTTAGTCGCACGCAAGCAGTCAAGTTTTTCATACTCGCAAGGATCGGCTAAGAAGCGGGTTCAGTGCCAGGGATGGTTCTGCATTATCTATGCAGTCTGGATGGCGAATGCAATTCGGCTACCCTGCCGATTTATCCCGCACAAATCTGTCTCAAACAGATTTGGGGGTGTCAAGGCAAGATTAGCCCGGCATGACTCGTTAGAGCGCAAAGCGAAACCCCATCCCAATGACGGGATTTGCTGAATAACGATATGTGATCGCTGTTAGTCTGGTGTAACAAGGGTTAACAACTTAATGTATTTTAATTGGTTCCATTGCTCGAAAAACATGCCTTCGATAAGGTCAGGAGGGGAAATGAAAATTGAATATAAAGCAATACAAAATACCCATCGCAAACACATCGACCCAGACAAATTCCGGGAAATGATTGCAGAACGCGCTTGTTTTAAAGCCGAGAAAAGAGGTTTTGCAAGCGGTCATGAATTGGAAGACTGGATTGAAGCTGAGCGGGAAGTTAGCAATCAATGTTTCTATTGGTTTATAGACGTTCAATAATTATTACCCCTGTGTTGAGTTGACCGGTTTACGCCGCCCTGTTTATCGGCAGGCAGCGCTAATGCGCCCCATGTCTCAGAGGAGAGACAGCTAAGTTGCTTTTACCCTGTTCTGTTATGAACCTATATAGCATTTCTGCTGGCGTAAGCCGGGCTTTTGGAAAAGCTAAATCTTGCTTAGCGCCCAACCCATCGCGCTAAGCAAGGTTGCTGATCGTCCTTGTATAAATCCGCCTGACATCAGGAAAAGCCCAATATTCTAAATCTGCCCTGCACCATCCACGCTGTTTTTTTTTGCCTGGCTGGCTTAGGGAATCTTCAATTGAGCCGCCAATGATAAATTGATGGCTGTTGTAGGCAAATTCATATTTTGCTAATATGACAAACAAGTTAAATAATCCATTTGAATATAATGACTGATATTAAAAAAGTGTGTGATCTTTGCGGGTTACCCGTGGAAATACCAGGGTTTACATTGAAAACCAAAGAAGGTGATAAGGCATTTTGTTGTGAAGGGTGCAAGGGTATCTATCAATTGCTAAATGAAGATCTGATTCTGCCTGAGTCTGATCAGGGTTAATTATTCATTAATTTTTCAAATTATTTCGGAAAAATCAAATATGAAGCACCTACATGATAATTCAGCCAATTCTGTGGCTAAAGAAGTTGTTAAGGGGTCAATCGTTTCAACTACAGTGCATACGGGGAGTAGACTCATGAATAACATCGCTAAACATCCGGTTCTGGTTTTTGGCTTGGGCGTGGTAGCCGGCTATCTCGTCTATAAATACAGAAAAGAAATCATTTCCAGCACCGCCAGAGCGGTGGATGCCGGTAAAGATTTTGTGTTACAGCAAAAAGAAAATTTGGAAGATATTGTCGCTGAAAGCAAGGAATAACCGGCAGATTCTTCACCAAAGTTGACACATTCTTTACTGAATGATGCGACTTCATTAACGGGTGTTTTTCCTGTCTGCGTGAAGTCAGGGCATCCGTTTTGTTTTTCTCGGGGCTTACTAAATGATGTCTATCCAAAAAGAATTTGTACTGCGTTATCGAGCGGACGGGCATGTGAGGTTTCAAATACCTGCCCAGATTTGCAATGCTCAGGTAGCCAAAGCGGTAACGAATAGAATTTCTAAAATTGACGGTGTATATCGCGTCAATCTCTATCGCAGTCAGCAGAAATTATCGATTCGTTTTGAGGAATCTGTTTGTGATTTCAAGTCATTGGCTAAGCAATTGTTTGATGCACTCGCGGATATGGAAACAAAAGGCGCCTTGATACCCGCACCTGTTGCAAAATCGGCTCGGTGGACGGAAAAAGCCAAATCCGGCTTCAATAATCTTAAGGCAACACGCTGGGCCAAAGAAAAATTCAGTGATGCAAAAGAAACCGTTCAGGCTGCCAAAGTCATTACCAAGCTAGGCATGAAAAAACCCACGGCCTTCATGAAAGACCCGGAAAAAACCATCATTGATTTCCTAAATGATATTCTGGTGCTTTTTCTTATACGATTGCACTGGAACAACATTACTCAGCAGTGGCTGGTAAAACCCCTCAAGTATCGTTATGAATGGATGGCACTGTTTTATATGTTCTTTTTGCTGGTTCGCTCACGCAAACAAAAATAGTAACTACTCAGCAGCAAACAAAACGCTACAGAGTCACAGGAAATAAAAGAGCCATTTTATAATCCGTGGATCTGTGGCGCTTATAACACCTGCTGAGTAGTTGCCAAAAATTGAACCTTTCCTGATCGGGCTACAACCGGCTGTCACATTTCCCCCGACATATTTCCTAGAACTTCCGCCATGGATACACACATTTCTGCCCCGAAAAATTTCCAGCTGGTTCATCAATTAAAAAGGCGTGTCAGAATTGTCTCGCCGATTTTGAAAAACGATCAAGAGCGCGGCTATATTTTCGAGATTCTTTTAAAAAAGCGCCCTGAAATAAAAAAAGTTTGCTCGGTTTACGCCCTGGGCTCTGTTGTTATCGAGTTTGATTCCTCGCGTTTGCCAACAACGAATTTGCTCATATTGATGGATGCGGTGCTGGGCAATATTGCCCGGAGAAAGGCAGATCAGCGCACCCAGGACAAGCAAGTCTTTAACGGTCCGGTACAGGAAGTTGATCTTGCCGTTGAGGGTATGACCTGCGCATCTTGTGCCTTGCTGATCGAAATGGTGTTGAAGCGTGATCCCAGAATCAAACAGGCCAGTGTCAACTTCGGTACATCAACGCTGACTGTTCATGGTCAGCTGGCCAAGGGCGAGGTAAGCGCCAAGGTAGCAACCCTGGGTTATAAAACCTACGCGATGGATACCTTATCCCAACGCAAGTATCTGATTGAAAAGGAACAGCAACGGATTGTTTTGGCCAAACGGCGTTTTATCTGGTCTGGATTGTTGAGTCTTCCCGTTGTCGTTGTGGGCATGGCTATGCCGACATCGCGCTGGCTGCATTGGCTGCAGTTTGCGCTGACAACTCCCGTGGTTTTCTGGTCGGGCGGAACTTTTTTTGCAAAAGCCTGGCGCTTGGCAAAACAACGAACGGCCAATATGGATACCTTGATCGCGCTGGGTGTGGGTTCGGCTTATGGTTATAGTTTGCCGGCATTATTGAGGCGCAGAGGACATATCTACTTCGAAGCGGGGGCGGCCATTATCACCTTTGTGTTATTGGGACGCTTTTTGGAGGAACGCGCCAAAGGCAAAGCCGGTGAAGCCATCCGTAAACTGGTTGATTTGCAACCGCAAACCGCGACACTTATCCGTGACGGGCAAGAAATAGTCATTGCCGTTGACGATTGCGCTATCGACGATGTGCTGCTGGTTCGTCCCGGCGAGAAAATCCCTACCGACGGCATCGTGATTCAGGGCGTATCCACGGTTGATGAGGCCATGGTAACGGGAGAAAGCCTGCCTGTCGTTAAAGACCTTGGTCATAAGGTGATTGGCGGTTGTGTTAATGGCAGCGGTGCGTTGCGTATCCGGGTAACAGCGGTGGGCATGGATACCGTGCTGGCGGGGATCGTACACATGGTTGATCAGGCGCAGGCCACCAAGCTGCCGATTCAAAAACAGGTGGATAAAATTTCCGCCGTGTTTGTGCCTTCCGTGATGATCCTGTCGGGCTTGACCATGACCGGCTGGCTGCTGGCGGGCGCGCCATTCAGCTTTGCTTTCGGTAACGCCATCACCGTGTTGTTGATCGCCTGCCCTTGCGCGCTGGGCTTGGCAACACCGGCTGCGATTATGGTGGGCGCCGGCCAGGCCGCCCGCGAAGGGATTTATATCCGTAATGGCGAAAGCCTGGAAACAGCCGCGAAGCTCAATGTCGTGGTTTTTGACAAAACCGGTACGATTACCGAAGGCAAGCCCAAGGTTACTGATGTACTGAAATTGTCGCGAATGAGCGAAGAAAAAATAATCAGCCTGGCGGCTTCGGCAGAGCATAATTCAGAACATTTTTTGGGCAAGGCGATAGTGGCTTATGCTAAAGAGCGGTCTATTGAATTACGGGATTGTACGCATTTTTATAGTGAAACCGGGCGCGGCATCGAAGCCGAAGTGGATGGTAAAAAAATGTTGCTGGGCAATCAGGCCTGGCTGCTGGAAAAAGGCATAGCTGTTGACGGCTTGCTGGCTGCAGCCAGTGATTTTTCAGAGCAGGGCAAAACGCCGGTATTGATGGCCATCAATGGCAAAGCTGCCGCTGTCTTTGGAATTGCCGACAAACCCCGTCCACAGGCCATACAGGCAATTCAACACCTGAAAAAATTGGGCATACATACCCTGATGGTAACCGGTGATACGGAAAAAACGGCCCATTATATTGCTGCCATGGTGGGCATTGAAACAGTGATTGCCAATGCCAAACCTGAGCAAAAACTAGCCATCATTCATCAGTTTCAAAATGAAGGCAAAAACGTCGGCATGATCGGTGACGGCATTAATGATGCGCCGGCATTGGCGGCCGCTGATGTCGGCTTTGCCATAGGCACAGGTACTGATATCGCGATTGAATCGGCCGATATGACGCTCGTGCACGGAGATATTACCAAAGTGACAGAAGCCATTCAGTTAAGCACCGATACCATCAGGATCATTAAACAAAATCTATTCTGGGCGTTTGGTTATAACGTTATCGCCATTCCGGTTGCGGCCATGGGTAAACTCAACCCGATGATCGCCTCGGCCGCAATGGCCTTAAGCTCGGTTTCGGTTATTGTTAATTCATTACGGTTAAGTAAAAAATAGGATTGCCAATGGATCATTCAACGATGGATATGGGCATGCAGCATGTGATGCCTGCCGCGGGTGGCTTTGATTACGGTCTGGCCTTTATGGCTGGCGTGTTAGGCAGCGGGCATTGTTTGGGCATGTGTGGCGCGCTGGTTTCCGGCTACTTTATGAACGCTGGTCCCTCAAGAAGTTATTTGCCGTATTTTGTTTATCAAATTGCCAGAATATTTGTTTACACCCTGGTCGGATTTGCCGCGGCTGCGCTTGGCGTCGTTCTGGTTTCCAGCGGGATGTTCGGCAAAGTTCAAAGCATTTTGCAAATGTTTATTGGTTCTGTCGTCATTATTCTCGCCTTTGGTATTTTAGGCTGGATTCCCTTTCAGGGCTCAGTCAGGCTGCTGCCGATGAATGTATTGCGTAAAGGCTATGCGGCATCAAGAACCAAGGGGCCACTGCTCGGCGCAATGATTGCCGGACTGTTAAATGGCTTGATGCCGTGTCCTTTAACCTTTGCCATGGCGGTTAAAGCAACGTCGGCAGCGACCATCCCGGAAGGAGGCCTGTTAATGCTGACCTTCGGTGCGGGTACACTGCCTACCATGCTGTTTGTCAGCGTGGCCTTTGGCAAAATGAGTGCGCATTTTAGAGGGCTAATGCTGAAGTCTGCCGCCTTCATCATGATAGTAATGGGCTGCAATACTATTTACCATGGCATGTCATTTTATGTGGCAGAAGGCTTCCAGCAGCATAATTTCATCCATGATATAAAAAATGAAATTGACTCGGTAATTTTGTTGCTTGGGCAAATGGTTGATTTTCTCAAACAAATGATTGATTACTACGCCGGCATGATAAAAAACATTCAGGATCGGTAAATGCAGCAGGCTGATTTTGCCCTGCGGGTGCAGGCGGCCCACAGTCCTGAATCGATGAGCTGGCTAGGCGGATGAGTCAGTTGGCTGGCCCATTGTTACCCGCATGAGCAAAACTGCGTTGAATAAACCACCGGATAGGACTTGATTTTCCCTGAAATCAGCGTCCTCCGGGGGCTTCTATTTACGCTGCAGGCGCAGGGAATTAAGAACGACTGAAATGGAGCTTAAGGCCATGGCGGCTGAGGCGATCATGGGGTTCAATTTACCGAGCGCCGCTACCGGAATGGCAATCGTGTTGTAGCCCAGCGCCCAGAACAGGTTTTGCTTGATGATGCTTAAGGTTGCGCCGCTCAATTCCATGACGTCAGCGATTTTACTGATATCGCCGCTGACCAGGGTAAGATCAGCCGTTTCGATGGCGACATCGGTACCAGTCCCGATGGCAAAACTGACATCTGCCGCTGCCAGGGCGGGTGCATCATTAATGCCGTCACCAATCATGCCGACTTTGTTACCCTGAGCTTGCAGCTCGCGGATAATTTCGAGTTTCCTTTCCGGCTTGGCATGCGCGATAACGGCATCAATGCCGACTTGCATGGCAATGTAACGTGCTGTTTGTTCGGTATCACCGGTAACAATCATGGGTTTTATGCCAAGCCTGCGCAGCCTTTCGATGGCTTTGCCGGCGTTTGCTCTGGGCCGGTCGGCGATGCCGAACAGGGCGGACATCTTGCCATCCACGCCAACATAAACCGGGGTCTTGCCTTGTTCGGCCAGGGTTAAGGCGCGTTGCACGAAGGCATTGACATCAACGCCTGACTGTTCCAGCCAGGCGCGGTTACCAACGAGAACCTCGCAACCGTCCACGCGAGCAGTAATGCCGTGACCTGGAACATTGTTGAATTCATCGGCCTCGGCGGGGCTAACATTTCGATCCAGGGCATAAGCGACGACAGATTTCGCGAGAAAATGCTCGGAACCATTTTCTGCGGCGGCGGCCAATGCCAATATCCTCTCTTCGTCCTCTCCGGAAATGCTAATAAAATCCGTGACCCGCGGCTTGCCCTCGGTAATGGTTCCGGTTTTATCGAATACAATCGTCGTCAATTTTGAAGCCATCTCCAGGCTTGCGCCATTGCGAATGTAAACGCCGCGCCGCGCCGACTGGCCAGTGCCAACCATAATGGCCATCGGCGTCGCCAGCCCGAGCGAACACGGACAGGCGATCAACAATACGGCTATGGCATTGCTTAAAGCGGTTCGAAAACCCGCGCCAACTGCCAGCCAGCTTAGAAATGTCAAGGCTGATACCGCCATCACCGAAGGCACAAAAACAGAAGAAATGCGATCCACGGTTTTTTGAATGGGTAATTTGGAAGATTGGGCCTGATCCACCATATGAATGATGTTGGCGAGGAAAGTATCTGCGCCGACAGCGGTGACTCGCATCTTCAATGCGCCATTGGCATTGATACACCCGCCCACCAGGCGATGCCCCGGTTCCTTTATGACCGGTATGCTTTCACCCGTGACCATCGATTCGTCTACCGTCGAAATGCCTTCGATAACGATGCCGTCAGTCGGAATTTTTTCCCCCGGTCGTACCAGCAAAATATCGCCAATCAGAACATCCTCTACGTTGACCGTGACTTCGTTGCTGCCTTGCAGGACTGTGGCGTGTTGCGGTTGCAAATTTACCAGTGAGCGAATCGCTTCATGGGCTTTGCCTTTGGCTTTTTCCTCCAGGTAGCGGCCGATCAGCACGAAAGTAATGATCCCGGTCGCAGAGTCGAAATACAGCCCCCCTTTACCTGCCAGGAGGGACGCTACGCTATAGCCATAAGAAGAACCCACGCCTAAAGCAATCAGGCTGTCCATATTGGTCGCGCGCTGCTTAGCCAGCTTTATGGCTTTTTCAAAGAACGGCCGTCCTGCCCACAGCACAATTGGCGTGGCGAGTAAATGCTGGGCCCAATGCCCATATCGGGACGCATGTGCCGCCATGCCGATAATCATGACGGGCAACACTCAGTACTGCGGACAGAACGGCGCGCCGCCGGGCATCAACCAGGCGTTGCTTTTCGCGCACGATCATCATTTGCCGCTGAGCCAGACTATCAAGACTGTGCGCCTTGTAACCCATGTTGTTGATTAGCGTACACACGGCTTCTTTGCTGACCCGGCCAGTCACAGAGGCCGTTTCCGAGGCGAAATTGACGTTTGCCGAGGAAATACGAGGATCCCGCTTCAATAGCATTTCGATTAACAGCGCGCAGGATACGCAAGTCATGCCATCGACTGCGAGATTGAATTCCTGTTTAGCGATGCTGAGATCAGCATCGGTCAGCAGCAATTGCGCGGGAGTAGCGCTGGGTTTTCTTTTGCCCAAATTCGCCAGTAAGGTATCCAATAGAGTGAATAGCTTATCTTTCGGAAGCTTTTTGGGATCAAAATGGATGACCAGGGAGGCAATATCAGGAACTGTGCGAACTTTTTCGATGCCATCCCGCTTTTGCAGCATAATTTCCAGAACACATGCCCGCTCCGGATCCTTGAGCAAAACTGGAGCAATAATACGAACTCGGCGGTTCAGTGCATGAGCCACTGTGCCATGAGTTAGGCTGCCGGCATGAGAAGACTTCATTTCAGTGTCCCTGATAGTGAGTTGTCAGAAATTCCAAACCGGCTATGTCTTTAAGCAAAACAGCACTTTACAATGCTTCCCTTGCTACACAACAAAACCCTTATTCTTCTTGCTCTTCGTCAGAAGTCGAGATGATAGACTTCCGGTACTTATGTATGTAATAGCCCACCGCGACTCCGAGACCGAAAAGTACCAAGGGATGTGTGAAGATTTTTCTTATAACACTTTTCCCTGCGCTGGAACCGGCAGTTACAACAGCGCCCGTAGCGGCGCCTGTGGCAACTCCAGGAGATTTCATCATCGGCCCCATGCCTGCCATCATCATTGATCCCATGCCTTCGTGCATCATCGGCTTCATGCCCTCCTTCATCATCGGACCCATACCCTCCTTCATCATTGAGCCCATGCCCATTTTCCCCATTGAGGGGTCCATCATTTTTGCAGCTCCAGCATTGCCAACAGACTTTATCTGGGTTGCAGCTTTTTCTCCGTGTACATGTGCCATAAGTAATTTTCCTTTGAAGTGAGTTAAAACGGAGCTCGAAAACTGAATACTGATTCAGAATCGAACGATGACCTCTTGACAAGCAAGAGCAGGATTTATTTTGAAACATGCTTCTCTTCAGCGTCTTCCTGGGTTTCCGCGAGCAGGTCTTTAAGATTTTCTTTTTGCCGCAATACAAAATCCTTGCTTTGCTCGGCGGTTTTGCTGGTAATCGAAATAATCTCTTTACGGTATTTATGCACCAAAAAACCCGCGGTAATACCCAGGCCAAACATGACAAGCGGATGTCTTGGCAAGTGTAGCCATGACCCCTTTGCCGGTTTGTATGATCGTTGTTGCCGCCACGGCCGTAGCGACACCCTTGACTATCATATCCCCTTTAGACGAATGACTGCCTTCCATTGTCATTTGCCCCTTGCCCGGTTCTATGGGGGTAGAATGTGTTCCTGCAGATATGTGATTCATGGAATACCCTACATTTAAAATTAAAATAATTTAAGCCAACTTTCACAGCCAAGTCAATCAATAAATTTAAGCAGTCATTTAATATTCAATCCGGCCCTTTCATTGCGCTCTGGTCTATTAAAAACCGGGCAATTTACCTCACAATCAATGGCCTGATTTACTCAATATGAAATTGATTTTGCGCCAACTATTGTTTCGAGCCATCGTTATAGAAAATAAATCGATGACTTGACCCTTATATTAGTATTCAATAATCTATGTCTGTATTTGCTCCACCAAGCTTATTACTAACGCTAAACCTCACGGCCTTCTATGCCAATCCGGAGAATTTCACCCATGCTCAAATCCCAATCATGAACACTACCAACGAGAGTTTACAGCCCAGCCCGGTCCATCCGCGAACTAACGCCTTGTTCATTGCATTAAAAAAGATTGCAGCGGTGACGCTTGCGCTGATGGGCATTGGCTTTATTCTTTGGCTCGATAGCTGGTTTATGAACCATACCGATATGCCCAAGCTTAGTCGGGACATGAGTTACGGACTGCTGGTCCTGATCGGTTTCCTGACCAGTTTTCACTGCGTGGGCATGTGCGGGCCTCTGATCCTGGGCTATACCGCGAAAAGCGCCGCCAATGGACAGAAATCCTATGCCACGCATTTCCTTTACGGCATCGGTAAAACGCTGTCCTATACGGCTATCGGTGCATTGTTTGGCGCGTTTGGCTCGGTCGTCGCCTTTACGCCCTATGCGCAAGGCGCAGTCGGTGTCGCTGCCGGGGTTTTTCTGATCCTGTTCGGCTTGCACATGCTGGATGTGTTCCCTGCACTGAGCCATTTCCACATCAGGACCCCAAAGTTTGTCATGCGCTTCGTTGGCAAGGAATACCGCAAACGCAGCAACCCCTTCGTCATTGGCCTCCTGAATGGCCTGATGATTATTTGCGGCCCTTTGCAAGCCATGTACGTCATGGCCGCCGGCACGGGCAACTGGATTCAGGGCGGGGCCATTTTGTTCTTTTTCGGCATCGGCACTTTGCCTTTGCTGTTGGGCTTCGGGTTTCTCACCAGCCTGCTTTCGGCAAACCTGACGCCCAAATTACTGAAAGCCTCCGGCTTTATCGTCATGATTCTGGGTGCAATCATGCTTAATCGGGGGCTGGCGGTAACGGGCACAGGCGTAGACTTCAATACCCTGGTCGCACGCGTGTCGCAACAACTGTCGCCGACCGTGGCGGAAACCCCGACATGCGACACTGAACAAACTATCAACATGGAGGTGCTGAAAAGCAGCTTCTCACCCAACCAATTCACCCTGCGCAAAGGCGTTCCAGTCAAGTGGGTGATTGACGGCAAGGAAATGAACGAGTGCAACAAGACCATCGTGATTCCTCAATACAAGATGAAAATCGAGCTGAAAGAGGGAACACAAATTATCGAATTTACACCGCCGGAAAGCGGCGTGGTTCCCTGGAGTTGCTGGATGGGGATGATACCCGGAACCTTCATAGTCGTAGACAACGAGCCTCCTCCCATACCAGAATGAAGCGCCACGCAGCCGCCGAGCAGAAGTATCCTGTTATCGACGCCTATCGGCAGCGCATGATTGATGCGCTCAAGCAATTACGGCAGCGTCTGGAGTCGTTTTACCAGGATCTTTTGGCGGGAAATCAATAAGTTCTTGCCCGCACTTGGATGATTCCGGGTTATCAGGGTGGGAGCGGCGCCTTTGTCGCGACTAGGAGGTTCAAGTCGCGACAAAGGCGCCGCTCCCGCAAACCAAAACAGATAGACTTATTGCGACAATCTTTCCACCCGGAAAAAAACATAAAATCTTCGCCCTTTCTAAATCATTACAAACCGCAATGTCTGCCGGTATTTTGCAAGATTTTCCAAATGATCCTCAAAAATCAGCCTACCAAAGCTCCAAAGCTTAATGCAAAAGTGTGTCATATCACTTACTTAAACTGTGTCATATAACACAGTTTAATTACAATTTATGGAGACTAAAAATATAACCGGTTAATTTATAAATAATAAATATTTATGGCATAAATAATGCCCTTTTCACAAGCCTATATTTTCTAAATAGTCAACCTTCCAAATAGTCAATTACTCCTCCTGTAAGCCCTAGGCTGACTGTGGGATAATGATGCAACTGAAGATTATGCTCATTGTAGCCAGCAGGAAGGTGCCAGATATTGCCCCCTTTTGCCATCCTGCATGGAAGTGGCAGCCTTTGCTTTGGAGCTTTGTGAGAAGTGTGATTTAGAATAATGCGGCGTAAACATATTCGTTATTTTAAAAATTCGAAGTTATGAAAGCGGCAGCAGCAAGTCGAGATGATGGCGACTACATACCGCGCAACCACGACATGAAAAACGGCATCGGCACGTTTTTCCTCAAGATGGTATTACTTTGAAGCTAATAAAGGTGAAATTAAACAAGCTACACAATAGTTCCATAATAAAACTACCTCAACCTCAACCTGTAATTATTTGGAGATCAATACAATGAATACAACAATTCAACCTATTTTTAAAATTACTTTAACAGCAGCGGCTTTAACGTTTGCAACGTTTACTATGGCCGCCGAGCCTCCATCTTGGGAGCCTGCATGGGTTAAGCTGGACAACATTCTCGACCCGGGAACTACTATTCAAGCGATTGCCGCTAATTCGAATAAAAATAGTTACACTGGTAATCCGGCGTTAAATAACAACGCATGGGGCATGAGTGGCGCATGGCTTAGTTTCCAAGTACCCAGCGCGGCTAATGTTATTGTTTCATTAACGTCAGCAACGACTAACGCTCCGGGTTTTACTGTCTATAGAACAGATGGAAGTTTTGTTGGTGCGGGTACAGGAACAGCTGACGCGGTTACTAACGGGGCTATTCATAATTTCAATCAAGTTGCTCAGGCAGGAACTGCTGGTATTATTTGGGCGACTGATGATTCGGTTTCCCCCTCATTACCTGGGAATACTACGGCTAACGGTATCGTCGAAACGCTAGGTTATGTAAATGCTTCAGGCATTGACTATACCAATGCCTATGGTGAGAGTGTTGCTGCTGGTGCTTACGACCTTAGTATTTCTGATCGTTATGAAAATGGCGTTTTCGGCAGTGTTGCTGATGCAGGGGGCTTGATCTACGCCAATTTAACATTAATCAATTTGAAACCAGGTTATTACACTATCTTTCTGGGTGGAACAAACACCGCGGGTACTCCTACTCCGATAGATGTTAAGGTTTCCGCTATTCCCGTTTCGGCTACGGATTGTTTGTTTGATTGGGCAGAAAAAAATTACCCAGAATTGCTCTCCCCAGCAGGAGCGGTTTCGCAAACATGGGAATCCTATTATTATCGCTCTTACCCAGATACTAGTTCCTATGTAGGCGTCTCTTCTAAAGATAACCATGTGTATTACGCGGGAGCGGATGGTGTGCCCGTAGATCAGGGGGCTTCATCCATTTGGTTCGCACTATCCGGGTGTAAATAAGGATGGTAGCCGCAGCCGGGCATGCTGTTTATGCCCGGCATTCCCATGATTAAATAGGGCGACAATTTTCGGTTTTGCCTATTACCGGATGCCAAAATCTCGGGCAACCAAACACAGTTGCCCGAAACTTTTGAATTATCAAACCAAAAAAGCTTGTTACGGCTTACTTTACATACATTTCGATATATTTAAGTGTATTTAAGGAGGCTTAATAACGCCTCTTAACCGATTCTCTTGGAGAAAAACCATGGCATTGTTTCGAGATTGCCCATTGGCTTTCTTTTTATTATGGGCCTCACTGTATAGTTCCAGTGCCCATGCTTTGGCACTCGGGCCAATGCCAATTAGCCTGAAATATTTACCGGTACCGGAAGTGCCGGGATTGTTGAACGGCTCCGATCCGATCGTAGTCAATAAGACAGCCGCAATTGCATTGGGTAAAGCACTGTTTTGGGATACCAATGTCGGAAGCGACGGCATGGCTTGCGGTTCTTGTCATTTTCATGCCGGTGCTGATCGCAGGATAAAAAATCAGGTTGCTCCAGGTGGTCAATCGTCACCGTCAAACGCGCAAGAGTTTGGTATTTCTGCCGTTGGTGCGTTACTGGGATCGAACCGTGCCCTCAGCTTAAGTGATTTTCCCTTACATCAAAGACAGGAACCACTGCAAGAGACATCTCGGATCACTTACGATACGGACAATGTTACCGGATCGTCAGGCACATTCGGTGGCGAATTTAAAGCAGTAAACCCAATCGGCAGCAGTATTGACGATTGTAACCGCAGTGCTGATACCTTATTTCATGCAGGAAGCATCGGCACCAGGCGGAGTACCCCCCGAAATGCGCCGAGTGTGATTAATGCGATTTTTAATCATCGCAGTTTTTGGGATGGCCGTGCGAATAATGTATTTAACGGTAGCAGTCCATGGGGGGATCGTGATCCGAATGCAGGCGTATGGGTAAAAATAAACTCGAACACAGTCAGCAAACAGCGGTTGCATTTGATTAATTCCTCCCTGGCTTCTTTGGCGACAGCACCGCCCCTGAATACAACCGAAATGAGCTGCAAAAACCGATCCCTGAAAGATATCGGTAGAAAATTGTTGCAGCGCCATCCTCTGGAAAACCAAAAAGTACACTGGAACGACAGTGTGCTTGGAAGTTTAAGTTTAAGTAGTCCGGAAAATTTACAACCCGGACTCAATACCACTTACGAAACGCTGGTCAGGCAGGCTTTCAATCAAAAATACTGGTCGTATTCACGGCTGGGTAAATTCGGTAATCCCATCGAGGGTTCGCCTTACAGCCAAATGGAAGCAAATTTTGGGATGTTTTTTAGCCTGGCGATTCAGCTTTATGAAAGTACCCTGATTTCTGATGAATCGCCGTTCGACAAGAGTGCCCGAGATGCTACCCATCAGCCGATCGACCTGACAGCGGCACAATTGAGAGGATTGGAACAATTTAGAAAAAATCAATGTTCTCTTTGCCATATAGGTCCGAATTTTACTGCCGCCTCGGTAAACGCAAATGCTGTTGCTAATCAGACAAACCCGGAGGCATTTGGCGAACCGACTTTCTTTATCAGTACTACAACCAATGTTGTTAACCGTATTGCCCTGTTTGCGCGAAATACCGCTGTAACCTCATTTATTGATACAGGATTTGCCTCCACAGGTGTTGCCAAGGAAACGGCGGACATTGGTCTAGGCGGTGTCGACGATTTTGGCAATCCATTAGCGTTTAGCCAACAATATCTACAGCATTTAGCAGGAAATGAGCGCGGAGTGTTAGATGCTGACGTAACCAGGGTGCGTGCCTGTGATTTTCAGGAGGCGTTCGCGTTAAACTTCCAACTACCTCATTTGGCAGCCAGCTTATTTACACCCGCAGATGGTATTAAACCTCAGCCACAAGACACTAAAAATTGCTTTTTACCGGCTGCCAACAATGCTTTTCTTCCTACGCCTAACTCTGCTCTGGCTGAGCTGAATAACCCCAATACCAGGAAAATGGTCGCAGAGGTCAAAGCCAGTTTTAAAATACCTTCATTGCGTAATGTCGAGCTAACAGGGCCCTATATGCATAACGGCGGCATGGCGTCTTTAGAACAAGTGGTCGAGTTTTACACTCGGGGCGGTAATTTTGCCAATGACGCGAAACAGGTTACGCGTGTATTTCCACAACCCGACCTGCTGTTCTCTGAGCAAAACCGCCAAGATCTGGTCGAGTTTTTAAAAACATTGACCGATGACAGGGTTCGTTACGAAAAAGCACCGTTCGATCATCCGGAGATTTTGATTCCGCATGGGCATGAAGGTGATCAGGCGTCTGTGACTCCTCATGCTTTGAATCCCAATCTGGCTAAAGATGAGTTTTTGCTGATTCCTGCGGTAGGTGCAACTGGCACAGAAGTTCCGTTGCAGCCATTTGAGGATTATCTGGCGCCGTAGACAATTGGCTTACTTTTTATAGTGCCGTTAAATTAAGAGTTTATCGGGAATTTAATAACGTTCTCGGTAATGGCATCAAATTCGGAACACAGTATGAGCAATAAGTATGAGCAATAAACCTTTATTTACCTTATGCGTATTAGTATTCGCGGCTTGTCAAGCCGCTTATGCCAAAGATGAAGCCGAAAAAAGCGCATCGGATGAAAAACCCATCGCTCTTGAAGACATCATAGTCGTCGGCGAAGAACCAGCCTATGCCCTTTCGGTTAAAGATGAAATTAAGGCCGAGAAAATTATCAGGAAAAGCGCTCAAGTCTCTGACACGGCACAATTATTAGAAGATACCCCAGGAATGAGTTTGCAGGCGGGCGGCGGGGTGTCCTCATTGCCAATAATGCGCGGTTTAAACGATACCCGTATCAAAATTGATGTTAACGGCATGACTGTTAATTCAATATGTCCCAACCATATGAATCCAGCGCTGTCTTATGTTGACCGTACGAACATTGGCTCCATCACCATTCTACAGGGTGTTACACCTGTCAGCATGGGCGGCGACAGTATTGCAGGAACTATTTCGGTTCAATCGCTCGATCCTGTGTTTGCTGAGCCGGGTAAAAAGCTCTTGCTTACAGGTAAAGCCTCATCATTTTATCGCAGTAATGGCGATGCCTTTGGTGGCAGTATTGCAGCCGGGATTGCTAACGAAAATGTCAGATTGGATTACACGGGCTCGGATACGCAAAGAAGAAATTACCGTGATGCTAATGGCAACGTTATACAATCAAGCAGCTTTGAAAACCAAAATCATGCAGCCGCATTATCATTCAAATTCGATGATCATTTACTGGAAATCAAAGGCGGACAACAGCATATTCCTTTTCAAGGATTCCCAACTGCGCGTATGGACTTGACTAACAATGATAGTATTTTTGGGAACGTCCATTATAAAGGCCTGTTTGATTGGGGTAGCCTGGACAGTAAACTCTATCTTGAGAATACCAGCCATAGCATGGACTACGGACCCGACAGAACTGCTCCAGAACCAATGCCCATGGAAACCCGCGGTAAAAATTTTGGCTACAAACTACAAGCCGAGATGCCATTTGGTGAAAAAAAGGATAATACCTTTCGTTTTGGCAACGAATTTCATAGCAGCGAAATCGACGATTTTTGGCCGCCTACTTCCACTTTCGCAAGCATGATGGGGCCTAATACTTTTATTAACCTCAATAATGCAACGCGGGACCGTGTTGGTACCTTTGCCGAGGTGGAAATGAATTGGTCATCACAATGGAAAAGTATGTTGGGGTTAAGATATGACCACACCATGAGCGACACGGGAGATGCTCAAGCATACAATAATATAACTGCCGATTATTTTCAGGCTATTGCATTTAATAACCTAAGCCATAAACGGAACTTTGATACCTTTGATGTTGCTGCATTAATGCAATT
This sequence comes from uncultured Gammaproteobacteria bacterium, assembly GCA_963696315.1. Classification (GTDB taxonomy): domain Bacteria; phylum Pseudomonadota; class Gammaproteobacteria; order Methylococcales; family Methylomonadaceae; genus CAWKEY01. The sequence goes on from CAVOJU010000019.1 coordinate 53,706, forward strand.
TACGCCTAACCATTGGAGTCAATATGATTTTGGTTATGCTCGCAAAAACCGCGCACCATCACTGCATGAGCTTTATCCATGGAGTACCAGCCCGATGCCGATGACCATGAATGGCTCTTTTAGTGATGGCAATGGCTATGTTGGTGATATAAATCTAAAACCAGAAACTGCGCACAACATTACCTTTACAGCGGATTTTTATGACCCTAAATCCGATGCCTGGGGTATCAAGATTACCCCTTATTTCAGCTATGTCGAAAATTTCATTGATGTCGACCGATGCAGTACCTGCAGGCAGCCCAATAATGGCTTCTACTATTTACGGTTTGCTAATCATGATGCCCGGTTATGGGGCGTTGATGTGACGGGCAGAGCTGATTTGTATAAAAGTAAAACCTTTGGAGAATTTTCTGCCCATTCCATTATGAGTTATGTTAGAGGCCAACGTATGGATGGTGGAAACCTATATCACATGATGCCTTTCAATCTAAAACTAAGCCTTGATCATGAGCGGGAGGGATGGAAAAACACTTTAGAAATGCAGTATGTTGATAAGAAAGACGATGTGCAGGCTATTAGAAACGAATTAAAGACATCCTCCTATTTTCTGTTGAACGCCAAAACGGGATATCAGTGGAAACACCTGAGCATAGATGTCGGCTTGGATAACATCCTCGATAAGCAATATTATAATCCAACGTCTGGTGTCTATATTGGCGACTACGATGCTATGACGTTAGCTCAGGCCAGACCAAAAACTCAAAACCTGCCAGGTTTAGGAAGAACGGTCTATGTGGGCTTGACGGTTACTTACTAAGAAACAGTTAGGCTTAGGAACATGCATGATTGAAATCACTAATGAAACAGTGTTTAGCCAGTACGTAGGTGAGCGGATTTATCCGCGCTGGGCGAAAGAATTAACACCTACAGATGCTCAACTGATTTGCTTCAACAACAAAAGGGGCAAGATTCCCTACCTGAAACCCGTAACAAAAGGAATATTAAAATGAAAACACTTGTATGGTTTACCACATTATTAATAATGCTCACCAACGTTCATATGGCACAGGCAGGCATTATCGACTATAACGTCACACTAATTTTTACAGATGACACTACCTTCAGAGGATCATTCGAATATAATGCCGATAACCAACAAATAACCAATCTGCACGGTACACTGGACGACGTCCTGATGGGAAACATTGAAACCATCAGATATCAGCTTGGCTCGGGGAGCGATGGCAAAGGCGGCATAACTGCATATGCATTTGCTGAAAATACAACGGTTATAGGTACTAACCCACCGCTAAATAACAATGTCGGCGTCGGCATAAATTTTAACGCCACTGATCCAACATTAGGAGCCACTGACCCGACTCAATTAGCATACATGGACTGCAGCCCAATAGGACTAATGGGGCAGCACTTGTATGTACTACATTTCGTCGTGGAACCCACAGGTGCCAATGGAGGGGGGGCAGGGAAGCTATCCCAAGTAATCACACCCAGTGGTCGAGTATCGCGTCCCGATTGTTTGTTTAATTGGGCAGAAAAAACCTACCCACAATTATTTTCCCCAGCAGGAGCGGCTTCGCAAACGTGGGGACCCTATTATTATCGCTATTACCCAACTACTAATTCCTATGTAGGTATCTCTT